>CARPYP010000066.1 GCA_949045875.1 uncultured Clostridia bacterium | reverse complement strand
CATAGTGGGTTACATACTTTCGTTAGAAAGTTATGTAACAGCTCCCTTCGGTCGCTCGCTTGCTACCTACAGAAAGGGAAATATATTGGACAAGAACAAAACAAATTATTCAGTAGCTAGAGTAGAAACTTATACTAAAACAAGTATAACTAAAGCTGAACGACACAACGAAAGAAAAAATAAATCATATTTTAATATGAATGTTGATTTAATTCAAACACCTAATAATATTCATTACAAAAGATGTGAAACTACCTATAATGAAAAATTAAAAGAGCTAATTGACAGTAAACAGGTATCATTAAGAGGCTTAAGAGATAATGCTAAACTTTTTGATGAACTCATATTCGACATTAACTCTGACTATTTTGAAAAACATGGTGGTTATGAATTTGCAAAAGAATTTTACGAAAGAGCTTTTCACTTTGCTGAAGAAGAAATGGGAACTGATAACATTATATCAGCAGTTATGCATGCAGATGAATTAAATATTGCTTTGACTGAAGAATATGGAAAGCCTATATATCATTATCATTTACATGTTGTAGCACTCCCTGTTGTAAGAAAAGAAGTAAAATGGACTAAAAAGTGTAAAGATAAATCTTTGGTTGGAACAACAAAAGAAGTAATAAATCAAGTTAGCCATAGTAACAAATGGAAATCTGAACAAGTATTAGATAATCAAGGAAAGCCTGTATATGATAAAAAAGGTAATGCAGTTCTAATAAAATCATATAGCTTATTACAAGATAGATTTTTTAAATATATGTCTGATAGTGGCTATAAAGACTTTATTCGTGGTGTAAAAGGCAGTAATCAAGAACATTTAGATGACTTGCAATTTAAAATTAAAAAAGATACTGAAAGACTAGAAAACATTACAAATAAAGTTGAAGAAAAAGAGTCTTCTTATAATTCCTATATGAAATATGACAAGCAAATTGAAGATATTTCGAATTTAGGAAAACAAAAGAGATTTTCTAAAAAGATTGAATTAGAACAAGAAGATTATGAGAATTTAACTGAATATGCTAAAAAAGGAATTGTTGCAGATAAAGAAATTTATGAGCTTAATACTAGAATTGATAATTTAAGAAATGCAGTAGATAAATGGAAATCTCTATATGATGATATAGTAGAGAAAACAAAAGATTATTTTCACGCAATAAAACTTGCACCTCAAAAAGTTACAGATTTCTTCAAAGGTCTATTTGATAAAGAAAAACAAGATGAGTTAGAAAGACAAAGATTTGAACAAGAAAAAATACAAGCTAAGAAAAAAGCTCGTGAAGAAGCAAGACTTGAAAAACAGAAATTAAAGAACTCTCCTGAATACAAGAAAAAAAGGAGGGCTGATAGAGATGCAAGATAATGAAAAAATATATAGAATTGAATTAACTAATGAAGAATATGAGTTTTTAGAGAATTTAATGAATGAATTTTGTAATAAACTTTCTAAAATGAGCAACGAAGAAATTACAGAATATTTAAGAAGTTTTTATCCAGAACAAAACTTGAACTTTGAAAAAGAAATAAAAGGTACTGTTTATAAAGTAAATACCTATTTCAACAAAGATGGAGAACACACAATACTAACTAGATTTTTTGAAATCTTCCAAAAGT
>CARPYP010000065.1 GCA_949045875.1 uncultured Clostridia bacterium | reverse complement strand
TTTTGTCTTTTTATTTTAAATTTTTATATCTTTTTTGTTACATTTATATTAAAAAACTCTGATTTTCCTTACGGATATCAGAGTTTTCTGTGAATTATCAAAACATAATTACTTTTAATATTCTATACTGTTTCATATTTGTGATATTTTTTTATTGTTTCTAATTTTATCGGAAGAAAATTTTTCTCACTTCCTTTATCTGTTTTACTCCATGGAGAGTTTTCTTTATGTGTTAAATCAACTAATTCACTTGCTGTCATATTGCCATATTTTTCTATTGTCTTTTCTATACTTATTATTTTTTCTGTTCCATCTATTGCAAATAATATTCTACTTTTTGCTGGCATTTCAGATATATTATTACTATCAATATCTTTTGTCTCATTTTCTATTGATTCATAACCATAACTCTTATAATTTTTATATACTGTATCTACTACAGGTCCATATTTAAAGGCAAATATTTCATCTGTAAATAATTCTTTTCCTGTATCACATAAATAGTCTGCATAGCAAAAATATACTAATTTCTGCAATTTTAATTGTGTACACTTTATTTTTGATAATATATATTTCGCTACATCCACGCCTTGTACTTTTCTATCGTTTTGTATAAGTTTTATAAATTCTTCTATACTTTGTATTACTTTTACGTCTTTAAAGAAATGGTCTGCATTATATACAGCTTCCCAGTTTTCATTTTCTGCTTGTATCATATGGGTAGAGATAGACACATCTCTGCCACATTCTTTAATTATACTATGCAGATGTTCCTCTAATTGCTTTTGCATGCTTTCATCTTTTATTATATAGTCAAGTGCTATTCTTGTTCCTAATGAATATGAACTACTCATAAATATAAAATGAGTTACCATTGATTATTTCCTCCCCTATTTTCTTTTTCCCACTTAATATATTCTTGCTTGTATTTTTCATGTGAATTTATGTTATTTATTTCATCTTTTTTATTCCATATTTGTAATTCCCATTGAAATTTGTAATTGTCTTGTTTAAAATATATATGTGTTGCCTTATATTCCTGCTTAGATGAATTTATACATTTCAGATCTCTATACTTATAGTTCATGAATTTTGATATTTGTTCATATGTAAGTTCTTCTAAGCATATAATTCTTATACCAAATATATCATTAAAACATTTGTTTATAGATACCTTCCCATCTTCGTGATTTTGAATATAATTTTTCATCTTAAATTCTATAGAATTTTTGGTTTTTGTTCTAGTATTTATTTTTACTTTTTCATTATTAAATTGTTTAAAATCATTAACTAGTTGTATGTTATGTTCATTTATAAATTCTCTGTAATTAAATATGGTATGTAATATTTTTTCATTATTTAGTAAATTTAATACTTTATTATTTTTTAAGTTAATTTCTGTATAATAATTACTTTTTTCCCATTTTAAATTGAGCACCTTATATTCTTTTTTTACAAAACTAATTAATTTGTCTAAATCTTCTAACATTTAATTTTCCTTATTATATTTTTTCTATATTATGTTGTTCATTATTATTTTTACTGCACTATTACAGTATAAAACATTTGTTTTTGTTTGTCAATACTTTTATTTTATTTTTCAAAAAAGATCAATTTTAAGTATACAAAAAATCCCAATGATTTTCTCACTGGAATTTTTGTTTTTAGTTAGAAATCTATATAATTCCTTGGGTCTATACTATGTCCTGCTCCACTTGCTGTTCTTATTTCGAAGTGTAGGTGATGTCCTGTTGATGTTCCTGGA
>CARPYP010000064.1 GCA_949045875.1 uncultured Clostridia bacterium | reverse complement strand
ATGGGCAATAAGGAAAAAAGAACCAGAAATAAAAGACATAAAATTCTTAAAATAAAGTAGAGGGCATGGTATACCGTGCCCTAAAAAAGAATTTTCTTAAAGCATCCAGATAGTATTTACTGGATAATTGTCTATCTTAAATAGGAGGTGATACACAATAATTATGTAATGAATACTCTGAAAAAACAATTTCTATTTAAATTTGAATCACTTTTAAAAATAAAAAAAAAACAAAACAAAAATTTCAATAAATATTGAGAAAAATTAGAAAGTGTGATATAAATATATAATTAATGGAGGAAATTTAATGGAGAATACATTAGAAGAACTGAAATTTATTTTATATAATGCAGAAAATGAAAATGTTTCAGTAAATGCCCTTATAAAAGATGAAACAATATGGTTAACACAACAAGCAATGTCGGAGCTTTTTAACGTAGATAGGACATCTATTACTAAGCACTTAAATAATATATTTAAAGAAGATGAATTAGAAAAACAAGTGGTATGTGAAAAAATGGCACATACCACTAGGCATGGTTTTATAGAAGGAAAAAACCAAACTCAAGAAGTAAATTTTTATAATTTAGACGCAATTATTGCGGTTGGTTATCGTGTAAATTCAAAAAGAGCAACTAAATTTAGAATATGGGCGACAAATGTATTAAAAGAATACATAATAAAAGGATTTGCATTAGATGATGAAAGATTAAAACAAGGAAGCAAAGTTTTTGGGAAAGATTATTTTAGAGAACTGTTAGAAAGAGTTAGATCTATTCGTGCAAGCGAAAGAAGAATATGGCAACAAATAACTGATATTTATGCTGAATGTAGTATAGATTATGATAAAAATGCAATTACTACAAAAGACTTTTTTTCAACAGTTCAAAATAAATTTCATTATGCAATTACAGGACAGACAGCTGCTGAAATTGTATTTAGTAAAGCAAATAAAAATAAAGAGAATATGGGACTTTCTACTTGGAAAAATGCACCAGATGGTAGAATTCTTAAATCAGATGTTATAATTGCTAAGAATTATTTATCAGAAAAAGAAATTAAACAACTAGAAAGAAATGTATCAGGTTACTTCGATTATATTGAAGATATGATAGAACGTGAAAATACATTTACAATGGAAGAGTTTGCTAAAAGTATTAATGAATTTTTAGAATTTAGGAAATATAAAACTTTGCCTGATAATTATAAAGGCAAAGTATCACATAGTATGGCTGAGAATAAAGCATATAATGAATATGAAATATTTAATAAAACGCAAAAAATAAATTCTGATTTTGATAAAATGGTAAAAATGTTAAATGAAAACAATTAATAAGAAATTAGGAAAAAAATATAAGAAAGGTAAAATTAGAAGGGTTACACCTGATAATCAGCTGTATTAGTATTAAGGAAAAGAGTCATTCCCTAAGAAAACCGGCAAAATATTACAAAGAAGAAACATAAACTTAACAAATAAAAAATAAACTAAAAAACAAGAAAATCCGTAAACAAAATCGGGTTTTCTTAGTTATTGTAGAAGAAACTACCATTTACAAAGAAAAGCGAAAACAATATAATAAAAGAATGAAGAAAGATCACAAGAACCCTCAGTCACTGCGTAACAGCTCCCTTAAATAAGGGAGCCAAGGTATAAAATAAGAAATTTACCTACATTGAACAATAGGGTCAAGATTAGAGCAAAGAGCTTGCCTCCCTTATCCAAGGGAGGTGGCAGCCGAAGGCTGACGGAGGGTTCTAAACTACATATAAAATAGAAATTATACAAGGAGGCAACCACAATGAAAAAAATATGGAAAGG
>CARPYP010000063.1 GCA_949045875.1 uncultured Clostridia bacterium | reverse complement strand
TGATGAAAAGATAAAATTTGACTACAACAATCCAGATACTTATCAAAATTCTCACGAGGAAATAGAAGATGAATTAGAATTGTAAAAAAATTAGTGAAATCAATTGAATAAAAAAGACAAATATAATAATATTTATGAAAAGGTAGGTGTAATGGCTATGGAAATAAAAGATACAAAAAATAATTTTGAATTAATAGTTGCCAGCAGTTTAAGATATGGACTTGGAAGAAGAACATATATAACAAGTGTTATACCAGAATTTATAATAGAAAATATGGACATACTTTCAGATAAGATAAAAAAGTCGATGATTGAAGATATAAAAGATCAAGAGAGATGGCGGATATGGAGATGACTGCGACAAAAAAAATTGGATGGATTTATTGGCAGAATTAGAAAGAAGTTTAGGAAAGTAAACAAAATTTCTTGAAATATAGATAAAATTAGTAAAATGTAGTATAATAGAAAGAGAGGTTAGTTTAATGTTAAAATTATATTTAGATAATTGTTGTTATAATAGACCATTTGATGATTTAACACAAGAAAAAATAAACTTAGAATCTCGGAGCAATAGATTCTATTATTAATATGTATGTAAATAATAAAATTATAATATATAAGAGTAGAGCTATTGATTATGAAATAAGTAGAATTTCAGATGGAGATAAAAGGAGACAAGTAGAAGATTTATATGATGGACTAGAATTAGAAAATATTCCATATACATATGAATTAGATAAAAGAGTAGAAGAATTAGAAAAATATAATATTCATTATATGGATGCTTACCATATAGCTTATGCAGAAAGTAAAGAAGTAGATTATTTTATAACAGTCGATAAGCAATTAATAAATGCTTCGAAAAAAGCAGATTTAAAAATTAAAGTTATAAATCCAATAGAATTTATTATGGAGGTGATGTAAATGGCAGTAACAGTTAGAGAACTAGAAAAAATAAGAAGAGATGGTCTTAAAGCATTAAAAGAAAAATTAGGTGTTGAAGGTATGATAAAATTTATACAAATGTATAGTGATGGAAAGGGAGACTATACAGAAGAAAGAAGAAAAGTTCTAAAAGATTTAAATAAAGAAGATTTACAAAATTTTTTGAGAGAAGAATTGAATTAATAAATGTTAACCGCAACCCTATTTGCAAAATATAAATGCATAGGTAAACAGATGTAACTCTTAGGCTCTATTTGCGACAAATAAATGTGTAGATGAACAAATTCCAAAAAACTATTCCTAAATATAGGAGTAGTTTTTTATATAGTAGGAAAGTTATGCCAGTGGCATAACTTTCTGTACTAGATAATTATGCGGATTATTAGAATTGCTTTGCGGTTTCCACCGCTTAGCAATTCTTAAAATTCGTTTTTTTATGCTTTTTATTGCTTTTTTGAAACTGATATGCTAAAATGTAACAGAACGAAAAAAGAAGAAACAGAAAAAAGAAAGTAGTGATGTTATGAAGATTGCAGCATATGCAAGAGTTTCAACTGAAAAAGAATCACAAGTAGAATCATTTGAAAAACAAATAGAGTTCTTTAATGAATTTACTAAAAAGAATAATTATGAATTGTACAAGCTATATGCAGATGAAGGAATTTCTGGAAAGCAAATTAAACACAGAAAACAATTTCAGGCAATGATGCAAGATGCCAAAGCAAAGAAATTTGACAAAGTGGTAGTAAAAGATGTAAGCCGTTTTGCTAGAAATACAGTTGACTTACTTCAAAGTATAAGAGAACTAAAATCTTATGGAATTGAAGTAGACTTTTTAAACAATGGAGAAATCATGGAAGGTGGTTCTGAATTTATATTAACAATTTTAGGAGCAATGGCACAACAAGAAAGTGCCAATATGTCTAAAAGGGTTAAATTTGGAAAAGACATTACAGCAAAAAAAGGACGAGTTCCAAACCTTGTATTTGGCTATGATAAAATACCAGATGAAAGATATACTCTAAAAATAAATGAAGAAGAAGCAAAAATCGTAAAAGAAATATTTGAAAGCTATGT
>CARPYP010000062.1 GCA_949045875.1 uncultured Clostridia bacterium | reverse complement strand
CAGCGAATAGACAAACGGAAAGGAGAAATAATATTTCTCCAGAAAGTAAATTAGATTTATTTTTAGATAAATATTACCCTGATGAATATATGGACAAAATATTTGCAAATAAACGAGAAGTTTGCAAATAATTTATGAGTGTTTTAAAAGTAGAGCAAAAGTGGTATAATCACAAAGGGAGAATATAAATATGTTTAAAATTGTTATTATAGAAGATGATAAAGAAATACGAGAAGAATTAAAAATACTACTACAAAATAGTGGTTATGAAGTAAAAGTGATTTCAGAATTTGAAAATGTAGAAAATAAAATAATAGAAGAACAAGCTCATTTAGTATTATTAGACATCAATTTACCAGGCAAAAATGGATTTGAAATATGTAGTAAGGTAAGATCAAAGTCTAAAATTCCTATTATATTTGTAACAAGTAGAAACAACTCAATGGATGAATTAAATGGCATTATGCTAGGTGGAGATGATTATATAGAAAAACCATATAATGTACCAATTTTACTTGCAAGAATACAAAATTTATTAAATAGAACATATCCTAAAAAGGAGAAAGAAAGCAAAATACAATATAAAGGAATTAGTTTAGATATTTTAAAATCAACAATAACTTATAATGAAAAAATAACAGAATTAACAAAGACAGAACTAAAAACACTACATTACTTATTTGAAAACAAATATAAAATAATATCAAGAGCAGACATCATAGACTTTCTATGGGATAATGGAGTATATGCAGATGATAATAGTTTAAGTGTAATTGTTACGAGATTAAGAGAAAAGTTAAAAGAAATAGGAATAGAAAATTTGATTGAAACAAAGAGAGGGCAAGGATATAAAATATGAAATTTACCAAATATATAAAAGATAAAATAAATTATATATTAGGATTTATTGTATATTCTATAATTATAATAGCTTATGCAAATGCACTAGAAGTAGATAGAAACTTTATAATTGTAATAACTGTTATATCTTTTGTGTTTTGTTTAGTAGGACTATTAGTTAGTTATTGGAGAAAGAATAGATATATATAAAATATAGAAAATATAATGGATGGTTTAGAAGAAAAATATCTTATATCAGAAATAATTGAAAAGCCTAGAAGGCAAGAAAATTTAGCATATTACAAGCTACTAAAAAGAGCCAATAAATCTATGCTCGAAAATGTAACAAATGTAAGAATAGCTCGGAAAAGATTATAAGGAATATATAGAATTATGGATTCACGAAATAAAAATACCAATAGCATCAAGTAAATTGATAATAGAAAATAATAAAAATCAGACAACTAAAAGTATAGATGAAGAATTACAAAAAATCGAAAATTACATAGAACAGGCTTTATATTATGCAAGAAGTAATACTGTAGAAAAAGATTACTATGTAAAAAAAGTTAATTTAAAAGATATTGTAAATGAGAGTATTAAAAAGAATAGGAATGTTTTAATACATGAAAAAATATCTGTTAATGTTCACGATTTAGATTTAAAAGTAAATACAGACAATAAATGGATCGTGTTTATATTAAATCAAATTATTCAAAACAGTATTAAGTATAAAAAGCAAGACAATAATTTAGAGATTGAAATATATGCAAAACAAGGAAAAGAAAATGTGATACTGTATATTAAAGATAATGGAATAGGAATAAAAAAAGGAGAAATAACAAGAGTATTTGAAAAAGGCTTTACAGGAACAAATGAAAGGTTAATAGGTAAAAAATCTACAGGGATTGGATTGTATCTATGTAAAAACCTATGCAATAAATTAGGAATATCAATAGAATTAAATTCAGTTCAAGATGAAGGAACAGAAATACGATTGGTATTTCCTAAAAGCAGTTATCTTGACATCCAGCAGAAATCTTACAAAAATGTAAGATTCATGTAAGGAAAATCGATAGGAATAATGGCTAAAATGGGTTTATAATAATGTTAGATTGAAAGGAGTTTTTTATTATGGAAAAAGTATTAGAGGTAAAAAACATAGAGAAATACTATGGAAACAAATCAAATCTAACAAAAGCAATAG
>CARPYP010000061.1 GCA_949045875.1 uncultured Clostridia bacterium | reverse complement strand
GAAATATACACATCATTAGAGTAATTAAACACTAAAAAAGTAATATTCTTAATAATCACTCTATGTGGTTCAATATATGTAAGATTAGTTTTCTCTAATTTTCTAATACTGCCATTTACAAAAATAGGGGTAACTTTAGAAAACTCACATATAAATTCAAGCCTTTGTTTTAGACATTCCTCAAATTCTAGTTCTTGCTTAATTATCTTCATTTTTCACACCATCCTTTCGTTTGGATGATTTTAATATTGTTTTTAGGCAACAAAAAAATCAACCAGATTTTATTTTCTGATTGATTTCTGTATCTATCTGCTCAATTTAGTTCGAACAGATACGTCGTTGGTGCAGATGAGCGGAATCAAACCGATACGGTGTTTAACCACCGCAGGATTTTAAGGAGTTAAAGTTCATTTATAGATACTTTTAACTATTACTTTTTATTGATAGTTAAAGATACTCCCAACTATATTAAAATCAGCACTTTCATTCACTTTTTATTTAAAAATTCAAAGATATTTAATTTTCTAAAAAATTTCAAAAATAAAATGATTTGTATACAAGATGTTATGAGTGACGAGATAAGAGAAAAACTTATAACTACAAAATAAAATATAGCGCTCCTATACTTATCATATTTAAAAGTATAGGATTGTAAAATAATTTTACAAAATATGCAAACCTTTGTTTACTTATGATTTATAATATGTTATACTTTGAAAAGCGAGGTGAGATTATGAATGATGAAATTCACAATAATATTGAAGAAACTGAAAATTTATTAAATAGTATCAATAATTCTCATGCTATTCAGTTTTCTGAATGGACTAAAGAAAAGGCTAATTTAAGGTACAATGGAAAAATTCCTAATTTTCCAATATATAATAATTTTATTTACTGGTGTAATCTTGGAATAAATATTGGAAGTGAACAAAATAAATTAAGACCTGTTTTAATATTAAGAACTTCTAAGAATTCCCCAATTTGTACTATTCTTCCACTAACAACTAAAAGATTACAAGATGGCTTTTGGTTTCATATTGATTTAGAAGAAGTCGACTCTACTGTTTTAGTTGAGCAATTAAAGGTTGTTAGTAAAATAAGAATTACAGATCCATATAGAAAAAAAGGACAATTAATTACTATTTCAGCAAATGATTGGGATAAAATTAATTCACAACTTGAAAGTTTATATAGGTTAAGACCCATAAAAGATGGTGAATAAAATTTTGAATTTTGCTTGACTTTCTGCCATGGAACAGTTTATAATTAAATTAATAAAACATTAGTGTCCGTTCTGAAAAGAACGTAATCATTATAATCCGATAGCTCAAAAGGCTATCGTTTTTTATTGCATATAATTTTAAAATTTTCATATACTATTATTACATTAGTGTCCATAGCATTTATGCTATGTAAGTCATTAATATATTTAAGAGGGGTCATTATTCCAAATGTCCCCTCTTAAATTATAAAGTCATTATTAAGTAGCTTTACATCTATGATATCTAATATTTCATTAGAAGATATATCTCTTTTAAAGGTTTTGCCTATACTTGGGATATATTTTTTCCCATATAGTGTATAATTTTTGTAAAATCTATTCAATTCTCCTTATTTTTCACTAATTTTTCATGGTAAAAATAATTTATATAGTTTATATTATTGCTTTCACAGTAATTTTTTATTTCTTCTGCTAAATCATACCAATATTGCTTATTTCCTTTAATATAAATGTCATTATATTTATATACAAATTGTATACTGATAATATTTTTAAATAAAAAAATAGACTTATCAAAAACTCTGAAAGCATTGATAAATCTAGTGGTACAGATAATCGGAATCGAACCGATACGGAATTTAACTCCCGCAGGATTTTAAGAACTGAGGGGGTTGCTATTTTTTTATTCATGCTACTTTTATTCCTGTATCTAATACTTCCTGTATAAAAGGAGTTTCTACATTGTCGTAATCAGCAACTTCAATTAAATGTGGCTCTATACGATAATCAATATTTCTTCGTAATTTTTTTAAATTTAATTGCTCATCAAAAACATCATTACATTTTATATCATCAGTAATAATAGCAATATCTATATCGCTATCTTCATGATTTGTTCCTTTAGCATATGAACCGAATAAAATAATAGCTTTTACCTTATAATTTGCTAAAATTACTTGGGCATATTTATTTACAATATCCATTATTTCTCTATCAATAATTCTTTTAACCATTCTCTCAACCCCTTAATATTTTCTATCCAAATATTAGTATATTCATCTGTGCATTTTAATTCAAATGTATATTTAAATCTATATTATTCATTGTAATTCCTCGCTTTCATCTTTTCTTATTATATCATTAAAGTTAGATTTTTACTACATCTTAATGAAATTAAATATATATAATTATTGTAAATGTCTTTTTTCATGGACGCCCGAAGGTCGCCCCCCTACATCTGTCATTAAGTGTCTGATGGTTCTTGTTAAATTCTATGTTTTTTATATCCGTCCTAAAACATATACACATGTTATTCCACATATTCCTA
>CARPYP010000060.1 GCA_949045875.1 uncultured Clostridia bacterium | reverse complement strand
CATAAATGTATTTATTGTGATAGTAGAAGTAATTGTTATCAGGTAGAAGATTTTGATAGAGTAAGAGCAAAGAAAGATGAAATAGAAATATTAAATCGAGAATTAAAATCAAAAAGAAAAAAAGGTGTAATAGGAATAGGTGCAATGTCAGATACTTATAATCCTTTTGAAAAGCAATATGAAATAACAAGACAATCATTAGAACTAATTTCATACTATAATTTTGGAGTATCAATAGAAACAAAAAGTAATTTAATCGTAAGAGATATAGATATATTTAATGAAATAAATAAAAAAGCAGATATAATACTTAAATTTACAATTACATCAGCAGATGATGATTTATCAAGAAAAATAGAACCAGGAGTATGTGTTTCTTCAGAAAGACTAAAAGCAATGAAAGAATTATCAAAAGAGGGATTATTTGTTGGAACATTATTAACTCCAATTATTCCATTTATAACAGATTCAGAGGAAAATATTAGAGATGTAATAAAATTATCTTATGAAAATGGAGCAAAATTTATATTTTCTATGGGAGGAGTTACATTAAGAGAAAATCAAAGAGAATACTTCTATGAACAATTAGACAAAACTTTTCCTGAATTAAAAGAAAAGTATATTAAGACTTATGGAAATAACTATTTTTGTTATCCATTGAATAAAAATTTAGACAAAATATTTAAAGAAGAATGTGAAAAGTATGGACTACTTTATAAAATGAATGATATAGTAAAGGCATATAAAAAAGAAATTAAACAAGAAGAGCAATTGACCTTTATATAGAAAAGAGGAAAAATATGGATGAATATATAAATTTAACATTAGAAAATATAGAAAAAGAACATATCTGTTGTGCGATTGGTGATCCAAAACATCAAGTAGGAGTAAATAATAAAAAGGAATGGATTAAAAGTAAGTTAAAAGATGGGCATGTATTTAGAAAACTAAATGCAAGAGGAAAAATATTTATTGAATATGAGCCAATAGAAACAGCTTGGATACCTATTAGCGGTAAAAATTATGAATATATCTATTGCTTATGGGTAGCAGGAAGTTTTAAAGGAAAAGGAATTGGAAAAGAATTACTAGAATATGCAATAAACGATTCAAAAGAAAAAGGCAAAAGTGGTATATGTACTTTAGTTTCTAAAAAGAAGAAACCATTTTTAGGCGAAAAGAAATTTTTTGAACATTATGGTTTTAAAGTAGTAGATAGTATAGCAGATTATGAATTATTAGCACTACAATTTGAAGATAGTGAAACACCTAAATTCAATGAAATAGCAAGAACTATGAAAATAGATAATCAAGATTTCACTATTTACTATAGCAATGAATGTCCTTATGTAGAATATGAAGTTAATGAACTAACTGAATATGCAAAAGAGAATAACATTAAAATTAATTTTATAAAAATAGATTCATTAGAAAAAGCAAAAAATGTACCTTGCATATTTAATAATTGGGCTAACTTTTACAAAGGTGAATTTGTATCAAATACTATATTAAATGCTAATTCATTTAAAAAGTTAATAGAATAAGTTAGTAAGAAGATACAAATTGAAAGTGAGATGAAATAATGAGTAAATATGAGCCATTATGGAAGTATTTAAAAGATAATAATAAAGAAAATTATAAATTATCTTATAAAAAAATTAAAAATATTCTGGGGTTTGATATAGATCATTTGTTTTTAACATACAAGAAGGAATCAAAAGAATATGGATATGAAGTTGGTAAAATATCAATGAAAGAAAAGACTATAATTTTCAATAGGATATAATTATAATTATAATTTTATAGAGGTACGAAAAGCAGAGAATATCTGCTTTTTTTGTACCCATAAATAAAAAATTTAACAAAAATATTGACAAGTGTTATATAGTGTTATATACTGTGTAACGAGGGGCGATAATATGAAGATGATTATTAGTAATAGCAGTTCCGTTCCGATATATGAACAAATAAAGAAATCTATTATAAATCAAATACTAGAGGGAGAACTGAATGAAGATGAGCTATTACCATCTATAAGAGTGTTAGCTGGGGATATAAAAATAAGTGCTATGACTATAAAAAAAGCCTATGATGAATTAGAAAAAGAGGGATATTTAAAATCTATACAAGGAAAAGGAACTTTTGTAGCACCTAAAAATACAGAACTTGCAAAAGAACAAGCACAAAAGGATATAGAAAATTATATAGAAAAGATAGTTGCTATTTCCAATAGATTCGAGATAGATGAAAACGATGTAATCGAAATGTTTAAAATGATTTATGGGGAGGATAAGTAAATGGAAAATATTATTGAAATTAAAAAATTAAAAAAGAAATATGATGACAAATTTGAACTTGGAAAAATAGACCTAGCAATACCAAAAGGAGTTATTGTAGGTCTTATTGGAGAAAATGGAGCAGGAAAAACAACATTAATAAAAGCAATGTTAAATATTATAAAAATTGATAATGGAGAAATAAAAATATTTGGAAAAGACTATAAAAAAGAAGAAAAAGAGATAAAAGAAGATATAGGTATAGTTTTAGATAATATGTTTTTTCCAGAATTATTAAATGCAAAAGATATAAATAA
>CARPYP010000059.1:1271-2665 GCA_949045875.1 uncultured Clostridia bacterium | reverse complement strand
AAATTAAATGTAGTAAGACAAACAATTTCTAAATGGGAGAAAGGATTGTCAGTTCCAGATTCAGAAATGTTAGTTGCAATATCAGAGGTTTTTGAAACACCAGTAAGCACTTTGCTTGGAGAAAATATTTCAGAATCAAAAGTAGATGATTTGAAAGCAATTTCTGAAAAATTAGAAATAATAAACTTACAACTATTACAAAGGAATAATGCTAAAAGAAAAATGATTCATTGGTTATTTATTTCATTATGTGCTATTACAATTATAACTTTCATAGCTTTATATTTTTTAAATAGTCCTTATTTGAATTGGGATTATAATAATCCAGAATATGCTGTTTTAGGTGTTGCTTTTCAATCATTTGAATGGTTATTTGTTAGGATAGCACCAATTATTTTTATTATATCAATTGTTGGTATTATATTGACTCGAAAGAAAGATTGAAATTATTTTTAGCAAAAATGACGAATTTATGGTTAAAAATCTTGAATGTTAATAAGCATTGCTTGTAGCAACGGACTATTCTTTGTATAATAATTTCTGGAGAAAGGAGAAAGTAAAATATGAAAAAATCTTTATTTAGAATTTCTGATGTATTAGAACTATGTACTGCATATATGTTTTGCTTTTTTCTAAATTTGCTTTTCAATTATGTAAAGATTATGGATTTGGATTCTTATATTTTAAAGGCATTTTTGAAAAATTTTACTGATTATCAAGAGATAATCGTTCTGATATTTACAGTTGTTGTGATAGTTTTTCATTATCAAATGTTGCACAGAAAAAAAACAGAAATATTTTGTAAAATGCTTGTAGGAGATACTATATTTAATATCACAATTCGATATGCACTGAATTGTCTAATGATATTAATATTTGTTTGCTTTTTATCAACTTTAGCAAATGTATATTTAAAATTCAATTTAAATAGTAATTTTTACTTAATATTTATTTTTATCATATACATACTAATTAGTGCAAGGGAGGTGCGAAAATATGAAAATTTTTAAGTTTATTATTTCAAAAATATTTTTGAGAAAAGCGATACTTGGTATAGGTATGATTTTCTTACTTTGTATGGCGAACTATATAACTTTTACTGCTACTCGTTCGATTTTATCAACTTTTCAAGGGTATAGAGAAACGAAATATATAAATCAAGAAGGAATTTACACTGCTAACTTAGACCCAAATAGTCATATTGATATAGGAATAATTAGTGAAAATGGAATACAAGCAGTATATGACTATTTGAATAATAACTTTAATTATGCGTTTTATACAGATGGGTTTATTATATCTGCTCCTAACAGTTATGATATGAAAATATCATTAGGCTATATGAACGAGCAGTATTATAGATTAAATGAATTTGAGCTTTCACAAGGGACAGA
>CARPYP010000059.1:0-1171 GCA_949045875.1 uncultured Clostridia bacterium | reverse complement strand
TTATAGTTATAACTTGCCTTTCTATATGGAATGCATTAGTTAGTGTTCGTTTAATGTTAAAAGATTTTACAATTAATCTATTAGTTGGATTAAGTTATTCAAAGTTGAGAAAAATATTTTATAGTTATTTTGGAATACTTTCATTTATCAATTTTATAGTTATTTTTATAATTACTGCTTTTAACAGATATGGATGTTGGTTAAGAAAAGACTCTACTTTTGCTACTTATGGATTATTTGGTTTAATAGGAATGGACTGGCTATCTTTATTGGTAGTAGTTCTTTCAGATATTATTATTGGAATAATTATTGTTGAGAATATGTTAAGAAGAATCAAAAAAGTTCCAATTTCTTTGGGGGTGTTACAATGACGAAAATTATTGATTTAAAAATTAAAGAAAAAATTTATAAGAATAAAAAATTACAAATCTCAATCTTGAATAATTTTAATCTTGAAGTTAATGCTGGCGAGAAAATTGCTATTGTAGGCGAATCTGGAGTAGGAAAAAGCTCATTGCTTAATATTATTGGATTGTTAGATAGAGATTATAATGGTGAATATACTCTTTTTGATTCGAGAGCTAATAGTTTACATACAAGTGAGTTAGCACAATGGAGAAATCAAAAAATTGGTTTTGTTCTTCAAGAGTCAGCACTAATCAATTCTTTGACAATTGAAGATAATATCAAACTACCTTTACTTTATGCAGACTCTAGGAAAAAAGAATTTAAGCAAGAAGATTTTGAAAATGTAATTAATGCAATTGATATTAAATCTATATTAAAAAAGAAACCACTTGAATGTTCTGGTGGAGAAAAAGCTAGAGCAGTATTTGCAAGAGGAATAATTATGAAGCCTCAAATTATTTTAGCAGATGAACCTACGGCATCTCTTGATGTGGAGAATAGAGAAAGAATTGTAAACTTGCTTTTTAAAATGAACAAAGAATTTAATACGACTATTATTACTGTAACTCACGATTTGGAAATGGCAAATCGCTATGATAGAGAAATTCATCTTGAAAGGAGGAAATAAAATGGGATTTTTTGCAATGATCATATCAATGTTGTTGGGGATATTTTCTATTGGTTTTGGAATTTATCGTAGAAAGAGTAATCGTTGGCATATAATTTTAATTGCACTTGGAATAGTATTTGTTCTTTTTGCAAT
>CARPYP010000058.1 GCA_949045875.1 uncultured Clostridia bacterium | reverse complement strand
GATTCATTTTTCTTCTCTCCTTTTATATTATTTTTTTTGTTGTCTTTATTTCTTTGATGATTTCTTCCTCTACATATTCTACTAGCTCATGCAGATCTATCATTCTTTCAAATTTAGTAAATAATTCTTGTTTTATTGCTTTGAGTATTTCTTGTTTTTCTTCTTGTAGTAAATCTAAGGAAAGCTCTATAAATAAATCGATATCTGAATCCATTCTTTCTATTTTTTTGGCAATAGATCCATGAATCCATAATCCCTTGATATGGAACTTTTGTTTTAGCTCTTCTTTATTTCCTTCTACATACTCTACAATTTCCTTTAAGCTTATAGGTCTTAATTTTTTATAGTAATTTTTTTCCATATATGGATTCTTCTTTAATAGGTTTATACTAAATTCTAGCATGGGTACTTTATTCCCTTTTAAATAGGCTTCTCTTGCCTTTTCATATTCTTCATATTCCTTCTTAAAAAGCTGGACTATAGGGATTTGATTTCTTGCTAGCATATAGTTATATAGCATTAAGGATAGTATGAGCCTTTCCTCTTCTTTGAGCTCTTTAAATTCTTCATACACGATCATATGATATTCTATTGCTTGTTCTATCGCAGACATATGGCTCATATGAAAATACTTCGTACACAACCTTATTGCTTTAAACTCCTCTACCTCTTCCTCCTTATACAGGTAATACACCCGTTTCCAAAAGCTTTTCGATATTCGACTTTTATCATTATGTAGTAGATAGATATAGGTGTCATACGTGTGTTTAATTTTTTCTTCTATTGGAGTTTTATATTCTTCCTCACTATAGATAATCTTTTTAAATACATCATGGTCAAAGTCATATCCACAATGTCTAAACAGCTTTTCTAAAAAGTTCGCAATCTTTTTTCTCACAAATATTCTTTTATTTTCTACAAGCTCATAAATCTCTTCCATTTTTCTTCTCTCCTTTTATTTGTTTTATTAGCTCATTTGTTCCAGTAGAGGCTAGTCCACTTACTATTCCTATTGCGGTGGCTGTATATGGGTTTTTCGTAAGTATCAGCTCTGGACTGATATATACCATACTTAATCCTATCATTCCTCCTGCTAATCCTACGATTAATGGGATATACTTATATCGTTTCTTTTTCCGTAATACGACTAGCTTAAAGAATTCTCCTATGATATAGCTTAAGATGGTTATTACGGGAATGCTTATTTTTTCCATTTCTTCTCTCCTTTTGTCTCTTATTTTCTATTTCTTTTTCTTAATGCTTTTTTTGTCTTACTTCCTCTTTTGCATCATATGTCTTTCTCCTTTCTTCTTAGATTTGTTTTGAATCTTCTTCTGTTTTCTCTTTTTTAATCGCTTCCTTGCCTCCTTTTTTTAGAAATAACACCCTTTTGACAATATTCATTTCGCTCATCCTACAACCTCCTTCCTAAAGATGTTTAATTGCTCTACACCCTTTTAGCCGTAATAATGAAGGAGTTTTACTCATTTTTGCGATATTTTTTTACAATTTCATTAAATTTCCTTGAAATGGTTTGCTGGCTAATACCCAATTTGCTTGCTACTTCTTTCTGAGTTAAGAGTCTTTCATCTTCAATAAAAAGAGACAAAAATTCAATTTCACTATCTAAAAAATCATGACATTTTAGAACTTCTTCTAAAGAAAGTTTCTCCTTTGAAATTAATCCTTTTGAATAAGAGGCTATATTAGAACACTTGATTTCTTTTTCTAAATACTTTCGATTGTTTCGATAGAAATCAGCAACTAAATATTTATATTTGCTTTTCAATAAATAGATTAATTGTTTTTGATTTCTTATAATTGAGGCTGAATCAAATGGATCAATTTGTATTTCAAACTTCACAATTATTTCATAAGTTTTTATAAATAATTCTTGCATAAAATCTTCTTTATAAAATTGATTAATTCTGTGAATATACTTCCACATCATAGATTTAATAATTTTAAAAATCTCTGCCAAAATTATCTCGGATCTTGTTTTTTTAAATCGAATAACTAATTCCATCAAATTCTCCATATTATTTCTCCGGCTTCTACAAGAAAAATCTAGAATGATATTTTTTCTAAAATTAAAGGTTCTTGTCTCTCCTACATATAGCCGTAAAATTTTAAAGGTTTTTACTCACAAAATTAAAACTTCTCAAAAAAAATACCTTACTTGTTAAATAAAACAGGTAAGGTAAAAATAAAGAACATAGTTGAAACTTTATATCCAGTCTCTAACTATGCTCGTATCAATTATATTAAATAGCTTTAATGATAAATATATCTTAATTTTTTAATATAAATTTATTCAGTTTTCCCAACTTACTCTAATTTACATTCTATTTTTTGAGAAATATAGATAGTTACTTTTTCTATTATTGGCTAATGCTATTCTAAACTTATGTCTCAAAATTCTCCCTTCAGGAACTAGAAAGTATATCGTTACATTAGTATAAGTTAACAATTACATCAACTAGGAATTACTTGTGTTGATCCCTCCATCTATGGAATAGGGACGACTGTTCTTATCTCCATCTTTTTCATTTTAATAATAAGTCCACTTGTGTTTGAACTGAATGTAAAATCTCCTTAATCAATTTGCATTCATAAATTGCTTCTACTGCTAATTTTTTTCAATTTTTTAATTTTTCCGTTCTATTCAACACTATTTTACAATTTTCAGCATTTCTTGTCAAATGCTTATCATTCATTAAAATGTTCAGTTTTTCAAATTCTATACAAACGATAATTATTTGCTTTTTTTTAAAAAAAGAGTTCTTTAACTATTAATCTCATAAAAAAATACCCCTTAGTCTTACTAGATTATTCTCTAGTCCAACTTTAGGGGTTCTCTTCATTCTTACTTTAAGAAAATCTTTTATGAATTTTATATACAATTTAAGGCTAAAAAGCCTTACTCTAAAAACTCTCT
>CARPYP010000057.1 GCA_949045875.1 uncultured Clostridia bacterium | reverse complement strand
TTAATGTTAGAGTGAGTGAAAATGAAAAGAAAAAATTACAAAGAAATGCTAAAAAGAGCAACTTAAATTTATCATCTTATTTAAGAAAATCTGGATTACAGAAAGAAATTTATTCAATACCAGATGAAGAACTTCGTAAAGTTTACAATGGAATTGTTGAACTAAAAAATGAATTTTCATATATGAGTGATGAAGAAATAAAAGATAAAATAACAAAAATGCAAAGTGACTTTTTGAACATTTATAATTATAAAAAACGGAGATGATATGGGTGGCAACAACGAAAATATGGGCAATTAAAGATAGTATATCTCGTGTAATAAGCTATGCAAAAAATCCAGAAAAGACAACATTTTCAGATTTAAAACAAGTATTAAAATATGCAGAAAATGATGAGAAAACAATAGATAAAGACGAAAAAACTATGTATGTAACTGGTGTAAACTGTAAAGCAGAAACCGCTTATGAAGAAATGTGGGCAGTACAAAATAGATTTGATAAAACTACAGGAAATGTTGCATATCATGCATACCAAAGTTTTAAAACTGGAGAAGTATCGCCAGAATTAGCACATAAAATTGGAGTAAAACTTGCAGAAAAAATGTGGAATGAATATCAAGTAGTAGTTGCAACACATTTTAATACGGGCACATATCATAACCATTTTGTAGTAAATTCAGTTAATATGTTTACAGGAAAAAAGTTTAATTGTAATAAAGGAGCATATTATCATTTTAGAGAGTTATCAGATGAACTATGCAAAGAATATGGATTAACAGTTATTGAAAAACCAATAGGGAAAACACCAAGGAGTATATATTTTGCAGAAAAACGAGGAGAGCCAACAAAGTATAATGTAATAAGACAAGCTATTAACGAAACAATGCAAATGTGTATAAATTACGGGCAGTTTAAAAAGATAATGCTAAAAAAGGGTTATATTATCAATGATGATTATAATAGGAAATATCCTACAATTCGCTCAATAAATGATAAAAAAGCAGTAAGAATGTATCATTTAGGAGAACAATACTTGCCAAAGAACATTGCAAATAAGGTTGAACACAATCCATATTATTATCAAAATAGATATATGGAATTTATACACCCTAAAAAGAAAAAGCAAAAATACAAAGTTTGCAAGTATAAAGGTAAATTCAAGGATATTAGTAAAATGAGTGGAATTGATGTATTGTTTTTATTACTATTTCATTTATTAGGACTATTACCAAAACGAGAAAACTATCAGCCACTATCTCCAGAAATGAAACAAGAAGTAAGAAAAATGGAGAGATATTCTAATGAAATTAGACTTATAGTAACAGCAAGACTAAAAACGACAGAAGATGTAAAAAACTATATTACACAAACTGAAAACGATATTGAAGATGCTACTAATTTAAGACAAAAATACAGAAATAAGCTAAGAAATTGTAAAGATGATAATTTAGTAGAAGAATATAAAGAAAAGCGAAATGAATGCACTACAAAGCTAAATAAGTATAGAAAGAATCTAAAAATAGCTAATTGGATTTTAGAAGATACACCAAAAGTTAAAGAAGTTATAAAAATTGAAATGCAAATGAAAAATGGGCAAGAAGATATTACTAAAGTTAAGAAAAAAGATATATATGCAAGATAATAATATTAAAGGTTGTTATATATAAAAGTAACAGCCTTTAATTTATTATAGAAATATCAATAAAAAGCTATTAAAATATTGAAAATTGTGATATAAATATATAAAAAGAGTAAAAGTTAAAGAGAGGTTTGATAAATTATGAAAATTACAAAATTTCCGCAATCATGTTTGTTAATTGAAACAAAAGGAAAGAAAATTTTAGTAGATCCAGGAAACTTAAAATACAAAGAAGAATATTTTGATATTTGGAATAATGTGGATATTATTTTGATAACACATAAACATCCAGATCATTGTAATACTGAAATATTAGAAAAGCTAAATAAAAATATAATAATATATTCTACAAAAGAAGTTGCAGAAGCAAATAAAAGTTTAAAAATAAGTATTATTAAAGAAAATGATATTATAGAATTAGAGAATATAAAAATAGAAGTAGTACATGCAATACATGGGTACCAACCATTATTAAAAGGTGCAAAAGAGGTACACGAAAATGTAGGATATATTATAGATGATGGAAAAAACAGATTATATACAACAAGTGATACTATTTGTTTTAAAAATGACTATAAAGCAGATATTCTATGCATTCCAGTAACGGGACATGGACTAACTATGTCAGCATTTGAAGCAGCTTTATATGCAAAAGAAGTAGGAGCAGTGCTAACAATTCCAATTCATATGGATAATCCAGCATTCCCACCAGATTTTGACTTTATAAAAGAAATGTTTGAAAAATATGAAGTTGAATATGAAATATTAGAAAATGGTGAGAGCATTGAAATAGAATAAAAAAGTTATAGGTAATGTAATGAAATTGGAGGAAAATTAGTATGGAAACATTAGATGAATATTTAGACTTTGCAAAAGATATAGCAAAATATGCTGGCGAAGTAATGATGAAATATTTTAAGAAGAATAGTGGAGCAAGTTATAAAGGGGACAAAACTATTGTAACTTTAGCAGATACAGAAATAAATTCATACTTAATAAAACAAGTTAAAGAAAAATATCCTTCTCATTCAGTAGATGGCGAAGAGGAACAGTTTGGTAAAAGTGATTATGTATGGGTATGTGATCCAGTTGATGGAACAGCAATGTATGCTAGACATATTCCAGTAGCAGTATTTTCATTAGCATTAGTTATTAAAGGAGAATCAAAAGTTGGAGTAGTTTTTGATCCATTTACTGATAGTTTATATACTGCAATAAAAGGAAAAGGAGCATATAAAAATGGAGAAAAGATAACTGTCAATAATTATGAATTAGCTGATATGAAAACGGTATGTCATTATGATTTATGGGTTGGAGCGGATTATAATATATCTAATGTACTACAAGAATTAGGAAATAAAACATATATTATAGGATTAGGAAGTATTATAAGAGCTTGTATGTGTGTTGCTTCTGGAGATTTCACTCTTGCTATTTTTCCAGGTACAAAACATAAGAATTGTGATATTGCAGCAGTTAAGGTTATTGTCGAAGAAGCAGGTGGAACAGTTACAGATTTATTTGGAAATGAACAAAGATATGATGAAAGCATAAATGGAGCAGTT
>CARPYP010000056.1 GCA_949045875.1 uncultured Clostridia bacterium | reverse complement strand
GCATAGCGCCTGTTTGTTGTCAGCAGCCCGTTTCACGGTCTGCGTGTAGTTCCTTATAAAATGACCTAAGTTAAGAAATAAATAAATATAAAAATAATTTGACATATATATCCATTTTATGTATAATCTTTTTATAACATAAATATCGTACATTTAATATATTTATATAAAACGAAAAAGGGAACCTCCCACCACAGACGTTTCCCTTTTCCAAGTTTCATTAATGTAATTATAAGTAGTACTAAAGTACTAACTATTCTATTTAATTCTATCATTTATGAATAAGATTGTCAATAATAATTTTTTACATTTTTGAAACTTTTATAAGATTTAAAAGGAGCACGTTAGTCAACAGTTTGTGGTATGTATATTTCGGCAGTTATAGATTTCAGAATTAATATATTTGTTGGCTAATAGTTTTGATAAAATGCAAAAAATAAAAGATAATCTAGTCAAAAAAATATATCAATTTAATTTATCGAAAATATGTTTAGTTACATTATTGGATTTAATTAACATTGCAGATGAGCAGGGCAAGGTACAAATTTACTATAAAGATTTCGTAAAATTAGTAGATTGTAGCGAAGCGCAATTTTATAATGTGCTTAAAACGTTGGAAGATATTAATATTATAAAACGGAACCGAAATAATGAGTATAAAAATGAAATAGATATAATTATTTTAGAAAATGATTTTCTATCGCAAGGTTATTGTAATTATATTGATACCAATATATTATTTTTTACGAAACGTTTATATAAAACGATGAAGGCTGGAGAAATTAGAGTATATATATATTTCTTATTTCGCATATACAAACAGAAATACAATATAAATAATGATCGCAATAAATTATTTTATAATGGGTCGTATGAAAAAATAGCAAAACAGCTTGGATTGACAGTGCGTATGACTAAAAGATATTGTAGGGCACTTGAATCTGCAGGGTTTATTTGTGTTGCAAAAAAGGTAGATATTAAAAATAAAAATTATGATGTAATAACGATAAATAAAAAATATATACAGCGACCGGTTATAAACGTTTATGAAAAAGGTGAACAAAAAGAGGTTGTTCCAGATCCATTACATCAAAATTGGTACCACTTTATAAAAAATATATGTCGTAGGAACAAGATTGATTATGACACAGATAATTTGAATAATACTGCAGTATTATTCAAACAATATTATGGTAAGATTAAAAAAATAGGGAAAAACATATATATTATGATTGAAGATTCAATTAAAAAAATCAATAATAATATATTAAATAGTAGAACCATACATCATGTATTGCGTATACTTATGGGATTAGATTATGCAGATATTATAATTGCATATTAATTCTTTTAAATCAGAATATACATATGAATTAAAATTGTATGAATATTCTGATTGTAGACGGCTTATTCCCAACCAAACAGGTGGAATTATTTTAATAAATTTATGATTTTAACCAGCCTTGAATTTGTAATTTGCAGCAAGGCTTTTTGTAATGAAAAAATTTACGAATCAATTTTTTAATCCGTTATGAGTTTGATACCCCACAGTGCTGCTACGAAGTATTTTATTTTCTTTATTAGGAAATTGCGGTTTTTAAATGAAAATAAGAACATATGTTCATATCGTTTTTTCTAATTTTATGTCATATTATATATATTTATTTTAATTTTATGTTAAATTTTTTAATTTTTGATAATATATATTTTAATTTTGTGCTTATTTAAATATTTATTATTCCAACTATATCAATGCACTAACATAGTTTTCTTTTATAGTATATTAACCTAACTATCCTATAATTTACTAATTTAGAAACAAACTAATTATTATATAAAAATAACAACCTATAAAAATTAGTACACTTTTTATATTATCACTTTTTATATTAATTAATCCTTATATCCTCAAAATTAAAAACATTGGCAGTTGAAAGTCCTCCGGAGGCTTAGGGCTCTGCCCTAAGAACCCGCAAGGGACGAGTCCCTTGACCCTAATATTGGGCTCTGCCCAAACCCGTCCTCGCCGGAAGCAGGAAAAGGCGCAACAGCACCTTTTCTGAACAAAAGGATAATCCGTGAGCAATATGTCAAGGGGCTTTCGCGGCATAACGGGGCAGAGCCCCATTATTCCACGGTCCCCTTGACATATTGCTCCGCTCCGTTCTTAATACGGTAATCTTTACAACCTTGTTTTTAATAAATTTTTTCAAAAAATAAAAGTTATGATATACTAAAAAAAGTAAAAATAGAATGGAGAGTAAAATTGAAATATTAAATAGATAGAAAGGATTAATTAATATGGGAATAGATAGTATTGAAAAAAGTGATTTAATTATAATTGATAATATTGCAAAAAAATATAAATTAACATTACAGGAATTAGGAAAAATCATAAGTAAAAATACAGAAAAACGTTTAAGATTACAGGTTTTATTAAGTTTAGAAGAATTATATTATTTAGATAAAATGGCAAAATTAAAAGGTGTTTCTCGTGGTCAGTATTGTTATGCGTGTTGTCAGGAAGCTATCAATAATAATTTATTACAAAATGATAAGATGAATTTAGTAGAATTGATTGGAAAGAGGGAGGAGGATTGTATTGAACGGAAGGAACATAGAGTGATGGTGACATTTAATAAAGTACGGGATTATGCAATGATAAAAAGATTTTCAGATGAAATGGGTGTTCCGATGTCAAAAGTTGTACGGTATATTTTATCAAACATATCTATTTGAGAAAGTATATAGGGGAAAGTAAAAAAACTTTATGAGAGAATAGTAGAAATTTTTGAAAAAGAAAATTACTCACGGTGAGGAAAATTGTGAAAAAAAGAGCCAAATGATTATAAAGAAAAATAAGGTTAAATAAAGATTTATCCACAAAAGGTTAATAAAAATGTGGATATGTTATTTTACATTGATATATTTTTGTGTTTTATAAATGAATTATGATAGTTGATTTTCCAAATATTACATATAGCATACCAAATATTACATCTTCGTAGATTTGTTGTTTATATATGTTATAATAAATGACAAATTTTGAAAAATCTCCTGAAATTTCGCTATAAGATATTTATGATATTCTATAAGAATCTTATGGCGAAAATATTAAATTATTGAATGTCAGGAACAAGGGATTAAAAGCAAAACTACGGAGGTAAAAAAGAATGGAAATCACCTATCAGGGGCTTAGAATACAGCTTCCATTGGAAGGCGTGATTGGCGTAGAATCGTTTTCAA
>CARPYP010000055.1 GCA_949045875.1 uncultured Clostridia bacterium | reverse complement strand
ACTAACAATTTTATAGTTATTATCTTTATCATAGCAAATTCTTTTGTGAAAATGGTTCATAATGCTATGCCAAAATCCTTTGAATTTCTGTAATTCTTGTTTTAGTTTTTCTTTTTCAGTTTGTAATCTACCTATAATCTTGTCTTTTGTAGATAGTTCCTTTTTCAAACTGCCAATTTCATTATCTTTTAATTCTATTTCATATTTAAGTGAACGATTTTCTTTTTCTATCTCAAAAGCAGAATGTTCAAAATCTTTAATCGCCATATTTAAGTCGTTTACACTTCTTACTGTCTGGGTTATATCTTTTACATCTTCTGTATAATTTTTGATTTTCTGGACATCCTCACTTGAAATAACCATATTATTTTTATTCATCAAAGTGAATTACTGCATTTGCCACTTTAAATTCTGGTACAATTCTTATTAAATCTTGCACTTGCTCTTTATAAACCTGTGACATTCCCCTTTTGTAATAGTCATCTTTATAATTCCAAAAATCCATATCTCCGAGTTCTATAATAAATTCACAAGCTAAATCTTTTTGCTTATCTTGTGATATATGCTTAAAATAATCTTTTATTTTTCTATCTTCACGAGTTTGCTTGTTATTATATTCAATTCTTGCTTGTTCAAATTCTTGAAAATATAGGCTTTGCATATCTTCGTATAAATTATCAGTTCCATAGATTATTTGTATATTTTCTCTGTTATTATCATAATCTCTTAGATTATGCTTATTCACTTTTGATAATTGAGTAGCATTTTGTATTCCATTATTTGAAAATGATGTTTCTCCTGATGGATTATTTTTTGCAACTTCTTTGGCTTTTGCTGTTTTGTTTTTATCACTACCCAAGTGAATAGAATATGCTAGTTCTTCGCTCATCTTTTTCCTCCTTTTGACATTGCTTCGTAGTATAGGAATTTGACTTTAGTCAATATTCCTAACCCCCTATGAGTTTCGTCATGCTAACAAAACTCGGGGGCTCTGCAAGGCAATAAATTTTCTCCCATTGGGATAAAATTTATCAAATTAACTATCGTCACTTTCATTTTTGTTATCACAAAAACAAAACGTGCCACGTTAATTTGTTTCTTCTTGCATTTCTTCGCAGAACTTTACTGGCTTAACACCTACTGAAATAGGTATAGGTTCTTTCGTATAAATTACACTATCATTTGTTTCGTCTGGTATATAGTCAAATGCAGTATCTATTTCTTGCATTTGGAATTTATCTTCTTCATTAATATAAAGTATTCCAAATTCATACGTTTCCATTTTTCCCTCTGGATCTAGTTTATAATAATCTTTTAATGGAAATACTCTAACAATAGCAGAGTTATCTTCAGCAAAATTAAAATAAAACATTTGCTTATCTACATAGTAAGTTGCTTCTGTATAATGAACATCATAATATTGTCTTAATCTCATTATAATTTTGCCGACTTCTTCCTCTGGCAAGTAATTACTAAATCTAACACTACCAAGCACATTGCCTAATATCATAGGTTTTGTAGTATCAATATAACCATTGTCATATAATTCTTGACAAGGTTTGCAAATTGAGTCTCTAAAGTTTATTTGTTTTACAATTACTTCGTTACCAACTAAAGCAAGTTCTATATCATCAACATATTTCATTATAAGTTCTGCTTGTTCTTGTCTAGTGTAGTCTTTCCACATTTTAGTTCTTGCTTGATATTCCTTATTTAGTTTGACTTTGTCAATAAAGTCAATATCTCGTTTTAATAAAATATCTTTTGGTGTAAATTTTAGTTCTTCGGTATAATCAGTAATTTCTAGTTTACTTTCCAATTCATTTATAGCATTTTCTACAATTTTCTTTTCTTCGTTATATTCTTTTAATTCAAAAACTCCATTGATATATGCTTTTTTTATTCTTTCAAGTTTATTGTTTTGTTCTTTTATTTCTTTTTCTAATTGTTCTCTAGGCTCATAAAACTTTTGCTTTATCATAGGCAAAAAGAACTGATTTACAACAGAGTCATATTCTACTAATTCACTAATAAATTGATTAACATAGTCATTTATAACTTTTTCCTTAAACTCAATTTTGCAGTCATTACAATAATAGTAGAAATAAGCATTGCCATTTTTCTTTGTAGTTGCTTTCCCACCTAATATTCTGTTACATTTAGGACACTTTAACTTTTGCAAATATAAATAAGTTAGTGTTCTTTGGTAACTCCTAGAGTTTTTCTTTTTCTGTACTTGACAGTCTGACCACATTTCTTTTGAGATAATAGGCTCTACTACATCTTCATAATAAGTTGGGTGCTTTGTTCTTTTTCCGTGAATAAAATCGCCTTTATATATTTCATTTTCAAGAATAGTTTGTATAGTTGAATCTCGCCAGTTATCTTTTCCTAATACTTTTTCCTCGTTGAATAAATTGCTTATTTTCTGATAAGAATAACCGTTGTAATATAAATCAAATATTCTAACTACAATATCTTTGGTAGAGTAGTCTATAACTAATCTTTTATATTCATGTTTATAGCCTAATGGTGCAACGTGAGGAATATGTCCTGACTTTATTGCACCTGCCAAACCTATTTTAGTTCTTTCGCTAGTTCTCTCGACTTCATTTTGACTAACACTCATCAATAATCTTGAAATCATTTTGCCATTTGCAGTTGTAGTATTTATTTCGTCATTTGCACAGTCAAGATAAGCATTATTTTCGTCTAAAAAAGTTATTAGTTTTTCCCAGTCACATATACTTCTAGTTATTCTGTCTAGTTTTAGTGCAACAATAGTATTTATTTTTTTAGCTTTAATATCAGTTTTTAATCTTTCAAACTCTGGTCTATGATTACCAGTTTTAGCACTTATTCCAGCATCTTCATAATAATCTACTATTTCATAGCCCTTGAATTTACAAAATGTTTCTAATCTTTCTCTTTGTTCTGGAAGACTAAAGCCGTTCGCGAGCTTGGTCTTCGGTGGAAACTCTCATATACAAACCACATTTTTTCTTTTCTTCGTTCAATTCTCATTCCTCCTTATAAAACAAAAAGAGACATCAAAGTACAATACGAGTACTACTGACATCTCTTAAATCCATTTATCATAAACTAAAATATAAGAACCTCACCCCACTACACAATCAAAGATTGTGAGTGTGGTCCCGAGAACCTTTTTACTTTCGTAATAATAATGCAATATAATATAATTTTTTCAAAGTACTCATATATATAACTCTTGCCGAGTAAATATAAATTTTTATTGATTATATTATACTACGATTTTAAGAAATGTCAAATATTTACAATTATATATTTTTCAAATATTCTTCTAACTCTGATAATTTAATCTTTTTAGTCAAATTTGAAATATACACATCATTAGAGTAATTAAACACTAAAAAAGTAATATTCTTAATAA
>CARPYP010000054.1 GCA_949045875.1 uncultured Clostridia bacterium | reverse complement strand
TTTGAATAAATATCTCGAATAGACACAAGGCGTGAAAAATTTGCAAAGCAAATTTTACTCGCCACCAAAGTGAGGTTTGAATAAATATCTCGAATAGACACAAGGCGTGAAAAATTTGCAAAGCAAATTTTACTCGCCACCAAAGTGAGGTTTGAATAAATATCTCGAATAGACACAAGGCGTGAAAAATTTGCAAAGCAAATTTAACTCGCCACCAAAGTGAGGTATTGAATAAATGTATTAATAAAAAGGAAAAAGCAATTATGAACAATAAAGAAATAGAGCAAAAATTAAGACAAGCAATACAAAAAAACAAAATATTACATAGTTATATGTTTATAGGAAACAAACATACACAAAAACAAGAAATCTCAAAGAAATTAGCAAAAGAAATACTATGTTCAAGCGAAGAAAATAAGCCTTGTAATAAATGCAAATCGTGTATAGAAGTTGACAATCAAAATCATCCCGACCTCAAGCAAATACAACTTGAAAGTAATGAAAACGCAATAAAGATAGAACAAATTAGAAGCTTACAAGAAGATATAATAAAAAAACCAATTATATCAGAAAGAAAAATATATTTAATAAACAACAGTGACAAGATGACAATTGGAGCACAAAACTGTTTATTAAAAACATTAGAAGAACCGCCACAATATGTAACCATAATATTATTAGTAGAGAATGAAAACAATATATTAAATACTATAAAATCCAGATGTGCAAAAATAAACTTTACAGAAGAGTCAAAGGTAGACATGACAGAAGAGCAAAAAAATATTTATCATGAACTAGAAAAAATATTTGGAAATACTGAAAAATATACGATATTAGACGTATTAAATAAAATAGACATATTATATAAAGGAGAAAAAAACATTTTTGAAATTTTAGAATATATTAATACAATCTTATACGAAAATATATTTAAAAATAGGCTCAACATTAATTATATTGAATATGTAGAAAATACTAGACAAAGACTACAATCAAATGCTAATTATAATATGTGTATTGATAATTTATTGTTAAATATTTGGAATAGGCATATTTAGAAAGAAAGGAGACTATATATGAAGACAGTAATAGGAGTTAGGTTAAGAAGACCAGGAAAAGTATATTATTTTGATCCCGGAAACAGAAAAATAAACAAAGGTGAATTTGTTATAGTTGAAACAACATTCGGACAAGAGTATGCAGAGGTAATTATGGGCAATAAAGACATACCAGAAGAAAAAATTGTTGCGCCATTAAAAGATATTATAAGAATTGCAAATGCAAAAGATAGAGAGCAAAATGAGTTAAATAAGAAAAAGGAAAAAGAGGCATTTGAAATTGCTCAAGAAAATATAAAGAAACATGAATTATCTATGAATCTAGTAGAAGTTCAATATCAATTTGATAATAGCAAAATTCTATTTTATTTTACAGCTGAAGGAAGAATTGACTTTAGAGAGTTAGTAAAGGATTTAGCTGCAATTTTTAAAACAAGAATTGAATTAAGACAAATAGGTTTAAGAGATGAAGTTAGGAGAATAGGAGGAAACGGAATCTGTGGTAGAGAACTTTGTTGTTGTTCATACTTAGGAGATTTTGATATGGTATCAATAAAAATGGCAAAAGAGCAAAATCTATCACCTACACCATCTAAAATTTCTGGTTGCTGTGGAAGATTAATGTGTTGTCTAAAATATGAAGTAGAAGTTTATGAAGAAAAGAACTCAAGACTTCCAGGAATTGGAGCAATAGTAAAAACCCCAGAAGGACAAGCAATAGTCGAAGGATTAGAAATCTTAAAAGAAATTGTAAAAGTCAAAATAAAAGACAAAGAAGGTAATGAGTTACACAAAAAATATGAATTAAAAGACATCAAGATAATAAAAGATGTAGAAAAAAATTCAAGTAATGAAGAAGATGATGAAGAATTAAAAAGATTAGAAAAATTAGATAAAATGGAAATACAAAATTCAAAAGAGCAATAAAATATAGAGATGAAAGTGGAAGGAGGTGTGTAAAAATGGCATACAAAATAACAGACAAATGTATAAAATGTGGACTTTGTGCACAACAGTGTCCAATGAATAGTGAAGGGGAATGTATAAAAGAAGGAGACAGTAAATACGAGATAAATCCAGATATATGTATATCATGTGGAACATGTGCAGCAGTTTGTCCAGTTGGAGCTCCAATTGAATCGAACGATTAAACTGAAATGATAGATACATACAAAGGCAACATTTGGAACGAGAGGTTACAGAAATGTAACCTCTTTAATATCTTAGTTCGGTTTTATATTCACAGATATATAATATAAAAATTTTGGGTTTGTGGGGATGATAAATTTTTAGATAGATTTAAAATTGTAGAGAAAATGTAGGGGCGCCCTTTGGGCGTCCGTTAATGATAATGTAGCAATAATTCATATTATTACATATATATTTTCTCTTGTCATGATATATTTATCATTACAATGAAATTAAATAATATAATTAATTTAAATGTCTTTATTTCACGGACGCCCAAAGGGCGCCCCTACAATGGATTGCAATATTTCATAATAATATTTATGTTAAAATTTATTATATTTTTGAATCCCTCCCTACAAACACAAATTTATGTACGAAATACAGTGATAGTGAATGAACATCTAGTAATTTTATGTGAAAAATTATATATAGAATATTGACTTATAGTAGTATATATGATATAGTATTCAATACTAGATGATATGATTTTGAATACATAAAACGACAAATTTTTACTAATAAGGAGGATAAAATTGAATAGAATAAAATTAACTGATAGAGTTTTACCTAAATATACTAAAGGTGAAGAAATTTTCAATATGACAACACATATAGTAGGGGGAGTTATGGGAATTGTAGCTATAATTCTTTGTGTTGTAATGGCAAGTATTCATGCAAATGTATATGGAATTGTTAGTAGTGCTATTTTTGGAAGTACAATGATAATATTATATACAATGTCTAGTATATATCATGGTTTAAGTCCAAAATTAGGAGCAAAAAAAGTATTTCAGATATTAGATCATTGTTCAATATTTCTACTAATAGCAGGTTCATATACGCCATTTGCACTATGTACTTTAAGACAATATGACACAGCAACAGGCTGGATAATATTTGGAATAATATGGGGAATGGCAATTTTAGGAATTGTATTAAATTCCATAGATTTAAAAAAGTATAAATTGTTTTCAATGATTTGTTATATAGCTATGGGATGGTGTATAATTGTTAAAGCTAACTTATTACCATTACTTTTAGGAGTTGGAGGATTCAGCTTACTAATATCAGGAGGAATAATATATACTATAGGAGCAGTATTATATGTAATAGGTAAAAAACATAAATATATTCATTCAGTATTTCATATTTGTATTTGTGTAGGCAGTTTATTACATTTTCTATGCATATTATTATATGTTGTATAGATTTAATAAAATTATAGAACAAACATTGCCCACCAATAACTTTTACAGTTATTAGTGGGCACATTCAGCTTTTAGAAAAGGCTATGTATAGCTTATTATCATTTATCAACTCACTCGTGTCTATAATAAAACACGAATGGAATGTAAGCTTATAGAATGCCTCTAAAGCTAAGAGACAAAAGTCCCTCAGTCCAATTTCAGGATGATACAGGGGTTTTTTTAATGTAATTAAACCGATCTGTAAATCCTTTTCGACAGCTATTTTGACTAAATCAGAAGTCAAGCTGCCATTAGAAGGCCACCGAGTGTCGATTTCATTACTTGTCAATATAGTTACACTTAAATTTTGCATAGATGCGCCTCCTTTTCTCACTTCAAATCTTGATTTACACGACATATCTATTTTATAATAAAAATACTTAAATATCAAGTGATTGTCGAACGAATTTGACAATTTTTCAAAATACGACAATTAATTACATTATTTGTCATGAAATAATGAACCATATGAGTTAAATAATCTGGGGAAAAAATAGAAAGAAAATTTTGAGAAAAATATA
>CARPYP010000053.1 GCA_949045875.1 uncultured Clostridia bacterium | reverse complement strand
TTTTCAAGTTTTTGCTCTTTCTGTTTTAGCTGTTTCTTGATTTCTCTATAATCTCCCATATCTTTAACATTTATATCTTGATTTCTGCCTTTTTGCTTTTGTTTTAACCTAGTATTAACTTCATAAAACTTGTTATATGACTTAATACAAGTATTTCTCATTTTGTCTTGTATTTCAGTAAGTGTTGTTTTTGTAAACAATTTACTTTTTCCTACTTGTTTTTTCATTCCTCTAGTACAATTTGTAGTTACTGGAACACCTACAATGTGCATATGGGGAGAGGTTTCGTCAAAGTGTATTGTTGCATTTGCAATCTTAAAATCTGGTACGATTTTTATTAAGTCCTTTACTTGCTCATTATATACGTCAACCATTTTAAATTTATATCTTTCGTCTTTATTGTTCCAAAAGTCCATATCTCCAAGTTCTATTATAATTTCACAAGCTATATCATTTTGAGATTCACATACTTTAGTAAAGTAATCATCTATTTTCCTATCATTTCTAGTTTGCTTATTGTTATATTCAATTCTAGCTTGTTCAAATTCGTCTAAATATACTTGTTTTACATCATTTACAATATCACTTGTCCCATATATAGTTCTAATTAGTTCTGTTTGATTATCATAATCTCTTAAATTATGCTTGTTTACATCTGATAAATCTTTTGCAGTTTGAATTGCATTATTAGCTAAAGAAGTAGTACCAGATACATTTTCTTTTGCAACTTTCTTTGCTAATTTACTTTTGTTTTTATCACTACCCAAGTGAAAAGAATATGCCAATTCTTGCTCCATTAAAAACACCTCCTTTGAAATTTCTTCGCAGCACAGGACTTTGACCTTGTCACAAGTCCTAACCCAGTAAGATTAAATTAAGTACACTTTAAATTTAATTCAAAAAAATTTTTGTAAAAGACAGCTAAAAAGATATAAAATTATAGTTTTAAAAGTAGTGAAATTAAATTTTAGGAGGTTTTAGTTATGGTAGAGATAACTTATCACAAAGAGGGAGATTTTTTTGTTCCTGACTTATATTTAGAAAAAGAAGATTACGAAAATGATTATATTATTGGAAAGTATGGTCATTTAAGATTAGAGTATTTGAAAAATCACAAAAAGGCTGAATATACAATAATGTTTATGAACAAAACTTTAAGAAAACATATCGTAGAAACTGACAAGCAAGCTAAAAGGAGATTTGAAATACTTATGAAACAAATGCTAGAGAAAAATCCTATTGATGAAAATTTGAAAAATACTGATCCTTTAAAATGGACAGGTCTCATGAATAATTATAAACATCCTGTTGAAGAAATTATATTTAAAGAATTGATATATTGTTAAATCAATAATAGCAGGGTTATAAAACTCTGCTATCTTAATATATATTACTTTACTATTCCTCCAGAAAAACTACATTCATATACTTTTTCATTTTGGAAGTACATTATTTCTTTTCCTGAAAAATACTCAAACTCTCCATCTACTTCACAAATATATACATAGTCACCATCTTGAAATTTTCTTTGTCCTCTATATGGCAATTCTGGATTTACAGTTAATAATGCTTTTTTCAAAAACGAACTAGAAAATTTATCATTCATTTCTATGCCATTATAATTCATAGCCCAAATTGGTTCATTATTAACAAACACAGCCTCTTCTCCAATAAATCTTTCTCCACCTAAATATGTATCTATATACTTATATTTTCCATCTTCATATTTTAAATCATGTGACTTAGGTCTAGTAGACATTTGTTCAATAGGATTATTTCCAGCATAAGTATTTTTTTTCGCATTTATTAGAAATTCTATAATTTCATTTGTTTTATAATTGCAATTGTTATTAAAATTGTCCATACAATTATCCTCTTTTAATAATCTATCAAGAGAAATATTAAATATATCGCTTATTTGAATTAAATTATTAATGTCTGGTAATGTTTCTCCATTTTCCCATTTAGCAACAGCTTGTCTTGATATATTTAACTCTTCTGCTAATCTTTCTTGCGATAGATTTTTATTTTTTCTTAATTGTTGAATCTTATCTTTTATTTCCATTAAAAACACCTCTTTTTTATTTATTAAAAAGATTATATAACTATAAATACAATTATTCTACCAATTATAACTAGCAATTTTGACAACTATTAGTTGCATATTATTTCATATTATTATCATGTTCTTTTCCTTTAGTCAATTTCTTTTTATCTAATTTATTAGAATCTATGTATTTATAACTTAAAGCATTTTTGTTACTGATTACACTTTCGCCAAGCTCTTCTTCTAAATTATCACGAGTATTTTTAGCTATCTTGCCACCACGTTTTGCAATTTCTTTATTTTGTTCTAATCCATAAGGTCTATGCTTTTTGGCAAGTTCTCTTGTTGCTATTTCTCCTAAATCAGTTAAAGCAACTTCTATGTCTGTCATATTATCTCTTAAAGACTCTTTTCTAATTCCTTTAAAGTCTTTATATTCTGATGCTTTCATTCCAGACCAAGCCTGATATATTTCATTTGTTAAAACTGCATATTCAAAATTTTTTGTTATTCCATTTTCTTTCCATACATCTGTTAGTTTACGTCTATCTACAACTCCTGTCATTCTTGCCTTAATCCACTTATCATCATATCCACGACTTCTATAATAATCAACAGCACGATTAATGGCAATTTCTGGATCAAATACTTCATCTATTCTGTCATTTCCCATTTTTGCAAGCCATAGTTTAAATGGCTCAGCTTTTGGACTTGGTATTGATTCAATCAATCTTAATATTCCTTTTGTATCTAATGTATCTGTTTCACGCATTTTACCATCTACTGCTTTCATTTTCAACTGCACGATATTTTCGTGCAGTTGACTTCCTTCTTGCTTTAATTTTCTTTTTAAATCACTCCAATAATTTCTTGGAATGTTGCTATCAGTCAATGCTCCAATAACATCTACAACACTAAAATAATATTCTTCTTTTTCACTATCCCAAGCACTTCTTATTTCACTATCTTCAAAAAGATTTGATATTGTTTCTAACTTATTATTTCCCATCAAAAACCTCCTAGTATACTAGATTTCAAATTTACCTTTATTTTCTTCAAAGAAATTATAATACATCTTCATATTTTCTAATTCATACCAATTTTTTTTCATAACAGGGATTGAATCTAAATCATATATTTTAGCATTTGGTATAGATAATAAAAATGGAGAATGTGTTGCTATTACAAATTGACATTTAAAAAATCTACTTAATTCTGATATTAATTGTATCAGTTCAATTTGAAATTTTGGTGACAAACTATTTTCTGGTTCATCAAGTAAATATAGGCTATCTTCTTTTAATTCTTTGTCAAAAAATTCTAATGATGTTTGTCCATTGGAAAATTCTCTTGCATTTTCTTCTATTCTACTTTTTATAAATTTACTTTGTGTCTTATTTCTAGTTTCAACTGAAATACTTAAATCTTCTAATGAAGAATAGTTAATAGGATTATATTTATATTGCATATATTGTTTTTCTAATTCTTGCCTTTGATTATTCTTTTCTTTATTTTCTATTCGTTTAGATAAAATATTGTCAAATATATCTTCACTAAAAATAATTTTACTTCCTAAAGGAATATTATTTTCTAAATAATATTTACATTTAGCTATATACATATCAAAATAATCAGATTTAACTAATGGTTTTCTTCTGTCAATTACTTTTTTATCTGTATTAATTGTTTCAGTTATAATATTAAGTAAAGTTGATTTTCCAGAACCATTATCACCATAAAAAATTGTAATTGGATCAAATTCTATATTAAAAAATTCCTTTTCTAAAAAAATATGAAAAGGATATCCACTCCAATCTTCATTATCAAGTAGTTCAAATTTCTTCAAATATACCAATTTCATTCACTCCTCTTATTATTTATATCAAAAAATTAATGCTTTTTCAACAAAAAACGCCAAATTTATTGACTTTAGGCAAAAATCGTGATATATATTATGTGTATTCTAATTAGGAATACAAGAATATTGATGTCTTCTTTGGAATTTTACAATTCCTCAGATGCCAGGCGA
>CARPYP010000052.1 GCA_949045875.1 uncultured Clostridia bacterium | reverse complement strand
CACTCTTTTTTAGAGCTCGGTTTCCCTTTACATACACTAGAATTTAGAGAACCCTATTTCACCTCTTGATATATTTCATTTAATCTTTTTTAGTTTCTACTCTTACTAAAGTCGTAATCGTTTCAACGTGTGCTTAAAAGTTTTATTCTGTATATCTATAAAATCTTCTGATAAAAATATACAATTACTTATAACGATTCACATCCATAAACTCTTCAATGCATTTTATAAAACTTTTCTTTTTATATATCTTAAAGCAAATAGCAAATCTAATTCTTAATAATGCTTGATATTGTTCATCGATTGGAGTATAGTCCCTGCCATATGCGTTGTTGATACGATAAAAAAATAATATAGATGTCATAGATTCTAATTCATTGATTTCTTTAGTATACTTTTATTCCATTTTATCAATGAGTTTTTGAGTAGAATTATGGTAATGTTTGAAAGTTTATTTGGTATATATTATAGAATCAAAGGCAAACAAAAATTACTCAAATAACTATATCTTTATATTTTCTAAATTTAGTAATTCATATTCTTCCAAAAAAATTTTACTTTGAATTATATTTCTTATTAACAAAATTACAGCTTTCTTGGATAAATTTTCCAACTCTATATTATTTTTCTGAATATAGTTTTCTACTTTAGATATTATAGTTGGCAAAATTCCTCTATCTGACATAAGTTTAAATACTGCATTCTTTTTTGTATCACATTTTAAAAACACTAATAATCTAACGTAATAAGAGTTATAAAACTGTATTTTTTCATTTTCATCAAAGAATAAATCATGTTGAATAAATTCATTTAATATAGTTGAACAATAAAATAAGTTATACGGAATATACTCATAACCTGTTCTCATAATCTCTACAATATATTGATTTTTTTCTTCAATTGTTTCAAAAGAATCTAAAGCATTTTTTATATTTTTTAAGGTGCATAATTGTTTTAATTTAAAATCTATTCCGTTGTTGTTGCTTCTTAATAATTCAGCTAATACTATTGGCACATAATATTTAGATGCTGGCTGATATTTATATTTAGTGTTACCAACAAAATTTTTATAAATATAATCCAGCACTAAATTCTTATTCAGTCTCTTATAATCTTTAGTTAATAAATCTGAATGAATTTTCTTTTTAAATTCTATTTTAAAATCATTATATATGGATAAAAGAGCCAACAAATCTTCCCCTTTTGAGAAATAAAACTTGAAATCTTCATACCAATCATCAAAATTAATGTTAACTCTATTTAACTCTTCAATAATTTTATCTTTGTATACATTTGAGTCTACACTTTTCAACCCTATATCAAATTCTTCTTCTGCAGTACTAGGATTACTTCCTATATATAATTCTAATGCCTTTTTATCATACAAATCGTTATATCCTTCACCAAAATTAAATATACTGCCAACTATTTCTCTATTTAATCTACCGGCCCTACCACATAAATTAAAAAACTGAAATGGAGTTAATTCCTCATTATTATACTTAGTTCCATATATTACTATATTTTTTGCAGATGTATTGACACCTTCTAATAAAGCCGACGTCGTCAATAATCCTTTTTGAACTCCATCATTAAATTTTTTCATAGTATATAAGTTGATATATGCTGGGAAAGACGAATGATAAATGGATATTCCTTTCTTCATAAGTTTAGGTAGCATCCAAAAAGATGGGAAGTAATCTTCCATCCATTTAATAAAAGAATCATTATAAACATCTGGCAAATCTAAATCTAAAATCTTTTTGATTTCTTGATAAATTTTTGACTTAGAGTTTATAAATCCAATGGTATTTTCTCTCTTTTTAATGTTTTCCACAAAACAATCGGTAGGATTCAAATGAAAAAGCTTTTCTCCTTCATATATTTTAAAACTTACAGGAGAATAATCCGTTTGAATCAAATTATATTTTTGGGCCTCATCTCCAACAAGTTTTTTAATAAACGGTCCTATCAAAATACTCTTAGTTGCTTTGGAAAGAATTTTTTTATAACTATAGTAAATTGATAAAAACCTTGTCCCAGAATGCTTCCTATCAAGATTGTATGCCTCATCTACTATTAAAAGATCAACCACATAATCAAAATCAAAAACATTTTTACCATCAGAAATCATAATTAATATATTATTATTATTATTTTCTTTGTCAATTTCTTCAAAATCATTAATAACATTATATTCTTCACCAAAATATTTCTTAAAATTATTAGTGACTTCATTACAAAGTGACTTTGTATGAACAATATATATTATTAAATGTAATTTTTGTTTTAGTCTTTTTATGTATTCCAATACTAAAAAACTTTTACCAAAACTTGTCGGCGCAGATATTACAAAATTCCCTACTTGTGAAATTTTTTGTAAAATGTCAAGTTGTACAGGCATTAAAACTACATCAGGATCCAAATGAGATTTACCAATGATTTTCATGATTTTATGTTCCATATTATCGGCACAAATGTAAAATGTATGCAATTCGGCCGCTAATTTATCACAAAAATCAACATTATATTTGAGTTTTTCATCTTCAACTAATCTTTCTAATAATGAATCTCTCATTTCTTTATATCCTCGCATAATTCTTTTAATGCTTCAAAGCAGCACTTCACTAATTCATCTTTACTTAATATAGGAACACTTACTATTATGACTTCTACATTATCTGAAAAATCAAATTCTTCCAAATTGTTCAATTCATCTTGCAATGTCACTTCCTCTATCTTATTTCCAATCACAAAACCTACAACATAAATTTTTTTTGCAATATGATAAATGTCTTGCTTAGTCTTTATATTCTTTTTCAATAAATATTCTCTAACTTCGTTTGGTAGCATTTTAAATTTAGCATACCATTCTTCGACTTCCTTATCAAGTTTATTATGATTAATAATTTGATCTAAATCCTTATAAACACGAGTTAATGCTGACTTAATATTTTTAAACATTTTACTTTCAGCAAAAACAAATTCATCTAAATCAATGTTAATACAAGGTACATCGATACCAGTGGGTGATAAATTTCCCCATTCTATATATAATTTAGACATTATTTTATTATAACCTAATTCTAACAAAATGTTAAATAGTAAAATTTCACCAAAATATCCACCCGCTATTTGCTGATATAGTTTTGTTTTATTTTCTTTAACTTCTAAATCACTAAATTCAAAATATTCTTTCAATTCTACTTCAGATAAAGCCTCAAATTTTTCTTTTATTTTTGATTCAATATCATATAAATATTTATTCATTATAGATAAAACTTCAATTTTCTCATCTTTAGGAAGTTCCTCAAATGAATTTTCTAAAATTCTTCCATATGTAGTATTAACATAAGGAAAAGTTTTAAAATTTATAAACTTTTTCACAAAAGAATTTAAATTATCTTTATCATTTAAAACAGAAATTAATCGAATTGTAGTTTTTCCACTACTTATCCATTTTTTTATAAGAAAAGAATTATTGCTCAAATCCATATAAAACTCACCAACTTACATATTTGTCTATAATAATTATACAACATAATGCAATAAAAATCGACTATTATTTTGTCAAAGAGAATATTGAGAAAATTACACTTGTTTTATATAAAAAATCACTCTTAACTTTACCAAATAACAATTTTGTCTACAATCTCCCTTTGTTCAGTCGAAGTTCTTCTAAGATAAATGCGTGTTGTTTCAATACTATCATGTCCCATTAAATCTGCTAATAATGCTATATCATTATACTTCTCTAAAAAATTTTTTGCAAATCTATGTCTAAATGAATGTGGATATACAACTACAGGATCTAATCCATATTTTCTTGCCAATTTTTTCAATTGCAAAGAAATTCCTCTTGTTGTTATTTTTTTCCCAAACCTATTCAAAAATAGAAATCCTGTTGTTCTTTTGATTTTTTCAAAATATGCCATAGTTTCATTTCTAAGTTTTTTAGGAATATATAATCTTCTAATTTTTCCCCCTTTAGAATATATATCATAATATCCTATCTGGACATGCTCAATTTTCAATTGTATCAACTCACTTACGCGAGCACCAGTTGCTGCTAAATATCTCACCACAAAATACCATTCCATATTTTCATCCTTTTTAAGTTGATTCTTAAAATACCTGTAATCTGCATCACTAATAACATTTTCAAGAAAAGTTTTTTGTTGCAATTTTATTGCACTTAATTTCAAATTCCTTTTCTTGATGAACTCTAAATACTTGTTAACAGCCTGAATTCTTAAATTAACCGTTTTAGGTTTATATTTCTCCAATAAATACCCTTTAAAAGCTAAAAGATTCTTCTTTGTTATTTCTTCGTGCATTGAATAAAACATACTAATTGTTTTCTCATACGCTGAAATTGTATTTACAGATAAATTCTGTACTTTTAAATATTTAATAAATTTTTCTACCATAATTCTTTTCCTCCTATTCTTTATGGTAGATATATTTTATCGCAAATATTGTCGTTGGTATAATTGCTATTATGAGAAAATAGGCA
>CARPYP010000051.1 GCA_949045875.1 uncultured Clostridia bacterium | reverse complement strand
GATTTCCACCAGTTAAATTATACAACCTACACGGTCGCACCCTATTATATAAAAATTAGGTAATTCGCACTTGAATTACCTTCTCTATAACTTGTTATTAGCATTTAATTTTGTGGATTATAAGGTTCTATAGAATTTTGTCCACTAGAACTTGGTATATATTGACTTGTTTCATTCGTTGTATTGTCATAAACCATAATAGTGTCTTTTTCTTCTTTTGCTTCTTCTTCTGATTCCTCCAATGAAAGTTTATTTCCATTTTCATCAACATAAACATTCTTATAACCATCATAATTTTCTATAATATAGTTTACAAAATTTTCTACCTTTTCCTTTCCAATATAAAAAGTTTTTCCTGTTCCAAGAATATTCGTCATCAAGTAACCATCTTCGCTTACTGAAACGTTAATATTTTTATATCCTAATAATGGAATATCTACACTTATACTCATAATAGTAGAATGATGAACTCCATCACTATGTACATTTTCTACAGTTATATCATCAAATAACATTTGCCAAATAATATCATTATTTATATTTGGAAATTCAATACTTTCATAGTGTTTATTGCCTTCACTATCTGTATCACAATAGTCATAGTATATTGTTCCAAAAGAAACTATTTCTTTTAATTTTAAATCTTCTATAAAGTTCCCAAGTGTTGAAGGTCTATAGTTTGCGTTAATAGCTACATAATATTCATTTGTACCTTCATATTGAATAGCAATTATACATTTCTCTTGGAAAGTCTTAACCATATAAAATTCAGAATTATGGGTATAAGTAGATTTTGTATATTCATCATATCCTGCTAAAACTACATTTCCGATTTTATCGCCTATCATTTCTTCTGATATAGTAGTATTCCTTGTGTCATAATTGTTTCCATTATATTTAACTAATGAAAATTGCTGAGCAATACTTAATTCTTCCCATTTTGGAACTGTTCCAAGTAAATCATGCGTTTTATAATAATCTTCTCTACTCATTACTACTTCTTTTATTATCCAATTATGTTCTTCTGTTTTTTTATCCATTAAAACACCTGTATCCTTGAAGAACAATATGGATTTTTTTGTTTTGTTATATATAATATAATCTGTAAAATAAAATACTACTCCTAGAACAATTATTGTGCATATAATGATACATATAATTTTTAAACATTTTTTCATGAAAATATCTCCCTATAATATTACTATTTATCAAAATAGTATCATAAAAGCAAATAATTATCAACTATATATCTGTTCACATAGTTTTGTATTCAAATTTTCAAAGTATGTATTGGCTTCAAATTTTACCTCATACATTTTTCAGATATAATATTATAATCAAAAAAAGTGGCTTTGCTAATTTCACAAATTGGGAAATTTAGACTTTGCCACCTTTTCTTTTACCAATTTAAGTTTCCAAATATAAATGAGGAAATCTTAAAGGCATCTTTTAAAAATTATAATTATTACATTTTCTGTTGTGTAAATGTGAACCATTTCTGTTTCCATGATGAACATATGCATTATTTTCACAATTGTTTCTATTTCCATCACAGAAATATGAATTGTCATAGTTTTCACAATTGTATCTGTTTCCATCACAGAAATATGAATTGTCACAGTTGTTTAGGTTTCCTTCACAGAAATATGAATTATCCCAATTTCTATTATGGAAGTATGGACTACCTAAACTTCCTTCATAGCTCATTTTGCTTAATGCTTTTCTCTTGTTCATTGTGGTACTTATTAATATTGCTATTAATATAAATGTTATTAGAATAAATACTAATATTGCTATTATTAACTTATTATTTCCTTTCATCTTTTTCTCTCCTTACTTTATTATTTTAATATTCTTTTTGAATAATATAATTAATTTCCATTCTTATAATTTTAATTATAAATAGTTCTTTTTTCTCTTTATATAATATCACATTAATATTAAAAAGTATACTAAATATTTAATTTTCTAAAATAATTTATTTTATGAATTTTTATTTCTCCTTTTTTGCTTAAAATAATACTTTGTTTTCATTATTTTTTTATTATTTTTGCAACTATAACCGTCATATCATCTTTTGGTCTTCCTAAATTATTATCTACTGCTTCTTGTACAATTATATCTGCTATTTTTTGTACATCATCTGTTTCCATTTCTGATAAAATATCTCTTACCCACATTTCTTTATTGTTGTACTCTGTATTTGAATCTATAATTCCATCTGTACACATTACTACTATATCGCCATCTTCTAAGTCTCTATCATAGGTTACTAAGTCTATATCATCTAAAATTCCTGCTGGTAATGATAATGATTTTATTAATTGTACTTCTCTCTTGCTTTTTACATATGTAGGACAAGAACCATTTTTAATTATCTCCATATTCCCTGTGAATAAGTCAAATATTCCAATGTCTAATGTTGCATACATATCATCTTTTGAATTTAAACACATTGTACTATTTATTAGTTTTATTGATGCATCTTTTTCAAATCCTGTCTTTAATAGTCTTTCTAACATTTTTATTGCTACTTTACTTGATTTTCTTGCCTCTGGACCTGAACCCATACCATCACTTAGTGCAATTAAATTTTTTCCGTCATCTAATTTCGCTTTTATATATGTATCTCCTGATATTACTGATTTGTCTTTAGTTTTCTTTGCTATCCCAATTCTTAGTAAGTATCTATCTTGTGAAGAATATATTTGCCTACATACATTGTTTTCTTCGTCTATTGCACATTCTTTTTTCTGTAATTTAATTTCATCTTCTAATACTTGGGTTAAAATTTCTTCTATTTTCTCTATATAACATTCTTCTTTACATTTATCTGTATATAAATTTATCAAGTATTTTTGCTGATTCTTTTTTATTTTTAAATCAACAATACTAATATTATTATTTTCTGCTAATAATTTTATTTTCGCACTTTCTTTTGAAAATTTATTCTCGTCTTTTACAATTTCTTTTGCTATATTAGAAATTGCTTCTGAAACATTTCCTAATTGGTCTGATATTACCTTTTTACTTTCATCTATTTTTTGTTTCCAAATATATGTAACATTACTAATTTTATATGCTTCATTAATGATATTTGTAATTTCTTGCGTGTTTTTATCAACTTCTTCCAAATCTTGTGTATTATCTAATGTTACTATGTATGAACTATGTTCTTTGAATACATCTTGCAAATCTATATTTGTTATTTTTTGCTTTTTTCTTAATAAGTTATATGTATCTTCTGCTATACCATTGCTAAAATTATACATGTCTTCATATAATATATTGTCTTGCACTTTTTCTAATCTATTACTTAATTCATTTAAGAATATCTCTTTAGGGTCTTTCTCCTCTTTTTCCTCTTCTTTATATGTATCTGACATTACTTGAATTGCATCTGATACTGTGTTTAATTGGGAGGCTGCATACTTGTCCTCTCCTAGTTTATATATTGGTCCATTTGGTAAGGCTGAAGATTTATCAAATAAATCATCTATATTTATTTTAATGCTTTTTGGAACTAATATTAATCCTAATGATGCTACTAATATTTCTTTGAAATAAATTACTGCAACTGTATTTCCATTATATATATATGTTAGTAATGCATTTCCTAACATAAATCCTATAATGACTCCAATTTTTCCAAATCTATTTAATATTCCTGCTATCATTCCTGAAAGTGCAAATGAGGCTATTAACATTGGCTCTGCATTTCCTATAATTCCAATAACTGTTCCAATAGTAATTCCGGTTGTTGCTCCTACCATTATTCCATTTTTCCAACCTAATATTAGTATCATTATAATCATTAATACTTGTCCAATATTTAAACCGAAAAGTGTTACATTACTAATTGCTAGTAACGCAATTGATACCATTAAAGATGCTCCCATTATTTCTTCTATTGAAAAGGCTTCTTTTATTCCCCATTCCCTTATTACTATTAATGATTCTGAAAATATCTTATAGAATATGTATGTTGTAATACTTGTTGCTATTCCTAAAAGAAATGTATATATTAAAAATCCATTAAAGAATACTCCTACAGTTTGAATTATTAATGTTGCTATAAATACATATCTTCCAAGCTTTCTTCTTTCGTTTTTATATTCTTCTTGATACCATGGTTTGAATATTAAAATCATTGCTATGAATAATAAGGATATTAACAAATAATTTAAAACTCCCGCTGAGCCAAATTTTAATGCCGTTCCAATCATTGTTACAATATATATAAATATAACAGGTACCGAATTAGAACATGCGGCTGCAAATATCGCCATCCCAAATGGTGCTATTCCATCACCACATGATACCATGGACATCATAAATGATATTAAATATAAAAGCAAATTTTGCTTTGTTAAGGCTTGTCCTATTATTCTATTGAAAACTTCAAATTTTCCTTTGTTATAATTACTTTCTTCTTCATTTACAGTTGTATCTGCATTTTTTACATCTATATTTTGAAACATAATACTTAACCACCTTTTGCTTTTTGACTAAGAAACTAGAGTTTTTATATAACTCTTAATTTACATCATATAGTATACTATCATATTTTTAAAATGTTTGTCGCTTTTAGTTTCCTATTCTAAAAAGTGTAATACAAAATACCTTTTATTCTTTTATCTTTTGATAATTATAAACAAATTCTTTTTATAATTTTACAATATATTACATTGTTTTGCAAGAGGTTTACCTAAATAAATTTATCCTCTCCACAAACACAAATTTATATATCGAAAAAACGAATTATAAAAATATCTATTGGATATCTTTGTAATTCGTTTTTATATAAATAAAAAAAACTGGCGAAGACCTATCTTACCAGGAAGGAACCCTCCAAGTATTTTCGGCACG
>CARPYP010000050.1 GCA_949045875.1 uncultured Clostridia bacterium | reverse complement strand
ATATACAAAAAGTAGTTTCTTATATGAAAAATTTTGAAGATTTATTTATAAAAGAACAACTAGCAAAATCTACACAAGAAGATTTAAAACAAATTGCTAAAAACAAGAAAGAACTTGAACAAGCAAAGAAACGAATAACTGAAATTGATAACTTATTTATGCACATTTATGAAGATAATATATCAGGAAAGCTAACAGATGAAAGATTTAGAAGCTTATCATTTAACTATGATAAAGAACAAAAAGAATTAAAAGCAAAGATTGAACAATTATCAAAGGAAATCAATAATACTGAAAAGAAAACAACTGATTTAACACAGTTTATAGCTAATGTTAAGAAATATACTGAAATAACGGAACTAACACCAGAAATACTAAACGAACTAATAGAAAAAATATTAGTTCATCAAACGGAAAAGATAAATGGTAAAAAAGTTCAAGAAATAGATATATATTATAGAGGTGTTGGCATAATTTCTTTTCCAGTTAGTCTTGAAGATATGACAATGGTAATTGAAAAAATGATAAATAAAAGAATATCAGCTTAAACAAGCTATTTTATGGGGAGAACATTTTAGTGTACTTAACTAAAGCGTTCTCCCCTATATGTTATGACATACTATCATAACATGGGGGCTCTGCGAGGCAATAAATTTTCTCCCTCTGGGATAAAATTTATCAAATTAACTCTCTACAAAATTTATATTCGCTAATCGCAAATACAAATTTGTTCTCGCTAATTTGTTGTTGTAACATAGTCAATATATAAAGTAATAGTTGCAACAATTATTCTGCTTTTTCTTCACAGAATTTTACTGGCTTTACACCTACTGAAATAGGGATAGACTCTTTTGTGTAAATTACACTTGTATTTGTTTCATCTGGTATATAGTCAAATGCAGTATCTATTTCTTGCATTTGAAATTTATCTTCTTCATTGATGTAGAGTATTCCAAATCTATAAGTTTCCATTTCATTATCTTGATCTAGCTTGTAGTAATCTTCTAAAGGAAATACTCTAACAATAGCAGAGTTATCTTCAGCAAAGTTAAAATAAAACATCTGATTATCTACATAGTAGGTTGATTCTGCGTAATGAACATCATAATACTGTCTTAATCTCATAATGATTTCTCCGACGTCTTCCTCTGGTAAGTAATTACTAAATCTAACACTACCAAGCACATTTCCTAATATCATAGGTTTTGTTGTATCTATATAACCATTGTCATATAATTCTTGACAAGGTTTGCAAATTGATTCTCTAAAGTTAATTTGATTTACAACTACTTCGTTACCGACTAAAGCAAGTTCTATATTATCTACATATTTCATTATTAAGTCTGCTTGTTCTGTTCTTGTATAATCTTTCCACATTTTAGTTCTTGCTTTATATTCTTTTTCTAGCTTGACCTTGTTAATAAGGTCAATATCTCGTTTTAATAATATATCTTTTGGTGTAAATTTTAGTTCTTCGGTACAATCAGTAGTTTCTAGTTTATTTTGTAATTCACTTATTGCTGTTTCAACTATTTTCTTTTCCTCGTTATATTCTTTTAGTTCAAAAACTCCATTGATATAGGCTTTTTTTATTCTTTCAAGTTTATTGTTTTGTTCTTTTATTTCCTTTTCTAGTTGTTCCTTTGGCTCATCAAATTTTTGCTTTATCATAGGCAAAAAGAATTGATTTACAACAGAGTCATACTCTACTAATTCACTAATGAATTGATTAAAATAGTCGTTTATAACTTTTTCTTTAAATTCAATCTTACAATCATTACAATAGTAGTAGAAATAGGCATTACCATTTTTCTTTGTAGTTGCTTTTCCTCCTAGTATTCTGTTACACTTAGGACATCTTAACTTTTGCAAATATAAATAAGTTAGTGTTCGTTGATAACTCCTAGAATTTTTCTTTTTCTGCACTTGACAATCTGACCACATTTCTTTTGATATTATTGGCTCAACAACATCTTCATAATAAGTTGGGTGTTTTGTTTTTTTTCCGTGAACAAAATCGCCCTTATATATTTCATTTTCAAGAATAGTTTGTATTGTAGAATCTCGCCACTTATCTTTTTCTAATACTCTTTCTTCATTAAACAAATTACTTATTTTCTGATAAGAATAGCCATTATAGTACAAGTCAAATATTCTAACTATAATATCTTTAGTAGAATAATCTATTACTAGCCTTTTATCTTCGTGCTTATAACCTAATGGGGCAACATGGGGAATATGTCCATTTTTTATTGCACCTACTAAACCTATTTTAGTTCTTTCGCTAGTTCTCTCAATTTCATTTTGACTAACACTCATTAAAAGTCTTGAAATCATTTTGCCATTTGCACTTGTAGTATTTATTTCATCATTAGCACAATCAATATAAGCATTATTTTCGTCTAAAAAGGTTATTAGTTTTTCCCAGTCAAATATACTTCTAGTTATTCTATCTAGTTTTAGGGCAACAATAGTATTTATCTTTTTAGCTTTAATATCGCTTTTTAATCTTTCAAACTCGGGTCTATAATTACCAGTTTTAGCACTTATTCCAGCATCTTCATAATAATCTACTATCTCATAACCTTTATATTTACAAAAAGTTTCTAATCTTTCTCTTTGTTCTGGAAGACTAAAGCCGTTCTCTTGCTTGGTCTTCTGTGGAAACTCTCATATACAACCCACATTTTTTCTTTTCTTCGTTCAATTTTAAAACCTCCTAACAAACGGACTAACAAATTCTAAGCATTAAAATGCAAGAATTTGTAACGTTCGCATAATTATCTTCTACGTCAAGTCTGTCGACTTTCCTAGAATATAAATAAAAAGAGACATCAAAGTACAGGAGTACTGTTGACATCTCTTAAATCCATTTATCATAAACTAAAATATAATAATGCAATATAATATAATTTTTTCAAAGTACTCATATATATAAACTCTTGCAGATTCAATATAAATTTTTTCATTGATTATATTATACTACGATTTTAAGAAATGTCAAATATTTACAGTCATATGTTGTTCAAATATTCTTCTAACTCTGATAATTTAATCTTTTTAGTCAAGTTAGAGATATAAACATCATTGGAATAATTAAAAACTAAAAAAGTAATATTCTTAATAATCACTCTATGTGGCTCAATATATGTAAGATTAGTTTTTTCTAACTTTCTAATGCTACCATTGATAAAAATAGGAGTAACTTTAGAAAACTCACATATAAATTCAAGTCGTTGTTTTAGACATTCCTCAAATTCTAGTTCTTGCTTAATTATCTTCATTTTCGCACCATCCTTTCGTTTGGATGATTTCAATATTGTTTTTAGGCAACAAAAAAATCAACCAGATTTTATTTTCTGATTGATTTCTATATCTATCTGTTCTATTAGTTCGAACAGATACGTCGTTGGTGCAGATGGCCGGAATCGAACCGGCACGGAGGATTAGTCCGCAGGATTTTAAGTCCTGTGCGTCTGCCAGTTTCGCCACATCTGCATATTATAGTCTATAGTTTTTTTAGTTTTCTCAACTGACAACGTTTATTATACTATTTTTATAATATCTTGTCAATCCTTTTTGTTAAAAAATTATTTTTATTTAAGTTTAAAAGTAAATTCTAGTTTTGTTTTAAAACTGGAATTTAGTCTTGCATTTCAAACTAGAATTTACTTTTTTACTTAACCTATTTATTTTAATCATTTTCATTCATCTGTTTTACCATTATGTCTGAAAAAACTGCATACCCTTGAGTTGGGTTTTGCACTAATACATGTGTTAATGCTCCTATTAGTTTCCCATTTTGTATTATTGGACTACCACTCATTCCTTGTATTATTCCTCCTGTTTTTTCTAATAGCTCTTCATCTGTTACTTTTAATAACATACTTTTATTGTTAGAATTATTATTTAAGTATATTTTTTGTATCTCTACCGTATATTCTTTTACTTGTCCATTGTCTAATGCACACATTAAGGTTGCCTCACCTGCCTGAATTTCATTTCTCAGTGCTATCTTAACTGATTTTGATGTATTCCCTTTTATTTCATTCATATTATATAACTTTCCATATACTCCATAATAGGTATTTTTGGATATTGTACCTATCTCTTTCTGTCCTTCTACTATTCCTTGTATTCTCCCTGTTTTTCCATTCTCCCCTTTTATGATTGATACTACACTTGTGTTTGTTACTTTCCCGTCTGATATGTCTATTAATTCTTCTGTATCTACATCTAATATTCCATGTCCTAACATTGCAACTTTTCCTGTGTTTTTATCATAAAATGTAGCAGTACCAACTCCTGCAGCTGTGTCTCTAACCCATAATCCTACTTTATAATTGTTTTTATCAGTTTCAATAGGCGTTATATTAGTTTCTAAAGTTTTGTTATTATGAATATAAGTAATTTTTATTTCTTTTCCTTGTGAAGCATTTATACATTCTGTCATATCTTCTGTTGATACTATATATTCATCGTTTATTTTTGTTATTGTGTCTCCTTCTTTTATTCCAGTATTTTCATATGGCCTATATACTTGGTTGTTTTGCCCATAGATTTCAGACATCCCTACTACTAGTACACCATTTGTATATAATTTCATTCCTATTAGTCCACCTAAGGGTACTACTTCTACATCATCAATTACATTTACTGATACCTCTTTTACTTTAATTCCAAATAGATTTATCCCTATATTTATACTTTCTTCTTTGTTTGCATAACTTCCACTGGATGCTTGAATTATCTCTCCACTTTGTGCTGTATCAATATCTGTATTAGATGTCTCTAACGCTTTTACACTTATTCCAAATATAGTATTTATATTTAGTTCTTCTTCTTTAAATAATATTATACTGTCTGGAATATTTGTTATGTCACTTACATATATTAATGCTATTAATAAAATACTAATTATTGTTGATATTAAAATTTTCTTTTTAATTTTCATATGGATACCTCTTTTATAGGATAACCATATATTAAAATTTTTAAACGTTGAAGATGTTTTTAATTTTTACATATATATAATAGGATGGTTTATTATCATTGTTAAATATATCTAAGAATATTAAAAACCGAAACTAAGATTTTGTACGCAGTGAAACTGCTACAAAATCTAAATTCAGCCATAATTATATTATAAGGAAACTAACCACTCCGTGATTACTTTAGTAAGGTAGACATAGCCATTACTGGTCTATGCCCCTTTCAGACCCG
>CARPYP010000049.1 GCA_949045875.1 uncultured Clostridia bacterium | reverse complement strand
AGTTGCAAAAGCAACTCTCCTTAAAGAAAAATTTTAATTTTTCTTATTTTTTATAGAATTTTTCAAAAAATGCGACCAAATAAAAAAATAAGGTAATATAAAGATGAAAGGTATCTTTAAAATAAGGAGTTTAGATCTAAATTGAATATGCAAAATATAAAAATATGTAACTATATGGGAGAGAATGGATTAATAGCAGAAGATGTTATGAATGATTTTTCTAATTATATTTATACAATATCAAGAAATTCTTATGTATCTTTAAAAGATGAAGATATAGAAGAAATCGTTGTTGATGTAGTTTTTACTGTATGGAAAAATCAAGAAAAATTAGATATTAATAAGAAAATGTCTTCTTATATAGCAGGTATAACTAAAAATCTAATAAAAAAGAAATATCGAGATAAAAAAATAATAGATAATATTGATGATTATGAAGAACAGTTAGTTAGTATAAATGACATCGAATTACAATTTATTGAGAAAGAAAATAATAAAAGAACAATAGAATTGATTGAAAAATTAAAATTTGAAGATAGGAAAATTTTTGTTGAATATTATTATGAAAGAAAGCATATAAAAGAAATCTCAAATTGTATGAATATGTCGGAATCTAAAGTAAAATCAAAGTTATTTAGAATCAGAAAAAAATTAAAGAAACATTTAAAAAAGGAGGGCAAAAGTTCAAATGATGAATAATAAAGAAATGATTGAAAAACTTAAAATGAATATTGCAGTATCTAATTTTAAAACTGAACTAAATGCAAATGAAGAATCAAAAGAATATGCCCTCAAGAATGAAAAGTTTTGGAGGTTATATGAAATGAAAAAAAAGATAGCAATTATGATAACTTGTATAATATTGATGATGTATGGTGTTGTTTTTGCTTTTGAAATGTTTTCAGATCTTAATGGAGATGAACTATCATTAGGAGCAAAATATGAGGGAGATGGAATCATATCAATTTATGTGGAAAATAAATCGAATAAAACATTAGATTTTGAAAAAAATATAAAATTAATGAAATGGTCTGATAGTGAAGAAATTAAGCCAATTTCTGATAAAATCAAAATGGAAAATACAAAATTCAATGCAAAATCTAGTGGAGTAATGAAATTAGATATATCTAAAATGTATGATTTAGGAGAAATAGAAAAACCGCTTATATCAGATGACCATTATTATTTAATATTAACGAATAATAGTTTTATATTTGGAAATGATTGGCATTGTTCAATAGAATTTAGCAAAAGCAATAATGAAGGTAAAACATCAACAGAAATAGTTTATAAGGATAAAATAGAATTAGACGGTTCTTTAGTTAGTAAAAATGTAAATGAAGAATTAGAAGAATTCTTCAAAGAATGGGTAATTAATCCAAGTCAAAGAAATGAAAAAGTGGCAGAATATTATCAAAAAGTATATGAATTATTAGAAAAGGAAAGAACAAATGGAAAAAATATAATTTCTCCTGTTAATCCTTGGTTATTTGTAGGGAAACCTAGTGAAGATGTGATCTTTGATGATAGAGTGCCAAAAGAATTACAGTATAAATTAATAGGAGAACATCATTATGCTCTAGATGTATTTAATATTCCTGTTGGTTCTTCTGACATTGATACTTGTATGATTCTTAATACAGCTATACCAAAAAAATCTAGTGAAATAAATACAGTAGATGGAGAACCAATACCACTAATTTATATTTTTCAGTTTGATATAAAAGAACTACAAAAATCAAACTCTTATGTATTTATTAGAGGAAAACTATATAACTATAATGATCTTGATAAATATAAAGTTCATCAAGATGATAAATATGTAAGTTATAATGTTACAGAACTATTTTATAAAGATTTAGGAATGTATATTGATACTTATACTAAAGATAGAAACGATATTTATATAGATGAAGGTATAAAAACAAGGATTAAAAATATTTATGACTATTATATGAATAAGGAAAATTTGGAAAAAGCTTTTTATTATCACGAATAATATATAAATTAAAAGACAGGGAATTCAAATAAATTTGAAAATCATCTGTCTTTTATGTTATAATTATCTCGAGAAATTACAAGCTTGTAGTTTGATAGACTTATAGTAATTTGAAAATTAGAAAGAAGAGGTAAAATTATGGTACATTTAGTATATTGTGATGATAAATCAAAAGAATTATCAAAAATTTTAGATGGTAGTAAAACAATGATTATAAGAGGTGCAGCAGGAAGAAAAATACCACATAGTAGAGTATTTAAAGACGAAACACTTTATTTTATGGAAAAAGGAACAAAAAAGATTACAGCAAAAGCAGTTGTAACAGATGTTCAAAACTATGTAAAACTAAGTGATGAAGAAATAACAAAAACTATTGAAGATAATAATAGTAAATTACAACTAACTGATAAGCAAAAAGAAAGATGGCACAAAAAATGTTTGTGTTTAGTTGAATTTAAAGATGTAGAAGAAATTACAGCATTAGATTTTGACCATCAAGGAAATATGGATGATTGGTTAATTATTGAAAAAATAGAAGATGTAGTTGTAGGAACAAGTATTCCTTATAATTATGAAAAATCAAAATTTTAAGGTGGTATAAATATGGCAATGTGGAATGCTTGGCGAGGATGCAAGAAATGTAGTGCTGGTTGTTTACATTGCTATATTCATAAAGGAGATTTTAAAAGAAAAGTAGATACAAATGAAATTATAAAAACAAAAGACTTTGAAAAGCCAATAGAGAAATTAAAAAATGGCAATTATAAAATGAAATCTGGAATTGTTTATTTATGTTTTTCTACAGATTTTCTTATTGAAGAAGCAGACGAGTGGAGAAACGACTGTTGGAAAATGATTAAAGAAAGGCAGGACTGTACTTTTCTGTTTCTAACAAAAAGAATTGATAGATTTATGAAATGTATTCCAAATGACTGGAATGATGGATATGATAATGTAGTTGTATGTTGTACTATTGAAAATCAAAAAAATGCTGATTATAAGTTATCAATTTTTAAAGATTTACCAATAAAACATAAATGTATAACAGCACAGCCATTATTAGAGAAAATAGATATAGAAAAATATCTTGATAATATAGAACTTGTAGTAGTTGGTGGAGAATCTGATATAAATGCTAGAATATTTGATTATTCATGGGCTTTATATATTAGAGAGCAATGTATAAGAAAAGAGGTTAGTTTTGAATTTAGACAATGTGGAACTTATACAATAAAAGATGGAAAACAATATAAAATACAAGCAAAGGATTTGTGTAAGCAAGCAAAATTAGCAAATATTGATTATAAATGTAATCGCTAAATTACAATTTAAGGAGTTGATAGTATATGAATAAAGAAGTATTGTTATCAAATATAGATAAAGTTCATACTACTGAAAAGGGTATTGATAGAATTAAGAAAAATCTTAAAATAGATACAAATGATGTAGTTGAATATTGTAAAAATAAAGTTTTAGACAAGAATTGTAATATCTATAAACAGGGAAAGAATTGGTATTGTGAAATTGATAATATAAAGATAACTATTAACTCATATAGTTATACGATTATTACAGCACATACTATTCGCTAAATTACAATTTGAAAGAGTGGTAAGCTATGGAAGATATTATAATTAGAAATATTGAAGAAAAAGATATTCCAGATGTTGTAGATATTCAAATAAATGGTTGGAAATCAGCATATAAAGGAATAGTTGATGACAATATTCTAAATTCAATGAATAGAAATGAAAGAATTGAAAAAAGAAGAAATGACTATAAAGAAAATGGTTTTATAGTCGCAGAATTAAATAATCAAGTAGTTGGATTTTGTAGATATATTGATAGTAATAAGCTCACACAAGGAATATCTGATATAGATTGTGAATTATTAGCACTATATGTTAAGCCAGACTTAAAATATAATGGTATAGGAACAAAGTTATTTCAATTTGTTATAAACGAATTTAAAGACAAAAATAAAACAAAAATGATATTATGGTGTTTAAAAGATAATGAGCCATCTAAAAAGTTTTATATTAAAATGGGTGGAAAAATTATCAAAGAAAGAGTAATTGAAATAGGAGAAAAAGAATATTTAGAAGTTGGATTTGAATATAATGTCTAACTGACAACTTACAATTTATTTGAATAATTACTTGACTATAACCTTACAGGTTAGCTTACAATTATAACAGAGGTGGTTATAATGTTAATAAATGAAGTTGCAAAATTGTGTAATTTAACTAAAAAAGCAGTTGAATATTATGCAGAGCAAGGGCTAATATGTCCAAATATCCTAGAAAATGGATATAGGGATTTTTCAGAGCAGGATATAGAAATACTAAAACAAATTGCTTTATATAGAAGATTAGGATTAAGTATATCTGAAATTAAAAGTGTTCTTGATAATCCAGATGAATTAAAAAGTATTCTATATAAGAAAACTCTTGAATTAGAGCAAGAAAAAGCAAAAAATGATATTCTACAAAGGCTATGCAATGGAGAAAATTTAGAAAAATTAGAAAAAGAAATAAATAATATAAATTCTAAAACAATTATTATTAAAAAACTGATGGATTTATTTCCTAGCTATTATGGGAAATTTATAAGTTTGAATTTTTCTAGGTATCTTACAGGAAGAATTGAAACAAAAGAACAAATGGAAGCATTTAAAGAAATTATTGATTTTTTTGATAATGTACCTAATATTGAAATACCGAAAGATTTACAAGAATATTTGGATGAGTATTTAAAAGAATACTCGAGTGAAGAAGGTCAAGAAAGAATAAATAGTATTCTTCAAGCTAGGGATAAAAATATAAAGAATATAGATGAGTTTGTAAAGAAAAATAAAGAATCACTAGATAAATATAATGAATATAAAAAAACAGAAGAATTTAAGAATTTACCTGCAAATAGACTAATGGAACTAATGAAACAAGTTTGTAGTACCAATGGATATTATGAAAGGTTTATACCTGCAATGAGAAAGTTAAGTCCATTATATAATGAATATTATGAGCAAATGATAAAAGCAAATGAACAATTTATCAAGAACTATCCTGAATATACAGAATAGTATCTATTACACAAATTACAATAAGTAAAGGAGATTCAAAAATGGCAAATATTTTAGTTCACGGATTAGGACAAGATGAAACCAGTTGGAATGAAGTTAAAAATCAATTAAATAATAATGGAATAAAGATAGAAACACCTAATTTGTTTTCTATTGTAAAAAATTATCAAGTGAATTATGAGAATATGTATAAAACATTTGCTGATTATTGTAATAGTTTTAACGAAAAAATAAATCTAGTAGGGCTTTCATTAGGTGGAGTATTAGCCATTGATTATATAACAGAATTTCCAGAAAAGATAAATTCAATAATACTTATAGGAACACCATACGAAATACCAAAAGCTATATTTACTATACAAAATATTATTTACAAATTTATGCCTAAAAGGATATTTGAAAAGATGGGGTGTCGTAAAAAGGATATGATTAGCTTATTAGATTCAATGAAAAATTTATCTATTCCAGACAAAACACCCAATATAAAAAGCAATACACTAATTATATGTGGAGAAAAGGAAAAAGATAATATAAATATGAAAAGTGCCAAAAAGTTAAATGAGGTTATACAGAATAGTAAATTTAAGATTATAGAAAATGCAGGACACGAAGTAAATATTGATAATCCAAGAGGACTTGCAAATACAATTTATGATTTCTGGAAAGATAATGAAAAGATATAAAGTAACTGCAAAATTACGATTTTGAGGGGAGATAGAAATGGAAACAAAAATTATAAAGGATATAGCAATAGTAAAAACTAATGAAATTGTTATAAAAGATGTTCAATCAGCAATAGATTTTATTATGACTATCAAATATGAAACAAACTGTAACAAAATAGGGTTAAATAAAGAGGCAATAGTAGAGGATTTCTTTATATTAAGTAAGGGATTAGCAGGAGAAATTTTGCAAAAATTTATAAATTATCAGACAAAATTTGCTATATATGGAGATTATTCAAAATATACAAGTAAACCATTAAAAGATTT
>CARPYP010000048.1 GCA_949045875.1 uncultured Clostridia bacterium | reverse complement strand
GAGATTATAGAGAAATCAAGAAACAGCTAAAACAGAAAGAGCAAAAACTTGAAAAAGCTAATACTCAAACGAAAATACTTGATAATTCTAGTAATGATATAAACGAAATTTTAAATAGCCTAAAACCTGCTAAACTAAACAAAAATAATATGGTTATTTCAAACGAGGATGTCCATAAAATCAAAAATTATACAGAAGATGTAAAAGATATAACCCAGACAGTAAGAAGTGTAAATGACTTAAATATGGCAATTAAAGATTTTGAACATTCTGCTTTTGAAATAGAAAAAGAAAATCGTTCACTAAAATATGAAATAGAACTAAAAAATAATGAAATTGCCAGTTTGAAAAGGGAACTATCTACTAAAGACAAGATTATAGATAGATTACAAACTGAAAAAGAAAAGATAAAACAAGAATTAAAGAAATTTAAAGGCTTTTGGCATAGTATTATGAACCATTTTCACAAAAGAATTTGTTATGATAAAGATAATAACTATAAAATTGTTAGTGATGACTTATATAAAAATGGCATATTTACTGATGATGAGAATGAAATTGCAAATAATATTTATAGAAAAGTAAAGCCAAAACAAGATATTGAACAGGCTAAAAATAAAAAGAAAGATAATTTCGAATTAAAGTAAGGAGCTGAATTTATGAAAGAAAATAAAGTTGAAAATGTAATAAATATAATTAAAGATATGAATATGAAAGATAAATTAAGACTTGGAATATGTTTAACCACAAGCGATTGGGCTAATATTTTGTATAATAAAACAAAAATGTATGAAAAATTTGATACTATGTTAAAAGAAATTGATGAAAAATATAGAACTACTTTAATAAATTTTGCTAAATATAAGATTGTAATGTTTACAATGGCAAAAATTATGGAGATGAAGCAAAATGAAAGGAATAAGGTTGTTTTATATTTGTTTAATATAGTTAATAAAAATGTGTAAATCTTGATAGAAAGAGAATAGAAAATATTTTTATATAAAATCAAACAAAACAGGCAAGAATTACAATTGTAATATTCTTGCCTGTTTTGTACAGCTATTTTAACCTCCTATTGCTGTTAAGCCTCAACTGCGAGTTTTGCAATTGCCATTGCATCTTCGAAAGTTTCAGCTCCTCCGATGAATCCTGCTGGATGGCAGAAACTTGCAGTTGTAACTCCTGTTACCTCTTGAAGCTCAAGACCACGAAGACCTTTCCATTCATTTGGTACTGGTTTTCTCTGTCCAAAGCCGCCCAATACATCAGGAACGCACTGCCAGTTGTAGCCACCTCTATTAGAAGGAAATACAACAAACTGGACATCGTCAGCATTCTTATTTTCAGATGAAAAGATAAATTCCTGCCATGGAACAAACTGGTCAAGTACCATAATGTGTCCTTCAGATTTAGAGATTGCCTCATCAACGATACCCTGAGCCTTCGCTTTTGATATAGCGTTTGCAAAAGCATTGTCAAAAACAATTTTAGCAAACTCAACAGCCTTAACAAAAGCATCGTCAGCGGATATTTCACTGTCCCAATTAGGATTAAATACAGATATCGTCTGATAAAATGTCATTGACTGAGCAGGATAATCTGCTTTAGGTAATTTACCATTATCAGCAGCATCCACACCTTGAATAAGGTCTCTGTCAATTAGATTCCAAACCAAGTCGGGATTGCAGGTATCGGATACTAACTGACGACCAAAATCCTTCCAAATCAACCCAACAGAAGCATATGGTACACCATTTTCACGGCAACCATTGCCTCCTTTTTGGTGGTGGTCGTACTTGCCGAATCCGATATCGTAAACGATAACATCATCAGAAAGTCCTTCTTCAGGAACCTTGAAAGTACGGCAAACAGTAATGTCGCCAAGAACTTTCTCAAGGATTACAGTGGCAAGAACTTCATCACTGTGGAATGTGCCAGAGTGGGTAATAACATTTGCCTGTGCTACATTAGTTGTCATTTTAAACATAATATTTTCCTCCTTTTGGCTAATTTAGCTGTTTTAAGTCATATTTGCATCTTTATGGGTATATATCGTTTCAACCTTAGATAACAAAAAGACTCTTAACAACTTAAATAAAATTGTCAAAGTACTGTTCTATACATTAGAACTAATATAATTATACTATAATTTACATAAAAAGTCAAAAATTATAGTTTTTTAAAATTTATTATTGCAATTTACAAAAAGTATGATATACTTTAATAAATTGATTGATATTTGTATCAATCGTTAAAGGTGTGAAAAAAGTTGTAGATATCTACGTTGTTCGCACCATTAGAACCTCAAGCGTTTCGTAAGATTAAGCTTGAGGCTTTAATTATAAAAAATTTTGTAGTTCTACAAAAAGTTCTACAAAATTCACAATATTTTATTTTTATAAAATCTTTATTTAGTAGCTTAAATAAGGATTTTTTATTTTCTAACACTTCTAACAATTTTCTTATTTATAACTCCATTTCTTCATCTTCTTTGCTATTTGAATAGGGTTCAGTAAAGTTTAGGCTATTACCAATTACTAATGCTGAATTTTGTTTTGATTCTATATCTACATGAGTGTATATATTAGCTGTAGTATTATAACTAGAATGACCTAGCCATATTTGAATATCTTTCATGCTTACTTTATTTGATAGTAATAAACTAGCACACGAGTGTCTTAAGTCATGAAATCTAATAGGTTTTAAGCTATTATCTTTTAATATTTGATTAAATTTATGCGAAACATAGTCAGGCTTTAGTATAGAACCATCTGTATTAACACAAACATAGCCATCTGCATTTAAGTATGATTTTTTAAATACTTTTTTGTTATATTCTTGATTTATTTTTTCTTCTAAAAGTATTTCTTCTATTTCTGGAATTAAAGGCAATGTCCTATAACTTGATTGATTTTTTGTTTTATCTTCTGCAACAATTTGCAATGTTCCATCTACTTTAGTTTGTGAAATAGTATGTCTAATTATAATCGTTTTATTTTCAAAATCAACTGCATCCCATTTTATACCAAGAGCTTCACTTCGTCTAAGTCCATAGTACGATGCTAGAAGAACAGGCAACTTTATTGAAGTATCTTTTATTGCAACAAATAACTCATTTAATTGTGCTTTATTATAATAAGTTGCTATGTATTGTTCCTTTTTTGGCTTGTCTATTTTGTCTGCTGGATTTGTTAGTATTAATTCACATTTTACTGCATATTGTAAAGCCTTTCTAATATTCGCATGATAGCGAAGAATGGTATTACCTTTTAAACCCAAGTTATATAATTCTGTGTAAAAATCTTGAATATGATAAGGTTTTAAATCTTTTAATGAAACATCTAATTTTTTAAAATAGTTATATACTTTACCTTTTATAATTCTTTCATAACCTGCATAAGTTGTTTTTACGACTCTAGGTTTTATAATATCTAGCCAATTTATCATAAAATCACAAAATTTTATATTAGCTTTATTATTTATATCTAACCCAGAAATAGTTGGTTTTTCATTTAGAGTTTTTTCATATTCGTGTCTTATTTCTTCAACTTTTCTTTCTGCAAGTTTCTTATTATTCTTAACTTTTAATTTAGTGGAAATCCACTTTCGCTGTATATTATTAAATTCATCTTTATAATATAAAACAGCATAATAAATATTCTTTTTCTGCTGTAATGTAGCTGTTACTGTTATCATAAAATGACCTCCTCATTATCGTGTAAATGTATTTATTTTCAATTTTGATTGATTATGTATGTAATTATATTAGCTTTTGGAATTTTATATTGTCTGCCTATTTTCATGGCTTTAATTTCGTTTTCCTTAATAAGTCTATATGCTAATGTTAAACTAATTCCACCTAACATATTTCTCATTTGTTCAATGTTTATAATATCTGGGTAATTTGTAAACATGATAGAATATTGTTCTTTTATATCCATTTTAATTGTACCTCCTTCGCTTTAATAAACTGCTTTTGGAACATCTATTGAAACAGTCAATTTTCTGTCTATTTCAAATCTTTTCTTTTTAGGATTGTATTTGTAAGCACTAGCATTAAACTTTCTAAAACTACGGTCTGAAATTTCATAATAATAAGATAGTTCTTCAGCATCTTGTTTTAGTTGGGCTTTAAGAGCTTCATAACTATCTCTATTAGATTTTTGCTTTAATTTCATGTATTTAATGGTTTGTTCCTTATGTTTGAGTTTGTTTTGTTTTTTCCTTTGATTTTTTTCTTCATAATACCTAAAATCTTTTTTTATTATTTTTGATATATAGGCATTACTTATATTGAGTTGTAGAGCAATATCAATAGGTTTTAAATGTTCATTATAAAATAAACAAATAATTTTTTCTTTATTAGACAAGATAAAGGCACCTCCTTGTAACTGGTTAAATTTTTGCTAATAAATTTTAATCATAGTAATCTAAATGAATACTTATGGCTAAATATTCATTTTTAAAATTATTTGTTAAAGGAAAGATATTATCATAATTAGTAATAATCAATTTTCTTTTTTTCTAAAAACTTAAAATAAATTATAAATAGATTGTAACAAGTGATTTAAAATAATTCAATGAAAAGATTTTGAAGTGTTTTTGAAATGTTTTTGTGTAGAAAATAGTAAAAGATAGTAAATTTTATTGTTTTTTGTAAAAGAATTAGGTATAATAAATCCATCCTTTTCAAAGGAAATCTTTGCGAAAGGAGGAACAAATATGAATAATGCTGAATTAGTATGGCGTTTGGTGGAATTACTACTACAAAAAGAAAAAGACTTAAATCAAGTAGCTCTTGACCAAGCCAAAAAAGACAACGATCCAAATGACCACAGACAAAATGAGGCTTAGCTAGCCGAAAAGGATGATGTAGCACTGTCGCTTCGCTACATTGTCTTTTTTTTATAAAATGAAAAAAACTAAATGCTGTCGCACATTTAGTTTTTCTCGAACATTTATGAATAATGCTTGTTCTTAACTTAAGTTAAATATAGTATACTACAATATTTATTATATGTCAAACGATTTTTAAAATTCATTTCTAGGGCAAAATTTATAAAATTTTAATCTTCTTCTACATCTTTAAATAATTTATCTGTAAAAAATTCATTTAATTCAATCCCAAATCCTTCACATATATGTAATAAAGTAACAAGTTTTGGACTTTGACTTTTTCCATTTATAAAACTACTTAATGTAGAATATGATATTCCAGACTCTAAAGATAACCTATGTAAAGTTATATTTCTTTCATTTGCTAAACTTATAATTCTTCTTCTAACAGCTTCTGAAAGTTGCATAAAATCCCTCTTTTCTTAACTATAAAATGAGTATAACAAAACTAACGAAATAACGCTGACGAAAAATCGCTAAAATGCTATTGCAATATCTCTTTATTAGCGATATAATATAAACGAAATATCGTTAATAAGGAGGTGGCAATATGCTAAAAATAAAGGACATAGAGAAATATATAGATGATCCACTATTAGATAGTATATTTAGAGAGAGGGAAGAAGAACTATATATTGAATGTAAAAATGAAGATGAAGATATAATTGAGATAAAACAAAACTATGATATAGACTGCGAAAAGCTAATAAATAAAATTAAAAATCTTCCACCACATTTTAATAATACAAGAGAAGAAATTATTAAGTCATTAGATAAATATGTAATGAGGGAAAATTTAATTATGGCTCATGATAATGAGAAATTTTATAAGGCTGGTTTCTGTGATGGAATTAGAATCATACTAGAAAATCTAAAAAATAAATAACAGCAAACAATATTTACTGCTATTTATCTAATTTTTTATTAAATACATCAGCTGAAACTTTGAATACTTTAGCAAATGCGAACAATTCAAAGTCTTGAACTAATCTGTTATCATTTTCTATTTTTGAGATTTCTTTAGATGTTAGTTCAATACCAAGTAATTGTAATTTTTCTGCTAAATCTTGTTGAGATAAATTGGCTTTTAATCTTAATTCTTTTAAAACAGAGCCTGATATATTTCTAAACTCATTGTATTTGTTAATTTTCATATTCTCACCTTATTCGCTTTATTATAGGTATTATTGTACTATTATTTTTTTATATACTTATCTCTAATAAAGCGAAACAAAGTAAATATATGAGTTAAATAATCTGGGGAAAAAATAGAAAGAAAATTTTGAGAAAAATATA
>CARPYP010000047.1 GCA_949045875.1 uncultured Clostridia bacterium | reverse complement strand
TTCCACCAGTTAAATTATACAACCTACACGGTCGCACCCTATTATATAAAAAAATAGCCTCCTATCTCTAACCACAACGGCTATTGACATAAGGCTCTAAAAATCGTATAATTAATACACGACTAATAGACTATGTCTATATAGCTCGTTTTCGGCTATTTAAAAACTGTCAATAAGTTTCTCAGGCTAATGCAGTTTTTAAATAGTGTTTTTTTATTTATTTTTCTTTATTAACTTAATTTCATAATTTCTTAAATCTTTTTTACTTAAAATAATAATATCATTTTCTTCGCTATAATAATATTGTATTTGCCTATCTTCTGGAGTAATTTTCATTTTCCTTACATCTATCATAGGCAATGCTATCTTTGGAGTGTATGAACCGCTTCCACTTTTATTAAAATTTATCTTCAATTTTCTTTCCTCCATAAATAAGCTCCTTTCCTTGACAAGACCGTCACGATAATGTTATAATCTTATCAAGGATAGGGAGAGGCTTTTAACAGCCTCTGTATTCTAATCCTTCAAGGATTAATGCAATCTGCTTACGATTGCTTTGAACTCGTTTGTTGGTTTGGCGACTGGCAACGAGTTTTTTTATTAATCTTCTCAGCATTAATTGGTACCTCCTTTCCTTAGGATGACTATATATTATCATAACGTTACGGCAATGTCAATACTTTTATAAAACTTTTTTTTATTATTTTTTGTATTCTCTGTAAGTGTTGATATTACTATGTTCTAGCTTTTATATTTTTTATTATTTCGCTATTGTTAAATGTATTATTTTGTTGTATAATGTTTTAGTTCCTCATCAAATTTCGTCTTTCCAACGAAAGGAGGTGTTAGAATGTCTGATTACATAAAGCTTCTTATAAAAGTAATCGTTTTAGTACTCATTTACAAGATATTGAAAATGTTCGACTAAAGCAAAAGACTAGAGTCTGACACACTCTAGTCTTTCTTGTTCCCGAATATCTTCGATTACATAAATTTGCTTCTTACGAATTAATGAGGACAAGCTAGTTTAAGTTCTCATTTAATTCTTTATTAACATTATACTAGAGTTTTACGAAAAAATCAACACTTTTTGTGTATTTTGTTACACTTTAGATAACTGTAGATAACTTCAGATACCTTCAGATAAATTTATACACATTTTATATCATTCGTATAACTGCATTTTCTGATAAAAACTTATTCAATTTTCAATGTACTATTGTGTTATATATATATTTCCGTTATAATTAATTTCGGAAATATTAATTTAACTATTTGAGTATATTAGAGTTGTTTGGTAGCTTCGTCTAATATACTTTTTATTTTTGATAAATAATCAAAGAACGTTAAACCATCACATGTTTTAAATGAATCTTCTATCTTTTTTAGTGCATTCATTAGAATACAGTTCTTAGCTTCTGTATTTCTTCTTATGTATTTAATTTCTTTTACTTCTTCATCTTTTTCTGCTAGTTTTTCTTGTGTTTCCTTTAACTTGTTTGATAAACTTGTTATAACTTCTGCTTGCTCTATTATTGTTTTACTGATTGAATTTTTATTGTTTTCTGACATATGTTTTCCTTTAGTGTTTTCAATACATATAAAATAAATTTGTTGTAAGTCTTCTCTAAAATCTGCTTCTGTGTAATATTCATCTATATCAGAAATGATTTCTTCTATTTGCTCATATCCCACACTATTTTCCTCCTTTCAACTCTTTTAAATCTTCTCTTAGTGTTTTCAATGTCATAAAATCTTCATTGTTTTTTGTTTTCCATTTTTTTATTCTAAATGTCTCAATAAGTATGTTAAAATAATGTCCCATACTGTTTCCTCCTTCTTTATTTGCTAATAATAAATTAATTATTATAATTGTTAATAGTTGTACCTCCAAGTGAATTAATTAGCTTGTCTGCTCTATTTAAAAGATTAACTAATTTTTCTGCCTTTTCTATTGCTACATCTAATTCTTTTGTATCACTTTCTATTTTTATTGATAAAGTTCTTTTATTTTCTTCCATTCTTCTCACCCCTTTCAGGTTCTTTAAATAACTTTATTACTGCTATCAATGCTCCTACTACACTTATAATTGTCATAGCTTGTCTAAATTCTTCATATGTAAGATGTACTACTACAAGACTTGCTAATTTTATTAATACTAGTCCTATTACTGATGTTGCTATTGCTATTAATGTGCAAGCTATTATTTCTGCTATCATGCTTTTTATTTTTCTTTTGCATTTTAACGTCATTGTTATGCTCCTTTCCTAAACTACAAAGCATTTTACATTTGTTCTATTAACGCTTTGTCTTCTTATTTTTAGTGTCTTTTGTTTGTTTTCTTTTATTATTATTTGAGTTTCCAAAAATTCTTCTACCCATTCTTTTTTGAATAAATATGAATTTGCTTTTCCTCTTATATGTTTTAATCCTAGAGGTATCCATGTTTGTGTTATTGTGTATGGTGTTATATTTCTATTTTCTCCTCCATACATTTCTGCTATCTCTTTTGTAGAGTAAAGCATATTATCGCCTCCTTCACTTATTAGTATACTTATTGTGAACTTTTAGGATAAAAAAATTTTGTCTATATTAGCATTGGGGAAGATATTTTTTATTCTTTCCATTAATTCAAAACTAGGATTCCTTTGTCCATACTCTATAGCTTTATAATGTGAAACTGTTACATCTAACTTGTTTGCCATTTGCTCTTGCGTTAATTTATTCTTATATCTAAATTCTTGTAATTTTTCTCTTTTCATTATACCCCTCCTTCCCTAAGTTCGCTCTCAGTATATTATACTTTTAGCGAACTGTCAAGCAGTTTTTAAAAAAAATTTTTTTGAAATCTGCAAGTTATTGTCGCTCTAAGTAAACTTTTTTTCAAAAAAATGTTGCAAAGTACACTTTGAGTATGCTATAATATACGATATAAGGAAGTGAGATTGTGAATAGAATAAAAATATTAAGAGAAGAATCTGGATACACTCAACAAGAATTAGCTGATAAATTAGATGGAGCAAAAAGTACAGTTGCTATGTATGAAAATGAAACACGCAAACCTAGCATGGAGGTGCTTATTAAATTATCTGAAATATTTAATTGTAGTATAGACTATTTATTAGGTAAAACAGACGTAAGAGACACAGGAGAACAAATAGATGACGTGCTTAATGAAGCGATGATAGGAATGTCTAAAGAAGAATATAATGCTTTAACAGAAACACAAAAAAAGCAAATACGAGATTTTGCTTTGTTTGTTAAAAATCAAGTTGAAAATAATAAATAAGTTATTAATGTTGAAAAAATATAAAAATAAAAGGAGAAATATAAAATGTATTTAATGTATGCAGATGAAAGTGGAAATACTGGAACTGATTTAGATAATAAAGAACAACCAATATTTGTTTTGGCAGGAATATTGATTGATAGTTCAAAGTGGCATGAAATAAACAACTATTTTAATAAGGCAAAAGTCCAAATATTGCCAATTTTAGAAAATACAGAAATACATACAAGCGAACTATTTAATTCATCTAAAAAATCTATTTTTAATCAATTCGATTGGCATAACAACTTTTTAGTTCTTGAAAAATTAGTTGATTTAATTTTAGGATTGGATTTAACTGTACATTATATAGCTATAGATAAAAAACCTTTTAAGAGAGGAGTAAATAAAGTCTTTAATAATACATTAAAAATAGACCCATATATCTACTCTTTTGGCAAACTATATGATAATGTTTCTAAAATATTATCTACTAGAAACCAAAAAGGACTTATCTTTTTAGATGATATTTTGACTATACCTTCTCAATTGCATAACATATATCCTACACTTTCAAAAGATAATTTAACTATGATTGAAGAAGCTATGTTTATAAAATCACAGAACACTAACTTTATACAGATTGCTGACCTTTTTGCTTTTTATATAGAAAAATATTATTCTATCATTAGTGGGTATAAAAAATATAGTGAAGTAAAAGAAAAACATTGTTTACATATGTATGAAAAATTATCAAAAAAAATAAGCCTTGAAGGCTCAGAATTTATAAAAACATATATTACTTTTAAATCAAAAGAATATTATTTATAAAAATGTGCAAAGGGCGATTGGAATAAGTATTTCAACTTATCTAGGAGCTCCACCTTGGGAACCCACTGCCCCCTGCTTAAGTTAAATATATTATAACATACAAATATTTAACTTGTCAAATACTTGACAATGATATTATATTCAATTTTTATGAAATTATTAACATTATCTATTTAAAAATGAAGGAGAAAATTTATGGAACTTAATACTTTGTATGATATAGCTGAAAAAGAAAATATTAAAATATATAACTGGCAGATAGAAGATGTAAATGGAATGTATCTAAATTATCATGATATAAATGCTATTGCTCTTAATTATGATAATCTAGGTACATATATAGATGAAAAATGTACTTTAGCAGAGGAATTAGGACATTATTATATGGATGCTCTCTACCCTGCTTATTGCACTGATAAAGTTTTAATAGATAAGCAAGAATATCGTGCTAGAAAATGGTCATACAATATATTAATTCCTTTTGAAAAGCTTTGTAAAGCAATTTCATATCGGATACAATACAGTTTATAGTCTTGCGTATTATTTTGATGTTACAATCGAATTTATGACGAAGTGTATTGAATATTACAAAACTAAATATGATTTTACAAAAGAAGCATTAATATATAATGCTTAAAATTTAAAGTATAATTGCGAACGGAGGTTTTTATATGTCTAAAGAAGTTTCTGTAGATATTGATGTTTTACAACAATTAATTAAACAAGCAACCGTAAAAGATAACAAAAAACGTAAAGAAGGTTCTTATGAATTATATGGTAATGGTAAAGCTAGATTGTATTATATGTTGAATGGAGAGTCATATAGAACTACGGTAGAGGCTTCTGATGACGAAGAAGCCAAAAAACAGTTAACCTTATTTATTGAACAAGTAAAAAAGGGGAATTTTATTAATACTAATTATACCTTTGCAGAATTTGCACAAATTTGGCTTGATAATAAAGTTAGACCTAATGCTAGTCAAAGATGTGTTACAAAGTATTTAGGTGCTTTGAATAGCCGTATTTTGCCTTACATAGGTAGTATAAAATTAAAAGACTTAACAAAGCAAAAATTAGAAAAGTATTTTAATGATATTAAAACAACTAAAACAAATTATAAAGCAAGAAAAGATAATAATAAAACTGTAAAACCAGATACAGTTAAAAAATGGAAAAGCATTATTCATGCTTGTTTAGAATATGCTGTAGATTGTGAACTAATTCCTAAAAATCCATGCAATAAAATAAAAATTACATTTACTAATACTACAGATGAAAATACAATAAAAGATCTAGTAAAAAATAAAGGAGAAAAAATACAGCATTATAATACTGAAGAATTTAAAAATGTATGCTCTATTCTTGAAAAAGAATTTATGACATATTACAACGATGATAAAATTTCAAACGAAAAAAAATTAAGAGAAGTTGGAAGAAGGTTTCTTGTTTTACTAGATTTAAAAACAGGAATGAGACGTTCTGAACTTTTTGGATTAACTAGAGAAGATTTATCAATAGAAAATGCTACTTTTGATGTTAATAAATCACGTCATTATGCACCGAAAGAAGGAAGATATACAAAATATCCCAAAAATGATAGTTCTATAAGAATAAAAACCTTACCACATTCCATCTTAAACTATTTAAAATTATATTATGAATTACTTGATAGCTTAGACTATAAAAATGACTATATCTTTGATTATTTAAGTATTGATGGTATTTGTTCTTGGTTCGACAAGTGGCAAAAAGAAAATAATATAAAAAACATAAGATTTCACGATTTAAGGCATACCCACCCTACAATTCTGTTATCAATGGGAGTAGATATAAAAACTATTTCTGAAAGATTAGGACATGCAGATATTCAAACTACATTAAATGTATATGCTGATGCACTAGAGGAATTAGACCAAAAATCAGCTGATTTAATAGATAATTTATAATTGTTTTTATTTGCTTATTTGTCTATTTCTTGGGAAATATTTGGGTAATCGGCAACGAAAAATACCCATTTTCGACCTATTTTTGCCTATTTTTGACGAAAAGTAAAAATCGCTGTATTCTTGATTATTCAAGGCTTACAGCGATTTTTATTAACATAAATGGCTCCTCGTGTTGGACTTGAACCAACGACCTATCGGTTAACAGCCGAGCGCTCTACCGACTGAGCTAACGAGGAATATAAACTGGCGAAGACCTATCTTACCAGGAAGGAACCCTCCAAGTATTTTCGGCACG
>CARPYP010000046.1 GCA_949045875.1 uncultured Clostridia bacterium | reverse complement strand
CAGCGAATAGACAAACGGAAAGGAGAAATAATATTTCTCCAGAAAGTAAATTAGACTTATTTTTAGATAAATATTACCCAGATGAATATATGGACAAAATATTTGCAAATAAACGAGAGGTTTGTAAATAATTTATGGGTGTTTTAAAAGTAGAACAAAAGTGGTATAATCACAAAGGGAGAATATAAATATGTTTAAAATTATTATTATAGAAGATGATAAAGAAATACGAGAAGAACTAAAAATATTATTACAAAATAGTGGTTATGAAGTAGAGGCAATTTCAGAATTTGAAAATTTAGAAAATAAAATAATAGAATTAACAAAAACAGAACTAAAGACATTACATTATTTATTTAAAAATAAGGATAAAATAATACTAAGAGCAGACATTATAGATTTTCTATGGGATAATGGAGTATATGCAGACGATAATAGTTTAAGTGTTATTATTACAAGATTAAGAGAAAAACTAAAAGAAATAGGAATAGAAAATTTAATTGAAACAAAGAGAGGACAAGGATATAAAATATGAAATTTACCAAATATATAAAGGATAAAATAAATTATATATTAGGATTTATTGTCTATTCTATCATTATAATAGCTTATGCAAATGCAATAGAAGTAGATAGAAACTTTATAATTGTAATAACTGTTATATCTTTTGTATTTTGTATAGGAGGACTATTAGTTAGTTATTGGAGAAAGAATAGATATATATAAAATATAGAAAACATAATGGATGGTTTAGAAGAAAAATACCTTATATCAGAAATAATTAAGAAACCTAGAGAACAAGAAAATTTAGCATATTACAATATACTAAAAAGAGCCAATAAATCAATGCTCGAAAGTGTAACAAAGGTAAGAGTAGCTCGGAAAAGATTATAAAGAATATATAGAAAGTTGGGTACATGAAATTAAAATACCAATTACATCCAGTAAATTATTATGTGAAAATAATAAGTCAGAAATAACCAATAAAATAGATGAAGAAATAGAAGAAATCAACAACTATGTAGAGCTTGCTATTGGAGATTGGAAAATGAGCATTATATTATATGTAGCAATACTAATATTGGTAGCAATAGTTGTATTAATTATAGACAAGTTTGACAAAGATAAAATCACAAAAGATGCAATAAATAGTATTAAATAAACTTCTAAACACTTTATACAGTAACCTTACAGAAATGTAAGGTTATTTTTATAAAAATTATGTTATAATGATATTTGGGAGGTATCATAAAATGCAGAAAATATTAATCGTTGAAGATGATGAAAAATTACGATGTGAATTAGAAATATTTTTAAGCCATCAAGGCTATCAAGCAGAATGTTTAAAGAAATTTGACAATACTATAAATGATATTTTAGAAATAAATCCAAACCTTATCTTATTAGATATAAATTTGCCAGGAGTAGATGGGGAATATATTTGCAAAGAGATTAGAAAACAATCTGATATGGGAATTATTATAGTAACAAGTAGAGATAATGAATTAGATGAATTAGTTTCAATAAATTATGGAGCAGATCATTATATTACAAAGCCATTTAATATACATATATTACTTGCAAAAGTAAATTCATTGTTAAGAAGGACCAATAATAGTAACGAATCAAAAGATAAAATTTATGCAAAAGATTTTATTTTAAACATATCGAATAGTACAATATCAAAAAATGATAAAATTATTGATTTGACTAAAAATGAATACAAGATTTTAAAATATTTAATTGAAAATAGAAATAAAATTGTTTCAAGAGAAGATATAATGGATTGTTTATGGGAAAATGAAAGTTTTATTGATGATAATACTTTAAGTGTTAATATTACTAGATTAAGAAGTAAATTAGAAGAATTAGGACTAAAAGATATTATTGAAACAAAAAGAGGACAAGGCTATATATTAAAGGGAGAGAAATGATATGAATTTTAAAAGTTTTATAAAAGATAAAATACTTTTGATAACTTTACTACTATTTGGAATCGCCACTATAGAAATATTCTTAATTCCTTATCCATTTGTAAATTTCATAAAAATATATATTCCAATTACCATAATATTTTTATATATAATAGGACTTTTCATAGAATATTTTATAAAACAAAGATTTTATAAAGGCTTAGAAGATACTTTAAATAACTTAGATGACAAATATTTAATTAGTGAGATTATAAAAGTACCAAGTTTTATGGAAGGTAAAATATTAAAAGACTTATTAGAACAAATTAATAAATCAATGGTTGAAAATGTAAACAGATATAAATATAAACAAGAAGATTATAAAGAATACATAGAATTATGGATTCATGAGATAAAAATACCGATAGCAGCGAGTAAAATGATAGTGGAAAATAATAAAAATGAAATTACAAAAAGTATAGATGAAGAATTAGACAAAGTAGAAAACTACATAGAACAGGCTTTATATTATGCAAGGAGCAATGCAGTAGAGAAAGATTACTATGTAAAAAAAGTTGATTTAAAAGACATTGTAAATGAGAGTATAAAGAAGAATAAAAATGTTTTAATACATGAAAAAATATCTGTCAATGTTCACGAATTAGATTTAAAAGTAAATACAGACAATAAATGGATTGTATTCATATTAAATCAAATTATTCAAAATAGTATAAAGTATAAAAAACAAGATAGAAATTTAGAGATTGAAATATATGCAAAACAAGGAAAAGAAAATGTGATTCTTTATATTAAAGATAATGGAATAGGAATAAAAAAAGGAGAAATAACAAGAGTTTTTGAAAAAGGTTTTACAGGAACAAATGGAAGGTTAATAGGTAAAAAATCTACAGGGATTGGATTGTATCTATGTAAAAACCTATGCAATAAATTAGGAATAGCAATAGAGCTAAATTCAGTTCAAAATGAAGGAACAGAAATACGATTAGTATTTCCAAAAAGTAGTTATATAGATATAAAATAAAATTGCTATCTTGTTATATTTACAGGATAGTTTTTTTAATAAGAAAGAAACCTTACGAAAATGTAAGAATCGTGTAAGGTAAATCGATAGGAACAATGGCTAAAGTGGAGTTATAATAATGTTAGATTGAAAGGAGTTTTTTATTATGGAAAAAGTATTAGAAGTAAAAAACATAGAGAAATACTATGGAAACAAATCAAATCTAACAAAAGCAATAGACAACATTAGTTTTACAGTAGAAAAAGGAGAATTTGTTGGAATTATGGGTGCGAGTGGATCTGGAAAAAGTACACTTTTAAATGTGATTTCAACAATAGACAGAGTTACAGCAGGACATATTGTTGTTAATGGAGAAGATATTACAAAACTAAAAGGAAACAAATTAAACAAGTTTAGGAGAGAAGAACTAGGCTTTATTTTTCAAGACTTTAATTTATTAGATACTCTTACAGCTTATGAAAATATAGCTTTAGCACTAACAATTCAAAAAGTAAATGCAAGAGAAATTGATAAAAGGGTAAATATAATCGCAGAAAAGTTAGGAATTAGAGAAATTCTTAAAAAATATCCTTATCAAGTATCTGGAGGGCAAAAACAAAGGATTGCATCAGCAAGAGCTATTATAACAAACCCTAAATTAGTATTAGCAGATGAGCCAACAGGCGCATTAGATTCAAAATCAGCAAGACAATTACTAGAAAATTTTGAATTTTTAAATCAAAAAATGAATGCAACTATTTTAATGGTTACACATGATGCTTTTACAGCTTCTTATGCAAATAGAATCTTATTTATTAAAGATGGAAAAATCTTTAATGAAATAATCAAAGGCAATGATACAAGAAAACAATTCTTTGAAAAGATAATTGAGGTACAAACACTTCTTGGAGGTGATTTGAACGATGTTATTTAAGTTATCTTGGAATAATATGAAAAAAAGTATAAAAGACTATGCTATCTATTTTTTAACCTTAGTATTAGGTGTAGCAATCTTTTATATGTTTAACTCAATAGACAGTCAACAAGCTATGCTACAGGTATCACAATCACAAAGAGAAATTATAAAGCTGATGATAACAATGCTTGGTTTTGTATCAGTATTTGTTGCAGTTGTACTTGGACTACTTATTGTGTATGCTAATAATTTTTTGATAAACCGAAGAAAAAAAGAATTTGGAATATATATGACACTTGGAATGGGTAAAAGACAAATATCTAAAATTATACTAATGGAAACGATATTTGTTGGAGTAATTTCACTTGTCATAGGAATAGTTGCTGGTGTATTTGCATCACAATTTATGTCAGTATTAGTTGCAAAAATGTTTGAGGCAGATATGAGTGAATTCCAATTTGTATTTTCAAAAGATGCTTGTGTTAAAACTTGTATTTACTTTGCAGTAATGTATGTTGCAGTAATGTTATTCAATACCTATACAGTTTCAAAATATAAATTGATTAACTTATTAAATGCAAGTAAGAAAAATGAAAAAGTAAAAATAAAGAATCCATTCATTTGCATAATTATATTTTTAGTAGCTGCAAGTTTATTAGGATATGCTTATTGGAAAGTAACAGCGGATAGCCATTCTTTAGATACAGCAGAAAAAATATTACCACCTATTTTAATGGGAATAGTTGGTACAGTCCTAATATTTTGGTCTTTATCAGGATTTATCATACAAGTAGTTCAAAACATGAAAAATACATATTTAAAAGATACGAATATGTTTGTATTAAGACAAATTAATAATAAAATCAATACAATGGTAGCAAGCATGAGTGTTATATGTTTAATGTTATTTATGACAATATCAATACTTTCTTCAAGTTTAGCATTAAGAAATACAATGCAAAGAGAATTAGTAGAAATGACACCAGTAGACTTAAATTTATATAAAACAGCAAATTTAAAAGAAAGTTATATGAAATATGGAAGAGAAGTAAAAACAACAAAAGAACAAAGAGATGATTCAAGAATTTCAATACAAGAAACATTAAAAAATAATAAATTAGACATGAAAGTCCTAAAAGATATTATAGAAATACAAATATATACTACAAATGATTTGACATGGAAAGATTTTTTAGCAGATAAATATGAAGAAGTAAAAGCAGAATTTCCAAGACTTGATTATAGTACAGCAGAAATGATTGTAAAAATTTCAGATTATAATAAAATTGCAAAATTGTATGGAATAGAACAATATCAATTAAAAGATGATGAATATATTATGCTTTGTAATTTTGATAGTATGGAAGAAATAATAAATAGAGTATTAATAGATGGAAATAATACTATATCTATTGTAGGAAAACAATATCAAACAAAATATAATGAATGTAAAGATGGATTTATACAAATGTCAACAAGTCATACAAACACAGGAATTATTTTAGTTCCAGATAGTTGCCCACTAACAGAAGATATGAAAGAACAACATTTTTTAGCAGCAAATTATAATGCAAATACTGATGAAGAAAAACAAGAAATAGAAAAAATATTTTCAAGTGGTGATTCTGGATTTATACAAAATTTAGCAAATAATGGACTAGATATAGATGGAATGACAAAAATATCTATTATGGAAGCAAGTGTAGGATTAGCAACTATTATAACATTTATAGCAATTTATTTAGGAATTATATTCCTAATTGCAAGTTCAGCAATTCTTGCCTTGAAACAATTAACAGATGCTTCAGATAATAAACAAAGATATACAATTTTAAGAAAAATAGGCTGTGATGAAAAAATGATAAATAAATCATTATTTAGACAAATAGGAATATTCTTTGGAGTGCCATTATTACTTGCAATTATACATTCAATATTTGGAATACAATTTGCAATAAAAATGATGGCAGGTATAGCAAGTGAGAAAGATTTATTACCATCAGCTACCGCCACAGTAGTTATTATAGGAGTTATATATGGAGCATATTTCTTAGCTACATACTTTGGTAGTAAAAATATCATTAAGGAGGAATAGATATGTTTGGAATCGTTAAAATGATATTTTTAAAAATCATAGCATTAGTAATAATATTATGAATTACAATTTTTAATGTAGGAATAGGAGAAAATCCAAAAAACAAAATAATAAACACTTATGATTCATTTATTCAAAGTTTTGATACAGCAGGTTTAACAAGTAATTGGAAATTAAAAGGCAAAAGAAAATATGGAGTAGACAAATATGTTGGAACTTATATAGCAAGTTATGATAATTATTCAGCAGAAGAAACAATATTTGGTGGAACTGCATTAAACAGGAAGAATGGAGATCATATAAAACTAAAAATAAAAATTGAAAAAGAAAGTGGTAATATCAATATAATTGCTAAACTAGGAAATAATGAGACTACTTTAATAAATGATACAGGAGAATATGAAGATAATATATATGTTGAAGGAGTTAGTTATTACTTAACTATAAAATTAGATAATTTTAAGGGAAATATTGATATTATAGTAGAGTAAGAAGAAATTAAGATGGATAGTATAAAAGAAAAAATACCTATGATTATTACAGTTATAGTAGCGATAGCAATTTGTGGAATAGTATTCTTTGTTATGGAAAATTATGAATCTGTTTATTATACTCAAATAGATAATACTAAGATTCAAAGGATTTCCACAACAGATGATATGAAATATGAATATACTTTAGATTGTTACAATGAAAATGGAAAGAAAAAGGAAATAAAATTTAAAACAAGTAGAGAATTAAAAGAAGATGCCTATTTGATGTTAGAAGTAAGAACTTTTGGAGTGCATACATGGAAAGAAGTGCAAACAAATGAGTTGCCAGAGAAAGTGAAAACAGCATTAAATGTAGAATAAGGAGGATTAATAATGCCTAAAAACATAAATTGGGATGGAGTAATCCAATCAATAAATGATTTTTGGCTACCAATATTAGGAGTTGGTGGAATAATAGTCATAGTAGTAATTATTGCAGTAATTTATAAAAAATGGAAAGAAAAAAATGAATAAGAAGTAGTAAAAGAGGTGGTAAAGATGAAGAAATTTCTAAAAATAGTATTTTTACTAATATTGATAATAACAAGTATAGTATTGCTATTTATAGGAAATGGATATAAATTGTATAAGGAAGCAATAGAAGAAATAAGTATAGAAGATAAAATAAAAGAGATAAAAAGCAAAGAAAACTATACAGAAATTTCAGACTTACCACAAACTTATATCAATGCAGTATTATCAATAGAAGATCATAGATTTTATAAGCACTTTGGAATAGACTTAATTGCAATAGGTAGAGCAACAATAAATGATATAAAAGCTATGGATTTTGTAGAAGGTGGAAGTACAATAACACAGCAACTAGCAAAAAATATATATTTTACACAAGATAAAAAGTTTGAAAGAAAAATAGCAGAAGTATTTATGGCATTTAAAATAGAAAATAAATGTGAGAAAGATGAAATACTAGAATTATATTTGAATACAAGTTATTTTGGAGATGGATATTATACTGTGAGGGAAGCAAGTTTAGGGTATTTTGGAAAAGAGCCAAACAAAATGACAGATTATGAGGCAATTATGCTTGCAGGAATACCAAATGCACCATCAGTATATGCTCCAACAAAAAATCCAGAATTAGCGAAACAAAGACAAAAACAAGTAATAAACAAAATGATAGAATATAAATATCTTACACAAAGTGAAGCAGATAAAATATTAAAAAAAGAATAATAGAAGTGCTAATTGTAGAACAAGCAATTAGCACAAACATCCCCTTTTATTTTCAAGGAGAACTACTGGTAAAAGGTAGTTCTCACAAGATTATTAAAAAGTAATTAGTTATAAAAATATACTAATTAAATAACACAAAGATTGAATAATCAATGTGATAAAAATGCACAATTAATAATTAATGTTAATAGAACGAAAGGAGTAATGAATATGAGCATTTTCGGTAATATCTTATGGTTTATCTTTGGAGGTTTTTTAAGTGGGATTTCTTGGTGTATATCAGGTCTTATTTGGTGTATTACAATAATAGGAATCCCCTATGGAAAACAATGTTTTAAATTTGCAGCTTTATCATTTG
>CARPYP010000045.1 GCA_949045875.1 uncultured Clostridia bacterium | reverse complement strand
AGTTGCAAAAGCAACTCTCCTTAAAGAAAAATTTTAATTTTTCTTATTTTTTATATTCTTAGGAAAGTGATACTTTCCTATTATATAAAGTCTATAATCGCTAGCCAGTAGACTTAAGTTAGTACACTTTATAAAAATTTGTATTTATAGACAGCTTAGCAGATATAAAATTATAATTTTAAAAGTAGTGAAATTAAATTTTAGGAGGTTTTAGTTATGGTAGAGATAACTTATCACAAAGAAGGAGATTTTTTCGTCCCTCATAATTTTATTTATTATCTTCATTATTATCTTTTTCGTGTTGTAAATTAAATATTGTTTTTTGGTTTTCTATTTCTGCCCTAAGTTCTTCTTCAGTTGGTAGATATAATTTGTATTTTGAAGCAAATAGTTGCTCATTACCTTGTAAAATAGAATATTTTGCTATATCAGCATCTGTTTCAGAACATAATAAAATTCCAATTGTAGGATTATCTTCTTTGGATTTTTTAAGTTCATCATACATTCTTACATACATATCCATTTGTCCGACATCTTGATGTGTTATCTTTTTAGTTTTTAAATCAATTAACACAAAACATTTTAAAATATAATTGTAAAAAACTAAATCGATATAATAATCTTCTTTTTCTGTATGAATATGTTGTTGTCTTGCTACAAAAGCATAGCCTTTTCCGAAGTTCCATTAAAAATTTTTGTAAATTATTAATTATGCTTGTTTCTAATTCTGTTTCAGTAAACTCACTATCTAATGGATAACCTAGAAATTCAGCTATTACTGGATTTTTAACAAATTCTAATTTTTTTAATAAATAATGTTCTTTATTTTTTTCTTGCATTTCTTTAATTACAGGTTCTTTAACTTGTGATTTTAAAAGGCGATAATAATATTGAGTATCAATATTTCTTTGTAGTGTTCTTGTACTCCAAGTTTGCTCAAATGCTTCTTTTTCATACCAATCTCTAGCTTGTTTATCAAAAACTTGTAATAAAGTTCTATAATGTGTCCAAGATAATAACATTCCAGATTGTCGACTCAGTGCGTCAACAATTTGTGGAAAATTTTTATAAAAATTTAAAAATCTATATTGTTGACCATTTTTATTAACTTCATCTAAAAACATATCATAAGGTCTTGCCCATAATTTATTATCTCCATATAAAGCTCTATATGCGACCATTTTTTCTCCTGTTTCACTATGATAAATAATATCTTCAACAATATATAAATCTCCTTTGTAATGTTTATAGATACCTTTAATTTTTAATTCTTCATAATTTTTATTCCTCCATTATTTTACTAAACTTAAATTTCCATTTATAACTATAGGTGAAAATCTTGACATTTCATCATATAACATTCCCATTTTCTTTCTTGCCAAATTAACAGCTATATTCATAGTTCTAGTAAGATGGCTTATATCATGACCACTAGAGTCTTCACTAAAAAGTTCAACTATATATGGCTTAATAATTTTTATATAATCTTCTAACATATTTGCTCCTCCTTGGAATTATATATGTAGTCAAATTATATCAATAAAATTTACATATTACAACGAAAAGTCAAAATTTCTGTGGTTAGTTTCGTTTTTTTATGAAGTAGTCTTTTCACATATTATGAAAAATGAAAACTGAGAAGAAATTGTGCATGTACATTTTGAAAGACCAACAGAGCAGGGATTTGATACTGTAAGATTTGAACTTCCAAGTTGTAGAATATTATATAGAGAAGGAAATTATACAGATGAAGAAATATGATTGTTTAAAACCGTAGTAGAAAGAGGGTTTCCAGCTTTTTATAGATGGGCAAGACAAAGGGAATTCAAATAAAATACTAATATTAACCTTGACAAAATCCTAGTATATTATATAATATAAATGGATAGAATTATATCTAACTATTATATTAAAGGAAAAAGAAGGTGGAAAAGAAAAAAAATTCCAACCAAACTTAAACCTTAAGAAAGGAATGATATTGAGAAATGGCACAAGATATTAATGAAGAAGAACAAAAAAAAGTCAATGCTATGATAGACTCTTTAGTAGAAAGAGCGAAAATAGCATCACAAGAGTACATGAAACTAGACCAAGAAACTGTAGATAATATAGTTAAAAAAATGTCTATGGCAGTACTTGAAAATCATATGAAACTCGCAAAAATGGCGGTTGAAGAAACAAAACGTGGAGTATATGAAGACAAAATAACAAAAAACATGTTTGCATCAGAATATATATACCACAGCATAAAATACAACAAAACAGTTGGTATAGTAAACGAGAATGAGGAACTAGGATATGAAGAAATAGCAGAACCAGTTGGAATAATAGCAGGAGTAACACCAGTAACAAACCCAACTGCAACAGTAAGTTTCAAATCTTTAATATCAGCCAAAACAAGAAATGTCATAATATTTGGATTCCATCCATCAGCACAAAAATGTAGTGAAGAAACAGCAAAAATACTAAGAGAAGCAGCAGTAAAAGCAGGAGCGCCAAAAGACTGTATACTATGGATAGAAGAACCATCAATACATGCAACAAATGCATTAATGAACCACCCAGGAGTAAACCTAATACTAGCAACAGGTGGAACAGGAATGGTAAAAGCAGCATACTCATGTGGAAAACCAGCACTAGGAGTAGGACCAGGAAATGTTCCATGCTATATAGAAAAAACAGCAAAACTAAAAACATCAGTAAATGACTTAGTACTATCAAAATCATTTGATAATGGAATGATATGTGCATCAGAGCAATCAGTAATAGTAGATAAAGAAATAGAAAAAGAATTCATAAAATTAATGAAAGAAGCTGGATGTTACATTGTAAACAAAGAAGAAAGTGAAAAACTAAAAAAAGCAATGTTCACACAAAGTCCAGAAGGTAGATATATATTAAACAGTAAAATACCAGGACAAAGTGCAAAACAAATAGCAGACTTAGCAGGATTTGATATACCAGCAGAAACAAAAGTAATAGTAGTACCTGAAACAGGAGTTGGAGATGAAAATCCATTCTCAAAGGAAAAATTAAGTCCAGTACTAGCATTCTATACAGTTAAAAACTCAGATGAAGGAATAAAACTAGCAGACAATCTAATACACTTTGGAGGAATGGGACACTCAGCAGTAATACACTCAGAAGACAAAGAAATAATACACAGATTTGCAGAAGTAATAAAAGCAGGAAGAATATTAGTAAACTCACCTTCTACACATGGAGGAATTGGTGATATATACAACACAAATCTACCATCATTAACATTAGGATGTGGAACATTTGGAGGAAACTCAACAACAGACAATGTATCATCAGTAAATCTAATAAATCTAAAAAGAGTAGCAAAGAGGAGGGTTAATATGCAATGGTTTAAAGTACCAGAAAAAATATACTTTGAAGCAGGATCAATAGGATACCTAGAAAAAATGCCAAATATAACAAGAGCATTTATAGTAACAGATAAATCAATGGTAAGTTTAGGATATGTAGACAAAATATTATATTATTTAAGAAAAAGACAAGAATATGTGCATGCAGAAATATTTGCAGAAGTAGAACCAGACCCATCTTTTGATACAATCAATAGAGGAGTAGAACAAATGAGAAACTTCAAGCCAGATGTAATAATAGCACTTGGTGGAGGAAGTCCAATGGATGCGGCAAAAGGAATGTGGTTATTCTATGAATATCCAGATGCAGATCCAGAAGGAATGAAACTTAAATTCATGGACATTAGAAAAAGAACATATAAATTCCCAAAACTAGGAAAAGACTGTAAAATGGTAGCAATACCAACGACATCAGGGACAGGTTCAGAAGTAACATCATTTGCCGTAATAACAGACAAAAAGAAAAACATGAAATATCCATTAGCAGACTATGAACTAACACCAGATGTAGCAATAGTAGACCCAGACCTAGTAATGTCATTACCAAAAAGTATCACAGCAGACACAGGAATGGACGTATTAACACATGCAATAGAAGCATATGTATCAAACATGGCGTCAGACTACACAGATGGATTAGCAGAAAAAGCAATAGAACTAGTATATAATTATTTACCAATAGCATATGAAGATGGAAGCAACCAGAAAGCACGCGAAAAAATGCACAATGCTAGTTGTTTAGCAGGAATGGCATTTACAAACGCATTCTTAGGAATAAATCACTCAATAGCACACAAATTAGGAGCAGACTTCCATATAGCACATGGAAAAGCAAATGCAATAATATTACCATATGTAATAAAATACAATGCTACAAAACCAACAAAATTTGTTTCATTCCCTAAATATGAATACTTTATAGCAGACGAAAAATATGCAAGCATAGCAAGAAGATTAGGTTTAAAAGCAAATACAACAGAAGAAGGAGTTAAATCTTTAATAAATGCGATAGTAGAAATGAATAAAAAATTAAATCTACCATCATCATTAAAAGAATTAGGAATAGAAGAACAAGAATTTTTAGCAAATGTTGATGCATTATCAGAAAAAGCATTTAGTGATCAATGTACAACAGCCAACCCAAGATTACCATTAGTAACAGAATTAAAACAAATACTATTAGATTCATATTATGGTAATTTATAATATGTTGAAAAATAATTGCCATTTCGCTGTGTGTTCTATGAAAGAAAACTGTTATTTCTTTCTTGAACGCCTTGGCAAATTACAATTCTTTTCCAACTTAAAACTACTTAAGGAAGGGAAGATATAGCATATGGAAGAAAACGACAGAAAAGGTTTTTTAGAAGAATTAATAGAAAATGTAAAAAAAGCATTAGAGATAGAAAAAGAATTAGATGAGAGATTACAAGAGATACAAGAAAAAGGAGCGTAGGGGGTGCCCTTCGTGCGTCTGTCTAAGAGAAAAATTCCTATTAATTTTCAAAGATAGGAGGAGGATAAGTTATGAAAAATGAAACTCCAGAAAAAATAAATATATTCAAAAAGATATGGCAAAAATTAAAAGAAACTAATTCAAAAAAGAAAAAGATGATACCTGAGCCACAAGCAATAAGTTATGATGAAGGAGTCAACATTGTAGTAATGAAACAATCTAACTTTGAAAACTTAAAAGAAAATGTAGAAAAAATGAACAAAAAAGTAAAACTAGAAAACGGATTTATCTCAGTAAATGACTTATCAGACGAAGAAATAGAAGAAATGATACAACTATATAATGATGAACTAATAGAAATAAACAAAAGAATAAACACCAAGCAACTAGAACTGGAAAGATTACGAGCGAAATGAGTAAAATTTCGCTTGTATAAAAATGAAAAAATATCGTGAAAAATTTGCGAAGAAAATTTTACTCGATACAAAAAACGAGCGAAATGAGTAAAATTTGCGAAGAAAATTTTACTCGATATATGGGGGAAATAAATAGAAAAAAAGGGAGCATAATAAACATGCTCTCTTTTAATTATTTCTAAAAGTGGCGAGTCCTGTGTCCGCACAATCGCAGAAATTTGTGTTTGTAGGGAGGATTATATGTTTTAAAAATTATTCAAGATTATAATTACACGTGTAGGGGCGCACAGTGGTGTCGCGTCCCTCTTCGAGCCCAGTTAAATTTGGCTCTGCCAAATTTATCGTAGGTATTCCCGCAAACGGTGCCCCTACAACGTATAATTATAATTCTCTGTAATTTTTATCACCCCCACAACCCCAAATTTATATGTTAGCTGTAAATTGTAAAAAAGAATATATTTATAAATAAGAAGGAGAAAAAAATGAATACAAACGAACTAAAAAATGATATAATAGAAAAAAGAAAAATAACTACATGGGAACAAAGAAAACAAGAAAAAATTAGAAAAAATTTTTTAGAAGCAATAAAAAAATATGAAATAAAGGAGGAAATTTCAATGAAAGATTTAGCCACAATAGACAGAATAGAAGGTTCATATGCAGTATGTGAACTATTAGATGGAAAAATGATAAACATATCAATAAGAGACTTCAAAGAAAATGTATCAGAAGGCGATATATTCGATTTAGAAATAAAATTAGACAAAGGACAACCACGATATAGTATAGGAGAAAAAAACACCGCAGAAATGGAAATAAGACGAAAACAGATATTAGAAAAATTAAACAGAATAAAAAAATAAAAATTCCCTTTGGGGAATTTTTATTTTTTATATATTCTCAGTAATCTGAGGTACAATTTGTTTCTTTCTTGAAACTACGCCAGGTAAAAAAGCAACATTATCATCAATAGTAGTATTATAAACCTTTTCGACAACAGCAGATTTATTTCCTAGAACTATTGCCTTAGAATTACAATTTAAGATGTCAGTTATAACAAACATAAATAAATCCAAACCATTTTGAGAAATCAAACTATTCATAGTAGTTTCAATATCTATTTTATTCTTTAAAACACTATCAATATCAACAGTATTAACTTGAGAAACCTGGAATTTAGCACCATTTGCATTAAACTCCTTAGAATCAATATTAATCAACTCAGAAGCACTAAAAGAACTCAAATCAGTACCTGCTTTAAGCATATCCAAACCATAAGAATTAATATCAATATTAGCAATTTTAGCAAGATCCTCAGCAGCCTTTACATCCTTAGGCGTACAAGTAGGAGACTTAAAAAGTAAAGAATCAGAAATAATAGCACTAAGCATAAGACCTGCATAAGTTGAATTAATCTCAACATTATTCATTCTATATAACTCATAAAGAATAGTACAAGTGCAACCTACAGGTTCAGACATATAAAATAATGGTTCAGTTGTCTCAAAATTAGAAATACGATGGTGGTCAATAACCTTGGAAATTTTAGCGCTAGAAATATCTGGAGCACTTTCCAAAAAGCTATTATGGTCAACAAGGATAACCTCATCAGCCTCGGCTACACTATCAATAAATTTTGGAGCCTCAACATTAAAATAATTTAAAATATACTCAGTCTCCTTATTCAAATTACCTAATCTGCAAGGTATAATTTCATTTGTATTACCAAAATTTTTTTCTAAATTTGCCATAACAAGTGCAGACATGATAGAATCAGTATCTGGACACTTATGACCTATTATAAATGTTTTCATATTTAAACTTCCTTTCATTTTCATTAATATAATTTGCACAGTAAAAAAATATTTTAAATGTAGGGGAGACTAGTAGTACCCATTCTTTTAAGGCACACTAAAATAAACAAAAAATTAGCAAATTCTATGGAGTACGATTTAAAAAGCGCCCCTACAAAAATGTTAATATATAATTAAAGTTTTATTGAGCTATCCAATGCTAATTGAATCATAGTATTAAGAGACCTCTCACGTTCCTCAGGGGGAATGCCCTCCAAATTAGAAGGAACATCAACAACTGTCAAAATGCAAGCAGCTTTTTTGCCCTCTCTTTTAGCATTATAAAAAAGAGCAAAAGCCTCCATTTCAGAAGCAATAGGTGTATCAATATCATCAGGAATACGTTCAAACAATTTTTGCTCATCAGGAACATAAGGACTAAAGCAATCATTACACAAAGTAGTCCCCTTAATTAAATTTATATTATTATCTTTAGCAGTAGCCTCTATAACAGAATTTATATCAGGACTACTAGAAACCAAATTGCAAGGAACATTATCAAAACTCAAAGCATAATTACCTTCAGTATAAGCATTTTCAGAAAGAATCAAATCCAAAATCTTCATATCATCCCTAAAACCGCCACAAGTACCTATTCTAATAATAGTATCAACATTGTAAAAGTGAAATAACTCATAAGAATAAATACCCATACTAGGCATACCCATACCATGAGCCATAACAGACAATATTTTACCCTTATAAACTCCAGTATAACAAGCAATACCACGAACATCGCTAACTGTCTTAACATCTGACAAAAAATTCTCAGCAATATATTTAGCTCTCATAGGATCCCCAGGCATAATAACAGTATTTGCAATATCTCCAATATTTGCAGAATTATGAGGTGTCATTATATACACTCCTTTCAAAATAAAATCTTAAATACATTATATCAGTTATTTAATAAATTGCAATAATTTTACTAATATTAAATCTTCTTTAGGTTATTTTGTAAGGGGCAGGTTCTGTGTGTCTGCAGGTTGAAATTTTTATATTATATATCTGTGAATTAAAAACTGTAAACGGAATAAATCAATT
>CARPYP010000044.1 GCA_949045875.1 uncultured Clostridia bacterium | reverse complement strand
ATATGTTACTGCTTTGTCTTCAAATTTTATTCCACTCATATCGTAATTTGCTTTGCCTACTGTTACTCTTGTATAGTAACATTCTGAAAGATTGTTTGAACCATCACGTGCATATAATATTAAATACCAAACTCCTTGTTCTTTTGGTGCTGTGATTTGTACAGTATCTTTTTTATATACAAGTGTTGCTCCTGTAACTTTCGTCTCTAATTCTCTTGTCCATTTATATCCTATATAATATATTCCTGAAGGATCTTTTGCTCTAATTGTAATTGGCATTTCTTGAGGAATTGTTGAATCATTATATGGGTATTCATTTGGAGTGTTGAATATAAATTCTGGTGCAGTATTGTCTTGTACTCCACTTAAATTATTTTTTACTACATAAGGAATATTCATCCAATATGTAGTATTCCCATAATAATCTTCTGCTGCTATACTAAATTCATATAAACCTGGTTGTGTTGGTGCATTAATCTTAAATTCGTATTCTGGTTCCTCTTTTTCTAGTTCAATACATGTTGATTTTCCTCCATCTGTACGACGATTCCAAGCATAAAAAATATAAGATACTTTCGTATCATCTGTAATTTTGAATTTTAACTCTTGTCCAGCTTTTATCTCTCCTGCTCTTTGCATTGGTGTAATAACTGGTAAGTTTTTTTCATTTGCTCCTAATACTATTATTGGGCTTATTGCTGTTACTATCATTACTATTAGCATTGCAATAATAATTCTTCTTGAAATTTTTATTGTTTCCAACATTTTTTCCCCCTTATTTATATTTTTATATATAAGTCCCTATTTTTTTACTTTTTATATTATATAGCAAATTTTGGAAATAGTCAATTGTTTTGTGTACTTTTTATGTAAATTGCAAAGGAATGTTACAATTCTGTCTATCCTAATATAAAATTGAGGTTTGTGGGGAGGATAAATTTTTAGGTAAATTTAAAATTGTAGAGGAAATGTAGGGGCGCCCTTTGGGCGTCCGTTAATGATAATGTAGCAATAATTGATATTATTGCAAATATATTTTCTCTTGTCATGATATATTTATCATTACAATGAAATTAAATAATATAATTAATTTAAATGTCTTTATTTCACGGACGCCCAAAGGGCGCCCCTACAATGGATTGCAATATTTCATAATAATATTTATGTTAAAATTTATTATATTTTTGAATCCCTTCCTACAAACACAAATTTATATATTAAAACCCCCGAGAAACTATAGTTCTCGGAGGCCAACGGTCTTTGTTTCATTCATATATTTTAAGTCTTCCTAAAAGTGCTAGGAGGACATTATTTGTCATGGTGTAGGAGTGGTTGGTAGCACCACCTCTTCACTTTCATCTGCTGACTCATTCGGGGCAGAAGGTGTCGGTTGACTTGGCTTTACCTCTTCTTCTTCGTCTTTTGGTCCTTCTTCTGACTCAGAAGGAGAAGACGATGATGTGTCTCCCTCTACCTCTTCTTCATCGTCCTTTGGAGGCTGAGGTTTTGCCTTAACTCTCAATATGGCATTCTCAACATGAATGTCATAGTTGGAGTTATTTGGTGTTACAACAATTGGGTATTCCCCAATATTATTTGGATCTGCTTGTGTTGTAACAGATATCGGTGAGTCGCCTGCAACTATGCTTCCACTAGTTATCGTATAAAGTAACTCATTTGGAATAGCCTCTCCCTGATATATTAACACGTCCTCAGCTTTGACTGATAATGGTCTTGAAGTAATTGTATATGTCGCTCCAAGAACAGTTACATCCCATTCAGGGTTGCTACAGGTTCCATTAAGAGGATACTCTCCAACATTAGAACCATATTCCTTTGTAATAGAAAGGAATTGAATCATTTCGTCCTTTGTGATGTCACCACTTATTGTAAACTGTTTGTAATCACTAAGCGGTTCACCATAGACACTGCTACAAGCCAAAATTTGGACTGTAGCTTTTTTTCTGGGACGCTCCTTTACGGTGTAAACTCCCTTATTAGAAATGTTTACATCATAATTGGAATTTTTACTTTTTGCTGTAATATCGTAAATTCCTACCTTTGACGGATCTGCATTGGTAGAAAATTCTATCACCTCATCTCCTTCTACTACACTACCACTTATTACACTATAAGTGGGTGTAGCAAGGGGCGCCCCTACAAAGCTCTCTTTGTTATCAACCTTAATCGATAACTTACGAGCTTTTATTGTATAAGTTCCGACATTCTCGAAATTTATTTTATACTTTTTGTTGTCTTTACACTTTCCAGTAATTTTGTAGTTTCCTACTTTATTACCAGAATCTTTTGTCAAAGTAATGTACTTTGACAAATCCGATTTTTTTACGTTACCCTTAGTAATGGAAAAATCAGGGTCTACTATAGTATCGCCATAGTAACTTGATTTATCCAAAACTTTAACAGTTACGTCAATTGGCTTTGTTTCTGAACTTGATGATCCTTTCTCCTTCACAGTATATTTTCCAACTTTAACTGTAAGATTATAGTTTGGATTTTTCCACTTATCTTTTATATCGTATGTTCCAACTTTTGTTGCATCACCATCGATACACAACCTCACTACCTCATCACCATTTACAATGCTTCCTTTTGATACAGTATAAGTCAATTTTTTTAAGGCTTCACCCACAAAAGATTCCTTATCTTCTGCTCGTAATGTTACAGTCCGAGGGATTATTGTATATACTCCTGGAACAAATGTAATATCAAAAAGGTTAGGTGCATTGCAGACACCAGTTATCCAGTACTGCCCTGCATTTTTACCTTCCTGCTTCGCCAAAGCAATATACTTTGACAATTCAGCTTTAGTAACCCCTGCAGAAATCTCATAATCGAGTGCCTTGAACTCATCTCCATATACGCTGATTATACTTTTTATTGTAACAGTTACCTTAATAGGTTTCTGCGTCTGTGATGTTGGTTTCTTCTGAGGCTTTGCTGTTGTTACTGAGCTTGCAGAAGAGCTTGTCTGCTCCATTCTACTCTCTTCTGTTGTCTCAGAAATTTCAGTTTCTGACACTGTCTCTGACTCTGTTTCATATACAGGTTCAGATGTCTCGCTCTCCTCCGCTGACTCCTCTTCTTTCTCTACCAAAGAGGACATTTCGGAGTCTGTCACCTCGGTAGTGTCTGCAGTTGCTGTCTCTGAAGGCAAACCATCGCCTTCTTGACTGTGACAAGAGAACAGCAATAGTATTAATACTATTACTATTGCAATTATTAATAGTATATTAACTATATCAAATATTTTCCTTGCCCTTTCGTTTTTATTTCCACTGTTCCATCTCTGCTTCCGTAGTTTATCAGCTCTTTTGCTCATCTTGCTCATAATTTTTTCCTCCTTATTATAAACACATTTTTTTGACCGTTTCTTTTTTAGTAGCTCGTATCTCCAGCTACTCATCTATATTAAAGGGTTTACCAGACCCATTACTATTATTATAGTTTATTTTACATAAAATGTCAATTCTTTTAGAAATCCCAATTGGTGCCTCATACATTAAATATTTATGTTACCTTTTTTTATATACTTTTATTCAATATTCCTTCTTTGTAAAAGTGTTGATAGTCTTATATTTTCTATTTATAAGATCTCAAAGATGAGGCACATTACAATGTGCCCATACATTTATTTATCTTTAAAATTTTTTATTTCATTCTTTCTAGGGTACAAATTTAGGTTGAAAAAGAATTGTTATCAATTATTTTTCAACCTTGTCTCTTACTGTATATAACATTACTATTACTGAACTTATTATTACAAATAAGTAAAAGTTCACTCCTCTGTTTAATAGCATTGCTTCATGCAGTATGCTCTCAGAGTATACATTTCTGAAAATTTCTAAAAATCCACCTTCGCTAACTCCTACTGCCCCTGGTGATGGTATTCCAGATACTGTAGCAAATAGAACTGATTGCATGGATATTATTTGTAAAATATTATATTCTTTTATTCCAAATGAACGATATACCCAATATGATATACTATAATATATTAAAAATTGAATGTATGTAGTTATTAGTATTTTTATAATTACTTTTATATTAGATTTTATATATGTTGCACTTGACTGATATTTGTTTAATTCATTTTCTAGTTTATTCTTTTTGTCTTCTATATTTTTTATCTTAAAGAATTCTAATATTTTTATTGCTATATTTATTAATCCTTTTGTCATTCTTTTTGAAAATACTGATACTAATAATAATCCTAATGCTGTAGAATTAAGGAAAATCCCAAGTACAAAAAGTCCTATTAATATTGAGTTCATATATTCATAATTAAAAAATAAACTAATTATCGCTATAGATATTGTAACTATTTGCATACTTGTTAAATTTATTAAAAGTGATAATGTAGAATTTGCAACTGATATTTTGTCTTTGTTCATGTAATAGATTTGCATTGGTTGCCCTCCACTTGCAGCTGGGGTTACAGAACTAAAGAAGAATCCTATCATTGCATATTTTATATTTTTATAAAATGTTGATTTTTCTCCTAATACTTTTAGAGTTCTTCCAATATTTATTGCTTCACATATAAGGTATATTAACATACATATTATGGCTATTAATATATATTTTAAGTCTATACTAGATAATACTTCAATTATTTTTGTTATGCTTTGATCTTTTAGTATAATATAAAATGTCAATAAGATTATTAGCATGAACAATATTAAGTTTCTTAAATATTTCTTTTTCATATTTTAATTATATCCTTTTTTTATTTATATATATGTTATTTTTATTGTATTAGTGATTTCATAATGTCTTTTAAATTTAGTTGAATACTTTTCATCCCGTTGTATTCATTTATTTCTAATGCCCCTACCACGTCTACTCTGTCTCCTAATTTATACTCTGTACTTTTTTCTCCCATATTAAATCCTATAGCACTAATTAACATGTTGTCATCTCTTAAATTTATTTTTAAATGCTTTCCTTCTGTTAGTGCTCTTATTGATTCTATTTTTAAGTTTTTAAAGCAAAAAATTGGCATTCTATTTACTTCTCCAAATGGTTCTAGTAGTTTTAGTTCTTCTACAGTTTTTAAACTTATATCTTTTAAATTAGCAATGGCATCAATCATTATAATTTGTTTTATTTGATTTATATCTTTTTTTCTAAGATATTCATTTAATTCCTTTTTAAAGCTTTCAAAATTTTTTCTTTCTATACTTAATCCTATTGCCATTTCATGTCCACCAAATCGTTCAAGTTTATTGTTACATTTTAGTATTGCTTCATGTAAATCTATTCCTGGTATACTTCTACCAGATCCCTTTCCTTCTTCTCCTTCAAATCCTATTAATATACTTGGCTTAAAATATATTTCTGTAATTTTAGATGATACAATTCCTGTTACTCCATGGTGCCACCCAATACCAGCTAGAATTATTGCGGGATTTCTTTCTTCTACTTTGTCTATTTGTTTTATGGCTTCTTCAAATATTTCTTTTTCCTTTTCTTGCCTTTCTTTATTATATTCGTTTAATTTTCTAGCTAATTCTATTACTTGTTCGTTTTCATTTGATAATAATAATTGTAGTGCTTGTTCTGCAAATCCCATTCTTCCACATGCATTAATTCTTGGAGCTATGCCGAATGAAATTGTATTTGAGTCTGCAATTTTATATCCAGACGATATAAGTAATGTTTTTAACCCTAGGTTTTTAGTTACATTAACTAATTTTAATCCTAGTTTAGCTATAACTCTATTTTCATCTATTAATGGTACTATGTCTGATATTGTTCCTAGACATACTAAATCTAAATATTTCAAATATTCTTTTTCTTCTAATCCTAATTTTATACTTATTGATTGTATTACTTTAAATACAACTCCAACTCCTGCTAATTGATTAAATGGATATTTATTTGTTTTGATTTTTGCATCTATTATTGCATATGCATTTGGTAAAATGTCTCCTGGCTCATGATGATCTGTAATTATTGTTTCTATTCCTAGTGATTTTGCAAATTCAGTTTCTTCTATTGCTGAAATTCCACAATCGACTGTAATCATTAATTGTGTACCTCTTTTGGCTATTTCTTCTATTGCTTGTTTGTTTAACCCATATCCTTCTTTTAGTCTATTAGGAATATGATATTCTGGATTTGCTCCTCTTTCTTCTAAGAATTTTTTTAATACTGTTGTACTAGTTATGCCATCTACATCATAATCTCCATATATTAATATTTTTTCTTTATTTTGTATTGCACTTATTATTCTATTAATGGCTTTTTCCATGTCAGGCATTAAAAATGGGTCATAAAAATTATTTCTTTTTGGATTTAGAAATATCTCTATTTCATTTTCTTCTGTTATTCCTTTATTTATTAATATTTGAGCTAGTAACTTGTTTATATTAAATTTATTAGAAATTTGTTCTACTAATTCGTCATTTGTCTCATAGTATTGCCAACTCTTATTCATACTGATTCCTTTCTCTCTATTCTATTACGTCTTGGATTGCTTCCCTTAATATATCATTTATATTTCCTATCATCATATTAAATTTTAACTCAATATCAAGATATTTTTTGGTAATATCATTTTCAATTAAATCCATATATATTTCTTGTAATTGTCTAATTTGTTCTTGTTTAGGTTCTTCCCCTTTCATTGTTGCTAATTGAGTTTCATATCTCACTTTTTCAAAATTGTCTAGTTTTTCTTTTAATTCTGGTTTATCTTTTATTTGTTTTTTCATTTCTTTATATTCTACATATTCTTGGGTTACTCTTATTTCATCTGCTAGTTGCTTAACTGTATTATATATGTCCATATTATCCTCCTTAAAAAATGTTTTCTCAGGTCTCATTTGCAAAAATATCAAAATAAGAAATAAGTTTTCTTATTTTGATATTTTATACTTGTTTCGTCTATGCCTTCTAAACTTAAATCAAATTTGTTGCTATGCATAAGTTTCTTGCTTTATAAAGTTTATTAAATTTGATTGTCTTAATTTTTTTGTTTTCTTTGCACGTTCTTGTTCTATTTCTCTTGCTTGTTTTTCTGCCATTGTTTCACAGATTGATTTTTGATATATAAAATGTGTATCTTGTGCAATTTTAGTCCAGTTATATGTTTCTTTTACTTTGGCTTTCCCATTTTTCGCTATGTTATATGCTAACTGATAATCAAATAATAGTGCTAATATTGAGTCTGCAATTGAATTAGGATTTCCTGCATAACTTTTCATTCCTGTTACACCATGTTCAACTATTTCATTTAAACCTCCAATGTCTGAAACTACAATCGGTGTTCCTGCAAACATTCCTTCTATTGCTACTAATCCAAAAGGTTCATAAGTACTTGGAAATACTGCAATATCTGCACATCTATACATTGTATATAATTCTTTTGGTGATAATTGCCCTGTAAAGTATACTTTGTCTGATATTCCTAAGTAATTTGCCTTTGCTTTTAATTCATTTAACATTCCACCTTTTCCTGCTATAATAAATTTTGCATCATGATATCTATATAAAATTTTAGGTGCTGCATCTATTAAATATTGGAATCCTTTTTCATATACTAGCCTTCCTGCACACATTATTATCTTTTCATTGTCTCTTGCATATTTTCTTCTAAATTCATAGTTTCTTTCTATGCCATTATAGATATTTTGGTTTATCCCATTTGGTATAACATTAATTTTTTCAAATGGTAATCCGAATAATCTTTGAACTTCATTTTTCATATAATTACTATTTACTATTACTTCTGAGGCTTCATATGTTAACATCCATTCTGTATCGTTTATATATCTTTGTTGCTCGTCTCTTATTCCTCCATTTCTTCCTGATTCTGTTGCATGTATTGTTGCTACTATTGGAATATTATATGATGTTTTTAGTGTTTTTGCAGCATTTGCAACTAGCCAGTCATGTGCATGTATAACATCAAATTTTCCATTTTTGTTCATTATTTCACTAGCTTTAGCTATTAAATTAAAGTTTAATTGCATTATCCAATCTATGAAATTATTAGGATTTATCATATAATTGTCTACTCTATATACTTCTACACCTTTATCATTTTCATAGTAAGGAGCTTCTCCTTCTTTGTATGTTACAACTGTAACTTCATGACCATCTTTTATTAACCTTTTTGATAAATCATATACAACTTTTGCAATACCTCCTACAATTCTTGGCGGGTATTCCCACGTAAGCATTAGTATCTTCATAAATAACCTCCACTAAATATCTTATGTTCTAATTATTATTATTGTATATTAACTTATTAAAAATGTAAACAAATTTCTACATTTTTTTTAATTTTTTCAAAAAATAACCCCCACATTAGCCGTACTGTGAAGAAATTTTATGGACCTGTATATTTACAGGTGGGTGTCTACCTTGATATTCATGGGTTTCTTACAAATTTTATATAGGCAAGCATACACGCCATATCAAGAGCTCGACTCCCGTATCCATTACTTTGTAGGTTCTAAAATTTCTGTCTCATAAACGCACTACGCAGGGATTTTTTATTCTCTTTACTTAATTAATATTATAACACCTTATATTATTTTAGGCAATATTATTTTTGATTTTTTTACTGGTAATTTTTTGTTTTTTTATAATATAAATTGGGGTTTGTGTGGAGGGATTCAAAAATATAATAAATTTTAACATAAATATTATTATGA
>CARPYP010000043.1 GCA_949045875.1 uncultured Clostridia bacterium | reverse complement strand
TCTTGACGGAAGTCCTAACCCCCTATATGTTATGACATACTATCATAACATGGGGCTCTGCGAGGCAATAAATTTTCTCCCATTGGGATAAAATTTATTCAAATTAACTATCGCCTCGTCAAAGCAAACTTCACATCACCAAAGGTCATATTGTCATCTGACCTTTTAGTTCGTTTCGTTGCTTTTCCTCTTTCCCAAAAAGCACTGCTTTTTGGGAACCCTATTGCTCTGTTAATTTGTTTGTTCTGTATTTTCTTCGCAGAACTTTACTGGCTTAACACCTACTGAAATAGGGTGTAGGCTCTTTTGTGTAAATTACACTTGTATTTGTTTCGTCTGGTATATAGTCAAATGCAGTATCAATTTCTTGCATTTGGAATTTATCTTCTTCATTGATGTAGAGTATTCCAAATCTATAAGTTTCCATTTTATTATCTGGATCTAGTTTATAATAATCTTCTAAAGGAAATACCCTAACAATAGCAGAGTTATCTTCAGCAAAGTTAAAATAAAACATTTGCTTATTTACATAGTAGGTTGCTTCAGTATAATGAACATCATAATATTGTTTTAATCTCATTATAATTTCGCCGACTTCTTCCTCTGGTAAGTAATTACTAAATCTTACACTACCAAGTACATTACCCAATATCATAGGCTTTGTTGTATCTATATATCCATTATCATATAGCTCTTGACAAGGCTTGCAAATTGAGTCTCTAAAATTGATTTGTGTTACAATTACTTCATTACCAACTAAAGCAAGTTCTATATCATCAACATATTTCATTATAAGTTTTGCTTGTTCTGTTCTTGTATAATCTTTCCAAGTTTTCGTTCTTGCTTGATATTCTTTGTTTAATTTTACTTTGTTAATAAAGTCAATATCTCGTTTTAATAAAATATCCCTTGGTGTAAATTTTAGTTCTTCAGTGCAATCAGTAGTTTCTAGTTTGCTTTCTAATTCGCTTATTGCAGTTTCAACTATTTTCTTTTCTTCGTTATACTCTTTTAATTCAAAAACTCCGTTAATATAGGCTTTTTTAATTCTTTCTAATTTATTGTTTTGTTCTTTTATTTCTTTTTCTAATTGTTCTTTAGGCTCATCAAATTTTTGCTTTATCATAGGCAAGAAAAATTGATTTACAACAGAGTCATATTCTACTAGCTCACTAATAAATTGATTAAAATAATCATTTATAACTTTTTCTTTAAATTCAATCTTACAATCATTACAATAATAGTAAAAATAGGCATTGCCATTCTTTTTTGTAGTAGCTTTGCCACCTAAAATTCTGCCACATTTAGGACATTTTAGTTTTTGTAAGTATAAATAAGTTAATGTTCTTTTATAACTTCTTGAATTTTTCTTTTTCTGCACTTGGCAATCTGCCCACATTTCCTTTGAAATAATAGCTTCGACTACATCTTCATAATAAGTAGGATGTTTAGTTCTCTTACCATGAACAAAATCTCCTTTATATATTTCATTTTCTAAAATCCCCATAATGGTTGAATCTCGCCAATTATCTTTTCCTAATACTTTTTCTTTATTGAATAAGTTGCTAATTTTTTGATAAGAGTAACCATTATAATATAAATCAAATATTCTAATTACAATATCTTTAGTAGAATAATCAACTACCAATTTTTTATCTTCTCTTTTATAACCCAATGGTGCAACATGGGGAATATGTCCATTTTTTATTGCACCTGCTAAACCTACTTTTGTTCTTTCGCTAGTTCTTTCAATTTCATTTTGACTTACACTCATTAAAAGTCTTGAAATCATTTTGCCGTTTGCACTTGTAGTATTTATTTCATCATTAGCACAATCAATATATGCATTATTTTCATCTAAAAAAGTTATTAGTTTTTCCCAATCAAATATACTTCTAGTTATTCTGTCTAATTTTAGAGCGACAATAGTATTTATCTTTTTAGCCTTTATATCAGTTTTTAATCTTTCAAACTCTGGTCTATAATTACCAGTTTTAGCACTTATTCCAGCATCTTCGTAATAATCTACTATCTCATAACCCTTAAACTTACAAAAAGTTTCTAATCTTTCTCTTTGCTCTGGAAGACTAAATCCCTCGCGAGCTTGGTCTTCAGTAGAAACTCTCATATACAATCCACATTTTTTCTTTTCTTCGTTCAATTCTAAAACCTCCCATCTAACAAAAAAGAGACATCAAAGTACACACGAGTACTACTGACATCTCTTAAATCCATTTATCATAAACTAAAGTATAATAATGCAATATAATATAATATAATCTTTTCAAAGTACTCATATATCTAGCTCTTGTCGAGCAAATATAAATTTTTTTATTGATTATATTATACTACGATTTTAAAAAATGTCAAATATTTACAATTATATATTTTTCAAATATTCTTCTAACTCTGATAATTTAATCTTTTTAGTCAAGTTAGTAATATAAATGTCATTTGAATAATTGAAAACTAAGAAAGTAATATTTTTGATAATTACTCTATGTGGCTCAATATATGTAAGATTAGTTTTTTCTAATTTTCTAATGCTACCATTAATAAAGGTAGGAGTAACTTTAGAAAACTCACATATAAACTCTAGCCTTTGTTTTAGACATTCCTCAAATTCTAGTTCTTGCTTAATTATCTTCATTTTTCGCACCATCCTTTCCTTATAGAATTAGGATGATTTTTTGCAAAAGAAAAAATCAACCATTTTACTGATTGATTTTCATATCTATCTGTTCTATAAAAGTTCGAACAGATACGTCGTTGGAGCGTTTTAGGAGGTTATTTGCGAAAAAATCGCCTATTTCTAATAGTGTTCCTCCCACATTTTGCTCAAAAAAATAATTGACTTATCAACTGATATATACACCTTATCATATATTTTTTAATTTTTCCATTTTATATAACAAATTTCATTAGTTTATTTCTATTTCTCCTCTTAATGAGGTTACCATTTTTTGTTGTATTTCTCTATAAGAATATCCATTGCCTATTAACCAAGATAATTTTGTAACTATACTTTCCATACTCATATCCCAAGCAGGTATTGCACCGAATTTTAATGCCAATTGTCCGTGGTTCATTTATTTTCATACTTGCTACTCCATCTGGTGCTTGTGTTGTTATGACTATTGGTATTTGCTTTTCTTTTAAATATTCAAACGCCTCTCTCAAATTCTCATAATTTGCATTTGCTTCTGCAATATTAGGATCACCTGCTCCAGTAGCTCTTAATACAAAACCTTTTACACCATTTTCAACTAATACTCTAAAATAATCTACTTTTAATCCGAGGAAATTCTGTCAAAGATATTATATTTGTATCAAATTTATTTTTTACTATAAGTTCACTTTTTGATTTTGATTTATTACCTAAAAATTTCAAATGTCTTTCTAATGCATTTTCATTATACACTATACTATTACCTATATTAGCAATATCTGGTAATCTGCCGAAAGTTTTAAATGCATCATACTCAAATTCTGTTTTCTTTTTTACTCGAGTTCCTGTTATAACTTTACTACCAAATATACAGCATACACCTGCTAGTTTACAATTATCATCTGCTATAACTCTCACTACATTTTCTAGATTCATTATTGCATCTGTTCCTGCCATTCCATAGGATACTTGTGAACCAGTAAATATAATAGGTTTTCCTACATTTTCTATTGCAAAAGAAACAGCAGAACAAGTATATCCCATAGTATTTGTACCATGTGTAATTATAAAAGCTGTATAATTATCATATTCTTCTACAATAGTATCTATAATTTTGTTCCAATCTTCAGGAACTATATTAGAACTATCTTTATTTAAAATTGTTTCAGAATCTATAACATCAATATCTAATTCTTTCTTTAACACATTCAAAATGTTTACAAATGTATTACCAGTAAATGATTTTTCATTACTAATTGCAACACCTTCTTCTGTGTGCGTTTGTGAAATTGTACCACCTGTTGAAATTATTAATATTTTTTTCATATTCATCTACTCCTTCGCATATTATTAATCTTCTTTTTTATCTAAAATTGTATTAGTTTCAATTTGTTTCTTTTCTTCTTCAATAGTTTGCTTTAATTCTTCAACTGTTGGCAAATATAATTGATATTTTGATGTAAATATGTTTTTATTACCCTCTGGTAAGGTAAATTCTACAACTACATCATTTTTTTCGGAACAAAGTAATATTCCAATAGGCTCATTTTCTCCTTCTAACATTTGAGTTCTTTTATAATAATTTACATACATTTGCATTTGTCCAACATCTTGATGAGTTAATCTCCCAGTTTTCAAATCTATTAATACAAAACATTTTGCTAATCTGTTATAAAATACCAAGTCTATATAAAAGTTATCTCCACCTAAATTTATTCTTTGTTGTCTTGCTACAAAAGAAAATCCTTTTCCTAATTCTAATAAAAACTCTTGAAGATGTTCTATTAGAGCATTCTCTAAATCTTTTTCCAAATATCTTTTATTTTCTTTTAATCCTAAAAACTCTAATACTGTTGGGTCTTTTACTAGGTCATCTGGCTTTGTTATTTCGTGTCCTTTATTTGAAATTGCTAAAACTTCGTCTTTTTCCTTGCTTAGTGTTAATCTTTCAAATAGTAAAGACGATTTTTGTCTATCTAATTCTCTTACTGACCATTTTGAATTTATACATTCATTATAATAAAATTTTCTCATTGTTTCATCTTTTATTTTTGATAATTCTATATAATGACTCCAACTTAATTCATCAGACAGTGTCTGATAATTTTGAAACATTGTATAAAAAATTTTCATATTTCTAAGGTTAGTTTCTGAATATCCTTTACCAAATTCTTCAGTTAATTTTTGAGATAATAATTTTATTAACTGCCTTCCATAATCAGCACGTTCTTTTCCTTTTAATTCTTCTTCAACGATTTGTCTACCAACATCCCATGATGATGTTACCATCTCATAATTTATATTTTTGTATATATTTATTTTTGCTTTTAATATAGTATTTCTTATATTATTATAAAAATTTTCATCGATTCCATTTATTAGCATATTATCCATATTTTTCATCATCCTTTCAAATTCATCAGACACTGTCTGATGAATTTTAGTATAACATAATTTTTCCATTTTTTCATTAAATTTACAAAATAGTTACAAATTATTTTATAAAGGGCTTGGGACTTAGTCCCACAATTTCGAATTTTGACTAGGGAGGAAAAATTCAGTGCTTGTTAGGAAGTGTATGGGGTACAAAAATCAATTTCAATTTGAATTTTCCATCTAAATTTTATATTTTTGATTACTTATTACTGCACCAATTTTATAATTTTCTTTCTTGGATTTTGAGAAAATTTTGTTATCTTTTACAGCAACTAACCTTATCAATTTTTGCTTTTCTTTGCTCAGTTCTATTTCAATTTCTTCCTCGTTTTCATTCATATTTTTTGAAAATAATTCATAAAATTCTATTTCAAATTCTTTATTAAGTCTTGTAATATAATCATCTAATTGTTCTTGATTTATATTAACGCTTGCTCTAATTTCTTTTTCTTCTTCGTTTACTTCAACTGGTACAAAAACATCTGCTATTCCTAATGCCAAAAACTTTGTTAATTGTTCAATATAACTACTTCTAAAATTTATTTTATCAATATAAAATTCTCCGTTTTTTATTCTTTAATAATGTCATTGACTCAATAAATTTTGAAATAAATTCTTGCTTTTCTTCTTTAGATTTTTTATTCCATTCCTGTTCTAAAGTTTCATTTAATTTGTTGTCTTTTATCAATTTTTCTCTTTCAATATCTCTATCAGCCATTAACTGTTGAGGTGTAAAAGAAAGACTATTAGTATTTAGTTTTTCATATTTTTTAGTTTCTAAAATATTGATTTTTTCTTCAATAATTTTGTAATCTTCAGAAAAATCTTCCATTTCTACTATACCACTTACATAAGCTTTCTTTATTCTTTCTTTTTGTTTTTGTAATGTATCAATTTCTTGGTCTAGTTTTTCTGTTTTTGTTTCTTTTTTGTCAGCTAGTATTGGTAAAAAATATTTCTTGACTGCCATATCATACTCAACTAACTCAAGAATAAATCTTTGTAAACATTCTTCAATTTTATCTTCTCTGTAATAGGTCTTGCAATGTTCACAAGTGTAGTACATATATTTTTTCTTTGTTCCTCCAGAACCTTTACATTTCATTATTCTGTTGCATTTAGGACATTTTAGTTTTTGAAAAAATATATAAACCCTATTTCTTGTATAACTTCTTTGATTTTTCTCTTTTTGATGTTGTGCCTCATTCCACATAGCACGACTAATTATTGGCTCTACTACATTCATATAAACTAAAGTATCTTTATTATTTGATTTTCCTTTTTCGTAATCTCCCATATATACTTTGTTATCTATCATTTTCATAATTGTTGTATCTCTCCAATGTTTTGGTGCTAATACTTTTTCTTTATTTAAAGTATTACTAATTTGTTGATAGCTTTTGCCTTCAAGATACATATTAAATATTCTAATTACTACATCTTTTGTAGTTTCATCTATTACAGTTTTCTTATTGTTATCTTTTTTATAGCCTAATGGTACAATTCCCGGTAAATGTCCTGACTTAATAGCACCATTTAGTCCAAACTTTGTTCTTTCTGATACTATTTCAATTTCTAACTGTGATAACACTGTTAGCATACGCACAAAAAATCTACCGATTAGCACTGCTCGTATTTACATCATCTTTATCACACACCAAATAGGTATTGTGCATTTCTAATTGTGCAATAAGTTCTTCTAAATCACGAACTGAACGAGTTACTCTGTCTAACTTATAAGCTACAATATAATTGATTTTGCCACTTTTCATATCTGCTAACATTTCTTGAAATGCTGGTCTATCTTTAATGTTCTTTGCTGATATTCCAGCATCTTCATATACTCTAAATACTTCATATTCTTTGAATTTGCAAAGTTGTAACAGTTTTTCTTTTTGTTCTGCTAAACTAAAACCTTCTCTTACTTGATCCTCTGTACTTACACGAATATAAATTCCTGCGATTTTCTTTTCTTCACTCATTTTTAAATCTCTCCTTTCAATATTGAATGGAAAGCTACTTAAATAAATTTTAAACACAAAAAAACTCTAAAATTAAAGTAGCCTTTCTATGTAGTCTTTTAATTGAGATAAAGGGTATTTATACCTTAAATCTCCCACATAAAAGTAATCACATTCATTAAAGAATAAGAATAACTTATCTTTAATAATTACTCTATGTGGTTCTACATACGCCAAGTTTGTATGTTCTATAATTCTTAAACAACCTTCAAATATCATTTCGTGTTCAAGTTTTATAGCATTCAAACTACAAGCCCATTCAATTTTAGAGAGCAATTCTCTTTTAATCTTGTTTTTCTTCTTAATGATACTAATCATACCACACCATCCTTTCTTTTTCAAGATAAAGGCGACAAAAAAATCAACCTTTTACAGTTGATTTTTCAATACTTTCGTCTGGTGCGACGATTTTACTTAATGGAGCGGGTGGCGGGAATCGAACCCGCGCTATCAGGTCGGAAGCATGACATTCTACCACTAAATTACACCCGCATTTAATCAAATTTTTCTATTAAATATTAACTATTTCATTACTATTTCTTCCTCACAAAGGACACTCTTGCTATTTGCTAACCATTCGCCACTATCAGGCACTGTATGGAATTTTCACCCACGAGTTGTTGATTATGCTTGGCATACTCCATATAAAGGACATTTGAAACATGTCCTTTACATGTATTCTTTACTTATTTTAATTTTTACTCTTCCCAATTGTGGAATATCTCTGCAACATCATCTAATTCATCTAATCTCTCTATTAGTCTTTCCATAACTTCTGCACCATGTTCATCCAACTTAATATATGATGTTGGTACCATTTGTATATCTGCTTCTACAAATTGTAAGCCACTTTCCTCTAACTTTTCTCTGACTTCTGAAAAATTCTCTGGAGTTGTTGATATTTCATAATAACCATCCCCTACTTCAAAGTCATCTGCTCCACAGTCTAAAGCAAGCATCATTATTTCATCTTCACTCATATTTGTACTTGCTTTTTCTATGATAATTATACCTTTTCTATTAAACATATATGAGACACATCCACTAGTTCCTAATGAACCTCCTGATTTATCAAATGCATGTCTTATATCTGCTGCTGTTCTGTTTCTATTATCTGTTGTTGCATTTACAATTATAGCAACTCCATTTGGCCCATATCCCTCATATGTTATTTCTTCATAATTTTCATTATTACCTTCTCCTGCTGCTTTCTTTATTGCATTGTTAATAGTATCATTTGGCATATTTGCTGCTTTACATTTTGCTATGACATCTTTTAGTTTTGAGTTTCCTGCTGGATCTGCTCCTCCTTGTTTTACAGCTATTAATAATTCTCTTCCTAATTTAGTAAATATTTTTCCTCTTGCAGCATCTGCTTTTCCTTTCTTAGCTTGAATATTATGCCACTTACTATGTCCCGACATTTCTTCTTCCTCCTTTTTAATTTTTCTCTCTATTTTCAAGGCTTTCGAGCCTCTAACCACTTGATTTGCTCATTTTTTTGCTTTGTTGAACTTTGTTGATTTTAGTGGGTTTTGGTAGTTCTGTGTTGAAACGATTGCACCAAAATTGCTCCAAAAAGCATTATGTCAAGTTCCTTTTTTGTTTTTGATAAACATTCGTTTCATACATTTCCATGTGCTTTTTATAATTTTCGTTTTTTATTGTATCACATTATTTTTTATTTGTGTAGTCTTTTTACAAATTAAATTTGTATTTTACTAATTCTGGTTGTATGATAGTGTCTAAATTTATATTGTTTTATGTTCACTATTCTTATTATTGTTCTTCATTGTTTTTTTTTAGTCTTTTGTAAGTTCTTCTTTAATACTTCTATTTATTTCATCTTCCATTCCTAACAATATCATTATAATCTTGGCATACTGCTAAAGCATTATATTCCCTTTTCTTCTTCCTTGTATAAATTTAATGAAAGAAAAAAATATTAGTTCAAAATATGAAATTCCAAAGATTAAAATAATTTGGAATTTTTTTGTTCCTAAATTAAAAGAGAGCAAAACTGCTCCCTCAAAATACACAACTTATAATCAATGTTAAATTAACCAGTTTACTATACTACTCTTGCTCCAAAAGGTGCTAAAGACAATTTAGCAATTTTAAAGAATTGAAGTCCAAACGGAATACCTACTATTGTTATGCACCATATACAGCCAAACAATAAGTTTTCAAGTGCCATTGGAATCCCAAAGAATATAATCCATATTACATTTGCAATTACTGATGGTATTCCTCCTCCATATTCGACATCTTTGCCAAATGGTACAAATGATAAAGCTGCAAATTTAAAACATTGTTTTCCATAGGGGATTCCTATTAT
>CARPYP010000042.1 GCA_949045875.1 uncultured Clostridia bacterium | reverse complement strand
GTCTACCTTACTAAAGTGATACTTTCCTATTATATAAAGGCTATAATCGCTAGCCACAAAGATTTTCTTATTACAGTCGAAGACTCAAATCGGACAAAACAAATAATATTTTATAGAAAGAGGGAAAAAATATGACAGATATAGAAATTGCAAGAAATACAGAATTATTGAAAATAACAAAAATAGCAGAAAAGCTTGAAATTAATGAAGAAGATTTAGAAACATATGGAAAATATAAAGCAAAAATTTCAGAAAATGCATATGAAAAAGTAAAAAACAAAGAAAATGGAAAACTAATATTAGTAACAGCGATAAATCCAACACCATTAGGTGAAGGAAAAACAACAGTATCAATTGGACTTGCAGACGGACTATCATATATAGGTAAAAAATCAATATTAGCACTAAGGGAACCTTCACTAGGACCAGTTTTTGGAATAAAAGGAGGAGCTACAGGAGGGGGACATGTTCAAGTAGCACCAATGGAAGATATAAACTTACACTTTACAGGAGACATACATGCAATAACATCTGCAAATAATCTATTATCAGCATTAATAGATAATCATATTTATTTTGGAAATGAACTAGGATTTAAGAAAATTCTTTGGAAGAGGTGTGTAGACTTAAACGACAGACAATTAAGAAAAATTGAATGTGGACTATCAGGAGAAAAAAATATAGTACCAAGAGAAGATGGATTTGATATAACAGTTGCATCAGAAATTATGGCAATACTATGTTTAGCAACAGATATAAATGATTTAAGAAAAAGAATTGGAAATATAATTATAGGATATAATAATGAAGACAAGCCAATATATGCAAAAGACTTAAAAGCAGAAGGAGCCCTAACAGTATTATTAAAAGATGCAATAAAACCAAACTTAGTACAAACCTTAGAACATACACCCGCATTAATACATGGAGGACCATTTGCAAACATTGCACATGGATGTAATTCAATAAAAGCAACAAAGCTAGCACTAAAATTAGCAGACTATACAGTAACAGAAGCAGGATTTGGTGCAGACTTAGGTGCCGAAAAATTCTTAGACATAAAATGTAGAGTAGCAGGAATAAAGCCAAATGCGGTAGTATGTGTAGCAACATTAAAAGCATTAAAATACCATGGAGGAGTTCAAAAAGACGACATAACAAAACAAAATATAGAAGCACTAAAAAATGGAATGGAAAACCTATTAAAACATGTAGATAACATAAAAAATAAATTCGGATTAAATGTAATAGTAGCAATAAATAGATTTACAGATGACTCAGAAGAAGAATTAAATTTATTACAAAACACTTTAAAAGAAAAAGGAATAGAAATGAGTTTAGTCGAAGCATGGGCAAAAGGAGGAGCAGGAGCAGAAGACTTAGCCAAAAAGATAGTAAAATTGTGTGAAGAAGAAAAAGAATTAAACTATATGTATAATTTAGAAGAAAGCATAGAACAAAAAATTAAAGACATAGCAGGTAAAATATATGGAGCAGAAGATGTAGAATTTTCAGAAGAAGCAAAAAAAAGTATAAAACAGATAGAAAATATAGGATATGAGAAATTACCAATTTGTATAGCAAAAACGCAATATTCATTCTCAGATGATGCAACTAATTTAGAATGTAAAGAACCATTTAATATACATGTACAAGAAGTTATATTAAAAGCAGGAGCAGGTTTTATAGTAATAATAACTGGAAAAATAATGACAATGCCAGGACTACCAAAAGTGCCAGCATCAGAGGCAATAGACATAGATGAAAATGGAAATATAGAAGGAATATTTTAACAAGTAGAACAATTTTTTATACATTGTTACTAATTTGTATCTTACAGGCAAATAGACTTTTCATCTGCATTTGAATTATTAGAAAGAAATATCAAAAAGAATAATATATTCAGATAAATAATTTTATATAAAGAATGAATAAAAATACCTTATTTGGAAAAAAATAAATCTAAATAAGGTTATTTTTAAGGAGACAAATATGAAACTGAGAAAAAATAAAACAATAGTATTGCTAATAGTATTAATAATAATATTAATACTAATAGTATTTGAAACAAATACTATAGCATTATCAAGATATGGTTCAAGAGGAGCAGAAGTAAGTCAAATACAAACAAAACTAAAGAGATGGGGATATTATAATGGAAATGTAGATGGAATATATGGAAGCCAAACACTAGCAGCAGTAAAATACTTCCAAAGGTCAAATGGGCTTACAGTAGACGGAATAGCAGGAACCAAGACATTAAATGCAATGGGAATAATGAGTAGTTCAACAAGTGGAGGAGGAAGTTCAACCTCAAGCAACAATAATTTAAACCTATTAAGTAGATTAGTATACTCAGAAGCAAGAGGAGAAACATATACAGGACAAGTAGCAGTAGCAGCAGTAGTATTAAACAGAGTAAGAAGTTCATCTTTTCCAAATACAATATCGGGAGTAATATATGAAAGAGGAGCATTTGATGCAGTAAGTGATGGACAAATAAACTTAACACCAGACTCAACAGCAAGAAAAGCAGCACAAGACGCACTAAATGGATGGGATCCATCCTATGGAGCAATATATTACTTTAATCCAAACACAGCAACAAGTGCTTGGATATGGTCAAGACCAATGACTGTAACAATAGGAAATCATAGATTTTGTAAATAAATTCAGATATTTGAAAGATGATTTGTAAAAATATATGCAAATTCATCTTTTTAAATATTAAACTGTATAAAAAATCTACAAAGTATGTTATAATAAAATAAATTAATAAAAGGAGTGATATACAATGCAAAAAATGTACAAACTATCACAATTAATAATTGACAATGAAGATCCAGATTATATAGACGAAAAAAGATTTAGAGAGGATAAAGATAAGAAAATAAAAGAAATTAAAGATGGAGATAAAGTAATAAAACATTTAACATGGATAGATAATGCAAAGGACATAAAGAGTATTACTACTCCAGATGGTAGAGAATTAACTCCAGAAGAACTTTTTGACTTTGTAATAGGAGATAATATAACAGATTTAGCAAAAGCTGAAAACAAAAGTGAAAATAAAGCAGATATAGCTATAGTTTTAGGGAATATTGGATTACCAACTACTAGAGAAAGATCAATAAAAGCCTTCGAATTATATAAATTAGGACTTGTTAAGAAAGTAATATTTACAGGAGGTATAGGTAAAGAGCGAGATAAAAAAGGTATTATGCATCCTAAATCATTAGAAGACTATATGAATAGTGAATTAGAAGAAGGGCAGGGATGGGATGACCGTACAGAAGCAGATTGGGGAGCAGAAACACTTATTAAAGAACAATTTGATAAAGACTATCAAGAACATTCAAAAAAATTAACAGATGAATTCCTTAACAAAGTAGGAATAAATCCAGAAGATATTTTGATAGAAGCAATGTCAACAACTACACAGGAAAACGCAGAATTTTGTAAAAATATTTTTGATTCAGAAGAAATAGAAACAGGTTTACAAGTTAAGACCGCAATACTTGTAACAACATGTACACATGGTAGTAGAGCAACAAGGCAGTTTAAGAAAGTATTTGGAGACAAAATTAAATTAACATGGTGTCCTTCAACGCTTGACTTAGAACAATATGATAGCCTAAAGGCTATTTTAAATGCTCCAAAATTCAATGAAATAGCTTTTAAGCATGAATTAAAAAGAATATATTGTACTGATCCAAAATTAACACAAATGCTTAGAGAAGAAATTGGGCATAATAGAAATGTTTTCATTAGAGGGGAAATTGATGAACCAGAGATAGCAACTATAGATAGAGAGATGAGTAGATAAAGCCAATAAATTAAATATAAATTAATTCCTTAGTAGTATAGTAAGCTAGCTATGCACTAAGGAATTTTTTTGTATAGGAAAAATAAATTATGATTCTTCGAAGGAATTGCTAAAATTGTAGGGGCGACCATTGGTCGTCCGTGTGACGAAGCTACTTTTCTTGTATAGTAGGAAATTTGCCAGAGACATAACTTTCATACTAGGGAATTATGGTGGAAGTTAGATTTTTTTATACAAAAATATGCTTAAATATAGCCATTGACTAAACATGACAAAATGTGATAAAATAATATTTAGTGTGAAATAAAAAAATAGAAAGAAAAGGGGCAAAAATGAAAGTTTTATTAATAAATCATTTTCCGCTTCAAGGTTCAGGAAGTGGAGTTTATGTTGCAAATATTGCAAAAAGCCTAAAAAAAAGGGGTCATGAAACATGTATTATAACTCCTGAAAACACAAGTCAATTTTCAGATCTAAAAGACATAAAGTTACATCCTGTATTTTTTAAATATCAAGAAAAAATTGAAGGTCAACAATCATTTAATTTTGGTTGTATAGATCCACATCCTAGAAGCAGTTTACTATTTGGCGATATGACAGATTTACAATTACAAGAATATAAAAACGCTTTTAAAAAAGCAATAGAAGAGGAAATACTAGAATTCAAGCCAGATATTATACATGCACAGCATATATGGATTATATCAAATGTAGCATTAAATTATAATATTCCAGTTGTAGTAACTTGCCATGGCTCTGACATTATGGGATATGAGATTTGGTCTAAATTTCATAGAATAATGTATGAAGTAGCAGATAGATGCAAAAAAATAATTGCTATATCAAATAATAGTAAGGATATTATTAATAATATATTTAAAGAAAATAAGGAAAAAGTAGTCACTATTTTAAATGGTTATGATGAGAAAATTTTTTATAAGGAAGATTACAATAAAAAAGATATATTGAATGAATTAAAAATATATAAAAACTATGATAAAATAGTGTGTTTTGCAGGACGATTAGCAAAAAATAAAGGTGTAGATTTATTATTACAAGCTGCTAAAAATTATGAAAAAGAAGATATATTAACTTTAATTGTAGGTAATGGTGAAGAACTAAACAATCTTAGAAAAATGACAGAAGAACTAGAATTAAAAAATATAGTTTTTTTAGGAAATCAAAATCATGATACTTTAAGAAAGATATATAATATCTCAGATGTTTGTGCTGTACCATCAAGAAAAGAGGCATTTGGATTAGTTGCATTAGAAGCAATTGCATGTGGCACACCTGTTGTAGCTACAAATAAAGGAGAATTGCCTAATTTTGTAAATAACAAAGGTGGTGTTTTAATAGAAGAAGAAAATATTTTAGAATTAGAGAATGCTATTTCTAAAATATTAAATAAAGAACTCATATTTGATTCTAAATATCTAGCTGAATATGCTAAAAGTAATTATATGCAAGACTTATTTATAGATAAATTAATAGAGATTTATAAGGAAAGCATAAAAGGAGAGTAAAAATATGAATGTAAAATTAAAAAATGGAGTAAATATGCCCAATATAGGTTTTGGAACATCATTAATAGAAGGAGAAGAATGTGTAAATAATATTAAACAGGCTTTACAGGCTGGATATAGACATATAGATACAGCCTCAGCTTATAAAAATGAAATTTATATAGGACAAGCAATAAAAGAAAGTAAAATATCAAGAGAAGAGATTTTTGTAACAAGTAAAGTTTGGAAAGATTCGATGGGATATGAAAATACAATAAAATCATTTAATAACTCATTACAAAATTTAGGACTAGAATATATAGATTTATTTTTAATACATTGGCCAAGAAATAATGATGAAAAATTAAATATAGATACATGGAAAGCCTTAGAAGATTTATATAAGCAAAAAAAAGTAAGAGCAATAGGATTATCAAATTTTTTAAAACATCATTTAGAAATTATATTGAATAACTGTGAGATAGTTCCAATGGTTGACCAATTAGAATTCCATCCAGGTTTAACAAGACAAGAAACATTAAACTTTTGCAAGGAAAAGAATATAGTAGTTGAAGCATGGGCACCATTAGGAAAAGGAAAGATGTTACAAAACGAAGATTTAGTAAGAATATCTAATAAATATAACAAATCAGTAGCACAAATATGTATAAAATGGTGTTTACAAAACGATGTAGTACCTTTACCTAAGACTACAAATTGGAATAGAATGTTAGAAAATAAAGATGTATTTGATTTTACAATTTCAGATGAAGACATGAAATTTATAAATAATATGGAATTCTTTGCAGGTTCTGATATGGATCCTAATAAATCATAAATATAAAAAGGTGGAGAAAAATGGAAAAAATATCTGTAATTATGCCAGTTTATAATGCAGAAAAATTTATAAGACAAAGTATAAATTCAATATTAACACAAACACATAGAAATATAGAGATAATACTTGTAGATGATGGTTCTAAAGATTTATCAGGAAAAATTTGCGATGAGTACAGTAAGATAGATAGTAGAATTAAGGTAATACATAAGGAAAATGGAGGCTCGTCAAGCGCAAGAAATATGGCTTTAGATGTAGCGACAGGAAAATATATAATGTTTATAGATGCAGATGATTTTTACGAAAACAATTCCTGCGAATTATTATACAATGAAATAGAGAAAACACAAGCTGATTATGTAATTGGTAATTATTTTCATACAAATTATAAAGGCGAAAAGTGGAAAAAACCAGTGTTTGATTTTGATAATTATAATGGTTTTAAATTAGAAATTAATAATTATGAAAAATCTTTTTTTATAATGAATACAATTATATGGAATAAAATTTATAGAAAAGATTTTATACAAAAGAATAATTTACGTTTTATTGATAGTGATATTGCAGAGGATGCAGTATTTTCAACATATTGCTATGTGCATACTGATAAATGTTATTTTATAAATGATATAGTATATAATTATAGGCAAAATCAACTAAATACATCAGTATCAACTAGTTGTACAAAGCATTATTTTGAAAAATTAAATACCTCATATAAATTAATTTTTAAGAATTTTGAAACAACAAATAATTTGAGTTTTTATAGATTACTTTGTGCAAGAATGCTTCCATATCTATTGTGTAAAATCATTGATTCAAATGCATTAAATAATAATCAAACCATAGAAGTGTTAGAAATGCTAAATTGGTTTTTTGAGCAAAAGGAATTATATGGTGTAGTAATAATAAATGATAGATTAAATCAAATTATTGAATACATAAATAATAAAGATTATATGGAGGCTATTTATAAAATTAAAGAAACTAAAAAATATAGAATGCAGATAAGCGATATAGAAAAACAAAAAATGTATTCACCTAATGAAGAACTATATAGAAAAATGTTAAATAGATAATAAAATATTCAAAAGAAAGGAACAAAGGTTAAAAATGGAAAAAATAATACAAACAATAGCAAACGAATTACAAATAAAAACTACACAAATAGAAAATACAATAAAATTAATAGATGAAGGAAACACAATACCATTTATAGCGAGATATAGAAAAGAGGTTACAGGAGGATTAAGTGATGAAACTTTAAGAAACCTAAATGAAAGGCTTACATATTTAAGAAACCTAGAAACAAGAAAAGAAGAAATAAGAAAATCCATAGAAGAACAAGGGAAAATGACAGAAGAACTAGGAATAGCAATAGAAAATGCAATTACATTAGCAGAGGTAGAAGACATTTATAGACCATATAAGCAAAAGAAAAAAACAAGAGCAACAGTTGCAAAAGCAAAAGGATTAGAGCCATTAAGTATAGTAATATATTCACAAGAAGAAACAGAAGACATAAACAAAATAGCAGAACAATATGTAGATGAAGAAAAAGGAGTAAATTCAGTAGAAGAAGCAATAGCAGGAGCATTAGACATAATAGCAGAAAATATATCAGATAATGCAAGATACAGAAAGAAGATAAAAGGATATTGTTATAGAGAAGGATATATAGTTACAAAAGCCTCAAAAGAAGACGAACAAACAAACTATGAAATGTACTATGACTATAAAGAAAAAATAAACCAAATACCAAGCCATAGAATACTAGCAATAAATAGAGGAGAAAAAGAAGAAGCCATAAAGGTAAAAATAGAAAAGCCAGAAGATAAAATAATATCATATATAGAAAGAGATATTATAAAAGAAAAAACACAATTTGAGGAAATGCTAAAAGTAACCATATTAGATGCTTTTAAAAGACTAATAGAACCATCAATAGAAAGAGAAATAAGAAGTGATTTAACAGAAAAAGCAGATGACAAAGCAATAAAAGTATTTGGAAAAAATGCAAAACAGCTATTATTAGGAGCACCGATAAAAGGGAAAACAGTTATGGGATTTGACCCAGCATATAGGACGGGTTGTAAAATAGCAGTAATAGACGAAACAGGGAAAGTATTAGATACAGAAACTGTATATCCAACAGCACCACAAAACGATGTACAAGGAGCAAAAGAAAAATTATTAAAGCTAATAAAAAAAGATGAAGTTGACATGATAGCCATTGGAAATGGAACAGCATCACGAGAATCAGAAATGTTTGTAGCAGACATGATAAAAGAAGTAGATAGAGAAGTACATTATGCAATAGTAAGTGAAGCGGGAGCATCAGTTTACTCAGCATCAAAATTAGCAACAGAAGAATATCCAGACATAAATGTATCAATAAGAGGAGCAATATCAATTGCAAGAAGACTACAAGACCCATTAGCAGAACTTGTAAAAATAGACCCAAAAGCAATTGGAGTAGGGCAATATCAACATGATGTAAACCAAAAAACATTAAACGAAAGTTTAACAGGAGTAGTAGAAGACGCAGTAAATAAAGTTGGTGTAGACGTAAATATAGCAACACCATCACTACTATCATATGTATCAGGAGTAAACTCAGGAATTGCAAAAAACATAGTAAAATATAGAGACGAAAATGGAAAATTCAAAAACAGGAAGCAATTATTAAAAGTACCAAAATTAGGAAATGTAGCATATGAGCAATGTTCAGGCTTTTTAAGAATATCAGATGGAGACAATGCACTAGACATAACAGCAGTACATCCAGACAACTATGAGCAAACAGAAAAACTATTAAACAAAGCAGGATTTGAAAAAGAGGATTTAAGAAACAAAGACAAACTACAAGAATTAAAAGAAAAACTAAAATACATAAACATAAAAGAAACAGCAAAAGAACTAGAAATAGGAGAAATGACACTACAAGACATAATAGAAGAACTAACAAAACCAGGAAGAGACCCAAGAGAAGAAATGCCAAAACCAATATTAAGAAATGACGTATTAAAACTAGAAGACTTAACAGAAGGAATGGTATTAACAGGAACAGTAAGAAATGTAATAGACTTTGGAGCATTTATAGACATAGGAGTAAAACATGATGGACTAGTACACATATCAGAAATGAGTAATAGTTATATAAAAAATCCATCAGACATAGTATCAGTAGGAGACATAGTAAAAGTAAAAGTTATAAAAATAGACAAAGACAGACAGAAGGTGGGATTAAGCATGAAGTTTAATTAATACATGAGAAAGTGATTTTATCACTTTCTCAATGTAATTAATTAACATCATGCGCTGACGTGGGAAATTTACGAAGTAAATTTCACTCGGAATCAAGCATGAAAAAGCAAAAGCATTAACATCATGCGCTGACGTGGGAAATTTACGAAGTAAATTTCACTCGGGTTGACTTTGTAGAATAACCCTCAGTCCCTTAAATAAGGGAGCCAAGGGGGAGAGCAGATTCTTGCCTCCCTTACTCAAGGGAGGTGGCAGCCGAAGGCTGACAGAGGGTTTTATAAGGCAAAGAGGGTCGATTTATCCCTACAAACCCAAATTTATATAATAAAACCATTATCCTGTAACCTTTTGTCTAGAATATTTTGTAAAAATATTGAAAATAAATTTATCATATAAAAAAAACAAGGAGAATATTGTAATGGGAGTATTAATTGTAAAAATAATAGGATTAATAATAGTAGCAATAGGAGTAATAAGTGTATGTGACGCAAGAGACCTATCAAAAAGATTTTTCAGTGATTCAGATAAAAACAGTTCAACAAAGATACTAAGAATATCAGGTTTCATAATTTCTATAATGGGCGGAATTGCAATTTATATATCTTAAAAAGTAAATACATATATTAAAAATTTACAAAAACAATCTTTCCAATAAATTTGGACTTTGGGGAAGGAAATGATATAAAAAATGAAAAAACGAAAATTAAAAAAAGAAGCTAAATTATTACTATTATTAATGATATTGCTACTAATAGTAATTCTTCTAATTATAGCTGTAAATGCAGTAGTATTTAACGACACTAATTCACAAAACAATGTTTTTGAGAATAATATAAAAGAAAATATAGCTCAGAAGGAAAAAGAAGAAGAGAATATAATAAAAGTTGTAATAGATGATAAAAACAATGATGACGAAAATAACAAAAATGAAAACAATAATAGCAACAATGATAATAATCAAGACGATGAAAATAAAAACAACCCAAATGGTCCTGAGCAAGGGGAGGAAAATGTGAATAATAAAGACAATGACAACAAGATAGACACTACAAAAAAAGATAAAAATACATATTATATAAAAATAAATAATAAAGCCAATGTAGTAACTATTTACACAAAAGACACAAAAGGAAAATATACAGTACCTGTAAAAGCGATGATATGTTCAATAGGAACAGCCACACCAAAATCAGGAGTATATAGAACCTCAGACATGTATACATGGAGACTATTACAAGGAGATGTATATGGACAATATGCAGTTAGAATAACAGGGCATATTTTATTTCATTCAGTCCCATACCAAAAGCGAGCCAAAGACACTTTAGAATGGTGGGAATATGATAAACTTGGAACAGATGCATCATTAGGATGTATAAGACTAACAGTAGAAGATGCGAAATGGATTTATGACAATTGCCCAAAAGGTACACAAGTAGAATTTTATTACTCATCTGACCCAGGGCCATTAGGAAAGCCAACATCAAAGAAAATATCATCATATGATGAAAAATTAAAAAATTGGGATCCAACAGACCCAGACTCTAAGAATCCATGGAAGACATATGTAGAAACAGGAGCACCATCAGAAGGAGATATAACAGAAACAGTACCAGTAAATTCAGATAATAATGAAAAAGACAAAAATTCAACAATAGACAATATATAGAAAACATGACTAGAGAAAAGTGATATTCTCTAGTTTTTTATATACTAGTAGGTTCAAAATATATCAATACATTTAAAATATAGCATAAAAAATACAAATATTACAAAACTGTAAGGTTATTGTAATATAAATCGATGGCAAATGTTAATAAAAGAGGTTATACTAAAATAAACACATGCTTAGAAAAGATATATTTTTTAAAGTCTCCCCTTAACACTTTAAAAATTTATCTTTTCTAAGTTAAAAAAATGAAAGGAGATTTTACATGGAAAAAATATTACAAGTAAAAAACATAGAAAAATATTATGGAAGTAAATCAAATTTAACAAAAGCCATAGACAACATTAGTTTTGATGTAAACAAAGGAGAATTTGTAGGTATAATGGGTGCAAGTGGTTCAGGAAAAACAACACTATTAAATACAATATCAACAATAGACAAAGTAACATCAGGACATATAATTATTAATGGAGAAGACATAACAAAATTAAAAGGAAATAAATTAAACAAATTTAGAAGGGAAGAATTAGGATTTATATTTCAAGACTTTAATTTATTAGACACTTTAACAGCCTATGAAAACATTGCAATTGCATTAACAATACAAAAAGTAAATTCTAAAGAAATAGATGGCAAAGTAAATTCTATTGCAGAAAAATTAGGAATAAAAGAAATACTAAAAAAATATCCTTATCAAGTATCAGGAGGACAAAAGCAAAGAATTGCCTCAGCAAGAGCAATAATAACAAACCCAAAACTAGTACTTGCAGATGAACCAACAGGAGCTTTAGACTCAAAATCAGCAAGACAATTACTAGAAAACTTTGAATACTTAAATCAAAAATTGCAAGCAACAATTCTAATGGTTACACATGATGCCTTTACAGCCTCTTATGCAAATAGGATTTTATTTATAAAAGATGGAAAAATTTTTAATGAATTAATAAAGGGAAATGATACAAGAAAACAATTTTTTGAAAAAATAATTGAAGTACAAACACTACTTGGAGGTG
>CARPYP010000041.1 GCA_949045875.1 uncultured Clostridia bacterium | reverse complement strand
TGGATTTCCACCAGTTAAATTATACAACCTACACGGTCGCACCCTATTATATAAATATATCCTCCAGTATAACTGGAGGTATATCTAGCGCCTAAACTTAAATTACTACATTTACCCTATATATTTTATATTACTTCATGTATTTTTATGTCTCTTACATGTTCAATTTTTTCCCATTTTGTTTCTCTTTTAAATAAACATTTGAAATTTATTAATAACCATGAACCTAAAAATAACGGATAACACAATAATCCTTTTAGCATTGGTCTTATAGGCTTTTTATCTAATATCATTATTATTAATGCTGTTCCTATTGGTAATAAAAATGTTGGAATAAGGTATCTAGCATAATTTTCAATTAATTCAGCTCTTGTAAAGTTATTTGTAATATATAATATAAAGTTTAATGAAAGTAATAATAACGTTATTATAAACATTGGTATACTTCCAACTATATACAATAATCCATCAAAGTTCATTGCAGTTTTCTTTTCTTTTACTGCTAATGCTAATTGTTTTGTATAAATTCCCATACATTGTATATGTCCAACAGTCCATCTAGACCTTTGTGACCAACTTTGTTTGAATTCTACTGGTTGTTCATCATATACAATAGCATCTGTCGACCATCCTAATTTTTTTCCTGCAATTATTCTTTGTAATGAAAATTCTATATCTTCTGTTAAAGTTTCTGTTTCCCACCCATCAGGTTTTACAACATCAAATTTAACCATAAATCCTGTACCATTTATTAATGGAGATAAACCTAAATTGTATCTAGCTAAATGATAAAATCTATTCATCATCCAATAAAATATTGCATATCCCGCTGATACCCAACTATCTGTTGGATTTTTTATATCTCTATATCCTTGAACAACCTCTTCTCCTTGACAAAGTTTTTTGTTCATGCTTACTAAAAAGTTTTCATCTACTATGTTATCTGCATCAAATACACAAAATGCATCATAAGGTGCATTTTCTGCTATTTTTTTTCTCAAAAACCATTGTAATGCATGCCCTTTTGTTCTTTCTTCCATTGGTGATCTTCTTTCATATACTATTGCACCAGCAGATTCTGCAATTTTCTTTGTCATGTCTGTACAATTATCAGCTATTACATATATATCATATTTATCTTTTGGATAATTTTGATTTTTTAAACTTTCTATTAAATTTCCTACAACCATTTCTTCATTATGAGCAGGAATTATTGCCATAAATCTATTTTCTCTTTCTTCTAGTAAAGGTTTATCTTTAAGTTTTACTAAAGAACATAAACTAATTAATAATTGATATAACCAAAATATTGTAATAATCCACACTAATGCTTGTTGCAATACATATAAATATATCATCTTTTCTCTCCTTCTATTTATAATAGTTATTTCTTTTGCTATAATTAAAGCTTAATTTATTGCTCTAATTTTCACACTTTATTTTAATTTATTTTATATCCTTATATATTATACTACTTTTATTTTATTCTTGGCAAGTTTTTCTTTAAATATTCTTTATTTTTTGTCAGATTTTGAAAATAATATAATTTTTAATCTTCTTTGTTTTCTTCAAATTCTTTATGTGTTAGGTTTATTCTTCCTTGTTCATCTATTTCATATACTCTGACTTTTATTTTGTCTCCTACTTTTAATACATCTTCAATTTTTGCTACCCTTTGTTTTGAGATTTTTGAAATATGAAGCAATCCTTCTTTTCCTGCTCCTACATCAACAAATGCTCCAAATGCTGTTATCTTTGTAACTATTCCTTCATATATTCCATCTACTTCAATTTCTTTTACAATTTCTTTTACAATTTCTAATGCCTTATTTCCATCTTGTGGATTTGTTGCATATATAAATACATTTCCATCTTCCTCAATATCCATTTTTACACCTGTTTCAGAAATTATTTTATTAATCATTTTTCCACCAGGTCCTATAACATCTTTGATTTTTTCTACTTTAATTTTTGTATTTATTATTTTTGGTGCATACTTAGAAATTTCTTCTCTTGGTTTTGCAATTTGTGGTGCCATGATTTCATCTAAAATATACATTCTTGCATTTCTAGTTCTCTCAAAGGCTTGTGCTATTATATCATATGATAATCCATCAATTTTTATATCAACTTGAATTGCTGTTATACCTTTGTGTGTTCCTCCTACTTTAAAGTCCATATCTCCAAAGAAGTCTTCTAATCCTTGAATATCTGTTAACATTACATATCTGTTAGGATCATTTTCGTCTGTTACAAGTCCTGTTGAAATTCCTGCAACAGGTGTTTTGATTGGAACTCCTGCATCCATTAATGCTAATGTACTTCCGCAAATACTTGCTTGTGATGTTGAACCATTTGAACTTAATACTTCTGATACTACTCTTATTGTGTATGGGAATTCTTCTACTGTTGGTATAACTGGTACTAATGCTTTTTCTGCAAGTGCACCATGTCCTACTTCACGTCTACCTGGCCCACGAGATGTTTTTGCTTCGCCAACACTATATCCTGGAAAATTATATTGATGTATATATCTCTTTGACGTTTGTTCATCTAATCCATCTAATATCTGTTCTTCACTTACCATTCCTAATGTCGCTATTGATAATACTTGTGTTTGTCCTCTTGTGAATATTGCACTACCATGCACTCTTGGTAATAGTCCTACTTCACATGATAATGGTCTTATTTCATCTAATTTTCTTCCATCTGGACGTTTATGCTCTTCTAAAATCATTTTTCTTACACATTTTTTCTCTAGTTTATAAAGTATTTCCCCTATTTCTTGTTTTCTCTCTTCTACTGCTTCTTCTCCTAGCTCACTTATTAAATATTCCATAACTTCTTCTTTTATTTTGTCTACATTTTCATCTCTTACAGTTTTATCTACTTCTTGTACATCATTATACATTCTTTGCTCATATTTTTCTGCAATCTTATCAAATAAATCATGATCTACTTCAAAAGATTTATATTCAAATTTTGGTTTTCCTATTTCTGCTTTTATTGTTGATATAAATTCACATAGTTTTTTTATTTCATCATGTGCTGTTTTTATAGCTTCTAACATAATATTGTCTGGAATTTCATTTGCTCCTGCTTCAATCATTGCAATTTTATCTACTGTTCCTGCAACAGTTAATGTTAATTCTGTTTTTTCTCTTTGTTCTAAAGTTGGATTTATTACAATTTGTCCATCTACGTATCCAACATTTACAGCTGCTGTTGGTCCACCAAATGGTATGTCTGATATTGATAGCGCAGCTGATGCTCCTATCATTGCTGCAACCTCTGGAGAGTTATCTGGTTCTACTGATAATACTGTTGCTACTACACACACGTCATTTCTAAAGTCTTTTGGAAATAATGGTCTTAATGGTCTATCTATAGCTCTTGATGTAAGTATAGCTTTATCGGCTGGTTTTCCTTCTCTTTTTGTAAAACTCCCTGGTATTTTTCCTGCTGCATATAATTTTTCTTCATAATCTACTGATAATGGGAAAAAATCAATTCCCTCCTTTGGTTCTTTAGATGCTGTAACATTTACCATTACAACTGTTTCTCCATATCTTACCCAAACATTACCATTGGCAAGTTCTGAAGTTTTACCACTCTCAATTATTAATTTTCTTCCTGCTAATTCTGTTTCAAAAGTTTTAAACATATATTTTTACCTCTTTTCTTTTTGTTACATAAATTAGTTCGTAACTTCGATAATATTTTAATTTATTATATATTTTGTACTTTTATTAAAATATTATCCAAGCTACTTCTAATCTATGTTAATTAATACATTTTTGGACGTTTGACATATTTCTCAAACGTCCATAATATACTTTAGGAATACTATTCCTTGTAATCATTGACGTTTAAATAACATCTAATGATTATCTTCTTAAATTTAATTTTTCAACTATTTCTCTGTATTTTTCGACATCATTTTTTTCTAAATAGTTAAGTAAATTTCTTCTTTTACCAACCATTTTTAATAACCCACGTCTAGAGTGATTATCTTTTTTGTGAACTTTTAAATGTTCTGTTAATTCTTTTATTCTTTCTGTTAAAAGAGCTATTTGTACTTCAGAAGAACCTGTGTCTTTTTCATCTCTTCTATAAGTATTAATGATTTCTTGCTTTCTTTCTACTGTCATTTAATTACACCTCCTATTTTTTATATCCGCCTTATTCATAGAAAAAGTGGTGCTTTCGCCTTTTTCCAAGAGTAAGGTAATTCTTATACTTTCTTAGTATACAACAAAAATATTTAAAACGCAAGTATTTTTATATGCTTTTTTAAATTTCTAAAACTGCTTCTTCATATGCTTTTCTTGCATTTACTATACTATCTGTTATAAAATAAGAATTTGATACTGGATCATATGGCTTTCTTAGAACTTTTACTTCTTCTTCAGATATTACTCCTATTTGAAAGCAAAAGTTTATAAAGTTAGAATCATTAAATGTAGATTCTATATATCCTAATGCTAATTGTGCTGCTATTCTTTCATCTCTTTGTAATAGTAACTTTTTCTTTCCCTGTACAGATCTCAGAATATTTATATCTCTATATATTTTTTCAATTTCCTCATCAGTATAACCTTTATCATTTACTGGATTTGGTATTCCTTTATCTGATGAATACATATAATCATATATTCCCTGTTCTATTTCATCATCTATATTAGTTATGTACTCTCCGTTTTCACTTTTAAATCTTTCTTTCGCTTTTTCTATCTTTTCTATAAGTAAATTTATTCCATACTTGTGACAATTTTGTTTTATAAATTGATATTCCTCAGGTGTAGTTTTTAATATATATTTCATAAAGTCTTTATATTCTTCTTTTCCTGCATACTGTCCCATTAAAGCTTCTTCATATTTTCCTCTCCTAGTATCATCTTGCTCCATTCTAAATATAGCATTTAGTTGCCTTGAAAACATCCTTTCTGGTTGTAGTATCTCATTAATTAACTTCTCTGTACATTTATACCAAGCATTTTGTAAAACTTTAACTTCTTCTTCTGTACTATTATATGGTAAATATTCCGAATTTGTAGGCATTCTAAGTCCTTGTACCTTAGTTTCTCCGGTTTCCCTATCCTTCTTTCCATATAATGCTGCTTCTAAATCTAATTTTATTATCTCTTTACTACTACTTTTTACTAAACTTTTTATTAATTTTTCTTGTATTTCTAATACTAATTCATTTAATTCAATGTCATTTCCTTTTAACCTTTCTAGCGCCTCTTGTTTTTCTATTCCTAAAATTTGTGAAACTGGTTCAGCATAGCTTGTCGGTATATCAATTGTTAATCCACCTTTTTTTCCATCTATCATATCATATGGAATAGAAGATATTTGGTCAGATATTTTTACTATTGCATCTATCATATTAGCAGATTGCATTTCTTTATCTGCTTCTTCATATATAAAACAGTTTCCTAAAACTTCATAAAAATCGTTAAATTGTATTTTATAATTTGGTAAAATATTGGCAGTACCTCTTTCTCCATTATGTCGTCCTGCTGACATAGATAAAACCTTAATTGCTTCGTCTATTTGTTCTTTTAATTCTTCTACTCTACTTTTAATTTTATTTTCTAAATTAGTCTCATTTCTTGATTTTAAACTATTTAATATATCTTGAACACTTATATTTTTTGCATTTGCTTCTTCTGTTATTATTTCCATTGCTATACCACTACCTATTGCTCTTCGTATTTTACTTGCACATCTATATAAAATTTGAACGGCACCAGTTGCATTATGAGGACGTGGACCTCCTTGCTTACTAGATGACACTTTTGAAGCTGTATTTTCTCCAAGATGACCTAAAGCAGGTTGTCCAATATCATGAATGCGTGTTGCTAATTCTATTCCTTTTGCTATATTTTCGTCTTTAAAAATTCCTTTTGCTATATTGTATCCTATATGTCCAGCATTATACGCATGTATTTTTCTATCAGTCACTACTCCTAATTTTCTTTCTTGATGTACCATCATTGTTGTTCCTTTAAGTTTTTCTATTTCTTCATATAATTCTTTTTCTATATATTTAGAATACACTCCAATAAATTGTGCTATTTTTAAAGTTTTTACTCTCTCTTTTAGAATAACATTTTGCTCTTTAACATAAAATATATAGCTTCTAAAATTTTCTTGGTCTCCTACATATGTTTGTGTTATTTTAGGACTAACCTTTCCAAATTCTTTAAATTTTGATTTTTTTATTTCTTGCTTCATTTATATATTATTCCTTTCCATATACAATCTGGTTTAAACAGGTACATTTTTCACTTTTTTCAAAAATTTTTGCTAAAAAATACTTTACTATTTTATCATATTTATGTAAATCTGTAAAGTTATAATAAAACATTTTGAATATATTTCTCAAATATCCAAAGAAATATTTTGAAATTATCTCTTTGGATACTTTTATTACATAATCTGTAAATCTAATATTTCTTTATAAACTTTTGATTTGTTTGATAATTCTTCATGATTTCCTATTGCTTCTATTTTTCCATTTTTCATAACTATAATTCTATCACATAATTTTAAAGATGATATTTTTTGCGCAGATATTATTGTGGTTATATTATTCTCTTTTACAAATTCATAAATATTTTTTAATATTTTTTCTTCTGTGTTTACGTCTACACTACTTGTAACATCATCTAAAATTAATATTTTAGGTTTATTTATAAATGCTCTTGATAAAGCAATTCTTTGCTTCTGCCCACCTGATAAATTTGATCCATTTCCTTCTAATATAGAATATTCCTTGTTCTTCATTTTTTCCACGAATTCTAATGAATCTGATTTTTTCAATGCCTTATATAATGTTTCTTTGTTTATGTTTTCTCCGCAAACTTATATTTTCTTCCAATGTACCAGTAAAAAATTGCTTCTTTTGTGATATTATTCTTATATTATTTTTTAATGTTTGTTTTTTATAATCTGTTATATTTCTATCAAATATTAATATTTCTCCTTTATCTACATCATAATTTCTAGCAAATAAATTTAATAAGGTTGTCTTTCCACTAGCAGTAAATCCTATCATTCCAATGATTTCCCCTATCTTTATATTTATATTAAACTCTTTTATGAATTCTGATTCTTTATTATATGAAAATGATACATTTTTTAATATTATTGCATTTTGTGTCGTTTTTATTTCATTAATCTCTCCATATTCCATATCTGGTCTTATTTTCATTATATCTGTTATTCTATTTGCAGAGCTAAAAGCTTTTGTATATATAATTATTAAATTTGATAATACTATAACTGAATTTGTCATTTGTGAAATGTAATTAATAATTGCTATTAATTTCCCTATTGATATATGCTCTATATTTAGCTTTGAAATATATAAAATTACTACTACCAAAATATTTAATATAATTATATTACTAGGTGTTAACAAATTTGATATAAAATTATATTTTAAAGAAATTTTATATATCTCTTTATTTCGTCCATTAAATTTACATTTTTCAAATTCTTGACTATTAGTACTCCTTATTAGTCTAATATTTACTAAATCTTCTTTTACCCTAATTAACATTTTGTCTATATTTATATTAAGTTTTTGTTGCAGTTTTGAACTTATTTTAAAAATTATATATATGCATATTGATAGTATTATTAACGAGATAGTAACTATTATTGCAATTTTCACATTTATAACAAATATCATTAGTAATGAACCTATACAAATAAAAGGTGATCTTAAAACCAATCTTATAAACATAGAAATTGCTATTTCTAAATTATTAATATCATAAGTAATTCTATTAACTAGTGCAGAGGCACCGTATTCATTTAGTTGTTTGTTTGATAATAATGATATATGTCTAAAAAACTCTTTTCTTAAGTTTGCTCCATAACCTTTAGAAGCCTTTGCAGCAAAATATTGACTGGTACTAGCACATCCAAAACCTATTAGTATAAATATTAACATACCTATTGTATAAAATATAATTTGATTAGGTGTAAAATTTATATTATTATCTATAATTTCAGCAATAATAATAGGTAATGATATTTCAATTATTGCTTCTAATAATTTAAATAATGGTCCAAGTATTAATTCTTTTTTATATGATTTTAAATTTATTAAAATTTCTTTCATGATTTCTTTTCCCTTCAAAGTGTTATTTATTATTCTTCCATAAATGTAATTATTTAATCATTTTTATTGCTAAGCCATATATTTACTTTTTCGAAAAATCTTGCTATAATATACTTGTATTTTATTTAAAGGAATGTAATTATATATGATTGTGTGTATTGTTGGAAAATCTGGTAGTGGGAAAAGTTATATTTGTAAATTATTTCAAGATATTTCTAAAGATATTATTCATTTAGATATTGATAATATATCTCATGAAGTTCTTACATATCCTAAGGTTTATAATAATCTTGTTAATACCTTTGGAATATCAGTTTCAAATACTGATAATAAAACTATTAATAGAAGAAATTTGGGAAATATTGTTTTTAATTCTGTAAAAGAGATGGATAAATTAACTAGTATTACTTGGCCTTGTATGCAAACTATTATAGATAATTTCATTTGTGAACATCAGAATAATATTATTTTACTAGATTGGCAGTTGCTTCTAAATACTAAATATTATAATTTAAGTGATTTGAAAATTTTGGTAGAATCACCAATTGAATTAAGAAGGGAAATGACTATATTACGCGATAATATTACAGAAGAACTGTTTGAAACACGAGATAAAGCTTCTTTTGAATTTAATTCTAATGAATTTGATTATATTATAAATAATGATTATTCTGATAAAGTAAGGGAAAAGGTGAAAGAAATTTATGATAAAAGTATTGTATCCAGGTAGTTTTGATCCTATAACATATGGTCATATGAATATTATTGAACAAGCTTGCAATTTATTTGATGAAATTGTTGTAGCTGTTATGTATAATTCTAGAAAAACTGGAATGTTCTCTATAGAAGAAAGAGTTTACTTAATAGATGAATTATATAAAGACAACCCAAAAGTTAAGGTTGTTTATGATACAGGTGCAACTATTGATTTAGCTATAAAATGTAATTGTAATGCCATTGTAAGAGGTCTTAGAACTCTTTCTGATTTTGAATATGAAATTCAGATGTCTCAAATAAATAAACAACTTAGTGAAAATAAAATTAATACAATTAGTTTGTTCGCAGAAAGTAATTTAGAGAATGTTTCTTCCAGTATGGTAAAAGAAATTTTAGGTTTAAATAAGGATATTTCGCATTATGTCCCTCCTCTAGTTGAAAAAGCAATGAAGCAAAAACTAATTTAACCTTAATCCTTTATTGTTTTATAATAACTCCTAGAATTCTTATATTAAATGTAAAAAAACTATGCATTTATTTTTGCATAGTTTTTTACATTTATAATTGTACTTTTAATCTCTAGCAAATTTTACTCCATCATTTCCAGCTTCAAAAACAGGAAGCATATTTTTCTCATTACTTTGCACTTTTGGGGCTCTTATTAATTTTAATTGTTCTTCTGTTGCTGCAATTCTTTCATCAATGCTTATTATAATGTCTTGTTTATATTTGCCTATTTCTTCTTCCCATACAGCAATCTTTTCAGCTCTTACAACTTTCCTTTCAGCTCTTGCTTTAGCTTTTGCTTCCGCTCTTTCAGTTTCTTTTTGAATATTTGCCTTTAGTTGTTCTTCAAATTCTTTATTCATTTTATCATATTGTTCTGCCATCATATCTGTTATTTTTTTTATTCGTCCAAATGCACTGTTTGCTACTTTACCTACTTTATGAAATTTATTAACTACTGAGCCTATTAATTTTTGCCAAAAATTTTGCTTTGCCATTCCTGAAAAAGCCTGATTTGTTTCATGTTCTATTTCGTCTAATGAGTCATTTTTCTGTTTATCCCACGCAATTAATTCACCTTTAAGTGCAGAAATGTTTTCTCTTTCTAATGATATTGCTTTATCAGCTTTATTCATTTCGCTTTTATATGGTCCTGTAGGATCTTTTTGTTTAAGTTCCATTAATTCTTTACGCTTAATTTGTTCTGTTTCAAAATCGCCACTCTCTATTGCCTTCTGAAATTCCTCCATTACTTTTAGAACATCCTCTGTATATTTTCTATATTCTTTAGTAGCTTTCATTTTTTCTATTTTATTTTTAGCCTTACTTTTCTCATTTATTGCTTCTCGTTCTTTTTTTTCATGGCCTTTCTTATTTGCATCTCTCAACTTTCTCCCTTCTTCATACATACTCTCAAGATCTATTAGTCGTTTTTCATAATTCTCTAATATAGCTTTTTCTTCTAAATAACCTTTTTCATACAGTTGTGCTTTCTCTTTAACTCCTTTTATTATCTTACCTATTTCAGCTCTTGTTTCTCTCCCCATTCTGGCAAGTTTTTCCTTTGATAGTGAAGCTTCCTTACTTATAAGGTTTAACAATGCTTCTCTTAATTTTTTCTCTCTTTGCACTTCTATTTTTAATACTTCCTCTGGATTTAAATCAATTACATCTTCTTCATTTAAATCAATATATTCTAAGTCATAATCATCATTTTCTGGTACTACTACCTCATAATTATCATCATAATTTTTAGCTGTATTCATTTTTTACCTCCCATATTTTTTATTTTAATAATTCGTCTATTTCTTTTCTAATTTCTTCAATTTCCTTTTCTAATTTATTTTCTAACTTCTTTAGTTCATCTATAGAAGTCTTGTCCAAGTCTACAATTTTTCCATCTACTATTATAGTTCCATATTTTTTGTCCATCTTTGACTCCTCCTTTACTTTTTTATTATACTCTATGTGTCTCTTTATGTCAAGTTGTTTTTTATTTTTTTACCAAATATATTACAAATTTATTAAAAAAACGAATTTTAAGAATTGCTAAGCGGTGGAAACCGCAAAGCAATTCTAATAATCCGCATAATTATCTAGTACAGAAAGTTATGCCAGTGGCATAACTTTCCTACTATATAAAAAATTGTAAAAAATTTGTCATTTTTTAGTATAGACAGTTTTATTAACATATGTTATAATTATTTTTATGTGATATTTAAATTATTAATGGGGGTTAATCATATGAAAAAAACAATGAAAATTTTTATCTTTCTCTTGGCTTTTATCTTAATTTTTACAAATTTTGTTTATGCTAAATTATCTTCTTCAACACATTTTGAGGTTGTTGATAAAAGTGTTTGTGAAATTGAGTTTGGAGAAAATGGTAAATTTAAAAAACAGATTATATCTTATGACGAAAATTCAGTTACTTTACAACTTGATGTAAATAATACTGCTGAAGAAAAAATAGAAAAAACAGTTTCTGAAATATTTTTAGTTATAGATAATTCTTTGAGTTTAAATGAAAAGGTTTCAGATACTGAGACAAGGAAAGACTTAATTTATAATTCTGCCAAACAGTTAGCTACTAAATTAAATGCTTCTGATCCAGAATTTAAAATTGGTGTTATTTGCTTTTCAAGTAATTCTGATGTTACAAAAGAAGGTACTATAGAAGATGCAACTTTAATGCAAACATTAACAACAGAAAATAGCGATATTCTTAAAGCTATTGAGAATATAAACGATACAGATTTTGGTTCTAGAACTAATATTGAAGCTGGACTAGAACTTGCCAATCAAAATTTTTCTGGTACAGCTGATAAAGAATATATTATCTTAATATCAGATGGTGTTCCAAATGATGATATTCATGGAAATACTCTTCAATTTTCTGATATAGTTTTAGGCAATACAAAGAATAAATTAATAGAGCTAAATGATAAAGGAATAAAATTAATTTCTGTTTTAGCTGGCGTTAGTGATACAGTTGAGTCTACTGTTGGAAAAACTTATGTAGAGCTTGCAGAAGAAGTATTCGGTACAGAAGATAAACCAACTGCTGGAAAGTATTATTTTATAAGTGATTCTAATATTAAAACTATTGTAGAAAATAATGTTTTCAATGATGTTGAAATCTCTAAATCTAATACATTAACTAATATTGTTATTAAAGACTATTTTCCTAAAAAAATAATTGATAATTTTGATTTTTCGTATGTTACTTCTCCTAATTTAGGAAAAGTAAGTGCAGAAATTGATAAAACTACAAATTCTATTACTTGGACTATCCCATCATTGGATGCTGGAGAAAGTGCTTCTCTACAATATAAATTGACTTTAAAAGATAATTTTAATAAAGACATTCTTGGTCAGATTTTGCCAACAAATGAAAAAGTTAACATTACAGATGATCAAGGCGATAATGAAACTTCAACAGTTTCTCCTAAAGTAAAAGTTACTGAGGATATTCCTATTGAAGTTATACCTCAAGCTGGAACATCTCATATGCTTTTCACTGGATTTGTAATTTTAAGTATTCTTAGTGCTTTTGGAATTTACAAATATATTAAATATAAAAATAGCATAACATAATATAGAAAAGGTTGCAGATATGCAATCTTTTTTTATTTATAAATTGGGGTTTGTTGGGATGATTATATGTTTAAAAATTATAATTATACGTTG
>CARPYP010000040.1 GCA_949045875.1 uncultured Clostridia bacterium | reverse complement strand
GGATTTCCACCAGTTAAATTATACAACCTACACGGTCGCACCCTATTATATAAAATATAATCGCCATAAAATAGACTAGTTTCTATTTATACTGGCGATAATTCTTATTTTAACTATTATATTAGTACATTTCTGGTGGTAATTCTATTTCTTCAGTTTTTTCATATTCTTGTCCTACTGTTCCAACTAATGTCTTAAATTTTTCATATATTGGTTTTGCAACTTCTTCACTAGACATAATAAGACATACTACATTTCCACTACTTGTTGTGTACACTTTTTCTGCTGAAACACATATCCATTTCCTATAGTCTACTTTATCTTTTATTGTCTCTGCAATTTTATCTGCGTTTACCCCTTCTTTTACTGTTAAAAGTACAAATGAATACGCTTGAGAACTAATCATTGGCTCTGATACAACAAGATATTCTAAGTCATTACCATTGTCAAGTCCAGTAAATGACTTTACCATTACATCATCTGTTATATCTATTACTTGGGTTTGAGCACTATCTGGTATCAAATTTTCTTGACCTTCATATACTTTATTAATTAAGCCTTCTAACTCTTCTGCACTGTTAATTTTTTCTACTTGTTTCTCATCTTTTGGTTTTGTTAAAATAACTACTGCTAAAACTACTATTACAAGAATTATTGATACTATTGCTATGATAATTTTAGTTGATTTATTCATTTTTTTCTCCTCTCTTTTTATAATTTATTTATATTATAATTTAAAAATTGTTAATTAGCAACTGTTTTTATAAATTGTTATTTTTTTCCTGATTTTTTTGTAAATATAAATAATTCACCTTCCTTTTTTTACTAATTCCATACATATATTTAATTTGAATTCTTATTTTATATACCTCTAATTTATAGGCGGACATTTAGTCCGCCTGTAAATTATGTTCCTATCTCGCAATATATTGTTGTTCCACTATTTATAGTAATTCCTTCTTTTGGAGTTTGATTTGTTATTATCATTTCTGAAATATCTATTCCTTCTTCTACATTTATTCTCATTTGTAATCCTAAGTCTTTTAATACCTTTTCTGCCTCTTTTACATTTATGTTTGTAATATTAGGTACTGTTACTTCTGTTACTGGTTCTAATTCTTCTGCTTTGTCCTTTTCTAATTCTAAATATGGTAATACTTCACTTAGTATTTGTGAACCAATTGGTGCTGCTACTCCTCCTCCTTGGTGTCCCCCTTCACCTGTTGGATTGTATAATGTTATTAATATAACAAGTTCTGGGTCTGAGATTGATGCAACTCCACAAAACGATGTTACATATTTACCTGTATTTACTCCATCTTCTGATGTTCCTGTTTTTCCTCCTACAGAATATCCTTTTACTTGTGCATTTTTTCCTGTTCCTAGTGATACTACTGATTCCATCATACTTAATACATTTTTTGATGTTTCTTTTGATATTACATTTTCACTTAGTATTACAGGTTCTTTTTCTTGTGTTTCTCCTGTTTCTGAGTCTATTGTGGCTTTTACAACTCTTGGCTGTATTAGATTTCCTCCATTTGCTATTGATGATACTGCTGTTACTAATTGTAGTGGTGTGATTTCAAATCTTTGACCAAATGAAATTGTTGCAAGTTCTACTGGTCCTGCTTTTTCTTTTGCTATAAATATACTATTTGCTTCACCTGGTAGGTCTACTCCTGTCTTTGATAATAGTCCAAATTTTCCTAGATAACTAAAATATGTGTCTACACCTAATTTCTGCCCTAATCCTATGAATACTGGATTACAGGAATTCATTAATCCAGTTCTTAGACTTTCTGAACCATGTGGTCTATAATATCTCCAACATTTTATTGATACTCCTGCAACTTCAATTCTACCAGTGCATGCAAAGTTTTCTGCTTCTATATCTTTTACTAACCCTTCTTCTAAGGCTGTTGATGCTGTTATCAATTTAAAGGTCGAACCTGGCTCATATGTATCTGATATTGCTTTATTTCTCCACATTTTTTCTAAATTATTTGACCTTTCACTGCTTTGAAGTGTATTCCATATTGATTTTAATTCTTCATTGTTTATTGTATATGGATCATTTAAGTTATATCCTGGATATGTTGCCATTGCTAATATATCTCCATTATTTGGATTCATTATTACTACATTTCCGTCCATCTGTACAAACATTATCTATACATGCCTCTTCAAGATGTTTTTCTACTATGGATTGTATTGTAGAGTCTATTGTAAGTACTAAACTATCTCCATTTATTGCTGGTACATATTCCTCTACTGTTCCATCTAATGTTCCTCCTTTGGCATCTCTTACACGTATTATTTTTCCCTTTGTTCCACTTAAAGTTTCGTCATACTTTGCTTCTATTCCATTTAGCCCTTGATTATCACTTCCTGTAAATCCAATAACTTGTGAGCATAATTCATTATTTGGATAGTATCTTTTTGTGTCTTCATCAATGTTTATCCCTTCTGTTATTTTATTTTCTTCCATCCAAATTCTTAATTCATCAGATTTATCTTTCTCTACTTTTTTTACAATTGTTTCTATTGAACTTTTCTTTTTTACCTTTTTTAAAACTTTCTCATAATCTAGTTCAAATATGTCTGATAATGCTTTGGCTACCTTTTCTTTGTTTTCACTTTCTATGTTCATTGGATTTACTGTTACTGTTTCTACTGTTGCAGAAACAGCTAGTTCTACACCATTTCTATCATATATTGTTCCTCTACTTGGATTTATTGCTCTGTCTAGTGTTTGTTGCTTATATGCTAATTCTTGCAACTCTGCTCCTTGTACAAATTGTATCCATCCAATTCTTATCATAAGTAACATTAAAATAATTGTTAATATTAAGAAATTATTTCTTATTCTCTTTTTTGCACTAATGCTTGGCATTATATTTCACCTCTAATTCAATTTATTACATTATATTGAATTTTAAGGATTTTATGATTTTAAACATTTCATTAATTTTGCATATAGTCACTCTTACATACTAATTGACAAATATTTTTCTAAACAAAAGATTTCCTCACAGAGGAAATCTTTTGCAAAATCTGAACTTAAATAAGCTTTAAGTACTCCACGATGACTTTTAAGAATTTTCCATTGGTTGGCTTCTTTATCTCTTCAACTCTCGAATATCCAAAGATATCAAATTGAGCCTTCACGTTTCCCTTAAACCACATCGTTTCAATGGCACTTCCTATTGCCCTTTCTACCTTTGCAGCAGTGCTATTGAAATTTTTGGCCACTTCAGGATACAGTTTTTTTGTTAATCCATTAAGCATATCCTCATCCTTCATAGCTACCATTATTGCCGTTCGTATATAATGATACCCATTCACATGAGCTGGTATTCCTAGTTTATTCATATACTGTGTTACTAGTTTCTCCAGCTCCTTATCTTTTCCCACTCCATTTTTGAGTTCTTGAATCACCTCCTCTAAAAAGGTAATTACTACTTTCCGTTCTTCGTCTGTCATAATTTTATTCTCCTTTTCTTTTTTTTACAATTGGAATCTTCCAATTATCTCTATTATACGCTAAAATTTCCATAATGTCAATAAATTGATATTATGGAAACTCATAACTTTATTTAATTAATAGAAACATTTTTTATTACTTTAAATTTTTATAACTATATTCTCTATTTTATTAAACTTTTTATTAGATTAATAATTTTTGTAAAATAACTTTCTTCTTCTATATGTATTTCTTCTGAGCCTGATTCAACATAGTCTGTCTTAGGAAGATTAACATATTTAATTTGATCATTTGATAGTGTTTTCATTCCAAGTAACGTTTCTGCCTCTTCTTGTATAGTTTTAAGGTTCAAATGGCTTTCTATTCCTGCTTGCAATTGTTCATTTTCTTTTTCCACTAATGCCAAGTTATTTTTTAATTTCTTTATTTCAGCATATTTAGAATCTATTATTGCATTTCTGAAGCTTATAGTGAAAAACGCTAAAAATCCAAGTAATACAAATAGTACTATTTTCATTTTTTTTGCTGTTTTCATTTTTCTAGTATTCTTCTTGGATGTATTAGATTTTGTTATAGGACTCTTTTTTACAATTTTCTTTTTTATAGGCTCATATTCAGTTCTAATTTTCCTTGGACTTGTTTCATATTGATATCTAGCCATTTTCTCCTCTCCTTTCTTTTGTATTTCTAATTTTTCTCAAACACTCTTAATTTTGCACTTTTTGCTCTTGAATTATTTTTTTGTTCTTCTTCTGTTGGTATTATTGGCTTTCTTGTTATTATTTCTCCTTGTGATTTTTTTCCACATATACAGTAGGGTAAGTCTTTTGGACATATACATTTTCCTTTTGCAACTTGATATGCATTTTTTACTGCCCTGTCTTCTAATGAATGAAATGTTATTATGCATAGCCTCCCTTTTGGCTTTAATACATCTATTGAATTTTTTACTGTATTATATAATGGCTCAATTTCATTGTTTACCTCTATTCTTATTGCTTGAAATGTTCTTTTTGCTGGATGTCCTTCTTTTTTTGCATATCCTGGCACTGCATTTTCTATTATTTTTACTAATTCTCCTGTTGTTGAAATAATTTTATTTTTTCTGGATTCACAAATCTTTTTTGATATATTTCTTGCAAATTTTTCTTCTCCATATTCAAAAATTATTTTTATTAGCTTTTCTTCTGAATATGTATTTACTATGTCTTTAGCTGTTAGACTTTGGCTTCTATCCATTCTCATGTCTAATTCACTTTCCTCTGCCATATAGCTAAATCCTCTATTTCTTTCATCTAATTGATATGATGATACCCCTAAGTCTAATAGTATTCCATTTGCTTTTTCTATTTTTAGTTCTTCTAATATTTCTTTTATTTCATCATGATTTCCATGTACATATTTAACATTTTCATATCCTTTTAATCTATCTTTTGCTGCTTTTAAGGCTTCTTCATCTCTATCTATTCCTATTAATAGTCCTTTTTGAGATAATCGTTTTGCTATTTCTATGCTATGCCCCGCACCTCCTAAGGTACCATCAACATATATACCGTCTGGATTGATTTTTAAATTTTCTATACATTCTTGTAATAATACTGGTTTATGTTTAAATTCCACTTTTTTCTCCTTACTAGAAGTTATATACCTAACATTGTCATATTTTCTGCAATTTCATCTGCTGAAATGTTTTCTTCACTACTATAATTGTTCCATGATTCTTTATTCCATATTTCTAGTCTTGTGCCAACTCCTATTATTACAATTTCTTTATCTATGTTTGCATATGTTCTTAGGTTCGCTGGTACTAAAAAACGTCCCTGTTTGTCTATTTCACATTCAACTGCACCAGATAAGAAAAATCTTACAAAGTCTCTTGCATTTTTATTTGTTAGTGGAAGCGTTTTTAGCTTTTCTTCAAAGTTTGCCCATTCAGATTTTGAGTATGCAAATAGACATTTATCAAGTCCTTTTGTGATTATGAATTTTTCTCCTATATTTTCCCTTAGCTTTGATGGCATTATTATTCTGCCTTTTACATCTACAGTATGCTCATATTCACCAATAAACACTTGAACTCACCTTCTTTTTTTAATCATGGCACTTTGCTCCACTTTACTCCACTTTGTATCAATTTTATTATAAATTTCCATAAATTGCAATAGTTTTGTGAAATTTTTTGTATTTTTTAAGAGGGTACACTTCAAATATGAACCCTCTTTAATATAAATAATTAAAATCTAATCTAAAGTAGTAGAAGTTCTACCCTTACCAATAACATTTTCCTGAAGAGATCGCCAAGTATTACAACCAACAATACCATCAGAGGCTAATCCACGACTTGTTTGATAAGCTTTTACTGCTTCAAAGGTTCTATTACCAAAGATTCCATCTAAACCACCAGTAGTAAAACCTAAAGTATTTAATCCATCCTGAAGAATAAGAACATAAACACTCAAACTACCTCTTCTTAAAGTAGGATATCCACCAGAACTACAAGCTGGTGGTTTTTGTCTTCTATCAAAATGAACCCATGTAGGAGAAATAGATACAGGTTCGACATAAGACCAAACACCAGAATTAATAGCACTTATTCTTAAAGCAGCCCTTCTTTCATTTGTCCAAAGTTGTGCAACATCAAAAGCTGTTCCAGCATAATGTTGTGACTGACCGAGAATGACCGCCTTCCCAAGAACGTTTAAAAGCAAAACCAACAGGGATTGGACCTCCCCATAAGTATCTTTGAGTATTCCAAGCTTGTATAACTCTTTTAGTTGTCCACAAAGTTTGTGATTTACTTGAACCCCTAAACTCTCTAACCAATAATGTAGAATTTGCATTATAAGGCATAGCAGAATTTTCATCTCTGTAATAGGTTTCAAATCTATCTGAATCATTATTATAAACTAATATTTTTGCCATATTTCATAATCCTTTCCAAGGTACAAAAATGCACCTTATAATAATAATATGAAAATAATGTAGATATGTGAATTAAATGTTGATATTTTTCTAAAAATGACAAAAATTTGAAGAATATGTAAATGGAAAATTGGTGATGAAATTTATCAATATGCAAAAGGATGATAATTAGAGCAAATAAGAAAAATCTTTGATTTTTCTTTAATTTGTTCTTGTCCGATTTGAGTTTTCGACTGTAAGGAGAAAATCTTTGGGGCTAGCGATTATAGCCTTTATATAATAGGAAAGTATCACTTTCCTATTATATAATAAAAGATGGAGCCTGAAATAGGCTCCATCCATTCATCATCTATTATTTTTATTATATAAATTATTCTATAAATCTCCTTATTATAATTCGATTTCTATTTACTTATACCTATAAATAGTTGTACAAATACTTTTCCATATACTGAACTTTCTATTACATATATTCCTGTATATTCAAATTTGCCTTCTAAGATATTCTCTCTGTGAGAGGTAGAAGCTATCCAAGCTTCTACCGCTTTTTCTGGTGTTGTGCTTCCAGCTAAATTTTCTCCTGCTATTTTATATTCAATTTCATTGTCTTTTAACATATTAAATGGTGTCCCTAATGTAGGAGAAATATGTGAAAAGTATTTATTATTAACTAAATCTTCTGCTTTAAGTTTCGCAACCTCTTGTAGCTCAAAGTATGGCTTTAATTCTTTTAGTCCATTTTGTTTTCTATATTCATTTATTAAATCTAATGTTTTTTGCTCTTCTTCGCTTAAAATTGTTTCTTCTAATTCTATCTTTGTTTTCATTGCACTTATTGTATTTTTTTCTTCTATTTGTCCTAATACTGCTGTCCTATATGTTACAAGTGAAATGCTTTCTATTAAAACAAAAATCACAAATATGAGTAAAATACCAGGTTTTAATCTTGATATTTTCAATTTACATACACTCCTTAATTTTATTATTTTTATAGATAGAAATCTCTATCTTACAAAAAACTAGGAAATTCATTTCCTATATTAATTCTTAAGTACTGTATTAAATTTTTTCCATTGTGATTTCTTTTTATTTATTATTTTTACAAATTTCTATTTTTATTATAATAGTATTTTGCTTATGTTGCTATTATACCAGTTTTTAACAGTTATGTCAACCATTTATTGTAAACTTTATTTTTTTATGAATGATAAAATTATTTTTTATTTTTTTGCTTGCATATTATGACCTTTTGTGATACAATAGTTAACGATATTGTTTATACTATTAAAGAGGAGGTGCATTTAGATGCCAAACATAAAATCAGCAATAAAGAGAACTAAAATCATTGAAAAGAAAACATTAAGAAATAATATGATTAAATCTGAATATAGAACTGCTATTAAAAAATTTGAAGCTGCTATTGAAGCTGGAAATACTGAACAAGCTCAAAAATTATATAGTGAAGCAACAAAACAAGTAGACATGGCATGTTCAAAAGGTGTTATCGTAAAAAATACTGCAGCAAGAAAAAAATCTACAATGTCTAAAAAATTAAATAACATGAATTAATTTTTTATTGCTTATCTCAAAAGTTAGTAAATTGAATTTATATTCAATCTATAATAAACATAAATAGTTATTTTTGATTTTAATATCTAATCAAAATGTTATTTGTGATTTTTTGAATATAGTATATATGTTAGGGGATTTCGTATCTAATTTAATAATCCTCTAATTTTCTTTTTTAAATTAGACGCATAGACCTAATGTATACAAAACTTTTTTTAAAAAATTTAATATAAGTATTGACATTTAATAAAAAAGAATGTATAATAAAATAGTTGTTTATATCGCGAGATGGAGCAGTTGGCAGCTCGCAGGGCTCATAACCCTGAGGTCGTAGGTTCGAGTCCTACTCTCGCAACCAAATAAGTTAAATCCAAACTATAAAAGTTTGGATTTAAACAATTTAGGGCAACAAAAAACACTTGCTAATTAAAGCAAGTGTTTTTTTATATAATAGGCTATATTCGCTAATGCCTTTACATTCAGATACTTAAATCGGCAAAAGAAAGAGTGGCAAAACCACCTTTCAGCCATCTTTTAATAATTTTCAGCTTTTATTTCGAAAAATGCTTGTGGATGTGCACATACTGGACAAACTGCTGGTGCTTCTTTTCCTATACATATATGTCCACAGTTTCTACATTTCCAAATTTTGTCTCCATCTCTTGAAAATACTAGACCATTTTCAACATTCTCTAATAATTTTAAATATCTTTCTTCATGCTCTTTCTCTATTTTTGCTACTGATTCAAATAAATATGCTATTTTGTCAAAACCTTCTTCTTTTGCTGTTTTTGCAAATTCTGCATACATATCTGTCCATTCATAGTTTTCTCCTTCAGCTGCTACTTTTAAGTTTTCCTTAGTTGTTGGAATTTCTCCCCCATTCAATAATTTGAACCAAAGTTTTGCATGTTCTTTCTCATTCTCTGCAGTTTCTAAAAATATAGCTGCTATTTGCTCATACCCTTCTTTTTTTGCTTTGCTTGCAAAATAAGTGTATTTTGTTCTTGCTTGTGACTCCCCAGCAAATGCTGCTAATAAATTCATTTCTGTTTTTGATCCTTTTAATTCCATTTTTATACCTCCATGTTTATTTTTAATTATTATATCATTTTTTTTCATAATTGCAATAGCTTGTATCATTTATTTGTTTCACATCTTTCGACATTTTTCATATTATATAGTGTAAGGAGGAATATTTATGTATAAAGAAAAGTGTAATAATTGTTCATGTAAATTATTTAATATTTTATCAAGTTTACTAGTAGCAGTTGGGATAGCTGTTGTTTTTTATATTGGTCTTATAACTTCAATATCAGTCTTAGTTTATATTACTCTAATATTAGGTATTCTTGGATTAATTGGCTTATTAGTTATAATCTTTGGTGCACCAAAATATCTCTGTGATTGTATTAATAGAACTAGCTTAATTTCTAGTTCTATTGGTGCTATAATAACTAGTGCATTTGCTTTAGCTCTTACTAGCTTAGTTGCGCTTTCTATTCCTGTGGCAATTTTAATAGGTATTATAGCATTCTTTTTAGTATCACTTGTTATTAGTATTATAGAATTATTAATTTGCATTTTCTGCAATCCTAAAAATTGTTATTATGAAGATTAATTATTAATTATGGGGTACAATGTATAATTGTACCCCCTTTGTTTATACTAACACTTTTTTGTTTCTTACATATTTTATAATATTGAGATTTTAATGTTTGAAAGTTATATCTCTTTTATAATTACAATTATATTTTAGAAAGGTAAAATATTAATTATGGAAACTTTAAGATTAGGTTCTACTGGACCTATGGTTGAATTGCTACAAAGTACTTTAAATAAATTAGGATTATATTTAGGTAAAATTGATGGGGTTTTTGGAAGAAATACTGAAAATTCTGTAAAGATTTTCCAGAAAGATTTTGGTTTACCTGTTGATGGCATTGTTGGTTCTAGTACTTGGAATGCTCTATTTCCTTATATCTATGGATACAGTAGTTATACTATTAAAAGTGGAGATACTTTATATTCAATAGCTCAAAGATTTTCTACTACTGTTAATAGAATTTTATATGCTAATCCCAATATCAATCCAGATAATTTATATATTGGCCAAAGTATTATTGTTCCTTTTGGTTCTATTGTTCCTACAAATATAAGTTATACTTATGATATTCTACAGATGAATATTTCTGGTTTTAGTAAAGTTTATCCATTTTTGCAGATTGGCTCTATTGGTAATAGTGTAATGGGTAGACAAATTCCTTATATTAGAATTGGTAATGGCTCTAAAGAAGTTTTTTATAATGGATCATTCCATGCTAATGAGTGGATTACTACTCCTCTTCTTATGAAGTTTATTGAAAATATTTCGAGATCTTATGTAAATAATGGATATATCTATGGCTATAGTACAAATTATATTTTTAATAATTTTTCTATTTATATTGTTCCAATGGTAAATCCTGATGGTGTGGATTTAGTAACAGGTGGGATTGATAAAAATTCTTCATATTACACTCGTGCAAAAAATATTGCTAATAGTTTTTCTGGAATTCCTTTTCCTTCTGGTTGGAAGGCTAATATATCTGGTGTGGATTTAAAAAACTACCAACCAAGTTGCAAAAGCTTGTATATAATTATGTTACAACGCTTTGCATTCTGAAATAAAAATTTTTGATTTTGAATTATTTATCATTTAATATCTTTCTTATCTTTAAATCTAATTCTTCCTGTGTATAGTATTTCGTATTTGGATCTAGTGCCTCTCTTTCTGCTTCGTCTAATGCAACTTCTATTTCTTCTTCTGTCATTCCGAATTTTTCTTCTATTGCTTTTTCTATTTCTTCTTCATTCATAGTTAATTCCTCCTTATATTAATTTTTTAAAATTTCTTCTTGAATATAAAATTCTTCTTACTTCCATAGTTTTATCTTTTATGGTGTAAAATATCGTATAATTATTTACATAAATTCTGTAATAAATCATTTTTCTATTTTTCGATGATTTATATTTTTCATACTGTGCTGAACTATTAGCTCTTACCTCTATTTCTCTTTCTATTTTATCGAGTAAATTCTTAGCTGCTATCTCATTATTTAATTTATGGATTATATAATCCATGATTTTATCCAAGTCCTCATAAAATAATGGCAAAAAAGTTATTTGGTACTTACTATCCTCCATTTAGTTTCCTCCTTAATTTTCCAAATACTTCTTCTTTTGTAAGATATTTTGTATTTGGATCTTCTGCTTGTCTATCTGCTTCATCTAATGCTTTTTCAACATACTCATCATATTCTGCATCTGACATTAATTTTGCATATTTTTCTAAGCTCATTACTACCATTGAGCCATATCCGTTTTTTGTTAGATACACTGCTTCATCCTCCTTTAAAACCAATTCCTCAATTTCTGGATATTTATTTCTTAAATCTGATACAGGTCTTATATTTATCATAATTTTATGCCCCCTATTAAAATTAATTATCGTAATTTTATCATTGTTTTATGACTTATTCAATAGTTTATGCAAATTTTTAACCTATTTTTTGTTTTTGTTCATTAAGTAGTTCTTCAATTTTGATAAATTCATCTAGGCTTTTGTTAATAGAATTTAGTTTTGAAAAGTTGAAATAGATATACACATTTTTATCTTTATCAATCTCAATTTTGTTAATTAATCTGTATAAATACATTTTATCTATTTGCTCTAATTTGAAAAATTTTTCTATTAATTCATCCAATTCTTTTTCTTCTTTTGTTTTGTTTTTAATACTTATTTTTTCTTCTGTCCCAATTAGTTTTTGCTCTAATTCTTCCTTTTGTTTCATTAGATTTGTTCTGTCAAATATAAATTTTTGTGATACCCTAATGTAATCTTCTTCAAGAATTATGCCTTGCAATTTATCCATATACATTTTGTCTAAGTTGTTATTTATATCCAATATAGCCTTATCAATTTGTTCTAATTTCTTCTTATATCCATCTCGAATATCAAGCGTTTTGTTTTGATATTTCTCATAGATTGAATAAAAAATTTCTTTATCAGCATATATTTGACAGATTTTTTTTACCACATAAATAATATGATTTTCAAATTTTCCATAATTAATACTTAATGGAAAACAGCCTCTTTTTTTATAGTCTGCACATATTATATATGGATGTGATTGTGCGTTTCTTCTTGAATTTTTCTTAAGAACGATTTGCAGTTTTCTTTTGCAATGATAGCAGTAAAGTAGTCCTCTTAATAAGTAGTCATATTTTAGTTTTGTATTTGTTCCTCTTTTTCCAAGAATACATTGTACTTTTTCAAATATGTCTTTATTGATAATGGCTTCGTGTGTATTGTCAACCCTTATTTGATTTTCTTTTTCTACAGTTCTTATTTTATGTACTTTGTATGAAACAACTGATTTCTTATTTTGAACTGTGTTTCCGATATAAACTTCATTTTTTAGCATATTACATAGTGTTACTTCATTCCAATTATAGTTTATTTTGTTTTCATACGACTTCGCTTGCATATAGCCGTGGACACGAAATCAAAGATTTCGACCACGTCTTATCTTGTACCAAACCAGTTTTTCTATAGCCAGTAGGGGATAAGTATTTATTAGAATTTAAGTAATTTACTATTTCCACACTACCATGTCCATTTGCATACATATCAAATATTTTTTCTACAATGTTTTTTACTTGTTCATCAATAATTAGCTTGTTTTTAATACTAGGATGTCTTTTATATCCGATATGCTGGAATACTACATAGATACTCTCCATTTTTTTGTTTTTCCTTATAAACACTTCTAATCTTTTTTGAAATATCCTTAGCATAGTAGTCATTCATAATTGCTTTAAAAGGTGTTATATCGTTATTTGTGCTATCAATATAGGTGTCTATTCCATCTGTTATTGCAACATATCTTATATTGTTTTGTGGAAAGTAATTTTCTATATAATGCCCTGTTTTAATGTAATCCCTTCCAAGTCTTGATAGGTCTTTTGTTATTACCATATTAATACTTTTATTTTCAATGTCTTGTAGCATTTCATTAAATCCAGGTCTGTCAAATGTAGTTCCAGATATACCATCATCAATGTATTCTTTAATTAATGTTAAATTATTCTCCTTTACATATCTTTGCAAAATATTTCTTTGATTACCGATACT
>CARPYP010000039.1 GCA_949045875.1 uncultured Clostridia bacterium | reverse complement strand
CAAAATCTTCTACCTGATAACAATTACTTCTACTATCACAATAAATACATTTATGGTAGCAACCTTTGTATAGATTCATATTATAATCAATTCCAAACCATTCTTCTCCATGTGTTGCTCTTTGAAGTATTGTCTTTGCTTCTATAAATTCCATAATTATTCCTTTTTTCTTATTGGGTGTCTTATGACTGTTTTTAATTTACTTACATCACATCTTCTTGGATCACTTAAATAAATTTCGTGATGAAATCTGTTGTCTGTAATATCAAGTTCATATCCATTTTCTATCATATATTCGTGCATTAAATTTATTGTAGATGGCTCATCATCATAAGAACCTATGTGCATACATTGAACACAACTTCCTTCATCATAAGTTAAAAATTCTACTTTTGAAAAGTCTATTTTTTTCTTATTTGTCGCTTCCTTTATAGCCCACTCAAAATCTTCTTTTGTTACAAAGTCTGGTAACCTAATAATAGATATAAAGTTCAGTTGGTCTTTATTATTATAGTCAATACTATCCTTCATTCCATCTTGCCACCAAAATCCTTCTAGTGGTGGAACAACATATTCAAAATAACCATCTATTTTATGTGTTCCCTTATAACTCATTTTTATAGTAAAAGCAATCGCATATAAAAGACCTATTGTCTGTTTATATTCTCCTTTTTCATCATTAGGATTTCCTTTTCCTCTAACTGCAATATAGTTCATTTTAGGAATCGTTATAATGCTAGGTTTATTCTTTGGCATATAAAATTCCTTATATTCTTTTTTATAATCAAAAGCCATTTTATCTTTTCCTTTCTACTTATCTAGTGCAATATAAATATGAATTTCTTGTTTTAGCATATCTTCAGAATTGTTTTGATATTCTTCAAAATCACAAGTATATTTTCTTTTTAAATCCATATTCCATATTTCTTGCCAAGCCTGTCCTACTGAATTTTGCACATCTCCTGTTATAACAAACTTAGCATATTTTCCTTTTGGAATAATAATACTTTTTATTTCTTCGCCTATTTGTACTTCCCTACTCACTTCTGCTCCTGCAATAAATGTATAAGGTTTTGTATAATCACCCTCATATTCTGTATATAATCCTATTGTTTTACCATTTACCTTATTTGGAATCTTCTCATAAATTCCATTTGCAAATAATTTTTGCCAAGTAGTTCCTATATCTTGCATAGCCTTTCCATCTTGATTAGTTGTTTTTATTCTACTTCCTGTAATAACCTTTTCTTCTAATTCTACAATTTCATATTTCATAATATATCTACCTCCTAATTAGGAGTATATATCATATAACTTGACAACTGTGTGTCATATTATAAATAATTTTTTAAAGTTCTTTGTAGTTTATCTTTTATTATGTTTTTTGCATAACCAGGATTTAAAACTTTTGCATATTCCCCAAAAGATAAAATATAGCCATATACCCATTCATTTTCTGGATATTTCACTTTTATAATAAAGTTTCCATCTTGTTTTTTCGTTATTTCCTTACTTTCAAATTCATCATATACTCTATAAGTCATAGCTTTATTTATTTCTAGTTCGAGTTCTATTATTTTGAAGTTATATTGTTCATTTTCTTCTTTGGGTAATTCTCTTTCAAAATGTTCTTGTAACATTTTAACTTCTTTTATTCTAGCAATCTTGAATATTCTGTAATCTTGTTTTAATTTACAATAACTTACTAAATACCATGATTTATCTTTAAACCATATTTGTAATGGTTCTACAATTCTTTTACTTTCTTCTCCATTAGAATTATAATAAGTAAATCCTATTAGCTGCTTATTTAAAATGGCAGATTTAATAATGTCAAATCGTTCTTCTTGTACATTACCCCAATTAGAAAAATCAATTTTGATCCAATCGTTTATCTCTTTATTAAATAATATACTTAACTTCTCCAAAATATCTTTTTCATCTTGTCCTTTTACTTTTTTCATTCCTTGCAATGCAAACAAAATTTGATTTTGCTCTTCTTCAGAGAGAATAGTTTTATTTAGTATATATTTATCTAAAAGTCCTATTCCTCCATCTTTTCCTTTACTTGCATAAATTGGTATGTTTGCTGTGCTTAATGTTTCAATATCTCTATATATTGTTCTTGTAGATACCTCAAATCTGTCAGCTAATTCTTTAGCTGTAGTTTTTTTCTTCTGCAATAATATATATACTATTTCAAATAATCTATTATTTACTTGCATATTTTCCTCCTGTCAATATTATAGCATATAAATATGACATCTGTCTGTCATATTTTAAAAAAGAAGATACTAATTTCTTAATATCTTCCTATACTTTTCTCTTAATTTATTTATGCTATATCCATATAATCATTATTAGCAAAACTATACCCATTACAATAAATGAATATCCCATAATCTTACTCATTTTTCTAAATGACTTCTCACTTTTAGGCATTGGATGAAATGTTGTCTTGCTCATCTCATAGCTCATTTTAGGAATATAATTTCCTATAATCATAAGTAGTATTCCTAATATTAAACATATACTTTTTCCAACATATACTGTGCTTCCTAGTGGTACTTCTACCATAATAACATAAAATAACACTGATACAACAGGAATAAACCATTCCATTATTTTTAATATTTTAGGTTTTTCCTCATTTTTTAATTTATTTAATTTTGTATTAATAGCAATTAAGCATATTGCTTGAACAATAGCCATAATTAGTGGTAACCCAAATAATGCAAAATTTTTATGTGCATAATTATCTATTACATCATTTGTTGTAAAATGAATTGGCATTTGTTCTGGTAGTTTATTGTAAAGTATGCTACCTAGAATCATTGGTAATAAACATATAATTACACTTAAAATTAGTGTTTTTCTATTTTTCTTTTCCATTCTTATTTCCTCCCAACTTATAAATCCATACTAAAACATCTTCAAATACAGAACTATTCAACTCATAAAATATAAAGTTCTTTTGTTTCGTTTCAGTTATTAGATTTGCTTTTTTTAAGTTCGATAAATGATAGGATACTGTTGCTCCTGTTAAATTGAAACTACTTGATATTTCTCCTGCTGTCTTTCTTCCATCTTTTAATAATTCAAGTATCTCTCTTCTTACAGGATCACTAATTGCTTTTAATGTTTCTGACATTCCCAATTTAATCACCTCTACTTTAGTATTTCGATATATATCTAAATAGATTATACTATTTTATTTTTTTGATGTCAACAACTATTTAGATTTTTTTCTAAATAGTTGTTTTTAAAATAGTAATTATATTTCAAATTCCTACTCTATAACTAATTTTGGTTTTTAAATGGGTGTTTTAGCTTATTTTTTATTTCTCCAGTAATTATTTTTATTGAAATATCATATACATTCTCGCTATCATCTTCATTCAAACTAGCTTTTATTTGTAAATCTTTAATTATTTTGTCTTTATTTTTTCTTCCAAATATGAAATAATTTTCTATCACATTATTTATTAATATACATTTTTCTTCATCATATCCTGTTTGCTTAGATAATTCTTTTATAAATCCATTTTTATTCATTGTCAGATACCTCCCCATACATTTTGGCTTTTGTGTCTTGTTGTAATTCATATCCATATTCAAATATATATGAGATTCCAAATAAGAATAATATTTGTACTATATCAAACAATTCAAAACCTACATCTAAATCTGTTGCCAGTATTTTTTCAAATATGATTCCGCCGCCACTTGGTAAAATAAGTGCTATAATCATAAGTTTTGCCATTTCTTTAATATATTTAACATTTTCTAATGTAAATGGAGTATCTCCCTCATTTATGTTTATAAATAATTTTTCTAGTCTACTTAATGTCATTCTATATAATATTAAACAAATTATTAAACACACATATCCTAATTCTAGGAAAGCTATTATTTGTCCCTTAGAATTGTTTTCTAACACATTTTTCATTTGTAAAATTGTATCTTGGTTTCTTTCATCAGCAATTAAAATACCATTTGCTTTTAGTTGTAAATTTACACCATCATTTGAGTTTTCTTCTGTTATCGTTATTTTGTCATCTATCCTTGCTCCTTTAAATACAATCGTATTATCCTTTAATTCTATATTACTTATGAATATAGGTGTAACTATTAATAAAAATATTATTATTGGAAATGCTATTGTTATAAGGATTTTTCCTATTCTTGCAAGAATATAAATTGCTTTACTGATTCCTTTAATCTTTTTCTGCTTTTCTTCTTTAAATTTAACTACACTCATTTTTATCTCTTCATCTAATGAATCTATATCTGCCATATTTTCGTGTACCAAATCGTTTATTTTACAATGAAAAACATCACATAATTTCATTATCTTTTCCATTTCTGGGTAGCTTTCTCCATTCTCCCATTTTGATACACTTTGTCTAGTAACATCCATTTTTTCTGCTAATTTTTCTTGGCTCATTTTAGCTGCTTTTCTTAAATTATATAAATTTTCTCCAAATTTCATTAGACTACTCCTCCTTCATCTTTAATTTTAGTGTAGTTCTTCTTAAAATACTATCAACTTCCAGTTGCACTTTATAAAAAAATGCAAAATGCAACTCAAACTTTACATTTTGCATAATATATTTTTCTATTTTAATAATTCTTTTTATTATCAATACCATTTTAATATGGCTTTTTCCCTTCAAGCCATCCTTTATTTTTCCAATAATCAGAATCAGTTTTATTCCACCCATTTTTTTGTGTCATTCCAAACATATTGAAGAAGAATCGTGTTTTTAATCCTACTTTTTTATTTTTTTAACTTCTTTTTATTTTATTTGCTTTATTCTTCACTTGCTTTTTAATTTTATCCTTGTTTTTATAGTCTATATAATTACCACCCATTTTCATTGTAGTAACCCCATAATTATAAATTTTAGGTATTCCCAAGTAAAACATATTATTCTTTATTAATTTAACTGTGTCTTTTACTCCTGATCCTCCTGCTGAAGTAATAATTAAACCTACTTTCTTAAACATACTTTCTTTTGGTCTATGTACTAACCACATATAAGCCAAATGGTCTAATAATGCTTTTAATCCACTAGAGCAAGACATAACAAATATAGGTGTAGCAATTACAATTAAATCTGCCTTTTCTATTTTTTCAATTATTGGACTAACTGAACTAAAATGAGGGCAACTTTCTTCACCTTTTAATATGCAATTTGCACATCCATAACACAACTCTCCAAAATCAGTTGGAAGCACAATTTCGTCAAATTCAGTCTTTCTATCTTTAAATTCATTTAAGAACAAATCAGTTATTGCTCTTGTATTTCCTTTATGTGGTGTTCCAATAATTGTTAAAATTCTCATTTATTATATCTCCATTTCAAATGTAATTTATTTAATTAAATTTAATATTTTTTCTACATCTTTAAATATCAAACTTTGCATACTATCTTCATATTTTAAATAATTTACTTTTAGTAATCGTTCTTTTATTACTGGTTCAAGTTCTTTTTTATATTTGATTATATTTTCTAACGATTTTATACATTGTCTTGCAGTAATTGGCTTTTCATCTTCAATATGCTCTAAAAATTTATCTATTATTGAATTTATTTTGTTATCGTTATCCCATTTTGCATTACTTGAAATTAAAACAATACCTCTTGTTCTTATATATGAGTTTTTATTATCTAACATTTCTACAAATGTTTCAAAAAACTTATATACTTCATTACTTGTATAGGCTATTTGTTCGAGTTCTTTTAAGCAACTATATGCTACTTTATTGTCCAAATTGTATAAGTTTTGTATTAAATCTTCCATACTATATCTCACTTTCAAATCACTGATTCTAGTAATAAATTACTATATGCTTATCTAAAATTATAAATTTCTTTTTGCAAGTTTGCTAAAAATTTACCTGCATGAGATCCATCCATTTGAGTGTGATGATATTGGAATGAAATTGTAAGATAGTATTTAAAAAACTTCTTCTTATATCTACCCCATAATATAAATGGATTATTAAAAATTCCACTATTCATTCCAACTGCTCCATCAAGTTCTGTATCTATAATAGCAGATGTTCCAATTACCATACTATCAGTTAAATCTCTATCATTACAAGTTTTGCCTACTTCCTGTGTATATTTTAAATAATCTGTATTATATTTATCCAAATCATCTGTATATAATATATCACATGAGCTTACTTCACCATCTTTATTTTTTACAATAGTATTTACTGCAATTGTATCATATTGAATTAGTTTATCTCCTACTGGAAGTAAATAAAATTCTTCTATATTAGAAGCTACTTTACCAATGCAATAATCCAATAACATATTAAACTTTAATTTGCTTTTCTTACTCTTATTGACAAGTGGTGTTACATCTAAAGTTTTAAAAAATGTTACCATTGGATTAGGTGCTTTCATCCATAATTCATAGGCTTTTGCTCTTTTAGTTTGTTTTGGATCTATTTCTTTCATCATTTTCCTCCATAATTTGAATTTATGAATTATAAAATTCTAAATATTTTTCTAGGTTTGATATTATATATTCTCCATTGTGGTGTCCTTCATAAATATGGTTTTGAGATGTTATTTGTTTCTTATCCAATATTTCTTGTAAAACTTTACATCCCTCATAAAAATGTCCCTCATCTTGATTTCCTGCATCAAGATATACCTTAATATCTTTTGAAATTTCATTATTTTTAGCAATCGTTATAGGATCATATTTTTCCCATACTGACATATCTTTAAAATATGGTGTATCTTCTTCCTCTAAAGTTAGTTCCATTGCAGGCATGTGTCCTCCAACTTTGCTAAATAAATCTTGATGTCTAAATGAATTATGAAGTGCTGCATACCCACCTGCTGAAATACCACCTATATATCTACCTTCCTTTGTTTTTATTGTATTAAACTCTTTATCAATTAAAGGTATAACTTCTTTTATAAAGTAATCTTCATACATTCCAACATTTATGATAATCCCACTATTTCCTGGACTTAATACTTCTTTGCTTATTGAAGATGAATTTACTCCTCTACTGTTTTCAATTCTAGGGCAAACAATTACTAATGGCTTTATTTTCCCATTTTCTATCATTTCATCTGCTTTTACATTTATATTCAAATCGTACATAATGCTTTCATTTCCACTTCTACCATGAAGAAAATATAATACTGGTAGTGGCTTTCCAATTTCTTTATATTCTTTTGGCAAATACACATTTATTCCCATTTCTTTATCTAGTATATCACTATGAAAATTTATATTCTTAATATTAGATTCACTCATTTTATCATTCTCCTATTATTTTTTCAAAAAGATTATAATATAAAAACAGATAATTTTCAACAAACTACCTGCTTAATATTCAATATTATCTTAATAATCCAATACTTCCTGTCAATTTATTTACTTGTTTCTTTGTTCCATATATTGCGATTCCAAAATAGTTTATATTATTAGAATCTACTTTACTAATTTTCTGTATATACTCATCATAAGTTTTACAACTTTGAGCGACATCAGAAAAGTCTGCAACTATCATATCTTTGTATTCTTCTTTATATAAAGTATCTCGTAAATTATTTAACAACTCTTTATTTCCTTTTAATATTGGAATTGGTATTTCAATTATTCCTAAATGTTCATTTTCATTTTTATCTAGTACATTTTTTCCAACTGCACCAGGATAATGACTTCCTAATGTATTTCCTAATATTGCTGTTGTATTCGCAATTATTCCAAGTGGTAGACTTTCATCAACTATCATAACACATTTTCTTTCTTCATTCATTATTGCTATTCCTTTCTTCAAAAATTTTTTTGTACTGTTTTGGTGTGATTCCTATTGTTTCTTTAAATAAATTTGTAAAATGACTTTGATCTGAAAAACCACATTGTATAGATATATCTAATATTGAATTGTTTTCTTGTAACTGATTTTTAGCTTGATTTATTCTATATAGCTCTAGGTATTTATAAGGTGTTATTCCTTTTTCTTTAGTAAATAATCTTATTAAATGATATTTGCTTATTGCTCCTACCTTCGCTAATTTATCTAATGTTATATTATCTGTATAGTTATTTTCTATATAATCGCACACTTCTTTTGTTTTAAGCATTATATTTTCATCAGTAGTCTTAAATGCAGCATAATTTTCTAACAAATCTTTTATAACGATATAAAATAATTCTTCTTTTTCTAATGTTTTATCATTAGAAATTACTAAATTAGTTAATATTTCAATTTCTTTTAATAATGTATCATCAGAAATTACATTTTTATTAAAAATAACCATATCTTTGGATTTAAAAATTTCATTTGCTAAATTAGTCATTATCTCTTTTGAAATATGAATTGCCTCATAATCTAAACTATTTTGTCCTATATCTATACATTCATGATAATCATTTGGATTTATGAGAATGATGTTATTAGTTTGTATATTATAATTTTTTGAATTACAAATAAATTTTCTATTCCCTTTTTTCATAATTCCTATTACATAATAATCATGAAAGTGCTTTGCAGATTGTTGATGAACACCATTAAAAGAAACAGCTTCTATTTGCAATTCTTCATCATATACAATTTTTCTTTCTTCTTTTATCATAAAATCACCTACAGTTCTATGCAAGAATAACATTTTTCTATAAATCTTTCTTGTAGAAAATTGCTAAAAATAAGATTAGTTATATTTCAAACTAATCCATAAAATAAATAATTTTTTGAGATGATTATAACATAAAAAATGAATACTTAGCAAACAACTAATTATCCATTTTTTATTATGTGCTTATTTTTTTTCAATTAACAAATCTTTTGTTGCTCTACTATTTGTATTGTACTCAATATCAATAGCCCCACCTATCGTATCTAGTGATTTTATTTTGTTTAAATCACTTTCATTATTACTTGTTACAGTAACTTTTATATCATTATTATTTTCCATTATTGCAGATGTTGTTACAAAAGTAAATTCCTTATCTATCATTTTTTGGCTTATCTTACTTTGCAATTCTGTTAAGTAATTATATGAATATTTTGCTGTTTTAAATATAGTTTTGCCTTCTGTTATACCTAACAAACTGCATATTTCTTTCCTGTTTGCTTCATTATCTTCACAAAGTAAAATTATATTGTTTCCATCATCATTTACATGCTTTCCTGCATAATAATCTGGAAAATCTGTACTTTTAATGTCATTTGATTGTTCTTTTACGTTTGTATCTTTATCTTCTACTGTTAAATTTTTATTATTTTCAGTAAGTATTGATTGTAATAATTCTAATAATTCATTTTCTGTTATATCTGTTGTTTCTATATCATAATTAACATTGTTAAATTCAAAAGTAGCCATATATTTGTTATTATATTGTGCTATTTCTAATTCAGTATTTCCTATTTGCGATTTTTCTCCTTTAAATTCAAATTCATAATCCCTAAGTGGTTTTTCATTTTTACAAAGTGCTATAAGTATTTTTCCATTGTTTTCTGTTCTATATTCAAATACATAATCATGTTTACGATATTCATTAGATAAGTTATTATCTTTATATCCTCTTGTAGAAATTGTATAGAAGTTACAATACATAAATTTTTCTGGAATCTTATTTGTAAAATCTTCATAACTAATTCCATTTGTTACTTTAAATTCTTCTAAAATTTTTTTCCAAATTTCTTGTGGCATTTTTTGATTATAATTATCAATTTTTACATCCATATCTGAACTTGTTAAACTTGATACTCTGTATATATTTAATTCTGTTTTTAATGATTCTTTATTATTTTTAATATCTTGTAAATCTGAAATTCCATAATGAGTATCATTTTGTACTTGATTATTATTAAACCTATTTGTTCCTAAAATAATTCCAAATCCAAAAATAAATACTGCTGCACTCGAAGTTATTACATAAATTATTTTTTTACTTTTTTTATTTTTCATAACAAACTCCTTTCCGATAGTTTAATACAGCTATTTTCTCTTTTACATTTTTTCGTACTTTTTCTTTTAAATCATTATTTTCCATAGCTATAACCTCCATCTTCTAAATTTCTTTTAATGACTTTCCTAACTCTATGAAGTATAGTTTTAACATTGCTTGTAGATAAATTTAACACTTTTGCTATTTCTTTTACTGATTTTGATTCATAATAAAACATTATAAATATTTCATATTCCTTTGGTTTTACTGTTTTTAAAGTATCAAGAATAACTTTATTCTGTTCGTTTTCTTCTGTGATTTTTTCAATATTACAAGTATCAATTAAATTTTCTTCATAATCTGATATAGAAAAATTTAATTCTGTATTTCTATACTTATTCCTTATCACATTTTTAGCAATTCCTATTAGATATGGCTTTATTTCTGTTGTTTTTAATAAATTTATACTGTTTTTCCATATAGCAACAAATACATCTGATACTATTTCTTCTATATCTTCATCTGTCATGGCTATACTTATTTCATTTTTTACTATTATATAGACATAGCCATAGAAATCATCTATTATTTTGTCTATATCTACTTTTCCGTTTTTTAGATAATCTTTTAAAATTTCATTTTTCAATTTAGACCTAAATCTCCTTATTATTTTTTCAGTTAACTTTCATACCTATAGTAACATTTTTTAAAAAAAGGTTACAACTTTTTCTAAAAAATAAAAAATATAGAGATTAGTTCTAATCTCTAATATCTCATAGATAAATTAATTATACTTGTTTCCATAACATTTTATTGTCTTTAAATTCATAACTTAATTTATTTTCATCTAGTAAATATGATAAGTATGATCGTATTGTACTTCCTACTAAAACATATTGATTTGCATTCATAGTTAAGTTATATTCATCAAATATGTATTTCAATATTTCTTCAAAACTCATTTCTTTTTCACAAATATTATATATCTTATCTATAATTTCTTTAACTTTATTTTTATTAAGTTCTATTAAAGAAGAAATATTATTTGTTGCTTCACAATGAGATGGAATATATAAACTTCCATTTAATGTATTCAAATAATCTAATGTATTAAGAAATTCCCTTACATCATAAATAAAGAATAAATTATATTTTGTAATTGTTTCTTCACTAAATAAAGAATCTGCTAAAAAATATACATTATCACTTGTTTTAATGCCTATCATATCAAAAAAGTGTCCTTTTAAAGCAAAGTATTCTAGTCCATCTGGCAAATTATTTTTAATAGGTATAACAACTGATTCTTTTGCTAGTAAAAACTTATTTCTAATATCTTTAAATGGATAACCACCATATAAAAAAGAAGATTCTAATATTGGATATTCTGTAAATGATTTTTCAATATTATAAGCAAGTATAGTACAATTAGTTCTATCTTGAATAACTTTATTTCCTCCTATATGATCTGCATTTGAATGGGTTGTAATAATTCCTTTAACTTTCCATCCTTGTTCATCTATTATTTTCAATATTTTCTTTCCTGCTTCTTTATCATTTCCTGTGTCTATAAGATATACTTGTGTTTCATCAATCTTGTATATTCCTATATTAGTAGCATTTTTTATATAATAGGTCTTTTCTCCAACTTTTACTAATTCCATAGGTAAATTCCTCCATTATATGTGATATAATTTGTGTTTTAATTATTTAATTTCAAATTCATTTGAATATATATCAATATAGCCATTATCATAAACTGGTTTAACTATTCTATATATTCCATTAGGCAATTTTCCATAATACTTTTCTATATCTAATTTTTGAGTTAATTGCTTATCTTCATTTAATTCATAAGCTATATCAATCCAAGACAGCTCATCAGATATATAGTTTAAGTTTTTCCACTCTCCATCAACTTTTTCTTGAACTCTAAATTCAACACCCCAGCCATACTGATTTTCATTATTATCAGTAATAGTTATTGAAACACTTTCAGGTTTAATTGTACTATTATTAATTTCTATCGTAACATTTTCTGAACTACGATTAGATTTTGTATTGTTTTGCTCATCATTTATTTTATTGTCAATGATACTTTTTATCGTGCTTAAATCTTCTGTTGAAATTGTTGCTTGTTTATTACCTTTTTGTATTTCTTTACATGATTCTTTAATATAATAAACCTCATTATTTAATACTATTTTATGAGTATTTATTCCATCACATATTTCCCCATCATATTTTGAATTTAGTAATATATTTTCAATAGTTCCTATATCTTTTATATCAGTTATAGTAATCTTTTGTCCTTCATATTCAATTTCAATAGTATTTGATTTAGGCAATTCATAATTCATAAACCAACTTCCCATTTTTGTACCAATGTTATTTTCATAAGGTTCATTTGGAGATACTCCAACATAACGAATTACTTTATAACCTAAGCCCCAATAAGTTACTTTACTTCCATCATTACTAACTACTTTTATACAATACTTTGGCTCATGTCCTGTTGATACTCTGCCACTATCTGCATAATTTGTGATAATTCCTACAATTATAAGTAATATCAAAAATATTACTATACCAATACATATTTTCTTTTTCATCTGATTCATCTCCTCTATAATTTGTGCTATTGATTATCCTTCCAGAAATCATAAATTATATTAGCAAGTTCCTTTGGATTATCAATATTAACTTCATGTGATGAATTACTTGTCACTTTAAATTTACTGTTTTTAATGCTTTTATTTAATAGTTTAGCATTTTCCATATTCGCATTATCTTTATCACCACATATAATTAAACTTTTACACTTTATTGTTTCTAAATCCTTTGCAATATCAAGATTACTCATTGAATTAACTAAAGTAAGAAATTCTCTTTTAGAACAACCCATCTTTTCAAATACCCTCTTCGGCATTATATGAAATATTAAGCCTTGTAATTTAAAAAGTGCTTTTGGTATTTTATATGGAGTACCTATCAAAATAATAGAATTTACCTTTTCTGGATATTCTTTTACAAAGTCTAATGCTAATACTCCACCTAATGAAAGACCACACAAATTAAGTTTTTCTTTTTGATTATTACAAAAATCTGAAAAAGTATTATACAGCATTTTATAATCTTTTGAAGTATTTTCTGTTATCTCAAACAAATCAGGGCATATTATATCAATATTATTTTCTTTTAAATACACACTAGTATTATCCCAGCTTTCACTATTTTGACCTAATCCATGTATAAGAATATTTTTCATCATTATCTACCTTTCAAACTACTAATTCTTGTTACGATTATATAATAAAAGACAGATAATTTCAACTTAATCATCTGCCCTACTTACATGTAATTTTGTGTTTACCTTTAAATTTCTTTATTTAGGAAGTCCTAAATAAATTGCAAAAAGAACAAATACTATTCCAAGTGCAATTAAAATTATATGCCAACGAT
>CARPYP010000038.1 GCA_949045875.1 uncultured Clostridia bacterium | reverse complement strand
GAAAAGATGGGTTTGTATTTTTTATTTTTGTAAAAAGTTGTAAACTGGTGATAAGTGTTAATAAATGTTGTAAATTATTAAATTCTTATCCTAGAGAACAAGGGTAATGACCCAAAAGGGAAAAAGAAAGACAAATGGAAGTTACGAAATGCAACGCTTCTTTAACCGTGTGGCAAAAAAACGGTAACACAGAGATTGAAAAGGGTAAAGCTGAAAAGGTTAACATACACACAAGCCGCCCAGTAAAAAGAACAGGAGAGAAGAAAATGAATAAGAAAATAGAAGAAATGAAAAAAAGCATGATGGATGCAGGCATTTACTCGGTTGAGGACATCGAGGAAATTTGTCGCCTTGAAATAGAATATGCACAGGAATGTGAGGAGATTGCAAACCAGTGTATAGAAGAAGGATATCCTTCACACGGGTCAAATTATGACCTAAGATGTGAAAATGCCCGTCGTTATTATGACGAGCAGATAGCGTATATTGACGAAAAATATACGCAGGAAGAATGACCGCTAATATAGCGGTCTATTTTTTTGCATTTTGGCTTATTTAAGCGTTTCATGTGCTTAATGAATAAATATAGCTTCTCTTGTTTTTTCAGTCTGTATCAGGCTATTAGGGCTATCAGAATGGATTGTAGATAGCTGGTTGTCGATAGTGTTATATCGTCATAATTATTTTTTACTATGAATTAATATATTGATTTATGTATAAGCTTCTATTCTTTTTCTATTTTCTGATAATAACTTTTTCCATTTTGTTTCCTGTTTTATTTCCGTAAAGAATTTAAAATAATGTTTGACATTAAAATTGAATTATTATTTTTTATGATTTTCTATTGTGATTCTTAATCGAATTTTTATTTAATTATTATTTAATCTTCATTAACGAATCAACATAATTTGAATATTTATCATATGTTATTAGATATAATCATATCAGATAATAGCTGGAAATTTACTAATTCAAAAAAATAGATCTAATTATTTTTTGAATGTTGTTATATTTTGCAGAAAAATAATGATCGTGATATGGTATAATAGCTAAGGTTATTGAGATTAATTTTTAGAAAATGTAGCAAGTAAATGTTGTTTAACTGAAAAGTTATGCTGCAAGTTACAGCTCTTAGAATGTATAGAAATATAAAAGTATACATATCGTACCATTTATGCTGCATAAATTATATCTGATATCTGTATTATATCTATCTAAGTTTGATTCATTTTTATGATTATATTACATCACATTTGAAATACATTCAAGTGTAAATATGTATAATAGTTCATTTTTTTGATATCATTTTGATATCATTTTGATATCGAACATTACTACACTGTTAAGTCGATTCAACAATATTAATATACTATTTGTATGGCTGAATTTAAAGTTACAAAACCTTGCATTCACAAAATCATAGAATAATAATATTATAATACCTATTTATCAAATATCTTAATTCTAAGTTGTATAAATGTATAAAATACAACTTATGCTACATTTTATCTTTATAAGACAGGGGGTATGTTTACATTATTTTTCTAATTTGTATTTTTCTAAATTGGTATATCTGTTCCATTCGCTTATCAAAATTAATTTTCAATTTTTATACTTTAAAAATACAATTCTAATTATAAATTTTCTATAAAATTTTATAAACAAAAAATAAATTGCTTCGATAGCACGTTCGATAAACCCTTTATTTTTCTGACTTTTTACTATTTTCATACCTTTAAAATTATTCAAAATCTCTTTCATAAGCTTAAAATCCATTGAAAAATCAGTCAATTATCGAACTCAGCTTAACATCTCTTTTACAATTAAGAAAATGAACATCAAATCAGCTAAAAAGTTTCAGTCAAAAACCTTAAAATATCTAGTAAAATCAATGCTTTCTCAAATTGCTTCGGTTTAAAAATCACTCTCTCACCGAACTCAATCTTATATACACACAAAATTTTTCAATATAATTTTAAATCAGAAAAAGAATAAGATTATGTATCATTAGAAAATACAAAGTGTATATCATACACAATGAAAACCAATAATATTATAAACAAACGGAGGATTTTATAATGAAATCAAAAGACATCTGTGATATAATAATAGAAAATGTATTTAATGAATGGAGAAAATCTATGAACGCTCAAAACCAAAGAGAACAATGGGAAATACCAAAATACTCAAAATCAGAAATTAATAGAGCTGGTTCTATAATTGCAGATTCATCTTCATCTAAAGAAGAATATGATAATGCTCTTATGGTATTAAATAATTGGAGAGCTGCACATGCTTATCCTTTACAAGTAATATGCAACAATTTGCGTTCACGCAATCAAAATGCTATTGTAGTGCAACGATTAAAACGACTTGAATCTATTACTGGTAAGATAGTACGTTTTCCAGATATGAATCTATATCGGATGCAAGATCTTGGAGGTTGCAGAGTTATTGTAGATACAATAGATCAGGTATATAAAGCTGTAGAGGAATACAAAAAATCTCGTATCCGTCATATATTAAAACGTGAATATGATTATATTAAAAATCCTAAAAATTCAGGATATCGTTCCTACCACATGGTATATCAATTTCAAAGTGATAAAAAAGAAACTTATAATAAGAATATGCTTATAGAAATACAGTTTCGAACAAAACTTCAACATATATGGGCAACTGCTGTTGAGATGATGGGAATATATACAAAAAGCAATTTAAAATCAAGCCAAGGCGACAATAACATATTAAGATTTTTTACACTTATATCATCTGTAATTGCAATACAGGAAAATATGCCAGTTTGTCCCAACTCATCAGGAAACATAAATGATTTAGTACAAGAGATTAAACTTTTAAATAAAAATCATCATATAATATCTATATTAAGTGGCATAAATCTAGCTATTGATTATACACAAAAAAACACCAAAAATAAAAGTAATTATTATTTATTAATTTTAGATTATTCTACGAAAAAAGTTCGTATTGCAGAATTTAAACCTTCACAATTAGAAGCAGCTACAAAAGCTTATGGAAATTTAGAAAAAGAAACTGATAAAAACGTTGTTCTTGTATCGGCAAAATCTTTTAATGAATTACGTGAAGCATATCCAAACTATTTCGTAGATATCTCTGAATTTATTAATATGATTCAAAAGATTATGAAAGATCATTAAAATATAGTATATTAGTTTCAATTTAAGACAGGTGAAAAAATCATCTGTCTTATTTCTATGTCAAAAATCAAAACTATTTTTATCAAATATAAAATCTATAATATCCAGCAAGTGTATGAGTAGTGTGGGGGGGGGTATATTTTACATCATTTAGAATATACCAGATTACCACTATACTACTACCTGAAAATATAGATTGAAAAATTATTGCTCATTCTCATCCAAAAATATAAAAGTAATAACCAGAAACAAATCATAATATAAAAATTATTTAGGGGAGAGATTTAACTTATGACAAATAACACAGCTTTACAGATAAGTAATTTCAATTTTTATGGAGATGAATTAATTGCATTGAAAGATAATGCAACTGGTGAGATCTACACTTCTATCACACATGTACTTAGAGGAATTGGATTCACAGAAAAACAAATTGAGCATCAAAAAAGGAAAATTATGAATGATGAGATATTGAAAAACCACACCCAAAAATTTTCGGGAGTGGATTTGAATATGCCAAGTATAAATGAAATATCTTGTATTTCTAATCGTAAATTGCCTTTGGCATTAGCAAAAATAACAATAACACCAAAAATAAAAAAGATTCAGCCAGAATTAAGTGAAAAATTATTAAGATACCAAGATAAATGTGGTGATGTATTAGCATCCGTATTCATAGATAATAAAACAACAGATCAAATAATCATGCAACCAATATTAGATACGCTAAATACCTTCACCAAAACAGTAAATGATACTCTCCTATCCCTAAATGAAAGAATGTCAAAACTGGAAGAGTCTCATGAAAAGGTAAAGAAAACACTACCAAAGAAAAGATTTTCATATTGGAATTCCAAGATGTTCCCAAAATATCAGTTGTTAATGGATTACTTTGAAATACCAACTGGTAAAAACGGAATTTTATATAAAGAACTATACAAAGAATTTCATAACACATACCAAGATATAGAAATAAATCAGATTATAGATGATTACTGTTATGATAATGGGCTTGATAGCTGCTTTACATTAGATGCTATAGAACATAATAAAACTGTAAGAAAGTTATTTGAAAGTATGATTGATAGTTTATTGGAGAAATATGATTGGCTTTCAGAGAATGTAACTGTAAGAGAGAAAACAATATTTGATGATTAAATTATAACTGAGATAAATCTATAAATAATATATAATTTAAGGAAATTTGGAGAAGTAGATTATACACTATCTTTATTATATTACATACCATCAACAATCAATTAATTTTTATGGAGTAAATTATTTTGAAGCGAAGCGAAAAATAATTTACGGAATATATGTCTGTCTTATTAAAAGGTTTTATCTTTATTCAGTTCAGCAAGTGGGGGTTAAAACCTACTTTGCTGAACGACCCCCATGAAGTAAGTGGGGGTTAAAACCTACTTTGCTGAACGCTCGCAAGAAAAAGGAGGAATTATTTATCGACAAACCAGAATATTTTACAAGATTTCCTAACGAGTATATTCAGGGAAATATAAAAACAAAATTTGGAGTAAGTAGAAAATTTTATATCATTTATATTCTCATAGATAAATACAGATCTTATGAAGATTATAGCTGGATAACTATTCGCAAGGTACTAAATTTCTATGGATATAAAACTCATAAACGAAAACCAAAAGCAGTTGGAGAAATATTAGATGTACTTGAATACATGATAAATAACAAAATGATTGAAGTCAAACAAGAATTAGATTCTTTGTCTTATGATACTGGTATTGAAATTAAAATTATTTCAGAAAATTTTGATTATCCTGACAAATTCGGAAAATTGTCATCTTCTCAATATGATGTAATTATGATGGCAGATACATCCCTAAATAAAGAAAGTATTCTTATGGCATTCCTTTATATTAATTCATATATCGGATGCCGGAAAAGAAATAATGATGGATCAGAACTAGCAAATGCCAAAGATTATCCAGAGGCATTTTGGAGAAGTATTGAAAGTATGGCAAAGGAACTAGCAATGTCAAAAGACACAATTAACAAATGCATTGATTACTTAACTTCTCCATCTAACACTACTCCCCCACTGTTAGTAAAAAAAGAAGTAGGTAGTATACAGAAAGATAAAAACAAACCACCACAAAATGTTCCTAATATTTATGTGCTAAACAAAGAAGGTTATAAACAAGAGATTAAATGGGCTTTGAATAAGATGCTAGAAGTTTATGAAGTAGATAAATTTTATCCTTCTAAAAGTGGGAATTATCGGTTTAAAGAATGAGAGGTGATAAAAGATAAAATAGAATTGAAATGTAGAAATAAGTTAATGAAAAAATTATTTGTTTTATGCAACTATAAACCATTTAATTTATGAAAGGAAAACAATGAAAGAATTAATAATCGATCCAGAATTAAAAGATTTACTGCCACCACTCACTGATGAGGAGTACAAACAGCTTGAAAAAAATATCGTTGAAAATGGTTTTGACCGTAATTTTCCAATTATGGAATGGCATGGTTACATAGCTGATGGACATAATCGGTATTCAATTTGCAGAAAACACAATATAGAACCAATGATTGGCACTCTTGCTTATAATACAAAAGAAGAAGTTATGGAATGGATGCTTGATATTCAATTAGGAAGACGTAACTTATCTCCCATTCAAAGAATTGCAGTTGCTGAAAAATATAGACCTATTTATGAAAAACAGGCTAAAGAAAATATGTCATTAGGCGGAGGAGATAAAAAATCGGGTTCGCAGAATTCTTCAACCCCGATTAGTCCAGAAAATAAAATTGATGTCCGTGCAAAATTAGCTAAAACAGCAGGTGTATCTACAGACACATATTCAAAGGGTAAAAAAATTCTTGACTCAAATAATGAAGATCTGAAACAAGAAGTATTATCTGGAGAAAAAAGCATCAACGCTGGCTATAAAGAACTTACACAAAACAAAAGCGAAATAAAAGCAAATACAAATAAAGCAATAAATAATATAACTAACTCCACTACTACAAAGCAAACTACACCTAAATCTCAAATAAGCAAAGAAACCAAACAAATTTGTGCTGATTTAAAAACCGAAAAAACAAAAGAATATCTTGATTCTATATGGAATTATAAGATAGATTTTATTGAATGTATGAATGCGGATGCAAATATGTTTTTTGATACATTACGGAGCCATTTTGATTCATTAAATAATCTTGTAACAAAAAAAGAATTAAGAGAATGTATCATTGAAGCAAAAAAAGTAACTGAAACAATTGAAGGAATAATTAAACAAGCAGAGACATCAACAAAAACAAAATCGGAGGATAAATATGTTAATTAAAAAAGAATACAAAATGATTCCTATTGATAAATTAGAATCAATGGCAGATTACCAAAGGTCATTAGACATGAATTTTATCGAAGAAAAAAGTAAAGATGGTATATTTGACAAAGATGCTGTTGAATGTCCAAAAATCAGTGTGCGTAATGATGGGACAAAGAAGATGGGTGACGGGCAACATACAGTTGGAATTGTAAAAAGACGTGGTTGGAAATCAATCCGTTGTGAATTACGATATGGTTTGACAATCAAAGAAGAAAATGATTGGTTTGCCCAAGAGAACACAAAAAGAAGACCTCAAAATAATAAACGAATTTTAACAGCACAAATTAATGGTACATATGAAAAAAATAAAGAAGAACAAGACTTTTATAATTGTTTAAAATCTCTTGGTTTTAAACTTAATATATATGGTGAAGAATCTGGAAATGAATTTAAAATTGGATGCTCTGCTTCATTGCTTAATCTTTATAAAGTGTATATAAAAACTAATAAAAAAGAACAGTTTATTGAATGCCTAGATATTCATAAAACAAGTTTTAATGGTGATCCTATTTCTTTGCAATGGAACTTCCTTCATGGAATGTTTGATTTTTACGAAACATACTCAGATGAGTTCGACAGAAAACGATTAGTAGAGGTACTATCACGTGAAAACATCAGAGATATTAAAAGGGATGCAGAATCTGATATCCGTACAAAGAAAACTTCTATTAAATATGCAAAGTTATTTGTAGAAAAGTATAATTATAAACTTTCTAAGAAAAAGCAACTGAAAATGAGTAAATTGGATGATTAGATAGGTGATAGCTTGCCTAACTATGTAAAGATAGCACGAGAAATAATCTATAACAAAAGACTCGGTGATAAGCGAGTAATTATCTTCTCCTATCTGTGCTCCCGTAGAGCATTGGATGATACAGTGGCATTCAGTATTTTAGGACTGTGTCACTGGTCACACTTAAAATCAAATTATCATGATGGAAAGATTAATCACAAATATCTTGAAGATTTAGAATTACTCTCTCACTATGGATATTTTGAATCTTGTCTAACTTTTAAAAAGTTAGACAAAATAACTACTCTCATTGTGTTTTAAATCTAGTTGACAACTATATGTTCTGAAATTTTCTTGTTAGGTTTATAAATCCAGCATTGTATGATATGTCAGGTTCTTGGAGTTACCAACTGAATACAGTAGCATTTGAAACACGCCCCCATTTCTCTATATAGACAATAGTTACTTTAATAAAAAGGAGAATTGAACTATGAATAACAAATTTACACATAAAAATATAAAGGAGAGAATCACTATAAATGACCAAAAATTACACAGTAAAAATACCAAATAACAATTATGAAAACTGTTCTACTTTTGGAGGCTTAATTTATTTTACAGATTTTTATACAAATTGCAGTGGAAGGATAAACATGCACTCCCCTATAGCAAGTAGAATTTTGCAAGATAGAAAATTTGATAAACAATGTAAGAAAAACTTAGAAATTAGAGATAAACGGAGGAATAAGAATGGTTGCTAAATATAAAGGTATAACACTTGAATTCGATTTAGGAGAATATGGATATAAAGGATATAATGCTGTATGTACATATAGATACAATAAAAGAATAGATAAATATTCTTTAGAAATGGAATTAAAATATAAAGATATTGGTGGCAGCTTTAGAATTGATCGCCAAGAAATTGATACTCAGTACATATCAGGTTGTCGTAAAACTATAACAGACAACATTAGCAGAATCGTTGAACAAGCAAGTTTATCTGGATTTTTTGATGAATATATTAAACGTTATGAATACATTTATCAATGCTTTTATAAAGGTAATGAACTTTTAGAAAAAGAAAGCCTAATAAATGCTGATGGTAATTAAGAATGATTATAATATATACCAAATAAGAAAAGATCGTCCTTTTAATATATATTATCAGTATTTATCATGTGTGGCTACCATAAAAGATTTAGGAATAAAAAATATCTGTTATCCAAATAATAATTGCTTTGAATACGAAAACTTGAAAATATTCGTGAAAGGAGTGTTGTATAAACTTTGATTTGTGAATTTTGCAGAAAAATTATTGGGCATGATTCCAGATGTCCAAATTATATTCCACAAAAAGCTGTCCTCTTCTGCTCTTCTTGTGGACAGGGAATATATTATGGTGAAAACTATGTAGAAAATGAAAATGGAGAATGCAGACATTATGACTGCATATATGGAATACAGGATCTATTGGAATGGTTAGGTTATAAAGTGAAAACTATGGTGGATAATTATGAAGAAAATTATTAGATTTTTAAAAAGAATATTTAGTAAATATGAAATCGGATATGAGTACTGGATTGATATAAATGAGATTAAAATTCCTAGATATCTCAAAAGCAAGAAAATTGGTATGATAGACTGGAATCGTAAAATACGATACTGGTTAGAAACTGGCGAATTTGAATCTTACATTTTATTATCTAAAGACTTTACTCTTGTTGATGGATATTCAAGTTATAAGATTGCAAAACAAAGTGGTATGGATATCGTTCCTGTATATTTTGTGAACTAAATAGAAATTTCATTGGTAATGGAATTTCTAATAGAGAAATATTAAATATAGCAAAAGTGAAGGAGGATGCTTTTGGATATTATTGAAAAAGATTTACCACAATTAATCGTTGGTTTAGATTCTTTAAATGGTTCTGCAAATTATATACATATTGAAGATGCTAAGGAAAATATCAACTATTATTGTCCCTGTTGTAAAGGACTAATTAAACCAATGGCTTACAAAAAAGATATTGCTTATCAAGTACAACCTCACTTTTATCACGAAACTGGCGGATGTAGTGATGAGATTTATATTCATTATATCTGTAAAAACTGGTTATTTGAAAAAGGATGTAAATTTATTGTTAATAACATTCAATATGAAGTCAAGGCCATTGAAATTGAGAAAACATTGTACACCTCTTTTGGGGATTATAGACCGGATATAATTGTAACTACTACTATTGATAAAGTATTTTATTTTGAAATCAAAATTACTAATCGGAAGACTGAATTATACGCACCTAAGTGGGATGAACTAGAAAATGATGTTGTAGAAGTTGATACAAGATATTTTATTAATCAAAAGTATAAAAATGACATTCCAGAATTTAATATTATTTATTCTAATGGTGAGTGCTTTATTAAGAGTTATTCAAGAACAGATTATGAGGATACTATTGCTAAAAGGAAACTTGAATGGAAACGTCAAGATAAGTTGAATTACAAGATTCAATGGGAACGATTGGATTGGTTTTGGATTGACTTACAAGAATACGTAAATAAGAGAGAAAAAACTGAAAATGTATTAAAAAGCTTTGATAAGTTGGAGTATAATGATAAATTATGGTGTTATTACACAATCAAGAAAAAATCTTGCATTGATTTAAAAGAGTGTTTTATGAACAATATCAACCAACATTTTTATAGTATGCTACATACATTAGAAACAGACGAAATTAAAATTTCTTTAGCTCATGTATCTCCTAAAATTTATCATGTTACATGCAGAACAGAGTTCTCATATTTGGATTATACGTTGTTTGAAGAAGAAGTCATAAAAGTTAAATTACAAAAAGGAGGCATTCTTCCATTAGACTATAAAAATGAGGCAGAAAAGTGCGTTTCTTTATTGAACACTTATATTACTAAAGGAAAAAATATTTTAAAAAGGATAAAACATGTTGGAAACTTACCATATGTCAAAAGTATTATTCCTTATAGCCATTGGGCTTGTGGTAAGTATCCACTACATACTTTAGATTTTACAATTAAATTTCAAGATTATATTCATAGTAAGTTTTTAATAGAAGAAATCGGAAACATTAGAATAAGTGCCAATTTAATTGAAGAAAATTATATAAAAGGATATTTTAACAAATTTCGGAAAGAAGCATTTCAAGATTTAGAATATGAATATATTGAGTCATGTTTAAAAAATGATTCTAAGTATCAAGAAATAATCAAAAATATTTCTGAAATATGTAATAATACCTCTAATTTTAAACTAAGAGTAACAGCAGGTGGACAGGATATTACTTTATTAGATGGATACAAAATGGTTAGATGGCATACTTTTTCTACAAAAACTGATTTATTTGGAAAATTCGAAGAAAAAATATATAACAGATTTATAAATTACATCAATTTGTCAATCAAGAAGAAAAAAGAAGAAATGGACAGAAAGATAGGCATCGAAGAAATAATTCAAAAGTATATTGCATTAGTTAATTCATGTAAAAATAAATATTGGAGATTGCAAAAAGCAGGAGATTTTTATTTAGAGTTATCATTTATTGATAAAGATGTTAGTATTTGTAATAAGTTTATACGAATTAATTTTGGAGGCGATGTCAAGGATTTAGATATACAACTAAAGCGAAAAATTTATAGGGCAATGAAGTGTATTATTAATGAGTCATATTATAATTTTAGAATTATGGAGGCTAGATAATGGAAAATCGAAATTGTATTTACATACCAAGTATTGATGCTAAAGATTTATATTTAGCAAACAATTTCAAAGATGAAACAAAAAACAAAACTGGTTATAGACTCATAACTAAATCTGGAAATATAAATTATAACAGATTTATCAATTCTCTTGATTTTAGTTTAGATAGTGAAAAATTGAGAGAGATTGCAAAAGAAACTTATGGCAAAAATAATACCTTATCATTTAAGCATAACGGCAAAGAATATAGTGATAAGGTGATTAATGTAACTTTCAAATATAGTAGCAAAGATTTTAATAAAGTAAAAAAGAATACCTATGTTATGGATGGATATTTATTAGATGAATTGCAATTCAATGATAATATTGCGATCATTTCTAATGTTATTATAGGAATTATTGTTTCCACCCCTACTAATGAGAAGACACAATATGAATTACCAGATGGTTTTGAATATGTTGAAGATAAAGATGGAAACCATATTTATAAGACAAAAACAATAGGAGTTGTTTATTCTCGTAAGAAATTGCGTGATTATTTATATGAAAATGGTTTTAATTGTAATGGTAATCACTATATTAGATTTAAACGTACTTCTGGATCTGCCCGTGTAGGAAAATGTTTATTTGTTGAAGAATCATTGTATCCTAAAATGCACGAATGGGAAATGTGTGGATTAGTAATTGAAAATGGTGATGATGTTGATCTTGCTGCATTAGAATCATATATTTCTCTCCCAACCAGCAGTGCCATTGATATAATAACAATTGAACCTAAAAGTATATTGATCATACCTGATTATGATAGTAAGTTTATCGAAAATTCTGTTATCGTTGAAATGAACGAGTATAATAGAATTACAGTCAAAGAGGGAGAAATTGATATTTCAAATTCTATCTTTGATGGGCAATCTTTAATTGATCGGTCTATTATGAGCAAATATAATTGTTATGGAATGATATTGCTGCGAAACAGATTCTTCAAATCTTGTTGTTTTAATGCAAATATCCAGAAGTGGTTTGAAGATAATGGTATTGATAATATTTCACAGTTAAATAAGGACTGCATTACCCTTGCCACTGACATTAAAGACATAAAATTGATAACCACTCCAAATAGTATCAAATATATAAAATTTGCGCCGTTATTACAATGGTTAAAACAAATTGATTCTACTTTTAGTGTTGTTAAGCATGAAAAGAAAACACATTTCTTTGACGGAAAAATGGTACAAGCACATTATCAATTATTGAATACAATACAACTTAGTAAAAATGAAGTACATGAGTTATTGAAACCTTCGTTGGATTATGTAAATTTATTAAATACTGATATCAATGTTTTAAAATATCATATTAAATGCTCGTCTTTTGATGAACATGATAATGAAGCCATATCAAATGTTTTTAAAGATAAGAATGATATTGTTTATACAATGATGAATATATCAAATAAATTTTATAAAACAAAGTATTTTTATAACTTCAAAAGAGAAACATGCAAAGCTTATTTAAAAAATATGAAAAAGGGACATATTCTTATAAATGGTAATTATTCTGTTCTTTTTGGGAATCCTTATGAAATGTTGCTACACACTATTGGAAAATTTGATGGCACTACTTCTCTTCCACCAGGACATATACATACTACTCGTTATGAATATGGTAAAAAAATACTTGGATGTCGTAGCCCACATATTTCAACATCAAATATTCTTATTACAGAGAATATGAGGCACGATTTGATTGACAAGTATTTTAATCTCACTAATGAAATTGTTTGTATTAATGCTATTGGTGAGAATACGCTAGAACGTTTATCAGGCGCCGATTACGATTCGGATCAGATGATTATATCTGATAATGATATAATCATAAATGCGGCTTTAAAGAATTATGATATATTCAAAGTCCCTGCCAACAGGGTCGCTGCAAAAAAATCAAAAAGGTATTATACAAATGCACAAAAGTCTGATTTAGATTATAAAACAAGCGAAAATAAAATAGGTGAAATTGTTAATTTGTCTCAAGAACTCAACACATTAATGTGGGACTTTATTAATAAATCCAAGAAATCTTTGCTAGATTGTTATGAGGATATCAAAGAGATTTACCATGATATTTGTGTATTAAATGTTTTAAGTTGTATTGAAATTGATAAAGCGAAAAAGGAATTTGACATTTCTTCTAGTAAGGAAATTAAGGAAATAAAAGAGAAATGGAGAAAAAAAACGTTTGAAGGTAAAACCGTTAAACCTGCGTTTTTGGGATTTATTGCCAAAACAAAAGGATATCACAACCCTCAAAAAAAGAAGTATAACTACCATAAAACAACTATGGACTATTTATTGAGAGAAATTAACCAATATCGTTCGGAGAAAGTAAAATTAGAGGATTTGATACCTTTATGTGAATGTTTTAGATTTTATGATTTTAATCCTAACTCAGTAAATAAAAAGCAGGTATCTAAGATTATAAAAATGTGCGAAACCGCTACATCTTCTATTAATGCAGTGTGGTCAAAAGATTACTATTCAACAGAAGAAAAATACATATTAACTTCACAATATAAAGATAATTTGGTTTTTGATATTCAAAAGTTGAAAATAAATATACACACTATGTTTTCGCTTATTGAACACACTGATATGAAGAAATATTCCCATATTTCTAAATTGTTATTTTATGTATTATTTAATCATAAAAATAATGAAATTATAGAAATTATGACAAAACTTAATCAATCTAATAATTCCTATATCGCTGAAGATGAAGATGGCGATCTTAAATTATATGGTATTCATTTCAAAAGATATGGAGGAACAGTTATTGAATAAAAATCATTTTATAAACGAAGTAGCAAAAAGATGTATGGTAACTCCTTATGTTGTAGATGAAATTTTTAATGTATCATCTGGTGTTATTATTGAAAATTTATTAAAAGGGAATCAGGTTGAAATCCCAAAACTAGGCAAATTTATTTTGAGAGAAAAAAAAGAAACTACATACAAAAATTTATATGGTAATAGTGAAAAGACTATAGGGAAGATGACTTATACATCATTCCAAGTAACCAACAATATAAAAAACAGAGTCAAAAATGGTTATCAATATATGAAAACAACATAAAAAGTTACTTTTTTGAAAAAATAATCCACAAAAAAAATATGGGATTATTCCATAGTTGGCTTGGGATAATCCCGAATATTTTAAGTTTTCCAAAATAAGGGAACCATAGGAAAGAGAAATAAAATTTATCATTTATGGCAAGAAAAAGAGAAATAAAAGATGTAGATGAAAATATATTGAATTTATGAAAAGTCCAGCTAAGAAATGTCAATAGGTAAAATGAAAAATGTTAAAAAAGTTT
>CARPYP010000037.1:2164-16091 GCA_949045875.1 uncultured Clostridia bacterium | reverse complement strand
TATAACTATATTTTAAAATGTTTTGTATTGATAGATTTAAAAACTACTCAAGTAACACATCAAGACATAGGTCAAATGGATATGTATGTAAGAATGTATGACGAACTAAAAAAGACTAAAGATGATAATCCAACAATAGGCATTTTACTTTGTTCTGATACAGATGCAGATGTAGCAAGATATTCAGTTTTACATGGAAATGAGCAACTTTTTGCAACAAAATATAAAACATATTTACCAACAGAAGAAGAACTAAAAGCTGAAATTGAAAGTCAAAAAGCGATATTTGAGATACAACAATTAGAGAAAAAAGAAAATAATAGTGGAACTGAAAATGTATAAAGAATTAATAGAACAAGAAAACGGAGTTGTGTATAAATGAATTTAGGTGGATATGATACGAATGATTTTAATGAAGCTAGTGGAAATATAATTTTAAAAGATTTTCTGCATAAAAACGAAATGCTTTTTTGCCATTTCTCAGAACAAGATAAAACGCCCAATTTTGATGGATATTTTGAAATATTAGAAAAACATAAAAATAAAAGTACGCCTATTGGTAGTATAAATGTTCAAATTAAAACTTTAAACAATAATTATGTTAACGAAAACAAAAAATTAAATTGTAGCCAGTATAAATATTCTTGTGAAACCAAAATATTTAATGCAGTAAAGAAAGCAATAACGCTTAATCCTTGTTATCTTTTTATGGTAGATACATGTAATAAACGTATTTTTGCAAAGTATATTACATTGGAATTTGTTTTAACATTAAATTTGGAGGATGAAAATAATAAAACAATATATTTTAATGACAACGATGAAATTACTTGTATAGATTCTTTTTATGAAAGGGTTAAAAATTTATATTTTGAAAAAGCAGAAGAAGTAAAAAATGGAGAAAAGAATAAATTTATTACGACAAATAATTTAACTGATGATGAGTTATTAAAATTGCAAAAAGAATTTGATTACTTAAATAATATATTTGATAATGAACTAAAATTTGCTAAAAATAAATTTTTCTCTAAAGTATGGAAATTCGGGTTAGCATATTTAAAAGATAATAATTCTGTGAGAATAGGTATTTATTATATCTGTAAAGGAAAACAAAAACAGTATTTTAAACAATTAGATTTAGATACTTATAAAGAGTGTGCTTATGTAATAGTACAATATGATAAAAGAACAGACATCCATAAATTGATAAATAATTTTGTCAAAGATATATTAGAGAAAATTTATAATAATAATGTTATTCCTTTAGAATATGTAGCTAACGAAATACTATATGAGATAGCATTTGATTTTTTAGATAGGATATCTACTATAGAAAAAACTTTTGAAAATTCAAATAAACCATGTGTGTACTATAAAGATTTAGAAAATATAAGTGTATTAGAACAATATTTTTATGCTTTGAAACAGTATGGTTATAGAAAAAATCAAGCAAATATACAGAATTTAAATAATAATCCTAATAAGATATTTGTGGTTGATCCATTTGAAGAAATTTGTTGTGGAATAGATATGGATATAAATAGAAGAATGTTAAGTGATATATTAAAGCAAAATAGTGCAGTAGAAATCAGTAAGTTATCAAGAATTGTTTTAAATGGAAAATTTGATTATGGGCTTATTTATGATACTATTCAAGAATTGAAGAACAGAAAAATTAAGAGGATACATAGAATATGGAAATCACGAAATTTCAATTCAATTTCTAAAATAACAAAAAAAGGAATTGATAGGATTGAAAATGGATATGAAACTTCAGATTATTTTGAAAATCTAGAAAAATTAATAGCTATTTTACCATATAACTATAATTGTTTCATAAAACATTTTTTAAATTTAAAAAGTAATTTAAAAATACAAGGAAAATATGTTTATGCATTTTCTAATAATGATGATTTTGAAGCTTATTGCATTAAATATAATAATAACATGTTTATAACGAAAGTGAATAATGAATTGATTAATAAATTAAAGAAAGATATGCTTCAATTGTTAAAAAAAGAATCTGCAGTTTATGTTAAAAGTACAGTTTGTGGACATGTTTTTAATGTGCATTTTCCATTATTGATGCATACAAATTATTTGTTTATTAATCAATTAGCTAAAATATATGGTATTGATAAACTAGATTTGCATGATAAAGATGAGATTATTTTGGAGTAGCAATAGCTACTCCATTAAAAAATTACTAATAATAAATCAATTCACTCAATACAACTTTTTCAGCACAATGCTTATAATTATTCATAAGCCCAGTCCATTTTAAAGGATCAGTATTTTTCAAATTTTCATCAATAGGATTTTTCTTTTGCATTTCGTTCATAAGTAATTCAAGCATATTTTTAGCTTGTTTGTCAGTTTCTACAATATGTTTTCTTAAAGTTTTGTTCATAAACATTATTATATATTCAGCCTTTTTATGATTTTTCAAATATTCTAATCTTAAATGCCCATACTTTCCAATAATATAATCATTTTCGTAATCTTCTTTTTCTAAATATAAGTCAGGAACGAAGAAATCTCCCTCTTTGTGATAAGTTATTTCTACCATAATAAAATCCTCCTAAAATTCAATTTTACTACTTTTAGAACTATAATTTTATATCTTTTCAGCTGTCTTTTACAAAATATATTTTTTAATAAAATTTAAAGTGTACTTAATTTAATCTTACTGGACTGAGAATTTTGGCAATTTTACCATAGAAAATTTTAGAGAAAATAAGAGATGTACACATCGGGGACGTAAAAAAATTTACATAAAATTGACACTTTGTTTAAAATGTGGTAACATATATTTATAGAATTAGAGAGGAATGATATATATGGCAACATTTAAAAAAGTTATGTTTTATGGAATAGTAATAGTAGTATTTGCGATATTTACAGATTGCATGATAAAAGTTGGACTAAGGAATACATATAAAACAATATCAGGAGAAATAAAACAAACAACGCCAGAAATAATAATGAGTGAAGTAAAAACAACAGATGTAAATGGATATGCAAAAGGAAAAATAAAAAATAATTCAGACAAAGATATAGAAAGAACATATATAAAATTAGACTTATATTCTAAAAGGGATGTAAACTTAGGAACTGAGTATTTAGAAATTAATAATTTAAAAGTAGGGAAAGAACAGGAATTTGAAATAAATTACAAATATTCAAATGTAAATCATTATGAAATAACAATTATGGATAGTAAAACATTACTAAAAGAACAGTTTTCAAACAATAATATATGAAAAATAGAAAAGGGAACAGAGGATGGTTCTCTTTTCTATTTTTTCAGAAATTGGGATACTTTTAAATTTGTGTTTGTAGGGATAATGAATTTTTAGGTAAAATTTAAAATTTATATACAAATTTCTTTACAAAAGTTTCAAAGAATTATATAATATACGATGAGCTATAATATAATTATATTATGGAAGGGGAGAATAAATCTATGATATTAAGAAATATTTTAAGTGGAATCACTGGAATTAAGGCAAAAGGCGATGTAGATGTAGAAATAAAAAAGATTACAAGTAACTCAAAAGAGGTGATAAAAGACTCTTTATTTATTGCAATAAATGGTTATGAAACAGATGGGCATCAATATATAGAAAATGCAATAGAGAATGGTGCCACAGCTATAATGATACAAGAAGGATATGATTATAGAAAAATTGCTACAAATGATAATATAACAATATTAATGGTACCAGACACAAGAATTGCAGAAGCAATATGTGCATCAAACTATTTTGGAAATGCAGACAAAAAGTTAAAAATAATAGGAGTTACAGGAACAAAAGGAAAAACAACAACTACATTTATGATAAAAGAAATATTAGAAAAACAAGGTAAAAAGGTAGGTCTTATAGGAACAGTTGCATCATATATAAATGGTAAAAAAATAGAAGATTCAGACAGAACGACACCAGATAGTATACACTTATATGAATTACTAAAAAAGATGGTAGATGAAAAATGCGAAATAGCTATTATGGAAGTATCTTCACAAAGCCTAAAATTAAATAGAGTATATGGGTTACATTTTGATATTGGAGTATTTACAAATCTTTCAGAAGACCATATCAGTCCAAAAGAACATCCAGATATGGAAGACTATTTTACATCAAAATTAAAACTATTTGATGTATGTGATATAGCTTATGTAAATGCAGACGATTTATATGGTCAAAGAGTAATACATGAAGCAAAATGTGAAATAAAAACATATGGAATAGACAATGCAGCAGACAATTTTGCAAAAGATATTACAATAACAAACTCATATGCAGATTTTAAACAAAAACTTTACGGAAAAAATGAAAGAATAAAAGTAGGAATACCAGGAAGATTTAGTATCTACAATGCACTTGCAGCAATATGTGTATGTGTAAAACTTAATGCTACAATAGAAGCAATAAAAGAAGCATTACCAGAAATAAAAGTTCCAGGAAGAAGTGAATTAATACCAAACAAAAAAGAACTTACAATTATGGTAGATTATGCACATTCACCAAAAAGTTTAGAAAGTATTTTACTAGCAGTTTCAGCATATACTAGGGGAAGAGTAATTTCTGTTTTTGGATGTGGAGGAGATAGAGACGTAAGTAAAAGACCTGTAATGGGTGAAATATCAGGAAGAGTTGCAGACTATACTATAATTACATCAGATAATCCAAGAACTGAAGAACCAGAAAAAATAATAAATCAGATAGAAGAAGGAATAAAAACAACAAAAGGTAAATATGAATGTATAGTAGATAGATATGAAGCTATAAAAAAAGCAATAAAAATGGCAAATAAAAATGATATAATTGTTCTTGCAGGAAAAGGACATGAACCATACCAAGAGATAAATCATAAGAAGAATCCATTTGATGAAAGAATAATTGTAAACGAAATAATAAATGAAATGGAGAAAAAATAAAAATGAAATCGGAATTAAAGATACTAGTTGTATCATTTTGCATCACAGTAGTGCTTTCATTAATTATAATACCGATATTAAGAAAATTAAAAGTAGGTCAAATAGAAAGAAAAGAAGGACCTGTAAGTCATTTACAAAAGCAAGGAACACCCACAATGGGAGGAATAATAATTGCAATAACAATTATTATTATAGGAATATTTTTATCAATAAAGATAAATGAGATAATTCCACTAATATTGGTATCATTAGGGTTTGGGCTTATAGGATGTATAGATGATTCAACAAAATTGAGATATCAAAATACAAAAGGAATAAGCCCTTCAGCAAAAATGTTGGGATTACTTGTAATATCAGTAATATATGCACTAGTATTAACAAATACAGAAAAAATAGGGACACAAATACTAATACCAATAATTAATATATATATAGATATACCAATACTTATATATATACCATTTGCAATATGCACAATGTTAGCAACAACAAATGCAATAAACTTAACAGATGGAATAGATGGATTATCTACTAGTGTTTCGATGATAATAGTAGCATGTTTAACAGTAATAGGAATTATCAAAGGAGAACCAGAGGTAGCACTATTTGGAAGCTTAGTTAGTGGAGCGTGTTTGGGATTTTTAATGTTTAATTTACACCCTGCAAAAGTATTTATGGGAGATACAGGCTCATTACTACTTGGAGGAGTTATTGTATCAATGGCACTATATTTAAAAATGCCATTAATATTAGTAATAATTGCAATAGTACCAGTCTTAGAAACACTTTCAGTAATAATTCAAGTGTCATATTTTAGAAAGACAGGAAATAGAATATTTAAGATGGCACCATTACATCATCACTTTGAATTATCAGGATGGAAAGAAAGTACAGTAGTTTCAGTATTTAGCCTAATTACATTAATTGCGTGTATAATAGGAATTTTAATTATTTAGATAATTATATATGAGAGAAGGGAGAATGATATTAGCATGACAAGACCAAATAAAAAAGTTTCAAATCAAGGTCAATTTGATTTCATTTTATTCATAACAGTATTAGTCATGTTAGGGTTTGGTCTAGTAATGGTTTTATCTGCCAGTTCACCATCAGCATTATCAGAAGGTAGAACTAGTTATGCATATGTAACAACTCAAGCAATAAGTGCTGGAATTGGAATAATAGCTATGCTTGCTATATCAAAAATAGATTATAGAAGATGGGGGAAACTATATAGAGTAGCATATATTGGTTCTATTTTAATACTTTTAGCGGTAAGAATTCCAGGTATCGGGCACTCAGCAAATGGAGCATATAGATGGATAAAAGTACCAGGTTTAAACTTTCAACCATCAGAATTAGTAAAAATAGCAATGATTATATTTTTTGCTAGATATTTAACAGAACACAAAGCAGACTTAAATAAATTTTTTAAAGGATTTATTTGTCCATTATTATGGGTAGCACCAATCATAGCCATATTAGTGTTTGTGCAATCACACTTGAGTGCTTCAGTAATTATAATTATGATTGTAGTAATACTAATGTTAATGGCCGGAACAAAAATGAAATATTTTATAACAGTTGGAGCTCCAATAGCTGGAATAGGAGGAATTGCACTTTACATATTAGCGAAATACTTTGAAAGTGGAGCATATAGATTAGCAAGAATAACATCATTTATGGATCCATGGGCTGACCCAACAGGTAAAGGATGGCAAGTAATACAGAGTCTGTATGCAATAGGTTCAGGGGGACTATTTGGAGTAGGATTAGGAAATAGTACACAAAAATATTTATATCTGCCAGAGCCACAAAATGATTTCATATTTTCAGTTATTGCAGAAGAATTAGGATTTGTCGGATGTTTAGCAGTAATGCTATTGTTTGGAATATTTATTTGGAGAGGAGTACTAATTGCAATGAAAGCACCAGACTCATTTGGGAGTTTAGTTGCAATAGGAATAACATCACTAATAGGATTACAAGCAATAATAAATATAGCGGTTGTTACATCATCTATGCCAAACACAGGAATGCCATTACCATTTTTCAGCTATGGAGGAACAGCACTATTAATATTATTATGTGCAGTAGGAATACTACTGAACATATCGAGATATCAAAAACAATAATGTAGGGGCGCCCTTCGGGCGTCCGTTTATTAGAAACAACAAGAAAAGGAGGAACAATATGAAAGTTATAATAGCAGCAGCAGGAACTGCTGGACATATAAATCCAGGAATAGCAATAGCAAACAAAATAAAAGCGGAAGAACCAAATTCAGAAATAATCTTTATAGGGACAGATAGGGGATTAGAAAACGATTTAGTTCCAAGAGCAGGATATAAGCTAAAACAAGTAGAAGCATATGGATTAGGAAAAAATATAATAAAAAACTTCAAAACATTTAAAGGAATATTTCAAGCAAAAAAAATTATAAAAGAATTTAAACCAGATATAGTAATTGGTGTTGGGGGGTATATCTGTGGTCCAGTATTACTAGCAGCACATAAGCTAAAATTACCAACAATGTTACATGAAAGCAATGCATTCCCTGGAAAAGCAGTAAAAATGTTAGCAAAAATAACAGATACAATATTAATAAGCTTTGAAGACGCAAGAAATAGAATTCCAAACGCAAAAAAAATAGTATTAACAGGAACTCCAATAAAAATAAATACAAAAGAAATAACAGAAAGTCAAAAAAAAGAAATGCTAAAACAAATAAACCTAAATGATGAAAAACCAATAGTCTTAATATTCGGAGGCAGTCAAGGGGCTAAAAAAATAAACGAAGCAGTAATTGACTTATTATCACAAAACAAAAAATTAAACTATAAAATAGTTTTATCTGCAGGGGAAAAGCAATATAATAATGTAATAGAACAATGCAAAGAAAAGAAAGTAGATATATCAGAGAAATCTGATATAAGAATTTTTCCATATATTTACGACATGGGAGAAATAGAAAAAATATCAGATATTTTAGTATGTAGAAGCGGAGCAACAACAATTGCAGAAATTTCAGCAATTGGAAAACCTGCAATATTCATACCATTACCAAATGTATCAAACAATCACCAAACATACAATGCAAAAGTTCTAGAAAATCTTAATGCAGCAAAAATAATAAAAAATGACGAACTAACAGGACAAAAGTTAGATAATACTATAAATTTAATGATATCTAATAAAGAAAATTTAAAAGTAATGGGAGAAAACGCAAAAAAAATATCAATCACAAATATAGAAGACAAAATATATAAGGAAATCAAAAAAACATTAACAAATATGTAAAAAAATGGAAGAAAATGCGATAAAAAACTCTTGAATTAATACAGTTTTTTAATTATAATAAAAAGGTCGTATATTTATATTATACGAAAAATATTACTATTTAACTAAGAAATATATTAATTTAAGAGAGGAGGAAAGCATATATTTTATATGCTGCTAACAAATGATAAAGAAATTTTATGGAGGAAAATTTATTAACAAAGAAAAACTATTTAAGGAAGGGATAAATTACCCTATAAAAATTGATTATTATAAAATATGTGACAATACAGAAAATAAAGAAATAACACAATATGGATTAGAAATTGTAAAAACAGAATACAAAGCAGAAAAAATAAATATAGAAAATGAGCAAGTGCTAAAAGTAACCAAAGAAGAAAAAATAATAGATAGTATTTTAGAAAAATTAAAGAAAAATGAAGTTACGCCAGTAATTGCAAAATATATAGTCGAAGATTTAGTATATAATTTATAAGTAAAAATAGCATATTGACCTTTTTATATATTTGATATATAATGCAAAACATAAATAAAACACAACAAAAGTAAAGAAAGGTGAAGACGACATTTTTATTACATAGTAAAATTGACAATGCTATTGTAGGGGCACCGTTTGAGGGAATACCTAAAGGACAAGACACCACTGTGCCCAATACGTACCATTTTGTTCACCAGAAATGTACGTTAGGAGGGAATGAGATAAAAAATGGCTGATAGATTAATAATAGTTGAGTCTCCAGCAAAAGCAAATACCATCAAAAAATTTTTAGGTGGAAGCACAAAAGTAATTGCATCAATGGGACATGTTAGAAATCTTCCAAAATCGAAATTAGGAGTAGACATAGAAAAAGACTTTGAACCAGAATATATAAATATAAGGGGAAAAGGGGACTTAATAAAAACACTGAAAAAAGAAGCAAAAGGTGCAAAAAAAATATATCTTGCAACAGACCCTGACCGTGAGGGTGAAGCAATTGCATGGCACCTAGCATACATATTAGGAATACCAGAAGACACAATATGTAGAGTAACATTTAATGAAATAACTAAAACAGCAGTACAAGAAGGAGTAAAAAATCCTAGAAGAATAGACTTAAACTTAGTTGATGCACAGCAAGCAAGACGTGTACTAGATAGAATAGTTGGTTATAAAATGAGTCCAGTACTATGGAAAAAGGTAAAAAGAGGATTATCAGCAGGAAGAGTACAATCAGTAGCAGTAAAACTAATAGTAGAAAGAGAAGAAGAAATAGAAAAATTCATACCACAAGAATACTGGAACATATATGCGATGCTTAAAGATCCAAAAAGCAAAAAAACATTTGAAGCGAAGTTTTATGGGAAAAACTCGAAAAAAATGGAATTAACAAACAAGGATGAAGTTGACAAAATTCTAGCAGATATAAAAGACAAGAAATTTATAATCAACTCTATTAAAAAAACAGAAAAGAAGAGAGTAGCGGCACCACCATTTACTACAAGTACAATGCAACAAGAAGCATCAAGAAAGCTAGGTTTCAGTTTAAAAAAGACAATGTCTGTAGCGCAAGGGTTATATGAAGGTGTAACAATTCCAGGACATGGAAGCATAGGACTTATAACATATATGAGAACAGACTCTACAAGAATATCAGAAATGGCAAGAGCAGTAGCAAAAGAAGAAATCGAAAAAAGATATGGAAAAGAATATTATGAAAATAGATATTACAAAACAAGTTCAGAAGCACAAGATGCACATGAAGCAATAAGACCAACATATGTAGAATTAAATCCAAATGAGATAAAGGAAGCATTAACAAAAGATCAATTCAAACTATATCAGCTAATATATAATAGATTTATAGCAAGCCAAATGGCAGCTGCAGTTTTTGACACAATGTCAGTTGACATACAAGTAGATGAATACAACTTTAAAGCAAATGGTCAAAAACTTAAATTTAAGGGATTTATGACATTATATGTAGAAACTAAAGATAATGAGGAACAAGAAAAAGACACGCAATTACCAGAACTAATTGAGAAAGAAGAATTAAAATCAGAAAAAATAGACACAAAACAAAGTTTTACAGAACCACCACCAAGATACACAGAAGCAAGTTTAGTAAAAGCACTAGAAGAAAAGGACATAGGAAGACCAAGTACATATTCACCAATAATAACAACGATATTAGAAAGAAGATATGTAGAAAAGGACAAAAAGCAACTAGCACCAACAGAATTAGGAAAAATAGTAAATAACTTGTTAATGGAAAACTTTGGAGATGTAATAAATGTAGACTTTACAGCAAATATTGAAAATCAATTTGATAATGTAGCAGAAGGAAAAGAAGAATGGAAACAAATAATAAGAAATTTTTATACACCATTTGAAGAAACAATAAAAAAAGTAGAAAAAGAACTAGAACATGTAAAATTAGAAGATGAAGTGTCAGATGTACCATGTGATAAATGTGGAAGAATGATGGTATATAAATATGGTAGATATGGTAAATTTTTAGCTTGTCCAGGATATCCTGAATGTAAAAATGCAAAACCAATAATTGAAACAATAGAAGAAAAATGTCCGAAATGCGGAGGAAACGTAATAGTAAAAAAATCAAAAAGAGGAAGAAGATTTTATGTATGTGAAAACAATGCAAAAGGGGAATGTGATTACATATCATGGAATAAGCCAGGGACAGAAGAAAAAGAAACAGCCAAAAAGAAAACAACAACTAAAAAAGGAAGAACAACAAAACAAAAAAAATAAATGTAGGGACGGACAAAATGAATTATGGGGCGACCATTAGTCGTCTGTAACCAAGGAGACATAACCCTAACAATAAAAAGGAGAAAAGAATATGTTAAAAGATGAAAAAGGAATGACAAAAATAGAATTAGTAGTAGGGATAATAGTAGTAATAATAATAGTAGCATTTGGAATATTTTTAAGTATTGGTGAAAGAGAACCTAAAAACAATGAAACAGAAAATATTATCACAAATGAAATAGATAATTCAGCAAATGAACTAAATAATATAGAAAATGAAATAGGCAATACAGCAAATGAAATAGGCAATGTAGCAAATGAGATAGGTAATACAGTTTCAGATTCAAGCAATGAAAATACTACTGACAATAATAACACCTAATTGCGCTAACTTTAGGGAACCTGTGAGGGAATTTTGTGCAACAAAATTTGCTCATTCAAAGGTGTCTGTTTAAAAGAAGAAATTTCTAAATAAATAATAAAAATAGTGAAAAGCATAAATTCAAATCTAAAAGCATATAGATATAATGCGTGTGCAAATAGGAGGAGAATTTATGTTTTTTATATTTAATAGACCCAAAATATATTCATATTTAATTGTACTAAGTACAGTAGTCGTACTATTTTTTACAGCAGCGGTATTATCAGAAGCAAATAATATGGAAACACTAACAACATCAAGCACCATAGAGGACACAAATATGCCAATAAACAAAGTAGAAACAGAACAAAAGAAAATAGCAATTACAATAAACTGTTTAGAAGAAGATAAAAACGTAGAAGAGATAATAGAAATATTAAAACAAAACTCTGTAAAGGCGACATTTTGCATATATGGAGAATGGGTAAAGAAATATCCAGAATTAACAAAAAAAATAAGCGAAAGTGGAAACTGTATAGCAAACATGTCAAATACATATACAGATATGAGTGAATTAAACTATGATGAAGCAATTAAAAATATAGAAGAAGGAGGAAACAAACTAAACACATTACTAAAGAAAAAGATAAAACTATTTAAATGTCCATATGGAAAATATAATGAAGACTTAATAAAAGCAGCAAAAGACAAAGGATATACAGTAATAGGATTCAATATAGACACATTAGATTATCAAGGGTTAGAAGCCAATGTCATATGGAATAATATCAAAAATAGAATTTCAAATGGAAGTATAATTTCAATGAACTCAAATTCAGAAAATATAATAGAAGAAGTAAAATTAGTTGTAAAATCATTAAAAGAAAGAGAATACAATATAATTACGGTAGAAGAATTATTAAATATGTAGATGACTACATGTAAAACAAATCTTACTGGATGTCTGTTCTTTGAAGAAATTACAAAATACATAAGTATAAAAATATTAAAAAGAATACATAATAGAAAAGAGGAAAAAATTTGAAAAAAACTTTCACATATAAATTATCCTCAAGGAGGAAATAATTATTTATGGCTTTTATAGGGATTATATCAGATTCTAAGAGTGAAAAAATAATAAAAATGGTATTAGACGAAAAAATAGATAAGAGTAATAATATCATCATAATCAATTCAAAAAGTGTAGAAAATTTAAAAAATATCAAGTTCGAAACAGTATTAATTGCAAACAACAATAATATAATAAAAGAGAACAAAGAAACAATAAACAAAATAATAAACAACACCAAATATCTTATTATAAATGCAGATATAGAAATAGAATTAGAATTTGAAGAACAAGTAGAACTAAATGTAATAACCTTTGGATTTAATCCAAAAGCAACAATAACAGCCTCAAGTGTAGAAGACGACATACTATTATGCATTCAAAGAAACATAAAAGACATAAATGGAAAAAAAGTAGAACAGCAAGAGATGAAAATAAGAATTTTTGAAGAAAATATAGGCATAAATACAAATAATCTTATGGGAATCTCATCAATCCTGCTTCTATACGGAAAAATTAGTCAAAAAAACTGGAAAAATTAACAAATTATGTAGACAAAGGTAAAAAAAAGTAGTATAATAAATAATGTACTACGAATAAAATAAAAAAAACAATAGAAAAAAAGAAAAAATAGGGAGGAAAAAAAATTGAATACTAATTATTTAGATAACAACCACTTAGTATTAGTGGGGAAAGTAGCAAGCGAAAAAAGATTCAGTCATGAAATCTATGGAGAAAGTTTTTACATATTTGATATGGAAATACCCCGATTAAGCGAGACATATGATTTAATACCAATAACAATATCAGAAAGGTTAATCAATGACAACCAACTAGAAATGGGTAAAAAAATCGTTGTAAAGGGGCAATTCAGATCTTATAACAGTTATGAAAATGAAAAAAGCAGATTAGTACTAACAGTATTTGCAAAAGACATAATACCAGAAGAGGAGATAGAGCAAAGAGCAGAAAATGATGAAGACATCGACTTAAATATATCAAACGAAGTAACACTAATAGGGCACATATGTAAAAAGCCGATATATAGAAAAACTCCATTTGGTCGTGAAATTGCAGATGCATTATTAGCAGTAAATAGAGCATATAACAAATCAGACTATATACCAGCAATAGCATGGGGAAGAACAGCAAGATTTTGTGACACGCTAGAGACTGGTACACAAGTAAAAGCAATAGGAAGAGTACAATCAAGAATATATCAGAAAAAATATGAAGACGGAACAGTAGAAAACAGAACAGCATATGAAGTATCAATTTCAAGTCTTGAAGTAATAAAAGAAGAAAACGAAACAACAAGTACAGACGTAGAAAATCAAGAAGCGGTGTAAAATACATGAAAAATTTACGAAGTAAATTTTACTTGTATTTTAAAAAGCAAAGGATTAGGAATTTGATTATATATACATGAAAAATTTACGAAGTAAATTTTGCTTGTATTTTAAAAAGCAAAGGATTAGGAATTTGATTATATATACATGAAAAATT
>CARPYP010000037.1:0-2064 GCA_949045875.1 uncultured Clostridia bacterium | reverse complement strand
TACGAAGTAAATTTTACTTGTATAAAAAAAGCAACAAGCCACCCAGTTAGGGTGGCTTGTTGCTTTAGACAAAAATTCAAACAAAATACCAAAAAACTATTGCATAAAAGTAAGAAAATGATAAAATATATGTAGATTAATAAAAAAGGGGAAAAAGTATGAAAAGTAAAAAAAAAATTCTAATAATATTAGCAATAGTATTAACAATAATTATAGCATTAGCAGGAACAACAGCAGGAATGGTTATGACAGGAAAAGTAGCAATAACAACTAAACAAAAACTAGTAAAAGGCATAAGAGATATAGGGAACGAAATATCAACAACAGATTTAGAAGAAAAATTCAAAGAGCAAGATAAATTATACAAAACTCCATTTGAATCAGAAACAACAATTACAGGAAAAGTAAACAAAATAGAATTAAGCGATACAACAGGATTAGAAGAAATCTTAGGAGAAGTAGAAAATGTAGTAAATAACACTAAAATTACAAATACACTTAAAGCAGACATAAAAAATAATATAATAAATGAAAAAATAAGTGTAAATTTAGCAGACATTGTAGAAGAAATATCAGCAGATGTAGAATACAACAAAGATAGAATATCATTAAAATCAAAAAAATTAAATGAAAAATATGTTACATTTACAAAAAATGAAATAGAAACAAATAATCAATATGCAGAATTTGCAGAATTATTTGAAATATTTGAGGGAATTTGCCAAAAAGAAACAACAGGAATATACTTAACAGAATCAGATAAAGCATATTTTGCAAGAAGATATAGAGGAATATTAGATGAATATATAACAGAAGATATGTTAAAAGAGGAAAAGGCAAGTATCATAGTAGATGGGGAAACAAAGCAATGTGACAATATAAGCTTTACATTAGACAAAAATCAAATTGCAGAAATAGTTGGAAAATACTTAAAGAAACTAGAAGAAGATCCAGAAGCGAAAGAAATAATAATAAGTAAGATTAAATCTGTAATTAAAACATTTGAAGAAGAAGACTTACAAGAAATAATAGATGATTTAAAATATAAATTAATGTATCTGGATGACGATATAACTATGAAGGTTTCGTTATATTGTACAATGTTCAAAACTTATGGATTTAACATAGAAATTTATTCAGATAAAACTTATATATTAAACTTAATTTTAGGAAAAGAAGAAGACAATCTAAAAATATCAACAACAGAAGGAGAAATTTTAAATGCAAAAATATCAGAAAGCAAAACAGAAATTAAAATTACAGGAGGAGAGAATACAGCAATAGTAGAAATAAAAACAAATGGTACACAAAAAATAGTAGAACTAGAAATTAATGATGTACAAGACAATGTAAAAATTATAGCAACATTAACAAATGAACAAATTACAAAAACAGAAAATGAAAGCAAATCAAATAATACAATTCAAATAGCAATACAAGTAGGAAACAATAATGTAGATATAACATTAAATATTGACACAAATTTAAGATATGTAAGTTCTATTGAAAAAACAGAATACACAGATGAAAATTCAATAAATATAGTAACAGCAGAACAAGCAGAAATACAACAATACTTAACAGAAGTACAAAACAATGCAATTATACTTGTACAAAAAGCAACACAAAATTCAAAACTAATTCAAGAAATATATACATTAATGGTGGGAGGAGTAAAAACTCAACCCCAAAACCAATCAGTACAGACATTTAACAGTATGTTTAAGAATTATACAGGAATACAAAAAGGTTCAGCAATGAAAACATTATTACAACAAATAGCAACAAGCAATTTAATAAATGAAACTCATAAAATATCTGTAAGTATAGTTGAAGATGGGAAATCTTTATTAAATGTTACAACAAATGTAGATGAAATTAATTCATCAATAAATAGTATAAAAGTAGCAAAAGAATATGAAGTATTGGGGACATCTGTAGATGCAGAAGGGTATATCACAGGAATAGAAATAAGACAGAAACAAAATTAAACCTGTTGGTTCGAAATAATATGAGTTAAATAATCTGGGGAAAAATAGAAAGAAAATTTTGAGAAAAATATAG
>CARPYP010000036.1:2191-16763 GCA_949045875.1 uncultured Clostridia bacterium | reverse complement strand
CTTGGTGGCGAGTAAAATTTGCTTTGCAAATTTTTCACGCCTTGTGTCAATTCGAGATATTTATTCAATACCTCTACTTGGTGGCGAGTAAAATTTGCTTTGCAAATTTTTCACGCCTTGTGTCAATTCGAAACGAATTGACACTATAGTTCAAATAAAATTTTCAACAAATAAAAATAAATTTTTATTTGTTTGTAATTTTATTTGAACTGTTACCAATCTGTTCCGAATCTATTGAATGGCCAGAATCTTAAACATACTTTGCTTTCTACTTTTGATATTGGTATACACCCAAATTGCCTTGAGTCCATGCTTCCTGTTCTATTGTCTCCCATTACAAATAAATATCCTTCTGGTACTTTTATGTCTGTGAATATTTCACTTGTTGTTTTTAATCCTTCTTGCAGATATTCTTCATTTAGTAATGCTCCATCTACATATACATTTCCGTTGTCTATTTGTACATGTTCCCCTGGAAGTCCTATTACTCTTTTTATATAACTTTTCTTTTTTATGTCTAAAACATAGTATGTGAATTTTTTAAATATGTTTTTTGGTTGATATTCATATTTAGCAACTGGATTGCTTTGATCTGCTTGTGCTGAACTTTTATATTCTGAACTTGGCGCTTCAAATGTTATAACTTCTCCTCTCTTGAAGTCTTTTTTTAATGTTACTGCTAATCTATTTAATATTAATCTATCTCCCTGTTCAAATGTTGGCTTCATTGATGCCATTTGAACAACTGTTGGAGTTCCTATATAGTATCTAACAATTAAAGCTAATACAATTGCTATTATAATGCAATATATCCATTCTAATATTTCTTTTACTATTTCTTTGTTTTCTGTTTCCACCTTGATTTTTTCCTTTCGTTAATTTTATTATCTTTCTTATTATACAATAGTTTTTTCATTTTCTCAATATTTTTTTTAAATTTCCCTGCATTATTGTTTTTTGCTTGTATTATTGTAAATAATGTAGTATAGTAAAATGAGATGTATTTATAATAATTTTTAATTTTAGGAGGATTTTATTGTTTATATGAAAAAATTTATTCCATCAAATTTAGAAAGTAATAAAGCTTTTGAGTCTACTACTACTTTAAATGCTTCTAGCTTTTCTTATAAAATTGAAGATGTTGAAAAATTTAGAAGTTTTAATAAAGATACTTATACTCGTGGTCATTGTAATAGAGTCTCTGCTTATTCTGTCCTGATTGGCAAATATCTTGGTCTTCCTTCTAAGGAATTGGATTTACTTCGTGTTGGTGGATTGTTCCATGATATTGGTAAATCTGGAATCCCTGATAATATTTTGTTTAAAAATAATAAGTTAACTGATGATGAGTATTCTACTATGAAAACTCACTCTTCTATTGGTGCTAATATATTGTCTGATTCTATTATTTTTAAAAATTTAATTCCTATTGCCCTACATCATCATGAAAGATATGATGGTAAAGGTTATCCTTCTAAACTTTCTGGTGAAAATATCCCCTTCCTTGCAAGGATTACCTCTGTTTCTGATACTTTTGATGCTATGACTTCTAATAGAGTTTATCGTGGTGCATTGCCTTTGGATGCTGTAATAGCAGAAATAGAGAAATGTAAAGGAACTCAATTAGATCCCCATATTGCAGATGTATTTTTGGATATATTACATAATCATTTTGATGAGATTGAGGATATTAGGAAACAATTTCCTATAGAATAAAAGTGGCTCCTCTACGCAGACGACCAATGGTCGCCCCTACATCACTCTACTGTTTTGTGAAAATTAATAAATCATAGTACTTTCCTAGAAATAGAATAATAAAAAGTTGCATAAATGCAACTTTTTATTATTCTATTTCTAGATATTCATTGTATGTACATTCTTTGTCTATTACTTTGTCACTTTTTATATCTATTATTCTATTTGCTACTGTTTGTGTTAATTGATGATCATGTGATGTGAATAATAAATTTCCTTTGAATTTAACCATGGCCTCATTTACTGATGTTATGCTTTCCATGTCTAAATGGTTTGTAGGTTCATCAAATATTAAAAAGTTCGCCCCTGATAACATTAGCTTTGAAAGTACACACCTAACTTTTTCCCCTCCTGATAATACTTTTACATTTTTTAAAGCTTCTTCTCCAGAGAATAACATTCTTCCTAAAAATCCTCTAACATATGTCTCATCTGGGTCTTTTGAGTACTGTCTTAACCAATCTGTGATACTTGCATCTTGTGTGAATAAGTAATTATTGTCTTTTGGGAAATAATCATTTGATATAGTTGTTCCCCAAGTTATTGTTCCTGAGTCTGGTTCTATTTCTCCTGCAATTATTTGGAATAATACTGTTTTTGCTAATTCATTGTCTGCTAAGAATGCTATTTTATCATCACTTTTTACTGTAAATGATATATTATCTAGTAGCTTTTCTCCATTTATTGTTTTGGTTATATTTTCTACTTTTAATATCTCTTTTCCTGGTTCTCTGTCTGGCTTAAAGTCTACATATGGATATTTTCTGTTAGATGGTTTTATCTCTTCTAATTCTATTTTTTCTAGCGATTTTTTTCTTGATGTTGCTTGTTTTGATTTAGAAGCATTTGCACTAAACCTTGCAATAAATTCTTGTAGTTCTTTTATTTTTTCTTCTTTCTTTTTGTTTGCATCTTTTGCCTGTCTTAATGCTAATTGACTAGATTCATACCAGAAATCATAGTTTCCTGGATAAACTGTTATTTTTCCAAAGTCTACATCTGCAATGTGTGTACATACTTTATTTAAAAAGTATCTATCATGTGATACTACTATTACAGTGTTTTCAAAATTTATTAGAAACTCTTGTAACCAGTTTATTGTTTTTAAGTCTAAATCGTTTGTAGGTTCATCTAATAACAAAATATCTGGGTTTCCGAATAAACTTTGTGCTAATAATACTTTTACTTTATCTTTTGCCTCAATTTCTCTCATATATTTATCGTGCAGGTCACTTAATATTCCTAAATCATTTAATAATGTTGCTGCGTCCGCTTCTGCATTCCATCCGTCTAATTCTGCAAATTTTTCTTCTAATTTTGCTGCTTTCATTCCATCTTCTTCTGAAAAGTCGGGTTTTGCATATATTTCTTCTTTTTCCTTCATTATTTTATATAATTGCTCATTTCCCATGATAACTGTATCTAATACTTTATAGTCTTCAAATGCAAAGTGGTCTTGTCTTAAAACTGATAATCTTTCTGTTTTATCATGTGTTACTTCTCCCTTACTAGGCTCTATTTCACCTGATAATACTTTTAAAAAAGTTGATTTTCCTGCTCCATTTGCTCCTATAATACCATAGCAATTTCCTTTTCCAAATCTAATATTTACATCTTCAAATAAAACTCTTTTTCCAAATCTTATTGTAACTCCTGTTGAAACTAACATTTTTTATCTCCTTCCTATTCTTCATTATTTGCAAATGACTTAAAGTCGCAATTATGTGTATACCTTAGTGTTTTGTCTATATATTCTATCATCTTTTTTAATGAAATAGTTTCTTTATTTTTCATATACTACCACTCCTGTTTTCTTTATTTCTCTATCTATTGGTGAATTATCTACTATTTCATATTTTTCAAAACCATCTATTTCCTTTTGCAATTTTTCTTTTATCTCCCTATACCTTCTTCTTTTTCCTTTTTGTAATATATTACCATATTAATTGAAATTTGTCTACACATTTTTTATGTACAAATCTGGGGTTGTAGGGAGGATTATATGTTTTAAAATTTATAAAGGATTATGTGATTATACGTTGTAGGGGCGCACAGTGTGCGTCCGTTGAATTGTAGAAATTTTAAATTTATATTATTTATTTTAATATTAAATGTAATATATTTATAATAAATAAAAATATTATAATTTCTATCTTCGATGGGCAGACACAAGGCCTGCCCCTACATTTATTTAATATTTTATAATTTTAAAATCCTATTATTTCACGGACGCACACTGTGCGCCCCTACATTTCCTCTACAATTTTAAATTCACCTAAAAATTCATCCTCCATACAAACACAAATTTATTTACGAATTATAATTCCTGTGAATTGTAATTGTCACACATTTTTATTATCATAAATATTATAAATAAATGACTTTAAGCTTAGGAAAGGATGTTTTTCTATGAAAAGAAATGGTCTTAAATTTTCTATTATGTTTTTGGCTTTGTTTATACATATTTTTTGTATTATTTATTCTATAAGTTATGCTGCACCTATTCAAAATAATATTATATATTCTGGTATTGATGTAAGTAAATATCAAGGTCACATTGATTATGCTAAAGTTAAAGCCTCTGGAATACAGGTAGTTTATATAAAGGCTAGTGAAGGTTCTTCTATTATTGACCCTTATTTTAGAACTAATTATGAGAATGCCAAAGCTCAGGGACTAAAAATCGGATTTTATCATTTTGTCAGAGCTAGAAACGAGGAAGAGGCTGTTAGAGAAGCTACTTTTTTCCATTCTGTTATTTCTGGCACTACACCTGATTGTAGACTTGCAATGGATTTTGAGGTTTTTGATGGTTTGGGTGCTCAAAAAGTTAATCAGATTTCATTTGCTTTTTTGCAAAAATTGGAAGAATTAACTAAAAAAGAATGTGTTGTTTATAGTGATGAATATAATGCTAGAACTGTTTTTAGCCGTGAATTAGCTTTGTCTTATCCTCTATGGATTGCTGAATATGGTGTAAGTACTCCAACAAGTACAGGTAATTGGGATGAATGGATTGGATTTCAATATTCTGATAAAGGTAAAATTGATGGAATAAATGGTAATGTAGATTTAGATAAGTTTAGAGAGAATATTTTTCTTTCTGATAGTAGCGTAATCCCAGATCCTAAACCAGAGCCTGAACCTGAACCTACCCCTGATCCTGATAGCTCTAATAATATTTACTATTATGTAAAACGTGGAGATACTTTATCTCATATTGCTTTATGGTATAATACTACTGTTGAAAACTTGGTTAAATTAAATAATATCCAAAATCCTGATTTGATTTTCATAGGTCAAAGATTATTAATTTCTGTTTCTGATGACCCTAATAAGTCTAAGGAAGTTAGATATACTGTAAAAAGAGGTGATACTTTATCTAAGATTGCTAATCGCTATGGAATAACCGTAAATGAAATTGTTTCTTTAAATAATATTAAAAATCCAAATTTAATCTATGTTGGTCAACATTTAAGAATTCCTTTGGATAACTCTATTAACCAGATGCAGAATGTTTATTATAGAGTTCAAAGAGGTGATAGATTATGGAGAATTGCTAAAAGATATAGAACTACTGTGTCTAATATTGCTAGACTTAATGGCATACGTAATCCTAATTTAATTTTTGTTGGGCAAATATTGAGGATATACTAAAGAGTATGTGGCATACACCACATGCTCTTTTCGGATAGAAATCAAAATTATAAACTATTAATGTTTTCCCAGCAGATATTTCTTGTCATATCTTCAATGGTTTCTGCTTTTCTAAGAAGCTTAGTTTCTCCATTAGGTAAGACTAATACTTCTGCTGGTCTGGTTCTTCCTGTGTAATTTGATGCCATGGAAAATCCATAAGCACCTGCATTGTGAACAACAACAGGCTCACCTACTTTGGGTAATTTTACAGTTCTGTTTTTTCCTAAGATATCACCACTCTCACAGATATCTCCACAAAATTTCACTGTTACCAGTTCCCCATTGCTCTCAGGCAAAGTTATCTCATGATATGAATCATACATACTTGGACGTACTAACATGCCCATACCAATGTTGGTACCTATATATCCATCTTTGACCGCTGTTACTTCTCCCACTAAATATCCCGCTTCACATGGGATATAGCGTCCTGGTTCAAATTTAAACTCTCTCACTGAATGATATCCTGATACAAATTCATTAAGAATTGGATTAAGTAAATGCGCCACAAGAGATAAATCTAATTCCTCTTCTCCTAATTCATAAGGAACACCAAAGCCTCCTCCTAAATCAACGATTTTGACGTCTTTAAAGTATTTCTTAATCATGTGAAGTCCAGATTTTACACCATTAATGTAATCAGGAATCTTATTATTTAAGAATAAGCTTCCTAAATGCTGATGGATCCCCACAATTCGTAAATTATACTTTTCTACTACTTCAAAAAGTTCTTCAAAGTTTTTCTCACTGATTCCAAACTTTGTATCTTTACCTGAAGTTTTTACTTTTTCTGAATGTCCTACACCCTCAGTGCCAGTGTTGATTCGCACCATTAACTCAGTACCAGGAAAGTTTTTCCCATAAGTTTCCACCTGTGAGATAGAATCCAAACACATGAGACTTACTCTGTCATGGACTTCTATCATTTCTTCTGCTTTAATGTTATTACATACATATAACATTTCACTGGGTGTAAAACAGGATTTCTCGTTGATATCCAACTCTCCCATAGACATACAGTCTACCTTTAACCCATGCTTCCTTACTGTCTTTAGCACAAATGGATTAGCATTTGCTTTAGTAGAATAATGTAGCGATACCTCTATTCCACTAGGCAAATTGTTTTTGACTTCATTTCCAAAAGCCTTCATTTTCATACATCTGGTGTCTAATACCTCTTTCATATATACATACAAAGGACTTCCATATTTTTTTTGTAATTCTCTTGCATTAAACATATCCTGTTCTCCTCTCATAACTTTAAAACTTTTTTGTTGCTGTTCCTTGCAAATTTCTTAAATGTAAAAATATTAGTAGCTGAATTAAGTACTCCACATCCTATTGCAATAAACCTATATAAAAAGTTCATTTTACAATAATAACAATGCAATGAAAGCAAATTTGTAGTTAAGGCCTTATCATATTTCTAATTGTATCATATAAATATGGCTTAAATTCATTTATTGGTAATGGTTCGCTATATAAAATAGAATTAAAACAAGTTGAGCTTACTAGTTCTATTATCATAAAAAGAGTAACCTCTGGATTCTTCAAATCTATATGATTTTCTTCTACTCCCTTTATAAAAAGTTTATACATACTGTCTTCACATGTTTCTTCATATATCTTTCTTACATTTTTATTATAAATTCCCCAAGATAAATCTTTAGATATAAATTTTAACAGTGTAGGTGCTTTTACTAATTCATCAATTACATAATTTATTATAAATATAACTTGGTCTGATAAATTTGCAATATAATTTTTTCTTAGCTCTTTTAATGCTTCATTGAATAATTTATTTGATTTTTTTGCTATTAATATATCTCTTATCTCATATTTGTCTTTAAAGTATAGATAGAATGTGCCTTTTGCCACATTTGCATTATCCACTATATCCTGTATTGATGTATCTTTCATTCCCTTTTCTGTAAATAACTTAAAGGCTGTGTTTAATAATCTTGACTCTTTGTCATTACCCTCTGCTTTTTCTTTTTTCATATCTACCATTTCTTTCTATAATTATTAGTATAATACTAATTGTCTCTCTACAAAATATATTATTACACATTTTGGACAATTGGTCAATACTAACTTTTGTTATATAAATTTGTGTTTGTGGGGAGGGATTCAAAAATATAATAAATTTTAACATAAATATTATTATGAAATATTGCAATCCATTGTAGGGGCGCACAGTGTGCGTCCGTCCAATTGCAGAAATTTTAAATTTGTATTATTTATTTTAATATTAAATGTAATATATTTATAATAAATAAAAATATTATAATTTCTATCTTCGATGGGCAGACACAAGGCCTGCCCCTACATTTATTTAATATTTTATAATTTTAAAATCCTATTATTTCACGGACGCACACTGTGCGCCCCTACATTTCCTCTACAATTTTAAATTCACCTAAAAATTCATCCTCCCCACAAACACAAATTTAACGTTATAATATAAAAAACCTCATATGAGGGCTTTTTTGTTATATCTGTGCATATAATTATTATAAAGGTATTGACCAACGGTCATGATGGTGGTATAATATTAAAAATGACTTATGGTCAGTTTGGAAAGGAGTATTTTTATGGTTAAGTTTGGACAGTTTATTTGTAAACATCGAAGAGTTATTCTTATTTTATCTTTGCTACTACTAATTCCTTCTCTTATTGGAATGAAGGCTACAAGAATTAATTATGATATTTTAGTTTATTTACCTGATGATATTGAAACTATAAAGGGAGAAAATATCTTATCTAATGATTTTAATATGGGTGCCTTTTCAGTAGTAATCTTAGATAATATGCAAACTAAAGATATTATTAAGTTAGAAAATAAGTTTAAAGATTTGGATAATGTGGAAAAGGTGGTGAGTATAGCTGATATTTCTGGTAGTAGTATTCCAACTGATTTCCTTCCTGATAGTGTAAAGGATACTGTTTATAAAGATGGCAAAACTATCATGCTTGTTACTTTTAAAGATCAAATTTCTTCTGATACTACTCTTAAAAGTATTGAAGATATGAGAAAAATAGCAGATTCACAATGTAAAATTAGTGGTATGGCAGCAACTGTTTTGGATACTAGAGATTTGTCTAATTCTGAGATTATAGTTTATGTTGTTATTGCTGTTCTACTATGTTTAATTGTGCTAGAACTAGCCCTCGATTCTTATGTTGCACCTCTTTTACTTTTATTAAATATTGGAATTGCCATTTTGTATAATATGGGAACTAATATTGTTTTTGGTGAAATTTCTTATATTACTAAGGCAATAAGTTCAGTTTTACAGTTAGGTGTTACTATGGATTTTGCTATTTTCCTTTATCATAGTTATGTTCAAGAAAAGGAAAAGATTTCAGATATAAATCAGGCTATGGCAAATGCTATTGGAAAAACTCTTATGAGTGTCGTTGGTAGCTCGCTTACTACTATTGCTGGTTTCTTAGCTCTTTGTAGTATGGATCTTACTTTAGGAAAAGATATTGGGCTTGTTATGGCTAAAGGTGTTCTTTTTGGAGTTATCTGCGTTGTTACTGTGCTTCCTGCTATGATTCTTGAGTTAAATAGTTTAATTGAAAAGACTAAACATAAGGTAATATTACCTAAGTTTACAAGAGTCAAAGATTTTATAATCAAACATTATAAGGTATTCGCAGTTACTTTTATAGTTGTTCTACCTATTGCGTTTTATGGTTATAAATCTACAGGAATTTATTATAACCTAGATAAATCTTTACCATCTACACTAGATAGTGTCAGTGCTAACACATCTTTAAAAGATGATTTTAATATGGTTTCTATGGAATTGTTATTAATAAATAAGGATATTCCTGATTATAAAGTTAATGAAATGCTTGATGAAATTGAAAATTTAGATGGAATTGAATGGGCTTTAGGATTTTCTAAAATAGCCACTTCTGGTATTCCAAAAGAAGCTTTGCCAGATGATTTATTATCTATTTTCCAAAATGATAAATATCAAATGGTTATTATAAATTCTAAGTACGAAATGGCTACAAATGAATTAAATGAACAGGTAACTAAAGTTAATGAAATTAGTAAAAAGTATGATGAGAATTCTATTCTTGCTGGAGAAGGCCCTCTAATGAAGGATTTAGTAGAGATTAGCGACCATGATTTCAATAGTGTTAATACTTTTTCTATTGGAATTATTTTCATACTTATGATTATTGTACTTAAATCTGTTTCTTTACCAGTTATATTGATTGCTGTTATTGAACTTGCAATATTCATAAATATGGGAATTCCTTATTATACAAATACTATTTTACCTTTTATTGCTTCTATTGTTATAGGCACTATCCAGTTGGGTGCAACTATTGATTATGCAATTTTAATAACTAATAAATATATATCTTACAGAAAAGATGGAAAAGATAAAAAATTAGCTGCCTCTGATGCTTTAGGTACATCAATTAGTTCAATTGTTGTAAGTGGTCTTTGCTTCTTTGGTGCAACTTTTGGAGTTGGTGCATATTCAAAAATAGAAATGATTAGCTCTTTATGTACTTTGATGTCTAGAGGTGCTATTGTAAGTGTGTTATGTGTCATAACATTATTACCTTCATTTTTATTGGTTTTTGATAAGGTTATTTGCAAAACCACTCTGGGCATGAAAATCGAAAAATAATCACTATTTGACGTTGTTATTCTTCGAAAGAAAATTCTCTGGCGTGGCACAAGCACGCCTCTGGTATTTGTTTCTCGAATGCCTAGTCAAATAGCAATTCTTTTCCGATTTAGATTTGTGCATTAGGAAAGAATGATTTTTAGAAATAGAAAGGATTGATTTTATAATGAAAAAATTTATTACAAAAATAACTTCAGGTGTATTGTTATGTACTATGATTACATACACCACCCCATTATTTGCTTTTACCAAAGATGAAACTGTGTATTCTAAGTTGGATTCAACTGGTAATGCTTACAACACAGTAATTAGCGACCATATAAAAAACACAGAGAAAAACTCTTTAATTAATGATATGTCTGATTTATTAAATATTAAAAACATTGGCGGAGATGAGACTTTTGAACAAAATGGGAACAGTTTAGTCTGGAAGGCAAATGGAAATGATATATATTATCAAGGTGATTCTAAGAAAGAGTTGCCTATACAATGTGATATTAAGTATGAATTAAATGGAAAAGAAATAAGCAGTAAGGATATCGCTGGTAAGTCTGGAAAAATAAAAATAACTCTTACTTATAAGAATACAGATTCTCATATTGTTAAAATTAATGGAAAAGATGAAACATTATATACACCTTTTGTTGTTGCCTGTAGCACAGTTATAAATAATGATAATAACAAAAATATCCAGATATCAAATGGTAAAGTTATTGATGATGGCAATAAGACAATTGTTGTTGGTTTAGCTTTTCCTGGTTTACAAGAAAGTTTAGATATTTCAAAAAATACTATTGATATTCCAAGTAGTGTTGAAATATCAATGGAAGCTTCTGATTTTGAAATGAATAATATAATGACATATATAACATCTAAAGTTATTGAAGATGATGATTTAAGTATATTTGATGATTTAGATAAAATTTTTAGTGAAGTAAATACTTTACAATCTGCTAGTAAACAATTAGAGGATGGTTCTAATACTTTAAGACAAGGAACTAAGACTTATAATGAAAAATCAAAAGAATTTAATAGTGCATTAAAACAAGTTTCAAAAGGAATAAGTAGTGCAAATTCAAGTTATTCCGAGATTAATAGTGCAATAGGATTGATAAATTCTAGTACATCTACCTTACAAGATGGTGCTAAAACTATTAGTGATGGTACAGAGGCTATAAGTACAAATTTAATTGTATTAAGTGAAAAATTAGGTGAATTACAATCTGGTGCTAGTGCATTAAAAACTGGTAAAGATAATTTAACATCTGGAGTAAACAAAATAATTTCTAGCATAAATGCAAATACTTCAAACTTCACTAATCAATCTGATACAATTGCTAATTTGCAAAAATTAATATCTACTAATACTAATACAAAAAATGCATTAGTTTCACAAAATGCCTCTTTAAATAGTATATTAAATGCTGGCGGATTAACTGCTGAACAGGAAGCTACTATTAGAACTCAAATAACTACAAATACCAATTTGATTGCTTTATTAAATTCTAATATAGATGCAAATAACTCTACTTTAGCTTTATTAAAAGCAACAGATATTAGTTCTATACAACAATTACAAGCTGGTTTGAATAGTTTACAAAATGGTTTACAATCATTTGATGCTGGTATTGAGGCAATTTATAATGGTTCAAACAGTTTACAAACTGGTGCTAATACTCTTGCTACAAAATCTTCTGAATTATCTCAAGGGGCTAAGAGCTTATATCAAGGTACTGCTCAACTTTCAACTGGTACAAAAGCATTAAATGCTGGTTCTAGCGAAATGAAAACTGGATTAAATACTTTGGATTATTCTACAGTTAAATTAACTGATGCAAATAATCAATTAACAGATGGTGCCTCTACTTTAGCTAATGGTGCTGAAACTTTGGCTAATGGTATTACTAAGTTTAACAAAGAGGGTATTGGCAAAATTTGCAATTATGCTAATGGAGATTTAAAAACTATTTCTACTAGATTAGAAAAATTACAAGAATTAGCCGATGATTATAATAACTTTACTATGTTAGATAAAGGTCATACTGGTGAAGTTAAGTTTATATTGATGGTTGATAGCATAAAAAAAGATAATGATAGAAAACAAGAAGCAATCATTGAAAATAAAGAAAATAACTAAAGCAAAAACAGGTCGCACACAGCGACCTGTTTTTGCTTTAATGTTTTAAAACACAATTTTTAAAATTATGTTATTATTATACATTGCTCCACCTATTTTTGATGAATTTACCGCTTCTAATATACCTGATTTTTCCATTGTTGGTGCAAATACTGATAATACCGCAAACATTATGTAAACAATTAGTAAACTTTGTAATACTCCATATATTGCTCCACCTATTTTGTTAAATTGACCAATTATTGGTATTTTTGAAATTACTTTTGCTAATGCTTTTACAAATATTAATCCTATTTTTGCTACTATAAATACTATTATTCCAACTGCAATTTTTATTAAATTAGAGGCTACTGTTTTAGATACACTATCTATTATTTGTCTTTCTGTTTGTTCTACATGTTGTTTTTCTTTTTCAATAAATCCATTTATGTAATCTGTCATAACTTTTGGTGAATTATCTTCACTTTCTTCTTGCTCTTCTTCACTATCTTTTATTACATATGATGTTACTGTTCCTCTTATTGCCTCTTCTAAAGTTGGCTGTATAGATGTATGATTTATTATAAAATTTGATATAGGTGCATATAAAATTAATGCTATTAATAATGCTATTATAAATCCTAAAATGTTTACTGCAACACCTACTAATCCTTTTTTATATCCAAAGAAAACACATACTACAATTATTGCTATAATTATAATATCTATAATAAATGCCATCTATTTTCCCTCCTTTCTTTCGTAAATCTATGTTTTTGTCTTTTTACTTATCTTGTCATAAATATATAAAATCTCCTGTCTCTACTATAAATTAATTATCTCTACCTTATCTCTATAAACAATACCTGCTATGGAACTGCCTAAAACAATGTTAGCTATTTCCTGATTAGATTTGTACTTTTTTTGTAACCAACCTAAAGTATTTATAAACTCTGCTTCAGTTCCTAAGTTTATTACTATGTTTGAATCATATACCTGTAAAGATTTTATTGTACCATCCACTTCATATCGAATTTCATTATTATTCTGAATATTTTTTATTACTACATCCCTAGAAGTACTAAATATGTTATTTGACCTTTCCATCACATATGCAATATTGTTTTTATTTCTTATATCTGCCATTATTATTTTATTTTCTAATTTCATAATTTCAGTATCTTTTCCATTTTCTATTAAATGTAAACTATTATCATATATGCATATTAATTTTTCTTTGTCTTGATATTTAATATGTGTTATTAGTTCTCCTGCATTTTCAGCTATACTATGTTCTACTGAATTAGTTGGGTCACTCTTTGCTTTTTCAATTGAAATTATCTTTATATTTGATTGTACTATAGCTCCTGTTGTATCAATTTCTGCTATTGCTAAATATTGATTATTTCCTGATATATCTGTTGCAATTGCAATACTTGAAGATAGATATGTTTTAAATAATTCTTTTCCTTCTGAATTAAATATAACAACTATATTTTTATATGAGGTACCCTTTTCTACAACTGATACATATCCATTTTTATTGACACTTATTTTTTCTATTGTTCCTTCTACAGAGGCTTGCCATAAAAGATTACCTCCTGATACTAAATAAATTTTATTTCCTTTATTTTCTGCTATACACAAATATTTATTATTAGAGCTATAAATTGGATTACTAACACTTATTTCAATTTCTTCAGTTTTATTTCCACTGGAATTATACATAGATAATATATTTTTTTCTAAAACAGTTATGTATTTATCAAATGCATAAATACTAGGGTTATTTGATGAATTTATATCTATACATGCAATATCTACATTTTCTATATTTTTTCTTAATATATACATGTCCACCCATTCTCTAAAAGCACCAACTTTTATATATGCACATATTGATATAGCAATAGAAATTATAACAGCTACAACTATTCCTATAATTATTTTGTTTTTTGATGATCCATTTTCTCTATATTTATTGATATCAATAATGCTCATCCGTTTTACGCTCCTCGCTTTTTATATTATTTTGTCATAATCATGTATTGATTTTATCAAATATATAAAAAATAAGCAATATATTGAAATTTTTTTGTATTAATTATTTTAAATATTTACTATAATTTGTTATCAATCTTCCTTTTATTTCTTTATTGAAGCCAGTTAGCCTACTTTGTGTTATTTTACTATTTCTAGATATACAATTTTGTTTAATACTGTTCATTACTGTTCAATACTCTTCAATACTGTTCAATACTCTTCAATACTCTTCAATACTATTCAATACTATTCAATACTGTTCAATACTATTCAATACTGTTCAATACTATTCAATACT
>CARPYP010000036.1:0-2091 GCA_949045875.1 uncultured Clostridia bacterium | reverse complement strand
ATTCATTACTGTTCATTACTATTCATTACTGTTCATTACTATTCATTACTGTTCATTACTATTCATTACTGTTCAATACTATTCAATACTGTTCAGTACTCTTCATTACTACTTAGCTTTATTCAAGTATTGTCTATCTTTTTAGAATATATTTCTTTTTTGGATCCTTTGTATTAGTTCCAATCCATTCTATAATTTGAAGTTCTTCCAATTTTTTTAAAACATTAAGAACAGTATTTCTTGATCTTCCTGTAAAATTTATTAACTCAGTTGTCCCAACTTCTCCCTTATCACTAATATATCTAATTATATTTCTTTCAAATGCAGGTAGTTTTTCCCAATCTCCCTTTATATTTAATTTTTTCTGTAAAGTTTCAGATATTCTTTTATCTCGCATTACAATATTATTTTTTAATGTTAATTTAAGTATTTCACCTTCCTCATAAGTATACTCTGGTTCTTCTAAGAAAAATTTTGCCATTTCTTCATAAATTCTAGATACACCTTCGTTTAGTTCCTTAACTAATCCTAAATCAACAAGAGTCTCTGATATTTTTGTATTTCTTGCATATCTAACCCTCTTCATATTTTCAAGTGTCACAAGTCCTGGTAATTTTCCAGGACTCTTTATTTCCATTCTATCATCAAAGATAAATACTTTTATATGTTCTCCTCTCATAGCATAATTTCTGTGAGTGACTGCATTTGTAATACCTTCAAGCCACGAAAACTCAGGATATTCTGGTATTTTATCAAATATTCCCTCTTTATTTAAGTGATTAAAATCTCTTAATTGCCCCTTAATAAATTTTTGAACTTCAATAATTAATTTATAAAGGGGTAATCTAAATGTTTCTTCTTTTATTATATTTAGATTTTCTCCTGTCTGCATATAAGTTCCCTCATATTTTATAACTCTTACCCTTGAGCAAGGAAAGAAAATAGTAGGGTCTTTTGCAAAAAGTAATACACCTGCAGTTGTTAAATGTTCTACATCTTTCATTTTTACCAAGAACCTTCTTGCTCTTAATAAGTCAACAAGTTCTTTATTAGTTGCTCCTATGCTTTGTGCATAAATATTAACCATATCTAAATCTATATCATTAATATTACTTTCTAATACGGGTTGATCCTCATATGATATTTCAGGTCTATCTACCTTTAATATTTGAATATGTTCATCTGTTAATTTGATTGTTGAATCACCCCTTCTCAAATAAACTTCATCTTTAACATTTCTTATTAAACAATTATGACTAATTTCAATATGTAATAATAAGATAAAATCTTTGTGACCATTAATATTTATTATATTCAATTTTTCAGTTTTTATTTCAGGAATTGTTTTTAAATATTGTATACTACTTTTTAAAATGTCATTATCTTTATCTCCATAATTTTCAAACCCCTCTAATTTTCCATTATCTGTTATTCCAATTACTAAAGTTCCACCATCTGCATTAGCAAACCCTGCAATATGGTTGGCAATCTCCTTTACATCTTTTTTTGCGCTTTTTCTGTCAAATTTTTGGTTTTCTTTAGCGAAGCATATATATTCTTCAGTTAATTCTTCTTTTAATCCTGATTGTAACATATTTTATTTCTCCTTTATAATTACTCATTATACCTATATATTCTATTGAAGTCAAAACAGTTATCTGTAAATGCAATTGTGCATAATGAAAATCCCTCTTATATACTCTTTTATTTTCTTCATTACGACTTCATTTAGTATTTGTTTAACTATATCATAAAAGGGTTGTTTTGCAAATAAAATATTCATGTTTTTTCGTAGATTTTTATATCGTACTTCTTCTACAACAAATTTAAGCTTCCTCAATATTCTCCATATTTTTGTATTAAAAAATCATCTAGATTTTACCCATTTTATTGTTTCTGCTATTTTTCCATAGTTTTTCTTTAATATGTTTCTATCTAATATGTCTATTATTCCATCTCCATTTAAATCATATTTTCCTTTTGTTTCTCTGTTTTTTTCTGTAATTACTATTCCATAGTTGTCATTTAAGTCCACTAAGTCATCTATTTCTATTTCTCCACTTTCTGCTACATCTCCTGCTATTAGTTCTA
>CARPYP010000035.1 GCA_949045875.1 uncultured Clostridia bacterium | reverse complement strand
TTACTGTGTCTTTATGATATATGTCTTCTGCTGCATATAGTCCATATTCTGCTCCATCTAGTGTTGCATCTCCTTGACTTAAATATCTTTGTGTTTCTCTGTCTATTTTGTTTACATTTATTGTTCCTTTTACTCTTGTGTTTTTGTATACCCCATCTTGGTTTTGTAATGTTATTGTTTGTCCATTGTTATCTGCTGTAATTGTAAAATCATTTTCTTTTTTGTTTCCATTATTATAGTCTCCATAATACCCTTCTGGTGCTATTGCTTCTACTATTTTGAATTTTCCTTCATTTGTTTTGTTTGCATATAACCATTCGCTTAAATATGTTCTGTCTTGCTGAAAGTGCATTGTTTCGTCTGTTTCATTTCTATTTTCATTTCTTGAGTATAGTTTCCATACTCTTTCTATATTGTTCCATTCATATATTGCAAATGTTGCTCCTTCTATTTTGTTTCCTGTTTCACTATCTGTTTTTATTGTTTTTACTTTTATTTTATTGGGTTCGTTTGTCATGTCAAATCCTGTTGTATAATGATTATGTCCTGGTTCCGTTATTGTTATTTCTTTTTCTTGTGCTGGATTTGGTGTTGTATAATATTGTGGCGCTCTTTCTTCTATTATTTTGAATTTTCCAGCATTTCCTCCTTCTCCATCTCTATATACCATTTTGGCTGTTGTATATGTTCCATCTCTATTATCTGTTACATCACTTTTTCTTACATATGTGCTTCCATTATATTCATATAGTCCAAATATTGCTCCTGTTAAGCCTTCTCCTGTTATACTATCTGTTTTTTTAAGGGTTACTGTTACACTATATGGTTCCCATATTGCATATAGTGTTACTCTATCTTGTCTTGGTGTATATGATGCTCCTTTATTATATTCTGCCGTATCTGAGCTAGAATCTGTACTCCATCCAATACAGGTATAGCCATCTCTTGTTGGTGATGGTAGTGTTACACTTCCTAATGTCCATTGCGCATCTAAGTGATATACTTCGTCTTCTGATTCACATAATGTTTCTTGTATTGTTGCTTTATCATTAAAGTATCTATCATCTTTTCGTGATTTCCAATTATTAAATGTTCCTGTTGCTACTGCTGATGAATTTGTTGCCCCACTATAATTATAATCATATATTACACTATAGTCTAAACCATATTTATTTTCTGATAATACTACATCTTCTCCTGCTTCGTGTCTACTATTTTCCATTGTACCACTTGTTGCTCCATTTCCATGGTATTCTATTTCATATTCATAACATGCTTCCCAGTCTAGCGTAAGTTCTTCTGTATATTCTTTTTTATCTGCTTTTCCGTTATTAGCTCCTCCTGCTATTATGTATTCTGCTGACAGGTTATTTGATACTAGTAATGCTGGATCTGTGACCCCTCTCTTATCGTCTTTTAGTCTTATATAATAATTGTATTCTTTATTTATAGCTCCTACTCCATTTATTCCTATAACTGCCTCTGAGTCTGATATAGTTAAATTCTCCGAGTTAGTATGATCTGAATCTGAATAAAATTCCCAAATATCTGTGTTTAACACACTTTTAAATTTTACATTTGTTATACTCATAGTACTCAAGCTTACCACTTGCTTCATAAAGGCTTTAAATCTTTCTTCTAAATTTTCTTGTGCTGGAAAATCATGGAATAATTGAGTTTCTCCCCAATATGTATTAATATATCTTAGATATGCAGATTTATCATTCGGGTCAATTGCTGGTGGTACAAAGTCTTCATAACCACCAGTACCTTCATCTGGTGCAAATTCATCATCTGGATCTTTTGGTTCTTCTCCTCCATTGTCTAAATCTAAAGCTATCGCTATAGACCATACTGCATCACATGTTCCTTTTAAATGTTCTGATGCTGATATAATTTTTCCAGCTCTAGTATTTTTATTAACTGGTTTGTTTGCAAAACCATCACTCATAAAAACAGCATATACATTTCTATCTTTTCCCGTATTTCTTTGCATTATTACATCTGCCATTGTTTTTATTCCTGTATCATAATTTGTAGCTGAACCTGTATAATATGCTGCTGAATATCCATAAGTTTTACTTCCTTTACGGTTATCAGGTGAGATTTCTGATATTGCCATTTTTACAGTTTCACTTTCACTACCATCTCTCCAGTTCATGTATAGATATGAATTAGCTGGACTCAAAACAATTGCTAACCTATTTTCAGGATTTTCAGCATATATTGTATCTGCTAAAATTTGCAAAGCTTCTTTTGCAATATTAAGTTTTGTCTTTGTTCCAATGTATCCTCCTGAATCCCTATTGTACATACTACCTGTTGTGTCTAAACATACAATATAGTCTTTCGGATCATTTAACTGTGCTTGTTCTGAAGTTATATTCATTGTTACTTTTCCTATACCATCAGTATAATATGTTTCAGTATTTGCTTGTTGTACACTTTGTGTTATAGTTACTTCTGGCTCGATATCATAATCCTCTGGATATCCTCCATATCTATATGCATCTTTTCCAACTTCTATGTTACCATTACCAGTAAAACCCATTGAATGCTCTTTATCACCTTTACTATCAAATCCATCTATTCCTGTACATCCTAAAAAAGCTCTTGCTCCTATTTTTGTAAGTTTATCGTTTTGGATTATTCTTGTGAGACTGGTACAATTCATAAATGCTTCTTCTCCAACTTCTAATACATTCCCACCAAACCTGTATCTGTGACCTGAAACTGTACCAGCACAACCATCTGAACCATGACCACCTGTACTTGTAGGTGTACACCCACCTGAACAGGTATAATTTGCATTTGCATTTCTTATCATTTCTAATGAAGTACAACCAGCAAATGCCCTATTTCCAATTTTTGTACATTTTGAACTATTTTGTACACTAAATAATTTTAATGATGTACACCCTTCAAATGCTGAGTCTCCTATTTCTGTTGCATTTTTTGTTACTACAACTTTAGTTATTCTTTCTTTATAGTCTTTTATAGGAGAGTCTGCATTTTGGTACCAATCACTTGTTACTACCCCAGAGGTCCCCATAATTTCTAAAATGATATCTGAATTATCTGTTTTGATTGTATATTTTAGTCCGCCATATGAAAATTCGTCTGTTGCATATATTTTTGATTTTGTTGTCGCAATTATTGTTGTTATCATAGCTATTATTAATATTAAAACTATTAGACTTATTATTTTTATACTTTGTCTACGTTTTTTCACTTTGCCTCTCCTTCTTTCTTATTCAACAGACACATACAGATATGTGTTATCTATTTTCTTTATTTTATTATCTTATTTTTTGTTCATTTCTGATGTGCGTTTTTTTAAGTTAATCCTACTTTCCTTAATTAATTATAAATTCTTGCATTTTATTTTTCAATATACTAATTTTCGACAATTTTTGTTCTGTTTCTGTATGTTTACGGAGACTTGATTTGCGAATCCTACTCTTTTATATTAATTTTTCATATCTTTTTTATTACAAGATATATTAAAACACCCAATTTTCCTTAGGGAAATTGGGTGTTCTGGGTTTCTATAATTTATTTTAAAAATGCATTTTTGAATGCTTGAAATATTTTATTTGTTTCTATATAATTTCTGAATGCTGGAATTTGCCATAAAATAAATAATATTGTCATTACTGTCATTATGACGATTATTATGGTTAATAAGTCTTTCATTCTTTCTTTTAGCGTTTTTTTGTGATAAATTTTATATCCATAGTCTCTCATTCTTTGTATATATGCATCATAATACGCCTGATTTACTGATTGAGTTACTTTTTTATTGATTTGATTTTGCATGTCATTATAAATTGCTTCTTCTCTATTGCTATTTTCATATGTGTTTTTTACTGTTAAATTTGTTAATTGATTTTTTAAGATTTGATTTTCTTCATATAGTTTTTCATAACTTCTCTTTAAATCTTCACTTTGTATTAATTGCTGGTTCCTTTGCCTTTCTAGTTCTCTATCATATTCTTCTCTTTTTTCTTTGTTGGAAATAATTTCATATGCTTCATTGATTTTTTTGAATCTTTCTTCAGCCCATTGCTTTTTTTCTACTGAATTTGCATCTGGATGATACCTTTTTGCTAATGTTTTATATGCTTTGTCTATTATTTCTTTTGATGCATTTGGACTTACTTCTAATATTTCATAATAATTTTCCATAATTATCCTTTATATATAATATTTTCATATTTCTTTATGTCTTTACTAAACGGACGCCCAAAGGGCGCCTCTACAATATGTCTATAATTTTAATAGTATTTCCCTGTTTTTTGCATTATTTATTTGTTGAACCAAACCCTCCTGTTCTTTCTCCTTCTGCTATATCATTGTCTGTTGTTAAGAACTTTTCAAATATTGCTTGACCTATGCAGTCTCCTTTTTTTATTATTGTTTCTTCTTCTTTTACATTGATGAATGCAAACATAATATGACCATCATTGTCTGGATTTCCATAATAATCTGCATCTACAACTCCTATACTGTTCGCTAATATTAATCCTTTTTTTCCTGGGTTTGAACTTCTATTGCATAACTTTAAATATTCGTCTTCTTGCATATATGCTTTTAGTCCTGTTTTTACTAAGTATGGTTTGTCTCCTCTTTTGAATGGTGGTATTACACAGTCTTCTGCTGCTTCTATATCATATCCTGCTGAGTATTTTGTCTTTCTAACGGGTAAATTAATGTCCTTTTCTTCAAATCCTTTTGCTATTTCAAATCCTCTTTTTCTTTCCATCTTATCTTTTCCCTTCTTTTATATATTTTTCTACTTTTTGTAATATTTCTTTGTCTCTTTCATATGTTACTGTGTTCATTGCTTCTTCTAAGTTTAACCATTGTATTTCTGATATTTCTTCTAGTTGTGGGGTCTCACTACCTTCTATTTTATATGCTAAGAAATATACTACTTCTTTTTCTACATCTTCCATGGGTGAGTATTTTACTGTTGTTCTAAATTTGGTGTCTAGTTTTACGTTTAAACTTGTTTCTTCTTTTATTTCTCTTAGTGCTGTTTGCTCTTCTGTTTCATTTTCTTCTACATGTCCTTTTGCAAATGCCCAATGTCCAGCATTATGTTTTAATAGTAATACTTTTAGTTCTTTATTTTCTTCTTTTAGTATTATCCCTCCACATGATTTTTCTTGTCTCACTTTTTCACCTTCTTTATTCATATCTCCTATGTAATTTTTTTATAATAATACCACAATATTAACTTTTTTTCAATTAATTTTTTCTTTTCCTTGCTTTTTTTTGTAACTTATGGTAACATAAAATAGATTGGATATGTTTTTGTCGTTTCCAATTTTTATTAGAGCTTTTTGCTCGAATGGAGGTCTTTATGGATGATGATTTAGATAAGAAAGATTTTGAAATTGTCTCTGGTGATGGTTTTTTGGATATATCACCTGTATATAGTCATGTTAATATTAATAAAAAATCTGAGGATTCTGATAATAAAAAAAATATTGTAATTCCTACTGAAAAGAAATAGAAAAAGCCATCTATGGCTTTTTTTATTCGCTTATGTATCCTTTTGATTTGAATGCATTTTCTATCTGTTGTACTCTTTTTAATATTGAGACTATTAATGGTACTAATATTAAGTTTATGTTTTTTATCATATTTATCCCATTTACATTAAATCCTTTTGATTGTAGTGATTCTTTTATTTTGTTTCCTTCATTTTTTAATATTGGAACAAATGCTACCGCTATACTTATCATTATTCCTATTTCCCTTGTGTTTACCTTTAATATTTTTAATGGTATTAATATTTTTTCTACTGAGCTTGATAGTTGCTGTGGTGTAAAGTTTTTTGTGAATGTATATGTAAAATTACATACTAGTATTAGCCTTATTCCTATTAATATTGCTTTTTCTTTTGACATTAGTATTAGGTTTATCATTACAACAAATGCTATAAATGGTAATAACTTTATTATACTTCTTAATGCTGACTTTAATTTTATTTTTCCTATTATCATTAATATTATGTTTATTAAAAATATTATGGTAATTATTTTATAGTCTGATATAAAGAATATAAGTATTGTATATAGCATAAATAGCAGGAATTTTATTACATCTTTCATTTTTATTTCCTTCCTTTTCTTTGCCTTACATTATTTCTTCAAGTTCTATGTTTATACCTTTTTTACGCAGTTTTAATAAAGTTTGAATTTTTGGTGGTATTTGTAGATTTCTTTCTTTTAGTTCCTCTATGTTTTCTAATATTTCATTTGGTTTTATTTCTTTTGCTATCATACCTTTTTCCATTAATATTATTCTATCAGAATATAAAATTTCATCCATTACATTTGTTGCATATATTATTGTATATCCTTGTTTTTTTAATTCTTTTACTATTTCATATACTGTTTCTTTTCCTTCTGAGTCTAACATTGCTGTTGGCTCATCCATTACTATGTATTTTGTTCCCATACTTAATACACTTGCAATAGTTATTCTTTGTTTTTGCCCCATTGATAAGTCGTAGCTTTCTGCATTTTCGTGTTCTTCCATGTTTACTGTTTTTAAGGCTTCTTTTATTCTTTCTTCTAAATTGTCTAATCCTAAATTTTTTATTCCAAACGCAATATCATCATGTACATTATTGAATATTATTTGGTTTTCTGGGTTTTGAAATACTATTCCTACTTTTTTCCTTATGCTCATGAAGTTCTTTTTATTATTTAAGTCAATATCATCTACTATTGCTTCTCCTTTTGTTGCCTTTGTAATCCCTCCTATAAGCTTTAATAGCGTTGATTTTCCTGAACCATTTTTTCCAATTATTGTTACAAATTCTTTTTCATGTATCTTTAGGTTTATGTCTTTTAATACCATGTCTCCATTTTTATATTTAAAGTTTACATCTTTTAATTCTATCATTTTTATCATCCTTAATTATTAAACATATAATATTTTTTGTTGACCATTTTAAATATTTACTTTATATAAGAACCCTCAGTCACTTTGTGACAGCTCCCTTAAATAAGGGAGCCGAGGGTAGAGTAAAAGCTCGCCTCCCTTACAGTTTTGTCTCAATCTTGTATTAGGTATTTGTTTTTTAGTGGTGTTAATATTTTGGCAAGAACTAATATTGTTACTATTTTCACAGGATATCTTATTGCTTCTAGCGGTAGTTTTGCTGATAATGCAACTAAATATGCTTTTCCATATACAAGGTATGACCATAGTGATGATAAGAATAGATTACATAGTACAGATACTATGAATGTAGCTATTAGTAATCTTATTATAAATTCTTTTGTACTTCTTTCTTGTCCTGGTTTTTCATATAGTATTATTCCATATATTAGTCCATTTAACATAGAGTCTATGGTGTATCCTACAAAATATGAACCTACTGGAAATAGTAGTGCCCCAATTAAGTCTACTAGTCCTCCTATTAGTGTTGAGTATTTTGGTCCTAACCATATTGCTGATAACATTAATGGTACAAATCCAAAACTAAATGATAGGTTTACTACTCTAAATCCTAAAAATCTTGATAATACTATTCCTAATGCTATAAATAGTGCTGATAATATCATCTTTTTTGTTTTTGACATAAAAATTTCTCCTTTCTTTTAAAACTAGAGTTTCCAAAAAAGGAGATTATCTTTTTTCTCTTTTTTCATAGCGGAATGCAGAAATAATTAAGCAGGTTTTCTACCTTTGCCTCATTAACAACTTCCCGTTTAATGAGTCTTTACTAATTATATCTTACTCTATTTTCATTATTATTTTACACCATTATATTTGTTTCGTCAATATATTTTACGTTTAAGTCAGGGGAATTTGGTGCAGACTTACATTAACCCTCCGTCAGCCTTCGGCTGCCACCTCCCTTAGGTAAGGGAGGCAAGAATCTGCTCAATCCCCTTGGCTCCCTTATTTAAGGGAGCTGTCACGCAGTGACTGAGGGTTCTTATACAAACACAAATTTATATATCAGAATATCTTTTGCTTATACAATTTTTCTATATATCGAAAAAATATGTTGCTTCTAGGTCTGCTTCAAATAGTAATAATGCTATAGGATATTTTTTATATGCTATTCCTATTGTAGAGTATACTTCTTTTGGTTCTGTAAATCCCATATGCCAACGAATAGCATATTTTTCTTCTGGGGTTAATTTTATGTATTCTGTAATCATCATTACTGATTTTTCTCCATGCCCATATGGTATTTGGTCATCTACTGTATAATATGGTACTTTTTCCCAAACTCCTAATTCGTTTTTGGCATTTCTATAATCTACTTTATAAAAGTTTGCTTTACAGATATCGTGTAATAAGGCTGTTATTATTATTGTGTCTTCTGGTATATTTATTTCTATACTTGCATTTTTTACCTTTTCTTTGAATATTTCATATACTTTTATACTGTGTTCTACTAGTCCTCCTTTGTAGTCTCCATGAAATCTTGTACTTGCTGGTGCTTCAAAAAAGTCCGTTTTTTCTAAAAAGTTTATTAGGTTTTCTATTCCTTCTCTATTGGTACTTTTTAATAGTTCGATAAATTCTTCTTTCATTTTTATTTCCTTTCTTTTATTTATTCTACTTACTTTTTATATATTAGCATTTTATAATTTGGGTGTCAATTAATTTGGGGAAAAGTATTCATTTTCTAAATCAATTGACATATTATGAAATGTATGCTATTATAATTATAGTAATTACTATGAAATCAAGTAATGAATATGCAGAAAAAAATACTAGGAAGCCTTCTAAAACCTTCCTAGTATTTTTCTTTTGCTACTCACCCATTTTCTTTAATATGTAATAAATGATAATGAGCTTTAGTAGCTCTATGAAATCTTTCATGAATATACCTCCCTTCTACCTTTGCAGAAAGGCATATACAATATTATACTACTTGATGCATTTTGTCAAATACGAGAAATATGATAGTTTTCTACATTTTTATTGCTTTTTATGATTTGGGGTGATATAATCGAAAAAAGAATTATAAGATAAAATATTTAATTTTGGAGGTATTTGTATGAGTGATTTAGTATCATATTTATTTAAGACAAGTGCAGTTGAAGTGTGCCCAGAGAATAAACCTTTTTTCCTTACTTCTGGTTTAATTTCTCCTTATTTTGTAAATACTCAATATGTTTATGGTGGTAAACAGGCTTCTTCTGATTTACTTTCTATTATTGATGGTTTACTTTCTGATAGAATGGTTTTACCTAAAAAGGTTTTTGATAGAGTCCTTGAACAATATAAATCAAATGAAATTTTTAAGAATGTTATTGATATTATGATTGATTCTATAAATAATAGTGTTAATATTGATGAGATTGATTATATTTCTGGAGGCGAAAGGAGAGATTGGTTCTTTTCTAATATTATTGCTTATTTACTTAAAAAACCTCATGTAACTATTTTTAAAGACCATGAAACTCTTGTAAGTAATTATGATTTTTCTACGACTTCCCAACTTTCTGATTTGTCTAATAAAAAAGTATTACATATTACTGATTTAGTTACTTCCGCTTCTAGTTTTACTCGTTTCTGGATTCCTGCTGTACGTGATTTAGGCGGAGATATTGTTGCTACTTGTTATATTGTTGATCGTAAACAAGGTGGAACTGAACTTTTAGCTAATGAGAATATTAAGGCTATTTCTTTGATTAGTGTTGATGTTAATTTGTTTGAAAGAGCTCTTGAATTAGGTATTATAAATGAAGCTTCTTTGGATATGGTAAAGAAGTTTATAGATGATCCATATAAGACTATGAGAGATTTCTTAATTGCTCACCCTGAGTTTATTGAAGAGTCTTTAAAGGCTACTGACCCTAAAACTCCTGGCAGAATTAGGAATCTTTTAGATAATGATTTATATGATTTAGTTAATAAATAAAATTTTGTATTTGACATATATTGAAATATGTGCTATTATAATTGTAATAATTACTATGAAGCACGTTTAGTAATATGTATAAAAAAGACTAGGAGCCTACCAAAGCTCTCCTAGTCTTTTCCTATACTATCTGCTTAAATGTTTTACAATTAAGTAAATCAATATAAGCTTTAGTACGTCTAGCACGTCCTTCATATGTACTATCCCCCCTTCTACCTTTTGGCGAAAGGTACTTTAGAATATATCATAATATACTAATTTTGTCTATATTTTATAAACATTTGTTTTTACTTATGGTGGCATTTGGATTACTTTCCTAAGAATATAAAAAATTCGCATTGTATTTAATGCGAATTTTTTGTTTTATTTATTATAATACGAATTTCTTAATTCCTATTGCTCCAACTCCTACTATAGCTATTATTATTCCTGTTAATGATATATATTTTATTGCTACTTCTATTCCTGTTTTTATTACTAGTAATACTGGTGCATCGTCTATGTCATCTTCTCCTGGTACTTTGTTGTCTGGTGTTGAGTCTATGTCTGGTGTTTTACTTGGATTGTCGTCTTTGCTTATTTCTGCTACATTTACTTTTCTTCCTAAGTTATTTTCTCCGTTTACCCATGTTAATATTATTTCAACTTCTGCTGTTTCCCCTGGTTGTAATAATTGATTTTCTAATTGAGCTGTTGCAACTACTCTGTCTCCTCTTACATACCACTCTGGATTGTCTTCTTGTTTAAATTCTAATCCGTCTGGTATATAATCTGTTATCTCTTTTGCATATCCTGCTATTTCTCCTTCATTTGTTATTTTTATTGTGTATGCAAATTTTACAGATACCTTTTTTATATCTTTTGTTTTTAATTCTACTTTTAAGTCTGGTTCTGGATTTTCATATCCTGTGTGTCCTGATTCTATTATTCTTGTTTGACCATTTTCTACTACAATTGCTCTTGTTACCCATTTTAATAATGATAAGTCAAAATATTTTACTTTTACATTATCATAATCTATGTCGTCTTCATGATAGTTGTCATCATATACTTCGTCTCTGTTTGGTTTAGAGTCTATGTCATCATCACTGTCTGCTGATATTTGCGCTACATTTACTAATACTCTACTTTCTTCTCCAACTTCTTTTACTTGATATGTTACTTTGAATGCTATTTGTACATCTCTATAGTCTGGATTTGTTTCACTTAAACCTGCTTCTCTATCAAATGGTTTTATTAAATTGTTTCTTCCTGTTTCTTTTTCTTGATTTTCTGATAAATAGTCTGTTACTAAGTATTTTGCTTTGCTAACATCTGTTGTTTCTTGCTGCTTTTCATCTAACATTTTCCATCTATATTCTTTGTTTATTTCATTGTCTACTAAAAATTCTAGTCCGAATGGTACATCGTCTGTTATTTCGTTTGCATATCCTGCTATTTCTCCTTCATTGTATATTCTTATTGTGTAAATTACGGTATCGTTTGTACATACTTCTACTGGGTCTTTTGGATGTGTATATTTGATGTTTCCACTTTCGTTCATACTTAGAGTTGGATATCTATTGTTTACATTTGTTGTGTCTACTTTTGTTATGAATTTTCTTAGTGCTAAGTCAAATGCTCCTTCTATTTTTACTTTTTCATAGTCATCATCATCTTCTTGTCCTGGTACATATGGATTGCTTTCTTCGTTTTCTTTATATCTTGGTAATTCTTCATCTGGTGGAATTATTAGGTTTTTATTTGGCTCAGAGTCTAAGTCTTCTACTTTTTCTCCCTTTGTGTCTGTGAATTCTGTTATTTCTGCTATGTTTGTTTGTATATTTCCTGTTGCTGTTTTATTTGATACTTTACATTTTATTGCTACATCTATATAGTCTAAAGTGTCTCCACCTTCATATGCTACTAATAGTTTTCCGTTTTTTCTTTCTCCATATATTTTATATGAGTAATCATTTGTCTTTGATGTTATTGTTGTTTTTATTTCTCTTGTATTTTTATTATATTTCCATCCAAATCTTTTATTTATTTCATCGTCTTCTATGAATTCTAAGTATTCTGGTAAATGGTCTGTTATTTCACTTACATATGCATCTACGTTTCCTTCATTATATACTCTTATTATATATGTTACTGTTCCACCTTTTCTTACTGTTATAGGTGTTTTTGGATGATTATATGTTGCTGTTCCATATCCTCTTTCAGCTATTCCTTCTTTTAATGATGTTGTGTCTACTATTGGCTCTCTTATATATTTTTTGTTTGCGTCTACTAAGTTTCTACCGTCTACTTGTACTATGAATTTTCTTAGTGATAAGTCGTATTTTGGTATTACTATTATAACTTTTTCAAAGTCATCATCGTCTTGTTGTCCTGGTATATATTCCTTTTTGCCTATTTCATCGTCTTTATATTCTTGCCATTCTTGTTCTGTTTTTGGTAGTCCTGCTATTCTGTCTTCTGGTGGTATTGCAATGTCTTTTGGCCATGAGTCTATGTCTTTTTCTACTGGATTTTTATCTTTGTCTGACATTCCTGTTATTTCTGCAATGTTTGTTATTTTATAATCTTCTATTCCTCCATCATTTAAATGTGGTTCTAATATTTCACATGTTACTTGTACATCTATATAACTTATTTTATCATTTGCTTTGTCATATGCTGGTAATAAAATTCCTTCTCCAATAACTTTTCCTACTAAGTCTGATAAGTTATCACTTGCTCCAGTTATTGTTGTTAATGGTGTTGTTATTGCTTTACTTTCATATCTGTCTGTTTCACTTTGTCCATATTCTCTTACCCATTCTTCATTTTCTACATATTTTAAATATTTTGATAAATAGTCTGTTATTTCTGTTATATATGCATCTACGTTTCCTTCATTATATACTCTTAGTGTATATGTTACTTTGTCTCCAACACTTACTTGTATTGGCTTTTTTGAATGATTATATTGTGCTGTTAATGCTGTTCCATTTTTTAAGTCTGTAGTATTTACTTTTGGTACTCTATTTTCTAGTTCTTCTTCTGAATATACTGTTGAACCATTTGTGTTTACTACTTTTTCTATAAATTTTCTTAGTGCTAAGTCTATGTATTCTTCTCTTATTTCTGGTTCGTCTACTACTGTTATTGTTATTGTGTTTGTTGTTTTGTCTATGCTTACTTTGTTTGTTGCAATACTTGCATTATCTAATGTTGCTTCATTTATCATATAACTGTTACCAGTTTCAGATTGTTTTTTTGTTACTGTTAATATTATTGTTCCATTATATTTCATGTATCCTGTTGGTGGCGTTTTTTCTACTATTGTATATATGTCTGGTGTTCCTAAATTTTCTTCTGTTATTTTTATTCCACTTGCTACTTTTACTAATCCATCTGTTCCTACTGTGTAGTCTTGGTTGTTTACTGTAAATACTGCTCCTGGTAATATATTTCCATTTGTGTCTACTTTTTTAAGTAGTACATCATATCCTCCTGTTATTTCTGGATCTGTTACTGTTATTGTTATTGTGTTTGTTGTTTTATCTATTTTTACTTTTTTTGATGAATTGCTTGCATTGTCTAATGTTGCATTATCTATTATATAACTTAGCTCATCTTCTGCTTCTTTTTTTGTTATTGTTGCTGTTATTGTTCCTTCATATTTCATGTATCCATCTGGAGCTGTTTTTTCTACTATTGTATATGTATCTGGTGTTCCTCTATTTTCTTCTGTTATTTCTACATCACTTGCTATTTTTACTGTTCCATCTGCTCCTACTGTGTAGTCTTGGTTGTTTACTGTAAATACTGCTCCTGGTAATATGTTTCCTTTATCATCTACTTTTTTTATTACTACATCATATTTTCCTGTTATCTCTTTTTCTCTTGTTACCGTAACTACTGGTTGTGCAGCTGCATTTGCATATACTGAAATTGTTGTTCTCGTGTCTTCTGTTATATCTCTTTTTTCTGTTTGAGCTTTATTTGCTCCTCTTAGAAAATAATTATATACCATTTTAACATATAGCTCTCTTAACCTTCCATATGCTAAGTCATAGTCTTCATCTATTTTAGGAAAACTTTGTGCATAGTTTTGTAGTATTCCATCATTTATTGATAAGTATATTGTTGGAAAACCATTTTGTTGTTCTTCACCATTTGTTAGTTTCCATATTGCTAATTGCTGCGCTATCTCTATGTCAAAGTCTGTTAAATCATCGTCTGTACTATCTGTACTTATCATTTCATCTGCTACATTTTTTCCTAAAGAAGTTCCTGAATCGTCTGTTATAGGAATTTGTTTTAGGAAATCAATTTTGTTGTCTTCTCTTGGTATATACATGTTATCTAATATCCATACTAAACCATTTATTTTGTCTTCATTAAATGCTACTACTGGCTTTCCATTGTATAAAGCTCGTAATGTATTTACAACTCCTGTGTCCTTTAGTCTATATGGTCCTGAATATGAACTACTTGATATTCCCCCTGTAGCTGATGGTACTTGATTTGGTATTGCTTGTGCTGTAAAGTTACCAAAGTCTCCATATCCTTGTGCTAAACAGTAGAATACTTTGCTGTTGTCCGCTATTCCATTATTGTATTGTTGCACATTCCATATGTATCTTAAATTAGACCCTTGTGTTGATGGCTGAAATGTATATACATATTTTCCTGAATCGTCTGTTCTTTCTGCGGTTATTCCAAATCGGTATCCACTTGTTACTGCTGCTTGTACACATCCTGTACATATCAGTATTGCTAAAATTAATACCATTACAATTTTTAGTAATAAATTTTTCATAATAAATTCAATTCCTTCCTACAAATTTCCTTATAAATTTATATACCTATTTATATTATATTTTAACTTATTTTTGTACAAAGTCAATGCCAATATTTTACAATATAATACAATCTAATATATTTTTTTCCTTTTCTTCTTACGGAAAAAGAAAAAAGAACTATTTTAGTGTAAGTATTACATTTGTATTACATTTTTAGTTCTAATTTTTTACATTTGTTACTTTTTTCTCTTCTTTTGGTTATTTCCGTAAGTGTTTATCCATTTTTATACTTATATCTAATTAAAGCTATTTTTTTACATCTTTAACAATTATACTACATTTTATCTTGTTTTGCAACAGTTTATGTTTATTTTCATAATGTAAATATCTTTATTTCACGTACGCCCAAAGGGCGCACCTATAACGTGTAATCAAATCCTTTATAATTTAAAACATATAATTATCCCAACAAACACAAATTTATAGTTAACTATACCGCCTAAACTATAACCTTTTTTTTATAAATTGTGTAATCAATTTTAATATACTTGCATATATTGTATTATGTGTTTCAGTTAGAATTTTTTAAAAAATAATTTTTCTATATTACTTGACTTTTTTGTTTATATTTGGTATTATATTTAAGCATTATTTGAATGTACAATAATATTTTTGATTGAGCAATTCTTGGCTTATATAATTGTAAAATATGGTACTGTTAAGCTTTTATTATTTATTTGCAGGTATAGTTTAGTGGTAAAATAAAACCTTGCCAAGGTTTAGTTACGGGTCCGATTCCCGTTACCTGCTCCAAATACGCGATACTAACGTATGGCATGAATATCTAATAGTGTATAATTAATATTGAATAATATTTTAGCAATACTAGATGCACATTTAAATTATTCATCTTCACTATTTATTATTATTTAGTTATATGGCGCCTTAGCCAAGCGGTAAGGCACGAGTCTGCAAAACTCTGATGGTCGGTCCGACTCCGACAGGCGCCTCCAAATGTGCGACCTTTGCAGGTCGCAATTAATAATTAATAGTGAATAATTAATAATGAATAATATTTTTCAAAAGATGTGGAGCACATTTGGAATTATTCACTATTCATTATTCATTTTTTCATTATTCATTAAATTTCAGAAGTTCTTATATTTCAAATTTACCAAATATTAATTAATCAAATTTTTAAATTCCCAATTTATAATTCTTAAATAACAGAAAGGTTTTAATTCTATGAAAAATAATCCATTATTAGAACAATCTTTAAATTTTGCTACAAAAATTATTAAATTACAAAGCATACTACTAAAAGAAGAGAAAGAGTCAATTATTTCTAAGCAGATAATTAGAAGTGCTACTAGTATTGGTGCAAATATTAATGAAGCAAATTATGCAAGTAGTAAACCTGATTTTATATCAAAATTACATATAGCTCTAAAAGAGTGTGCTGAAACTGAATATTGGTTACGTTTATTAGAAAAAGCAGAATATATTGATAAGAAATATTCTAATGAATTAATTTATGATTGCTTATCTATAAAAAAAATGTTAGTGTCTAGTTTAAATACAGTTAAATCTACTATCACAAAATAATATAAAATATACAAAATTTTGTTTTGTTCGCTTGTATTATTATAATATATGTAGTATAGTAATAATCATAGGAAATGAAATAAGCGGAGTGTGTTGCCACCTTTAACTTCTTAGGTATTACATAATCCTCTACGACTTTTAGTTGTAAGACTGATATATGGAGGTGGTGCTATATGATAGAATCAGCTTTAATACTAATTACTTACCTATTATTCTATGGAATAGTAGGACTAGCTATCATAAACATTGTTTTGTTAGGCATCATTTGTTGGTTACTACATAAACAATAAAAAAACGAATTTTAAGAATTGCTAAGCGGTGGAAACCGCAAAGCAATTCTAATAATCCGCATAATTATCTAGTACAGAAAGTTATGCCACTGGCATAACTTTCCTACTATATAAAAAATAACCATTCTGCTTTTGACGGAGAGAATGGTTAAACATTTCTTTTTGGCAACACATTTCTGTGTTTCTCATTTTCTATCTATATTATACACAGATTTTTAGGAAAAGTCAAATAGATTTTTAAAATGGGAGATTAAAATATGAAAGAAATGTGATAATGTCTTAAGTAAAGAAATGAGAAAATGTCCCAACT
>CARPYP010000034.1 GCA_949045875.1 uncultured Clostridia bacterium | reverse complement strand
AAATTTGGGGTTGTGTGGAGGGATTCAAAAATATAATAAATTTTAACATAAATATTATTATGAAATATTGCAATCCATTGTAGGGGCGCACAGTGTGCGTCCGTCCAATTGCAGAAATTTTAAATTTGTATTATTTATTTTAATATTAAATGTAATATATTTATAATAAATAAAAATATTATAATTTCTATCTTCGATGGGCAGACACAAGGCCTGCCCCTACATTTATTTAATATTTTATAATTTTAAAATCCTATTATTTCACGGACGCACACTGTGCGCCCCTACATTTCCTCTACAATTTTAAATTCACCTAAAAATTCATCCTCCATACAAACACAAATTTACCTCTATCCTGTTTTGCATTTAACATATATTTTTTTAATGAATATTATATTAATATATGGTTTAAAATGAGGTGTTATATATGTTTTCAAATTTTTTTTATGATGCTAAAGCAATAATAAAAGGCGGTAAAGATTACCCTAGAATTAAGGGTATGGTATATTTTAAGGAAACTAAAGAGGGTGTTTTACTGACTGCTAAAATTCATGGATTACCACAGTCTAAGATTAAATGCACTGGTAGATTTTTTGGTTTTCATATACACAGTGGTAATTCTTGTACTGGTACTAAAGAAGATGAATTTGCAAATAGTGGTACACACTATAATCCTAATGATTGCCCTCACCCATTTCATGCTGGTGATTTACCTCCTCTAATTGAAAATAACGGTTATGCATATATGACTGTTTTAATAAATAAGTTTAAAATTGATGATATTATTGGTAAGGCTTTAATTATTCACGATTCTCCTGATGATTTTAATAGTCAACCTAGTGGGAATTCTGGTAAAAAAATTGCATGTGGAAAAATAGTATAATCGGTGTTTCTATATAAAAAGGAAAAGAGAACTCTCTCTTTTCCTTTTTTATTATTTTTTTCCAATTAATATTGATTTTATTTGTGCAATATCAGTTACTGTAATTTCTCCATCATAATTCATGTCTGCTGCTTTTAATTCTGCTCCTGTTAATAATTCTTTTTCGATATAGTGTAGTTTTACTTTTGCTAAGTCTGTAATTGTAATCTCTCCATCTCCATTTATGTCTCCTGTTACTACTAATGTATATTCTATGTCTCCTACTTTTAATTTTGTACCTGTTTTTATAATACTACTATCTTTTAATGGCTTTCCATCTTTATCCATAAATGTTAGTTCTTGGTCTGTTTCTACATTCTTCTTGAAAGTACTGATTGTTGTTTTTGGTGTAATCTTTGAAATGTAGTCTTCTTCTATTTTATAGATTTCAGATGTAATTCCTCCTTCTGAATTATCTGGTTCTTCATCTTTATTTATCCAGTCGACTTTGGCAACTGCTGTTGATTTGTTTCCTGCAAGGTCTTCAAATTCAAATGTAAATTCTCCATTTTCTGTAAATATATATTCTCTACTAGTTCCATTGTTTGTAACTATTATTTGTTCACTTTCATTTACTAGTTTTGCTACTACTTTGTTTGCAGGTTCTTTTGTACTATAGCTAATTTCTGCTGTTGGTGCAGTTTTATCAATCCAACTTACTTTTGCTTTGTGTTTTTTTACATCCCAATTATTACTGTCTGAAGAATCTTTATATTCAAATTCAAATTCTCCATTTTCTGTAAATGTGTATTGTTTGTTTTTATTATTATTAACCATTTCAACTTCTACTGCTTTACCTTCTGTATCAATTATATATGGTTTAATAGTTGCTATAACATCTGTATTGGTTAATTTTGTAATATTATATGTAATATCACTTGCTATAATTGTGGTATCATTTTCTATATAATCTGCTTTTATGCTTTTATATGCTATATTACTTGCTTTGTCAAGCATTTTAAATTCATATTCTCCACTTTCTTCAAATGTATATTCTAATGGATTTGTCATGGCTTGTTGTAATTGTCTTAAAGTTTCTTTTTCTGAATCAGTTATTGTTACACTATTACCTTCATTATCAAAGTATTCTTCTCCACTAACTGCTCCATTTTCCATTGTTGTTACATAAGTTCCAACTGAAGAAACTTTACCTGTTGTATTTTTATATGTGATTTTTTTGATAACTCCATTTTCATCTACCTCAACTACTTTATATACATTGTTTGATGAGTCTAAATATGAGATATTTTTAACTTTTCCATTTTCAACTTCAATAAAGTTTATCTTTTTATTGTCTTTATCTAATAAGTATACATCTTCACTAATTCCATCTAGTAAAATAACTAATTTTTTATGGTCATCTATATCATAATCTATATCTGCTGATGGAATGTCTTTATCTATCCAATTTACTTTTGCTACAGCTGAACCTGTATTTCCTTTTTCGTCTTCAAATTCAAATGTAAATTCTCCATTTTCAGTAAATATATATGTGTCTTTTCCATCATTGTTTGTAATTGTTATTTTGGTACTTGGATTTACAAGTCTCGCTACTACTCTTCCACTTGTTGGTTCTGTAGTGCTATATGCAATTCCTGCTGTAGGATGAGGATTTTTTGTTATGTCTTGAAAGAAGTTAAATGCTCTTGCAGTAAACCAATTACCATTAGAGGCACGGTCTGCTACTATTTTGACATATTGAACTTCTTTTTGTTGTTCTATTTCAAAACTTTTTGTGTTTTTAATAGCATCTTCATTTGTATTTGCTTGGTTAGTATATGTTAGATTTTTTAGATTTTTTAGTTCTTCCCAATTTTCTCCATCCATGCTACCATAAATAGTACCATCTAAGATTTTTCCATTTCCTCCACCACCAGGTACATATTCTACTGCTGATAGATAAACTGATTGATCTAATTTAATAATAATGTAACGTTCTGTGTCTGATCCATTCCATGCTGAGTGCCAATTAGTATTATAGTTTGCATCTATGGCATTTCTTGCATGTCTTCCTTGAGCAGTAGCTTCACTAGAAACTCCCTCTATTGTTAAGTGCGATACTGGTATATATTTTCTTGTTTCTGGTTGATTGTCTTTTGTAAAATTATATGTTGCTACTGGACTTGTTAATTGTGTTCCTGTTGCGCTTTGTCTTATTTGTATAGTTTTATCTCCTGTTAAATCTGGAGAACTTACACTATATAAAGTCCATTTATCTTTTTCTGAATAACGCCATTCAATACCTAAGTTAACTCCTACTATACGATTTTCAAAGTCATTAGCAAATAAGGTTGCTGGAATTGCTCCTTCTGTAATGTCTATTTTATATAGGTTTTCTTCATCATAGTTTACTCCAACTATATGAACATATATATCATTTTCAGCTGTAATACTACTTATTTGTTGTGGTGTTAACTGTAATTTATGTTCTTCTTCTGCAGTAAATGAAACTTCGTTCCAAGTTTGTTTTCCGTCTAAGCTATAATCCCAACGAACTCCATTTCCATCGAAACGACTTGATAATACAATTTTTCCTGCATCTGCTCCATCGAATGAAAATGTAGCAATTGTTTTATCTAGCTTTCCTAATAGATAGTTTGCTTCTGTTCTTGTAACTGATGGTTGAAGTACCTCAGTTGAAGTATTAGGAAGTGTACTTCCTTCTGTTAAAATTCTTGTTTGTAAAAGTGTAAATCTATATATATTTTCTACACTTGTTAATTTTGGTTTTATTAAATTTGTTAAATGTTGCATTGGTAATGGGAAACATTTTAACTTTTCTGCTAATTCTTCTGCTAAATTATAATAATCGTTTTCTGTTTTGTTTTCACTTGCATTGTATACATTAATTAAACCAACCCACGCATCAATGTTTATAGGTTGTATTTGTAAAGCTTTCCTATATATCTCTTCTTGCTTTGCTAAATTTCCTTCATATACTTTTGCACGCATGACTTCTTCTTCACACTTTACCAAATTTTCATAGTCATTTATTGCTTCTTGTGCTAATACTGTATATACTACAGAATATCCTCTACTGTAACTAGCGTTTCCCCAACCTAGTAACATTCTTTCGCCTTTTTCTGATAATGTCCATCCACTTACGTCATTATCAATTCCCCAATAACCTTTTCCTTGTGTATTTTTTGTATAATATAAAAGGGCTGCGTGTCCTGGTTGACCAATAACTGTTGCAGGTATTCCATGTGTTGTACGAATATTTGAACCTGATTTTGATATACCTCCACAAACTGCTCCAGTTCCAAATTTGTTTCTGAAATTCATCCATACTTTATATAGTTTATAATCTGGAGTACCTCTTGTTACTTTAAATGTATAATTTGGATTATTTTTACCTCCAGGTATAGTAAATTTTGTATCAAATAAACCTACCTTGCCAGCATTTTCTCCACTTAATTCGTTACCCGCATTATCATCTTTTTTGTTTACTGCAAATAATTCATTAAAATAACTTTTATTTTCTTCTGCATAATAAATTTCATTACCATAACTTGGCCATACATAAGCCATATATGGATGTGGTGTTAGGTAATTTGTTGTATGATATTGTTCTAATTTATCTTGAACATATGCATTTAACCATAGAATTTCTTCGTCATCTATAGCATTATTCATAATAAAACGCATTTCTTCAACTTGTAGAGATTCAAACCATTTTGTTATATCCCAATTTCCTCCTAATGCATTAAGCTTTCCATTTTCATACATATATTTATATATTGCATAACGTTTAAGCGCGTCTGATTGATTTTCTGTTGCACCTGATTGCATCCATAAGCCAACTCTTTGTGAATGTGTTAAAGAAAGTGAAATTGCCATTTTTTTATACAAATCACCTTTGGTCATATTTGCTGGACACCAGTCATTTTGTATTCTTTGACTATTTGTAAAGTCATTACTATATTCATCATAAAGTCTAGAAAGTTGTGTTAATGAATTATAATAACTTCCACCTTCTGGTGTTCCCCCTAGCATATATAATCTTAGAACATCTAAGTTACTTGTTAACCATACATATGTGTTAGTATTTTGCTCACTTTCACCTAAAAATCTTTTTAAAGCATAATTACCTACTCTATTAATTAGTTCTCTTTTAAGTAGCGTTAATTCATATTCAGGATTTGTTAAATCTGCATTTGCAAATTCTGTTTTTATTTTATTATCTAATTCGTCAATTGATGGAACTAATTCTTCCCCTGGTTCTTTATATGTTTCTTTAATTAATTTAGCATCTACATAAACAGAATGGTCATTTCCATTTGATCCATTATCATTAGCTTCTAATTTTAAAAACTTTGCACCTTTAATATCTATTTTGGCAAATATTGCATTGTCAGCTGATTTAATTACAGGTGGATTTTCTTCTGTCTTTAGTTCCCAATTGCTTCCATCGGTTGATGTGTATATGTAAAATTTAACACCATTACCTCTATTACCAGAAGTATTATTTACTCCCATATATGTAGTTAAATAGTCATAATCACTATAATTTGTTAAATCATATACTACTTTAGAACTTGCATGTGCCCATATACCCTTTTCAAAACTATACAAAGCACCTTCTATTTTTACCGAAAAATTTGCTCCACCATCTGTTTCATTTATATGTATAGTTCCCCAACCTGGTTTTGATTGTCTAGTATCATAAGGTATATCTGATAAGTAACAAAAATCACTTTCATTTGCTAAAACTGTATAAGTACCATTCATTATATTTTCTTGTGTTAATAAAAATATTAATAATAATACTACAAAACAAATACTTATTGTGAGTATATATTTAATTTTGCTGTTATTATTTTTTATTTTCCTTCTCATTTAATAAATCCTCCATTTTTTTCTTTCTACATTTTATTATATCTTTAATGGATTTTTAACATAGATATTATATAAATTCACCTAAAATTTAGTGTTTACTTTGTTTTGAGTGCTTTCCTATTGTTAACTCCTTTTTGCTTTTTTTATTAATAATTCTTATTTTCATGAAATAAGTTGTTGCAATTACAATTAATATTATTATGCAAAATATTATCATTGTGTTATTTTCTCCTGCTTGTGGTATTTTGTTATTATATATAGAGTTGTTATTACTTGTATTATTACCTACATTGTTACCCGCATTATTACCTACATTGTTACCTATATTATTTCCTGCATTATTTCCATCATTATTATCTCCTGGTTTTGTGTCTGGTACAGTAGCATTTTTTATAGTGATAACTTTACTTACATTATCTGTTTTTATATCTTCTTTTCCATTTGATGCTGAGATATCTTTTAATGTTATTGTAATATCTTTTTTACTTTCTTCTTTTACTTTAAAAGTAATTTTGAATAAAGTTTCACCTTTTGTTGCATAACTATTATCTCTATCTGTAACAAATTTTCCATTTGCTTCATTATATGAAGGTTTAGTCCATTTTCCTTGTGCTTCCATTTTTACTAATTCTAAACTGTTTTTATCATATTCTAATGTTCCTCCTACTGCTATAATCCCTTTTTCATCTTGAATATCTGATAAATTAACATTTACTGTAAATTCATCATTTTTATTATATTCACTTTTGTCTGTTTTTAAATCTACCTTACATTTAGATACAGCATATACATTACTTACTAAAGTAACTATTACTAAAATTAAACTTAATGTTATTATTTTTCTTTTCATAATTTTTCCCCCTTTATTCTAATTCCATTAAATCTACTATTACTAATTTAAGTTGCGCTAAATCAGTTATGGTTATTTTTCCATCATTGTTTATGTCTGCTGCTTTTAAACTGGCTTCTGTTAATGACTCTTTTTCTATATAATGTAATTTTAATTGTGCAAGGTCTGTTAAGGTAATTTCTCCTGTTCCATCAATATCGCCTGTTACTATTATTGTTAATTGTAAAGTGTCCCCAACTTGTAATGTCATACCTGTCGATAACTTGTCATTTTCTCCAAGTGCATTTCCATTTTTGTCTTTTATTATTATATCTTTAGATGCTTCTACCTTAGTTTTTAATTCTTTTACTGTTGTTCCTAGAACTATTTTTGAAATAAATCCTTCTTCTATCAAGTATTTTTCACTTTTTATTGTTTCTTCTGGTTCCTCTGGTTTTTCTGGTTCTCCTGGTTTTTCTGGTTCTCCTGGATTTTCTGGTTCCCCTGGATTTTCTGGTTCCCCTGGTTTCTCTGGTTTTCCAGGCTCTTCTGGTTCTCCTTCTACAGGTGTATCTTTTGGTTGAACTACTGTTTCTCCTCTTTCTACATCTTTTGCTACAACTGCTTTTGATACGAAATTAACATCTATTATATTGTTTGTATTTGTAACTTCATTATAGTTTACTGTGATTTCCATTGTTTCTTTATTTGTTATATCTATTGTTTTTCCACAAACTACTACTGATTCAATTTCATAATCATTATCTGCTTTTATAGTAATTGTCTTTGTTTCATTTTCTGATAGTGTAATGATATTTCCTTTTTCACTACTTGCGTTTGTGATTTTACCACCTTTTGAACTTGTGGCTATCACTGCCTTTTCTTTGTTTTGTTTTCCATCATCATCGGTTACAGCAATCATATATGGACTGAATGAGTCACATGTGATTATTAAACCATATTGTGTTACAACACATGGAATTTCTTCAACTCCTACTACTTCATTTTTATCATTTCTAATAAAGTGATATGCTTTGAATGTAACTCCTGCATCTTCTGGTCCATATCCTGCTGGAAATCCAAGTGCTACTCTTAGTCTATGTCCTGTTTTTACAACATATTTTTTACATACATTTAATGATATGTCATAAGTTTGACTTGACTTTATTTCTTGATTTGGAAATTCACTTTCTACTAAATCATCCATTACTTTTTCTTGTTCAACTGTAGTTTTAGTTGCTACAAGTGTTATTCTATTTTTCAATTTATCTGATAATTTTTCTCCACTTGCTGTTGTCCAATCTTTCATTGATAAGTCTTCTTCTTCAAGTAATATTGGTCTTCCAAATACTTCCCAATTACGAGCTTTGTTCATACTGAAAGAGCACCCTATCAAGTTGTAAGCACCATATGTTATCTCCATTGGAGCTTTCCCACTATTTTTTCCTACTAATCCAGTAATATTTATATAATAAGAAGCTTGATCATCTGCATACATTTCACTAAATTTTAAATCAAATGTTATTGTACGTTTTCCATCCCATTGAAAATTTGTTATTGTAGATTTTTCTGCTCCTGTTGCTCCTGATGATGTCATTTTATATCCTACTTCTGTTTCTCCCTCTTTGAATACTAGATCATCATCATAAGTAACTGATACATGATATGTTGGTCCAACTGTAAGTGTTGCTGTTGGTAATGGTGATTGTTGTTTTATATATGGTTTAGCCTTATATATTCCACTTGGATTATAAAGTCTTCCACTTTGTACTAAAATTTGTTCTTCTGTTCCTTTATATGTTAAACATGTTATATCATGTTCATAATCTCCTGGTGGTACATTAGTTACAGCAAATTCAGTATATTCTGCATTTGCTACTGATATGTATATATGATCACCATTATCTATTATTCCTACATATAATCTTGGGTCTGGAATTAAATATCCCCATTTACTTTCTTCCCATATTTGATCTCCTGGTCTATATTGGGTAGATTTCATCATAAGATAATATCCGTCTTCTGCTGCTCCATTATAACCTTTTCCATTATAACTTATAGAATAATCTCCTGCTCTATATTCCTCTGTTTCTGTTCCTTCTTTTTTATATTTTACAACTAATCCATCTTTGTTTGTGACTGTATCTATTCCATAATCTTCTACTTTTAGTTCTGGATATTCAAATTTATAATTACCTGCTGATTCTACTTCTTCAATTGGGAAATGTTCTACATTCATAGTAACAGCTCCAACTAATAAATATCTTGTATTTTCAAATCCCTCTACAATATTGTTTCCTGGTTCTTCTTCACTATTATCTGAAGGTGCATGTGTACGTACATAAGGATCATCTATTGTACAATCTACTGCATACCAAACTTTTTCTAGTTGTCTTGCATTTGATTCTACATTTTCTTCTATTTGTACATAGTTCCACATATGTGCTTCTGTTGCTTCTCCTTCTGTAGTGTGTGCACCTTGTACAAGAATACATGTTATTCCTAATTTGTCTAATATAGTTTTAAATGCTCTTGCATATCCTTCACATACACTTTGTTTTTTTACAAGTGTACCATATGGTGTTGACAAATGTGATTCATTTCCTGGTGTACAATCATCTTCTAATCTATAAGAAGTATTATAAATTATCTCATTGTGAACATATTTTATTTGTTCTGTTGTAAGATTTTTTCCTTCTTCTACTGTAATATTTCTTGCACCTGTTACTATTTCATTTACTCTATTATTAAATTCTCCAATTGCACTTTCTACTTCTTGTGTGTTTGTAAATCCTTCTATATAATAGTCATCATATCTTCCAGCTCCAATATAAGCATGATACTCTCCTTCTGTATCTTTTGTTACTCTAATGCTTATAGCTGAAAAATTAACATAAAAAATTTCTGGATGATCTGCATAGAATGCATATCTTGCTGCATACATTGCATCCATTAATTCTTTATTTCCATTATTATATTTTTCAAGTTGTGATTGCGTGATATGACCATTTGCTGTAAGATCATAATCTTCTGTTCCTGTTTTTAAAATTCCTTTAACATACATATCATACATTCCATTATAAATACTTTTTGATAAGTCTGTAAGTTGCTTATAATGATATTTGGTATCATTGTTATTTTGGGCTACATTATCCTCAGCATATACAGATTTGTTAAATGAAATAAAATAGAATTGTGATATACATATTGTGGTTAATAATATTACAATAATTATTCTCTTTAATTTCATCTTTTTTCCTCCTTATTAAATTTTTTATAATCATTAAAGACAATATTTTAATAATCTTTTTTTAGATTATTTTTATGATGTCAATTAACTTTTCAAGTTGTCATAATAAGTTAATTATAGCATAAATATGGTAACTAAGCAAGACTTTTACATATTTTAAAATATCCTTTATTAATCTTTAGATAGAAGAAACAAACTTTTACTAATTAATACTATAGCAAAATTATTTTGTTTTCTCAATATAGTGATTTTTACTGTATTTTGTTTTTGTTTACGCATCCTCTTATCTTAGATTATTATTAAATTTGTGTTACATTTTTTGATTATTTCTATGTTTTTTTACTCATAACGGATGTACTTCTTATTTCCGTAGTCTTATTTAGTTATAACTTAAAATTTATCCATACATAATTCTTCTCTTCTTTTAATTTTATTCAAAAAAGTGATTAAGAATATAAAAAACCGAAATCTAAATTCCGCCATAATTATCTTATAAGGAAACTAACCACTCCGTGATTACTTTCCTAAGAATATAAAAAAATATGAGCGTTAATTAATTCACTCACATTTTCTTTAATATTTCTAATATATTTATATAACTCTTATATTAATTCTACATTTTGAGTATTTTTTATGTCCCTAACAATAATAGTGTGTTATAAATACACTATTATACTGTAAAGTATTATAAAATTCGCTTTGCTCTTTTACATACTTTACAATAGTGTTGCTCCTATTATTCCCGCATTGTTCTCAAATTGCGCTGTTACTATTTGAGGTGTTTCTTTATTATATGTTTTTGCTTCCTTTAATGCTTTTTTTACTTTTTCTTCTAATATGTCTGTATGATATACATAGCTTCCACCTATACATATTATTTCTGGCTCAAATATGTTTACTATGTTTGTTATTCCCTCTGCTAAGTTTTTTGCAAATTCTTCTACTATATCTTCTATTTTTTCTGTGTTCCTTTTTGCTATTTCAAATATTATTTCTCCATTTAATTCTTCTGATATGTTTAGTCTCCTTGCTATTTTTTCTCTTAGTCTTTTCATTGAGGCATATACTTCAAAACATCCGCTTTCTACCACAGCTACATTCTATTCCATCTTTTTCTATCGTCATATGCCCTAGTTCCATACCTAGGTATCTTTTTGGTTTCAACATTTTTCCATCCATGAAAACTGCTCCCCCAATTCCTGTTCCTAAACACATAAAAATAGCATCTTTATATTGTCTTAATGCTCCATATTTCTTTTCACATAATCCTGCGCACTTTGCATCATTTAATAATTTTATTTGCGCAGAAAAGTACCTCTGTAATTTCTCTACAATTGGAAAATTGTATATTTTAAGGTTCTCTGCTTTTACAATTATACCATCTTTTGATGTTCCTGGACATGCTATTCCTATCATTTCTATGTCTTCTGCTTTTATATTATTGTTTCTTAAAATTTCATTTATGGATACTGCTATGGTTTCTTCTATAAATTTTTCTATATTACTTTTGTCTTCTGTGTTTATGTCTTTTTCTTTTTTTGCTAAAATTTTTCCATTACTTTCCACTAATCCTATAGCAATATGACTACCACCAATATCTATTCCTATTTTCATATATTTTTCCTTTACATATTTATATATACTATTTATACAGAACGGACTTTAAGTAAAATTAGGCAATGCCACATTTTTTATCCCCGTTCATAAAAGAGTACAGAAAGAAAAACTTTTCTTCCTGTACTCTTTTTCTCACTTCTGCAACCATTATGTTTTTATTTTTTGTTTTATAATGTAATTCAAAAAAGAATTTTATTTTGAATTTTTTAGCTTTGTGGCTCAACTATACCATAATTCTTATTATCTTTTAGTTTAAAAATTACATTTACTTTTCCGGTGTCTATATTTATAAATGTGTAGAAATTATTTCCTGGTCTTTCTTGTAATTTTAGTTTTGCATCTTCTGGTGCCATTGGTTTTATTTCATAATATAATGTTTTTAGTATTTCGTCTTCAATAGGTTTTGCTTCTTCTACAAATAAAGATTCTTTAATTTTTAAAGAGTTGTCTCTATTCATTTTGTCTTTTTTTGTTTTATATTTTCTGATTTGTCCTTCTAGTATATCTATATCTTTGTCTATTGCAGCATAAAGATCCGCATGTTCTGTTACAGCTCTAAACATGTCAGATTTTGTATTTACTTGTAGTTCTGCTACTTGTATGTTCTTTTCTGCTTTTACTGTAACTATTGCATTTATTTCTTCTCCTTCAAAATATTTTTCAATTCTGTCTAGTTTTTTTTCTGCATAGTCTTTTATTGCATCAGTAACTTTTACTTCTTTTCCTGTTACTTTAATGTTCATATTTATCTCTCCTTTTCCTATTTTTTAGTTTTTTCTTTATTTTTCCTTATTATATATATAAATTTATGGGTTTGTCAATGTTTTATCATATTTTATTTTGTACCTTTTCTTCTGCCGTTTTAAGTTTCCAAATGTAAATGAGGAAATCTTAAAGGCAATAGCTATTATATAAAAAAATGCCATTTAAATGGCATTTTTTTATTGTTTATCTTTTATATATTCTATGACGTCATTTACTGTTGATATTTTTTCAGCATCTGAGTCTGGAATTTCCATGTCGAATTCTTCTTCTAATGCCATTATTAGTTCAACTACATCTAATGAATCTGCTCCTAAGTCATCTATAAATGATGCTTCTTTTGTAACAGCATCTTCTGCAACACTTAATTGCTCCATTATTATTTTTTTTACCTTTTCAAAAATTTCATCGTTTTCCATTTATATGTTCCTCCTTTAGTTATTTTAATATTCAATATCAAGATAATATAGATTTTTATTTTTGTCAATGGTTTTTTTTATATTTTTTCAAATTCTTCGATCATTCTTTCTACTGCTTTGTTATTTACAAATTGCTCTGCTTGTTTTATTGTGAAATAAAATAAGTATTCATCACTACTTCCATGCGCTTTTACTACTGGTTTTTTTACTCCTAAAAATAACGCTCCTCCATATTCTTTATAATCCATTGTTTTCTTAAATCTATTTATTGCTGGCATACATGGTATTGCTCCAATTACAGATAATATATTGTGTTTTAAGCTTTCTGTTAATGATTTCTTTACTAGTTTTCCTATTCCTTCAATTGCTTTTAAAAATATGTTTCCTGTAAATCCATCTGTAACTATTGCATCTATTTTTCCAGAGAATGCATCTCTTCCTTCAACATTTCCTACAAAATTAATTCCAAGTTCTTCTGATTTTTCCTTTAATAAGTTATATGACTCCCTAGTCAGTTCATTTCCTTTTGTTTCTTCTGTTCCTATATTTAATAATCCTATTGCTGGTTTTTCTGTACCAAATGTATTTTTTAGATATATTGTAGACATTTGTGCAAATTGCAATAGATTTATTGGTTTACAGTTTGTATTCGCTCCAGAGTCTATTAATAATAGCCTACTATGATATGATGGCAAAATTCCTGCTAATGCTGGTCTGTCTATCCCCTTTATTCTTCCTACTAAAAGTGTCGCCCCTGTAAGTAATGCTCCTGAGTTTCCTGCTGAAATAAATACATCTCCTTTTCCTTCTTTTAGTAAGTTAAATCCAACTACCATTGATGAGTTTTTTTTATGTTTTATTGCTTCTGTTGGTTTATCTTCCATTTCTACTGTTTCAGTAGTATTATGTATTTTTATTTTGGGTGATATTTCTCCTATTGTGCTTTTTCCAAATAGTTCTTTTACTCTTGAATTAATTATTTCTTCATTTCCTGTTAGTAGTATTTCTGTATTTTCTCCTATCTCTTTTATGGCTTTAACGGCTCCTTTTATTGTCGCATCTGGGGCATTGTCTCCACCCATAGCATCTAATATTATAACCATTATATATCCCTCTTCTCTCATTCTCAGTTTATGCATGTTATTATTGTATTATTAATGTTTTAAAAAATCAATACCCTTTTTATAATTTGTATGCTTGATTTTTTTATGTTTTAATGGTATTATCCTTTTATATTTATGTCCTGAAAGGAATGATACTAAAGATGGTAACGAATTTTAAATTTGATTTTTATAGTCCGATGAATCTTTCTAATTATAGTCTTAATCAAACTATGCGTTATCAATTGGCTTTGCTTGATAACTTGGATCATCTTACTAAAAGACATTCTGAGAATGTTGCAAATTTGACTTGCCGTATTTGTGAATATCTTGGTTGCAAAAAAGATTTTATTTTATATGCTACTATGTGTGCATATTTACATGATATAGGAAAAATTTTTATTCCTCATAATATTTTGTTTAAAGATGGAAAATTGACTGATGAGGAGTATACAGTTATTAAAAATCATACTGTTTTTGGTTATAATTTATGTATGAAAGATCCAAAACTCAAAATATTTGCAGAAGGTGCTTTATATCATCATGAATGTCTGGATGGCTCTGGATATCCAAATGGAGTTTCTGGTAAAGAAATTCCTTATGCTTCTCAAATTATACATATAGCAGATGTTTATGATGCTTTGGTTACTAAAAGACATTATACTACACATGTTAATATTTCTTCTACTTTGAGGGATTTGATAAAAGAAGCTACCCCGCCTTCTAAAATTGTTGCTTTAGATGCATTGTCTAATTCTAATCGTGGAAAAGTTAATAGAAAAGTTTTACGTTGTTTATTTAAAGTTGTAATAGATGATACTTTATATGAAATTTCTTCTACGAAAGAATATGTTAGTCATTTAAAAAATGAATTAAGTAGACTTAATCAAATTTCTGAGTTTGATATTCAAAGAAATAAAAAAAAATCTCAAAAGTCTAAAGAGTTTTATGAAAATGGCATGAAGATGTTATTTGCTCATAATGAGAATTTTGATAATTATAAAGATGTTTTAGAGGATTATAAAAATGCTATAAATACTAAACTTGAATTGATTGATAATTTATATAAAGAAATAAAAATTATCAAAAAATTGAAGTGCTAAAAAAACTCTCTCCTACTCTCAAAATAGAACTATACTATAAAAATTTATGGATGGAAACTAATTCTTCCATCCATAAATTTTAAAATTCTATTCTAATCCAAAGCTCACTCCTAAGGCATTATTTATTCTATTTATTACATTACTATCATCTATATGACCTATTTTTTCTTTTAATCTACTTTTATCTATTGTTCTAATTTGCTCTGTTAATATTACCGAATCTGCTTTTAACCCACTGTTCCCGAGAACTTATTTCTATATGTGTTGGTAATTTGTTTTTTCCTATTTGTGATGTAATTGCTGCGGCTATTACTGTTGGACTATATTTATTTCCTGTATCGTTTTGAATTATTAGTACTGGTCTAACTCCGCCTTGTTCTGAACCTATAACTGGACTTAAATCTGCGTAAAACATATCTCCTCTTTTAACTATCATTATTTCTCACTCCTGATATTACATTTTAGTTTAGTATTTTTTAATATTATAGAGTTTTTTAGTTTCTACAATATTAGTCCGCATGAAATTTACTCTGTAAATTTATTACGGTTTGTTCTGATATTTTAATATTAGTTGTTTTATTTGATAGTAAAGTATAATTTTTTCTTACATTATTATTATTTAATTGTATTATTAATTGTTATTTCATTATATAATATGTAAACCAACCTATTTTTGTTCTCATCCAATATTTCCATTTTAGTTGGCTTTCCTGTTGTTTTATTTATACTAAGTCTTTTATACCATGCATATTTATTTTTAGGTTTTACCTCTAATATTATCTCATTTTCTGATTCTAAACATTCTGAAGTATTTACCTTTAATTCTTCTATAAAACTTTTTAGACTTAATATATTGTTTGATAAACAATTATAATCATTATATATTTTTGATAGATTTAAGTTTGTATTCTGTATCTCTAGTTTTGAACCATCATATATTGTAATAAGTCCTTTTATATTCTCTGGTGCTTGAACTTCCTGCTTAAAAATGTTTGGACTACTATACCATTGTTTTATTATATATTTATTTGTGTTTTTGTTACTATATATTTCTACTGATATTGTTGCTTCATATGAACTAATATTTAAAATATTTTGTTTATAATCTGTAATTGATTTACTTATATTGTTTCCTGAATTTTGTTTTTTATAATTAAAAAAAGAAATTATTATTATAAAAATAATAAAAATTATTGAAATAAATATAATTTTTTTGTTTTTCATTGATATTACCTCCTGATTTTTCAAAAATCGTGTTACATAATATTCTGGTATTTACTTTTACACGATTTTTAGATATTAAATCTATACGATTTAATATGTTCATTCGGCAATTTTTGTGCATAAATTAGAAAAAGGTTCCTGCTCTTGAACCTTTTTCTATACAATGTATTATAATTTCTCAAAATATTCTTTTATATATTTTTCTACTTCGTCTCTGTTTTCAATTTTATTTATTTTCTCTCTTGCTTCTGCACTTTTGGGTAACCCCTTAATGTATGCAGATAAATGTTTTCTCATTTCTTTTATTCCAATGTCTTCGCCTTTAGTTTCTACTGCTAAATTAATATGTTTTAACATTGTAGCTAGTTTTTCTTCCTTTGTAATCTCTTGTGATTTCTTTCCCTGTAAATATTCCCTGATTTCTTTAAATATGTATGGATTTCCTATGCTTGCTCTTCCTATCATAATTCCGTCTACTCCTGTATCTTCAAACATTCTTAGTGCACTTTCTCCGTCTATTATATCTCCATTTCCTATTACAGGAATTTTTACTGCTTCTTTGACTTTCCTTATTATCTCTAAATCAGCATTACCTGAGTAATATTGAGTTCTTGCCCTACCATGAATAGTAATTGCTGATGCTCCCGCTTCTTCAAATATTTTTGCTGCTTCTTCTGCTACTATTGTTTTTTCATCCCAACCTTTTCTGAATTTTACAGTGACAGGATGCTTTGATTCCTCTACTACTGCTGATACTATATCCCCTGCTAATTTCAAGTTTAATAATAATTTACTTCCATCTCCATTTTTTACTACTTTTGGTGCTGGACATCCCATGTTTATAT
>CARPYP010000033.1 GCA_949045875.1 uncultured Clostridia bacterium | reverse complement strand
AAAGCTAACAGATGAAAGATTTAGGAACTTATCTTTTAATTATGATAAGGAACAACAAGAATTAAAATTAAAAATTAACCAGTTATCAAAGCAAATAAACAATACAGAAAAGAAAACAAACGATTTAACACAGTTTATATCTAATGTTAAGAAATATACTGAAATAACTGAATTAACACCAGAAATCTTAAATGAACTAATTGAAAAAATACTTGTTCATCAAGCAGAAAAAGTTAATGGTAAAAAGGTACAAGAAATAGATATATATTATAGAGGTGTTGGTATAATTTCTTTTCCAGTATGTTTAGAAGATATAACAATGGTAATTGAAAAAATGTTAAATAAAAGAATATCAGCTTAAACAAGCTATTTTATGGGGAGAATTATTTAGTGTACTTAACTAAAGCGTTCTCCCTATTGGCATTGGTATTATTTTTCTAGTAACCAATTTATAATATTTTTATGAATAATTCCATTTCTTGATAAATCTCCTTTATCTAATGAAAGTACATATTTAGGTACATCATCATTTATTCCATTAAATGCACCAAATTCTCTCTCTCTTATACTTTCTTTTTCTAATGAGCATGCAACTTGAAAATACAATTTTTCATCTGTTTTTGTTGCAATGAAATCTATTTCTCCTTCTCTGGTCTTACCTATATAAATTTCATATCCTCTTTCTAGTAATTCATTATATACCACATTTTCGACTGCAAAGCTCTTATTAATTTCAAAGTTATTATTCTTTATTTGTGCTATTCCTAAATCTGTCATATAATATTTATTTAAAGTTTTTAATATTGCTTTTCCATGAATATCATATCTATAAATTTTCTTTATTATTAGGGCCTTACACAATGCATCTAAATACATATATAAAGTTTCAGTAGATATTGATTTCCCTTCACTTTTTAAATATTTTATAATATTGTCTGCTGAAAATTCTCTTCCTGTTGTGTCAACAACATATTGTAACAATAAATTAAATAAAACTATATCTTTTAATCCTAGTCTTTCTACTACATCTCTTAAAATAATTGAATCAAAAACACTATGCAAATAGTCTTTTATATTATTCTCATCAGTAAATTGTACTCTGTTTGGTAGTCCTCCCCATTTGACAAAATCCCAAAATGTTTCATCACTTTTAGGAGATTTTTTAGTCAATTCTGTAAACTCCTTATAACTTAAAGGATATATATTAAACAGAACATATCTTCCTGACAATACAGTTGAAAGCTCATTTGATAAAAGTTTGCTATTTGAGCCAGTTATAAATATACTTATATTTTTTAATGATACTCTTAATGAATTTATTACTATTTCAAATTTGTCTACTTTTTGTATTTCATCTAAAAAGATATAATATGTGTTGTTATCCTTAACACTTTCTTTAATATATTGGTTCAATTTTTTGTAATCTTGTAGTTCTTCATATTCTATCATTTCAAAGTTTATATATATAATATGGTCTTCACCTACGCCTTTTTCTTTTATTTCATCTGCTATTTGATTTAAAATTACAGATTTTCCACATCTTCTTATTCCTACTAGAATTTTTATTAAATCAGAATCATAAAATCCTCTTATTCGTGATAAATAAATTTCTCTTTTTAACATTTTCATCACCTATGCTAATTATAATATCTCATTTTTCTTTTGTCAAGTTATTTCTTAAATGCGAAATAACTTTTTTTAGATTTGCAATATTTTAATCAATTTTTGCTACAGTTCAGGTGGTAATAAATTCACAATAAATTTGTGTTTGTAGGGAGGATTATATGTTTTAAAATTTATATAAAATTATAAATATACGTTGTAGGGGAACCGTTTGCGGGAATACCTACGATAAATTTGGCAGAGCCAAATTTAACTGGGCTCGAAGAGGGACATGACACCACTGTGCCCTTGAATCACAGAAATTTAAACCGTTATGTTGATAACAAATATATTGCAATCCATTGTAGGGGCGCCCTTTGGGCGTCCGTAAAATAATAGAAAATTAAACATTAATCATTAATATGTTTCAATTAATATTAAAATAAATAATATAAATTTAAAATTTCTACAATTCGGCGGACGCACACTGTGCGCCCCTACAACATGTAATTATAATCCTTTATAATTTTTTAAACAGATAATCATCCCCACACCCACAATTTTTACACATTTTTTTACGTCCCCTATGTGCGTTTTTCTTGCATTTTGTAAAATAACTGATATAATATATGTATTAAAAACAATATTGAAAGGATGATTTTATGAAGGCTCTAATTAGTGTATCTGATAAAACAGGTATTGTTGATTTTGCAAAAGAATTACAAGCTCTTGGTATAGAAATTATTTCTACTGGTGGTACTTATAAAAAATTAATGGAAGAGGGGTTAAAGGTTACTGAGATTTCTGAACTTACTGGTTTTCCTGAGTGTTTGGATGGTAGGGTTAAAACTTTACACCCTAAAGTTCACGCAGGCATTTTGGCTATGCGTTCTAAAGAAACACATATGAAACAATTACATGATTTGGGTATTGATACTATTGATTTTGTAGTTGTAAATTTATATCCTTTTAAATCTACTATTTTAAAGGATAATGTGACTCGCGAAGAATGTGTTGAAAATATTGACATCGGTGGTCCTACAATGTTACGTAGTGCTGCTAAGAATTATCAGGATGTTAGCGTTATTACAGATCCTTCTGATTATGCTAAAGTTTTAGATGAATTAAAATCTAATGGACAAGTTAGTCTTGACACTAAGTTTTACTTAATGAATAAAGTTTTTGAACATACTGCAAATTATGATGCAATGATTTGCAATTATTTAAAAAAGGAAAGAAAGGACACCTCTTTCCCTAACGAACTAACTTTGACTTATGAAAAGGTACAAGAAATGAGATATGGTGAAAATCCTCATCAATTAGGCGCTTTATATAAAGAAATTGGAAAATGTACAGGTTCTTTAACCGTTGCAAAACAATTAAATGGTAAAGAATTATCTTTTAATAATATAAATGATACTAATGGTGCATTAGAGCTATTAAAAGAGTTTGATGAACCAACTGTAGTTGCTTGTAAACATGGAAATCCATGTGGTGTTGGTAGTGATAAAGAAAATATTTATACAGCTTGGAAAAAGGCATTTAGTGCTGATAAAACCTCAATATTTGGTGGAATAGTTACAGTAAATCGTGAGGTTACTATGGAACTTGCTACAGAAATGAAGGAAATTTTCTTAGAGGTTATTGTTGCTCCTTCTTTTGCACCAGAAGCATTAGAATTACTAAAGTCTAAAAAGAATTTAAGATTATTAGAATTACCTGATATAACAGTTAAACAACCTGAGGGAAGTTATGATATTAAAAAAATTAATGGTGGAATAATAGTTCAAACTATAGATTCTAAGTTATTGGAGGATTATACTGTTGTTACTGATAGAAAACCTACTGATAAAGAGTTCGAAGATATGATGTTTGCTTGGAAGGTTGTAAAATATGTTAAATCAAATGGTATTGCTATTGCTAAAGATAAACAAACAATCGGAATTGGACCTGGACAAGTAAATAGAATTTGGGCAGCAAAACAATGTTTTGAACATGCTGAAGAACTTATTGCTCCTGGTGTAACAAAGGGTGCAGTTTTAGCATCTGATGCTTTCTTCCCTTTTGATGATTGTGTTGAGGCAGCTCACAATGCTGGAATAACTGCAATTATTCAACCAGGTGGCTCTGTACGTGACCAAGATTCAATAGATAAATGTAATGAGTATGGAATTAGTATGATTTTTACAGGAATGAGACATTTCAGACATTAATGTCTGAAATATCTTATTCCTGTTTTGTGTTTTTTCAAACGATTAATACTTCCCTTTTTTCTATAAATTTTTCCATAATATATCTTTGCCACTCTCTAAACATTTTATCTACATATTCTTCTGGTTTTACCCATATTACATTATGGTCTTTTTCAATTGGCTCTGCTACCTTTTTATCAAATTCTGCAATATATACACTTGCTATTACTTCTATATATCCTTTATCTCCTGCAAATATAAATTCACCTACTTCTCCTAATTCTTTAATATTTTTTATTGTATATCCCGCTTCTTCTATCATTTCTCTTTTTAATGCCTCTAATTTTGTTTCCCCTTCTTCTATTCCTCCTCCTAAATAAAAGTTTTCTATCCCTTCTTCTGTTGGCTTTTTTACAATTCCTATTTTATCATCATCTTTATTTACTATAATTGCATATGCTCCTGGTCTTTTTCTATATTCTACGTTTTCGTCCTTTTCTCCTACATATTTCAATTTTATTCATCTCCTATTATTAGTATTTAATTATATTTTATATCACAATTTATCATTTTTTCATAGTCATTATTAAAATTTTTAGAGTGATTTTTTTATAATTAGTTTACATCTCATTAAATATTAAATATAAATTTGGGGTTATTGTTCTAGAAGATAGATGTTAGAAATTAGAATTACATGTGTAGGGGCACATTGCATGTGCCCAATATATATTTTTAATGAATAATGAATAATAAATGAATATGCAATATATTTATAATTAAATGTAAATGTTTAAATTCTTATAATTTCAATGGGCACATGCAATGTGCCCCTACAGATAAATACATATTTTATAATAACAACAATGTTAAAATCTATATCTATATTTTTAAAATCCTCCCCACAAACACAAATTTAATTGTGTTTTTCCAGAAAAATAGTGGAGCTAAAAGCTCCACTATTTTTAGTGTTATATAATCTATTTATTTAATCCTTTGTTTTTTCTTAAAAATGATGGTATGTCTAAGTCTCCTGAATTTCCATTTGAACTTTCTACTGATGCTGGTATTGGATTAACTTTTTGTTCCCATGCTTTTGATACAATTTGGTCTACTCCTATTTTTGAAAATGGTTGTCTTGGCTCTTCATCTATAAATCCTGTTGCTATTACTGTTATTAATAATTCGTCTTCTAGTGATTCATCAATTACTGTACCAAATATTATGTTTGCTTCTGGATCTACACTTCTTTGTACTAATTCTGCTGCTGTGTTTACTTCTTGTAGTCCTAAAGAGCTTGAACCTGTTATATTTATAATTACTCCTCTTGCTCCTTCTATTGATGTTTCTAGTAATGGACTTTGTATTGCTTGTTTTGCTGCGTCTTCTGCTCTATTTTCTCCTGATGCTCTACCTATTCCCATGTGTGCCATTCCTGTGTCTAACATTATTGTTTTTACATCTGCAAAGTCTAGATTTACAAGTCCTGGATTTGCTATTAAGTCTGATATTCCTTGTACACCTTGTCTTAATATATCATCTGCCATTCTAAATGCATCTATTATTGATGTTTTTCTGTCTATTACTTGTAATAATTTATCGTTTGGTATTACTACTAATGTATCTACTTTTCCTTTTAAACTTTCAATTCCTCTTTCTGCTTGTGAAAGTCTTTTCTTTCCTTCAAATGTAAATGGTTTTGTAACAACTCCTATTGTTAATATTCCCATTTCTTTTGCACATGCCGCAACTGTTGGTGCTGCACCTGTTCCTGTTCCTCCACCCATTCCAGCTGTGACAAATACCATGTCTGCTCCACGTAGCGCTTCTGCTATTTCTGATTTGCTTTCTTCTGCTGATTGTGCTCCTACATTAGGGTCTGCTCCTGCTCCTAATCCTCTAGTTATTTTTTCTCCTATTTGTATTCTTGCACCTGCCCTAGAGATTTGTAGTGCTTGCTTGTCCGTGTTTACTGCTATGAATTCTACTCCTTTTATTCCTGCATCAATCATTCTATTGACAGCATTGTTTCCTCCGCCACCAACTCCTATTACTTTGATTACTGCACTTCCTTCATTTCCTCTAATTAATTCTTCATCATTATATTCTAACATTATTTTTCCTCCTCTAATTAACTATAAAAGAATTCTTTCATTCTTTCAAAAACCATTTTCAAAATATTTTCTTCTTTTGATGTGTCTATTGAACTTGAGACTGATTTTGCAAATGGCTTTGATGCAATATATCTAACTAGTGCATATGCTGTCCTATAGCTTGGCCTAATTGTACTTACTAGTCTTCCTGTTGATATTTTTACGGGTATGTTTAGTATGATTTTCCCTGCTACATCACTTTTGTTAATATTTGCTATCCCTTGTCCTGTTAGCACTACATTATTTATTCTAGGTTTTATTCCTTGAAGCATTATGTCTTTATTTACTAAAGCAAACATTTCTTCAATTCTTGCCTCTATAATTTCTATTAACTCTGAACTCCTAATTGTTTTTGTTTTTGCTTCTCCTGTATATGTACTTAAAAAAATTTCATTATCATTGTCTATAAAAGATTTTAGAGCAAGCCCATATTGTCTTTTTAGTTTGTCTGCTTCCTCTTCACTAATATTTAATACTAAAGATATGTCTTTTGTAATTGTGTCTCCTCCTACTGGAATAGTGTTTGTATATACGAATTTATTTCCCTCAAATACTCCTATGTCTACGTTTCCTGCTCCTATGTCTAATAACATAATATTGTCTGTTAATTCATTTCTGTCTAAAACCAAATTTCTCTCTGCAAGGGTTATTGGAACTAGTCCATCTATTTTTTCTATTCCTGCTTTTCTAAATATAGAAGATATTTTTTTTAAATATTCTTTGTCTAATAATATTACTTGCGCTTCAACTGTAAGACTACTTGTAAATGCTCCTATCGGATCTTGTACTGCTTCTCCATTGTCTAGTCTAAAGCATTCGGGTACAACATCTATTATTGTTTTTCCATCTGGCACTTCTATATCTTTTACTAACATCATACTTGCACCAACATCTTTTATTGATATTCCTGCATACTTGTCCTTAACTTCCTTTGTGGCTGAATTTTGTACTATTGTTACATATTTACCTGGAACTGTGACATAAGCAGAGTTTATCTTTAAATTGGCTTCTTCTTCTGCATCTTGAATTGTCTTGGCTATTGATTCTGCAACTTCATCTTCGTCAATAATTTTTCCTTTTTTAATTCCTCTACATTTTGTTTTTATAGATGAAATTATTTCTATTTGATTGAAATTATTAACTTCTCCAACAATAGCAGATACCTTTGAAGTTCCTATATCTAAGCCGACAATTATATCACCTATTGCCAATTTTTTCTCCTCCAATTTTATATAATTTCTACGCTCTAAAGAATATAATATTTTTTAAAAAAAGTCAATAGAAACTCGTAATATTTTTGTAATATTTTTGCAACACTTTTGTAATAAAATCGGTGTGTGTTGATATTACTTAGCTCTACAATTTTAGTCTACTTTTTTGACCTCTTTTGTCTTTGTCCATATTTTTTCAATATAGTATTTTCTTATTATAGTTAAATTTAAAAACATCCTGTTTACAAATACTACTATTGCCGCTAAATATATGTCTACATTTAATTTGTCCCCTAAAAATGTTAATAGCATTGATAAAATTGCATTTCCAAAAAATCCTGATACAAAAACTTTGAAATCAAAATTTCCCTTTAATGTTGAAGATATCCCTCCAAATATTGAGTCTAAGGCTGCAACAATTGCTATTGCTAAATATTTTGAATATGTATATGAGATTACTGGTGCGTTAATTCCTAATATCGCTCCTATTAAACATCCTAGTATTATAGCTATTACTATCAATTTTATCATCCTTTCTATTTTACATAGTTTAGTGTCATTTCACCTTCATATTTATTTATTGTTACATTATTATCTGTTGTCATAGATATTGTATATCCATCTGTTTTGTATTTATCTAAATAACCATTTTTTATGCTTAGTGCACTTTGTAAGTACATTGAATCCCCTATTGCTTTTATGATATAAGGAGATGTTACTCTTTTTCCGTTTATCATAATAAATTCGCCCACATCAAATATATCACTCATTGATACTATTCTCTGGTCATTTATTGATATTGCTTCTGCTCCAGCTGAGTTTAGTTCATTTATTAAATCCATTAATTCTTCAGATGTAAACTTTGCTTCAATATTGTCTGTTAAAGTTATTATGATTCCTGTACCTTGTACCTCTGTGAGTCCTAATAACATTTTTGCATTTTTATATTCTTCTTCTAATAATTCACCTGCTTCATCATTTGATACAATTTTATCTTGATATTCTTTTATTTTATTTTTATTACTCTGTAATTCGTTGTCTACATCTTCATATTCTTGTTTCCAATTCGCTAATGCTTCTCTTAGTTCGTTTTCTCTCATGGTTTCGATGTTTGCTTCTTCAATGCTACCAGCGGTTTTAAATTGTATACACATTATATAAACAATAATAAAACACATAATACCTATTGTTATAGAAACTGGCATTTTGCTTTTATCTATTTTAAATATTTTTTTCTTATCATTCATATAAAAGTTCCGTCCTTCCATTTCCAATTTATTTTTTTATTGACATGTATTTTGCATTCATTACCTTATTATATTTTGGAATTGTAACTTCTGATGATTTTTTTACTTCTACTACTATCCCATCTTCTTCCATAAATTCTATATATGAACCTGGTCTTGTTATTCCATTTAGTCTTTCTCTATTTCCTATTGCTGATATTGTGAAAGGCGAATTTATCTTTACTCCATTAACTGTTATAACTGCTCCTACACAATCAATTGCAGTTGTAGATACTACTCTTTGTCCATTTATTGAAATTGCTTCTGCTCCTGTGTTTTTTAGCTCATTTACTAATTCTATTATATCTGTATTATGTACTAATTCATCCTTTAAGTCCTCATCTTTTATATTTGCATTATCATTATCTGCTACTGTAATTATTATACCTTCTCCTGTTAAGTCTGTTAGTCCTAATAATGAATTCATAGATTTTAATTCTTGCTCCATTTCTGCAAATGAGTTATTGTCTTTACTTGCTTCCTGCCTTACTTGTTCAAGTTTATTTTCAGATTCTTGTAAATCTAAATATGCTTTTTCATATTTTTCTTTCCATTTTAATACTTCATCTCTTAAATCATTATTAGAGGTTTTTATACTATTTGGAATTGAATTCTTTTTGATTGTATTTATCTGGATTATAATTCCGCTAGTTAATAATATACACATTACCCCTAATGTAATTGCTATTTGCTTTTTGTTCATATTCCATTTTTCCTTTCATATTCTAATAATCTAATTAAATATATTATTGTTTTAGCGGACGCCTTTGGATGAGCGAATTTTGCTATGCAAAATTCTCACGCAAAGCCGCCCCTACTGTTTGTATATCAATTTAAATTTCTGGTATTTGGAATTATTACATAATGTAATATATTATGAATTTTCCTCTACAGTTTTATTTATTTTGGAGAGAAATAAACTTGTTCTTGATTTAAGTATATGGTGCCTGGTATTCCTTGTTGTTCCTCTAATACACATTTCATATATAAAATTTTACTACTCAAATTACTTACATCTCCTAAATATGCCTCTTTCGCTTCTTGTTCAAATGTTAGAATGTAATTAGATTTATTTGTAATGTCTATTTTACTTAATTCTTCGTTTATTTCTATATTTTTCATTGAATCCATTATCTGTATTACATTTTGCAATTTCTCTAAGTCTTCGTTTTCTAGCCTTTTACATTCTATTATATTCTCTGTTTTGGTCGATATTCCTGTTATTATAGCTAAAGGTAATTTAATTTCTGATTTTTCTAAAATATATCCTTGGTTATTTATATATGCAAACTGTTCTTCTTCCAAAGATATTAAATATGTTGGTGTTCTTTCTTCTATAGTTATTTCTATTTTGGTTGGTAATTTTCTTTTTATTTTTACGCTTTCTACATATCCATTAGTTTTTATATTGGAAATAATTTCTGATTTTCTAAAGTTAAATATGTTTCCTCCTGTTTTTAATTCTGATAAGTTTAAGTATTCTTCTTTTGAAAATTTCTCATTTCCTAATATTCTAATTTCATTTATATTAAACATAGGTGATGTAAATGCATATACTATTAATCCAGTTAATAATGCTATAAAAATTAAAATTTTAAATATTAATTTTATAATTTTGTATCTTTTAATTCTTTTTTCTTTTTCGATTTTAGGATTTTTGTTTTTCTTAGTTCTATGTTTATCTCTGGATTTTTTTTGCATTTATTCACCTTCTTCTACTTTTATTTTTGCTCCTAATTTTCTTAATTTTTCGTCTAGGTCTTCATACCCTCTTAATATATACTCTATATTTGAAATTTCAGTTATTCCTTTTGCTTGTAAAGCAGCAATAACTAAGGCTGCTCCTCCTCTTAAATCCATTGCCTTTACATTTGTAGCTTTTACATTTTTTACTCCTGTTATTTTTATCTTTCTTTCTTCTTGTATAATATCTACTCCCATTTTCTTTAGCTCAGAAACATATTTATACCTATTTTCAAATATGTTTTCTTCCATAGATGATGTTCCATCTGATTTTATTAGTGTTGCAACAAATATTGATTGCATATCTGTTGGGAACCCTGGATATGGTTCTGTCTTTATATCTACATAAGAAAGTTTTTCTGGTGCTTTTAATGATATTTGGTTCTTTTCTATACTAATATCACAACCACATTCTTTTAGTTTTTCTAATGTTTTTTCCATGTGCCTAGGTTCAGTATTTATTAGTTTTATGCTTCCATTGTTTGCTGCAACAGCACATAATAGAGTTCCTGCTTCTATTCTGTCTGGCATTACACTGTAACTTACATTTTCTAAGTGGTCTACTCCTGTAATCTTTACAGTATCACTTCCTGCACCTTTTATATTAGCTCCCATTTTATTTAGAATATTTTGTAAATCTTCTATTTCTGGTTCCTTAGCTGCATTTTTTATTATTGTAACTCCATCTATAAAAACTGATGCTAACATTATATTCTCAGTAGCTCCAACACTTGGAAAATTTAAAATAATTTCAGATGGTTTCATTTCTTCAGCTATACATCTTATATTCGTTTCTTTCATTCTTACATTTACTCCAAGCTTTTCAAATGCTTTTAAGTGTAGGTCAATAGGTCTTTTTCCGATATCACATCCCCCTGGATATGTAAAGGTACAGTTTTTGAATCTTCCTATTAGCGCTCCTACTATACTTACAGATGATCTCATTTTGTGCATTAAATCAGCTGGTATCTCAAATGAATTTATATCTTTTGAATTTATTACTATTTTATCACTATCATGCTCAACTTTGCAACCCAATTTTTCAAGAATTTGTAACATTATTTTTATATCTGAAATATTTGGTACATTATGTAATTCAGTTAATCCACCATTTAATATACTTGCAGCAATTATTGGTAGTGCAGCATTCTTTGAACCTGATACTCTCATTTCTCCTGAAAGCCTATTTCCGACCTTGAATTATATATTTCCCCATTTATTTTACCTCCTTATGTTCATATTTTATGCATATTATAGTTTTTATGTTAATTTATTGGAGGGAAATTATTAGATAAACATCATATCATGTCACACGGACGCACACTGTGCGCCCCTACATCACTTTTTATAACTTTGGTAATTTTTATTTTTTTATTGCTATTTTCTTTTACTGGATATAACTTTTTTCTTTCTTGAATTGATTTTATTCTTTTTGCAATCCATTCTTCGTCATAACCTTTTGTACGATATATGTCTATTGCTCTTTGTAATGCTATCCTATATTTATCTAACGACAATTCATTTAAAACGCTATTATTTCTCATTCCTATTTCCTTTGCCTTGATTATACTGGTCTTTACTCTCTTCTCCTCTGGAGTTTTGGGATTGTATTGCATGAACCTATCATTCAATTTTTCATTTTCTATCTTTACACATAAAAAGTTCTAAAATTTCAATATATTTAATGAAATTTTAGAACTTTTTAACTATTTACTTTTACGTAATTTTTCGCTATTATTTTATTGAATTACTGAAAGTACAAATGTGCCGTAGGTGGTGTTTTTTTATGCAACTTTTTCTTTATAATTTACAATCGTTATTTCTGTTGCTAATTGCTTTAATTGATTTACAATTCTTTCTATATTTTCTGCTATTTCATCGTCAAAGTATTGTTCTCCACATTGAGTACATACTCTTGCTGGAACACCTTTAATAATAATAATTGTATCTTCTAAATCAACTACATAGTTTACTTTTTTTTCTTCTAAATTTCCTTTACATATAAAACAATTCATTATTTTTCCCTCCTTGTTCTCATATCATCTTCCCATCTGTTAGCATCTGGATAATATGCAGTTATCATATGAACTTTATCTTCACTCATTCCACATACTATATGTATTATCTTATTATCTATGTCATACCCTAGTATTAAGCAACTTGGATATGGATAATCATCATAATAATACTCTATTATTTTCCCATTATTAATTGCTATCTTTACATCAGATATTTGTATATTTCTTTGATTTAGTCTATTTAAACAATGCTTTGTCCAATCTACTTTTCTATTTGCTATATATTCTTTTATAATTTCTATTTTTAATAGATCTTCACTCAATTTTTTCTCCTCCTCATTTATTTTAGCATAAAATAGCTGATTTATGCAATTCTTTTTATAACTTTTATTTAAATTCTTCTCGTATTCTATCGGAAGCAATATCGGTGAATATCTGTTTATAGTCAGACTCAACTCCTATTAAAAAAACGAATTTTAAGAATTGCTAAGCGGTGGAAACCGCAAAGCAATTTTAATAATCCGCATAATTATCTTCTAAGGAAAGTAACCACTCCGTGATTACTTTCCTAAGAATATAAAAAAGAAGGAGGAACTCTGAAATCTCAAAGTTCTCCCCCTCTGTCTGTGCTTGGATATGATAAGATTAAATCACTTTTACAGTGTCAGATAGCAACTTTTAATATAAACGTGGCACGAAAACCAGTCACATAGTAGCAGTCTTTCGGATCTAATTGATTTCGACAGGCAGCAGGAAAATCGAACCCTGCATTATAATAAAATCCACCACGGATAACACGATGTGAATTTTTGCTTTCTTGTGTCCATTCGTCCATATTACCAGTCAATCCATAAATCATATTTATGCAGCCATCTTCACCAGTTTTTACTATCTTATTCGGATATTCTTTGTTATTATGATAGTTACCCAACCTCGTCGAGTCTTCTGCAATATCTCTTCTAGTTACTGTTCCTGTCTCAATTGTCCATTTAATTCTCGTATCATATTCAGCTCCATACGTCAAATGGCTAATGAGATTTTCACTCTTTGACATAGTAGCTGCAACATTTTTTGCAGTTTGAAAGTCAATCTCTGCCCAAGGATATGCACCTTTTATAGATCTCGGTTCTCCAGTCTTTTTGTCTTTTGAAACCTTATATCGAGTAATATAACATCCTCCATATGTATCAATACTTTTCTTCGTTCCAAGCAGTTCTCCTACTAATGGCTCATTATATTCACTTTCTGAAAATTCCTCATTCCGATAATTCATTCTTCCGAATTTTTCGTTGAAATGAATTCCATCAAGTGTACTTGTATCTGATAGCATATTGATAGGGATCCATACTAACTGATCATAGGTCTTCATAAGTCCATTGACTTTAGACTTATTTTTCCAGTCAATACCACTTACTTTCTCCTTTGGGATGTAATAAATAACCAGTCCAATATCTTTGCCCCAAATTACATTCTCACTTGCTACTCCAGATACTGTCCATCCTTGTGGAACGACAGCTTTGTTTCCATCCTTATCAGTATACATAGATAAAACCTCTGCATATTCCCCTGCTGATATTGATGGGAGTTCTAAATTGGTATCATCAACGACAGATACTTCTTTCATACTTCCCTTACCATCTGCTCCAATTGAAATTTCAAGGAGCTTTCCTTTTGCTGCTTTTACCTCAAATATTACTCCTCTTTCATCCCAAAAGACAAATTCGTTGCACAGTTCTTTCATTTTGTTATTCCTCCTTATAAATCTTATAATGGTTTCTGCATAACGTAATTTAACGTTATTATGTTAATATATCACATTTTTTTGTATTTTGCAAATCTAACAAATTTAATGTTTTCCAGTTTATATCATATTTACAATCACCTTTTAATGCTTTCTCGAAGTTTTGTTCCTATTTAAACTTTTCTTTTATCCTGTCAGAAATAATATCGGTGAAATCTGTTTATAGTCAGACATTTAATATTAAAATTTCGTATATTTTTTTATCTTTTGCTTATAATATATTTATTAAATATTCTGGAGGTATGATTGAAAAGAGATTTTTCAATGATGATTTTATGCCTGCTTTAGAAAGGAATGATTGTAAATGGATAATAACCCAAATTTAAAAGTTTTAAAGGAGTTGCATAAAGGCGCTCAAATGGGAATAAATGCCCTTTCTTATGTGTCTGATAAGGTTACAGATGATGGCTTTAAAAGAGAGTTGAGTACCCAATATAATCAATACGAGGATATTTTGACTCGTGTTACAGATTTGTATAATGATTATGGTGAGGTTCCAGCTAATTCTAATTTTAAGAATGATATGATGACTTGGATGGGTGTTCAGATGAATACTATTAATGATAAAAGTCCTTCTAAAATTTCTGAATTGTTAATTCAAGGTAATACTATGGGTATTATTGAGGGTAGACGTCTTCTTAATAATAATCCCTCTGTTGAAACAAATATTAAACAAACTTTAAATGATTTTGTTACTCTTCAAGAAAATACTGTTACAAAACTTAAAGAATATCTATAAATTATATTTAAAGGTTAGATTTAGAATTTCTATTATCTAAATCTAACCTCTATTTAGCATTTCTACAATTCTAGGGTATATTGTTGTTGCGTTCTTTTTCCAATTTTCTATTATTTTTATTGTGTTATCTCTGCTACTTGAAAATACTTGTACTTCAAATATCTTTTTGTTGCTTTCTTTTATTCCACATTTTATCATTATTTCATCTTCTTTACTTGGAAAGAAGTCTGCATATACCGCTTCTTCATTTTCTATTTTCTTCATTGTATTTTTTAAAGTTTCGTCTACTTTGTCTTTTATTGCTCCCGGTAACATATCTATCGTGAGTTTTACTGTTTCTCTACCAGAATTTGTTATTACATAATATTTTTTCTTTTCTTCCTCATATTCTAATAGATATCTATTTTCTTTTAAATCTATTAAAAATTGTTGAAAGTAAAAGTAGTTTATTTCTTCTATTGATTGTACTAGTTCTAATAGCTCAGAGTTCGTTACAGTTCTATTTATTTTTGATAATATGTATAATATTAAAACTTTGTTTTCTGCTAGTTCTTCTTTGTCAGTATTTAGTTTCATCTTCTTCCCTCCATTTTTCAAGATTTATTCTATAATTATATTTCTAATTTCTTCCCATGTTTTTTCTGAATAAATTTTTCTCTCTGATGAAAATGGCATTATTACTGTTCCTGCTATTATTTTTAGTTCTCTTTTTATTTCTTCTACTGCTTCATCTACTTTTGTTATTGCTATTTTGTCTGCTTTATTGGCAACTATTATAAATGGTATGTTTGTGCTTTTTATATAATTATACATTAATTTATCATCTTCTGTTGGTTTATGCCTTATGTCTAATATTAAAATTATTAGTTTTATATTTTCTCTTATTGATAAATATTTTTCAATAAATTGACCTACTCTTAACTGTTCTTCCTTTGACATTTTACTATATCCGTATCCTGGTAAGTCAACAAAGTAAAATAAATCGTCCATATTATAAAAGTTTATTTGCCTTGTTTTACCTGGTGCAGAGCTTGTCCTTGCTAAATTTTTTCTGTTTATTAATGTATTTATAAATGAGGATTTACCAACATTTGATTTACCAGCAAGTACTATTTCTGGTAAATAATTTTTTGGATATTGCTTTGGACTTACTGCTGATATTTCAAATTTGGGATTTTTTATTATCATAATTTGCTCCTTATTAGTTCTCTATCTTTTCTCATAAATTCTATGTAATCATTTTGTTCCAACGGACGCCCAAAGAGCCGCCCCTATATTTAATTCTGTCTTGGTTTTATTTCTTCTAGTCCACCCATATAAGGCTCTAGTGCTTTTGGTATTTTTACTGAACCGTCTTGTTTATAGTTGTTTTCTATTACTGCTATTAATCCTCTTGGACTCGCTACTACTGTGTTGTTTAGTGTGTATACTAGTTTGTTACCTTTTTCTGTCTTCATTCTTATGCCCAATCTTCTTGCTTGGGCATCTCCTAAGGTTGAACAACTTCCAACCTCAAAGTATTTTTGTTGTCTTGGACTCCATGCTTCTACATCACATGATTTTACTTTTAGGTCTGCTAAGTCCCCTGAACAACATTCTAGTGTTCTTACTGGTACATCTAAGCTTCTAAAAAATTCTACTGTATATTTCCACATTTTATTGTACCATTCCATATGTTCTTCTGGTTTGCATAGTACTATCATTTCTTGTTTTTCAAATTGATGTACTCTATATAGGCCTCTTTCTTCTAGTCCATGTGAACCGCCTTCTTTTCTGAAGCATGGTGAGTATGATGTTAGACATATAGGTAGTTGCTTTTCTTTTACGATTTGCCCTTTGAATTTTCCTATTATTGAGTGTTCTGATGTTCCTATTAGAAATAGGTCTTCTCCTTCTATTTTATACATCATGGCTTCCATTTCTTCAAATGACATTACTCCGTTTACAACGTCTGAATGTATCATGAATGGAGGTAAACAGTAAGTAAAGCCTTTATTTATCATGAAGTCTCTCGCATAGGCAATCATTGCAGAGTGAAGTCGTGCTACATCTCCCATTAAATAATAAAATCCGGTTCCACTTGTTCTTCCTGCACTTTCTTTGTCTAGTCCCATTAATTTTTCTATTATGTCTGCATGATATGGAATGTCATATTGGGGAACTACTGGTTCTCCAAACTTTTCGTTTTCTACATTTTCACTGTCATCTTTTCCTATTGGAACAGAATCATCCATTATGTTTGGAATTTTCATCATTATTTCTTTTACTTTATTTGCATATTCTACTTCCTTTTTTTCATTTTCAATCAATTCTTCATTTATTTTTTTTACTTTTTCTTTTATTTTTTCTGCTTCTTCTTTTTTTCCTTCACGCATTAATTTACCAATATCATTGCTTAAAGTATTTCTCTGGTTTCTTAATTCATCATCTTTCATGGTTATTTGACGGTTTTTCTTATCTAATTCAATTACTTTGTCAACTAGTTCTAGTTTATGTTCTTGAAATTTCTTTTTTATATTTTCTTTTACTATTTCTGGATTTTCTCTTAAAAATTTTAAATCTATCATTCATATCCCTCTATTCTCTTTTAGTTTACAATATAATACCACGAATTAATACATTTTGCAATGAATATTTTAATTTTATTGACAATTGTAAAATATTATAGAAATGTTATATTTCCAGTATTAGGGATGATTTAATATTTAAATACTGTCAATGATTTTTGAAAATGTCCCAAAATTTTTTAAACATAAGCCCTAAAAATT
>CARPYP010000032.1 GCA_949045875.1 uncultured Clostridia bacterium | reverse complement strand
ATTTAAGGGAGCTGTCACGCAGTGACTGAGGGTTCTTATACAAACACAAATTTTCTATTATCAATATATTATTACAAATATATATATTCTTTTATTGCAGAGTACAATTTATGCATTGGTAATCCTACTATTGTTGTATAGTTTCCTTCTATTTTATTTACGTAGATACAAAATTCACTTTGTATTGCATATGCTCCTGCTTTATCTAGTGCTTTTCCTTCCTTTACCCATTTTTCAATTTCATTTTGTGTCATATCATTTAAATATACTTTAGCTATATCGTAATCTAAATACTCTTTAAATTGTCCATTATCTTGTATCATTACGCATAAACTTGTTATTACCTGATGTGATGAATTGTTTAATTGTTTTATCATATTTATTGCATCTTGTTCATCTTTTGGCTTTCCATAAATTTTTCCATCTTTTATTACCATTGAGTCAGAGCCTATAATTATTCTGTCTCCTTCTGTTTTATTAAAGATTTCTTTTGCTTTTATGTATGCTAATCTTTTTGATTGTTCTATTATTGAAAGTCCTTCTTCTAATGTTTCGTTTACTTTACTTGGTATTATTTCATATTTGATTTTCAATAAATCTAGTAGTTCTTTTCTTCTTGGAGATTGCGACGCTAGTATTATTTTCATTTTTTATTTAACAACCTTTCCATTTTCTATAAATTTTTCCATAATATATCTCTGCCATTCTCTAAACATTTTGCTTGCATATTCTTCTGGTTTTACCCATAATACAGTATGGTCTTTTTCAATTGGCTCTGCTACTTTTTTATCAAACTCTGCAATATATACACTTGCAATTACCTCTATATATCCATGATCTTCTGTGAATATGAATTGACCTACTTCTTCAAATTCCTTAATGTTTTTTATTGAATATCCTGCTTCTTCAATCATTTCTCTTTTTAATGCCTCTAATTTTGTTTCTCCTGCTTCTATGCCTCCACCCAAATAAAAATTTTCTACCCCTTCATCTATAATCTTTTTTACAATTCCTATTTTATCATCATTTTTGTTTACAATAATTGCATACGCTCCTGGTCTCTTCCTGTATTCTACATTTTCTTCTTTATCCCCTACATATTTCAATTTTGTTCATCTCCTATTTCATTTCTTAAATTTAATCTTTTCTTAATATTTATAATATTCAATACCTGATTCAAATATCTTTTGCTTCTTGTTTCCTGGTACATTTTGCAAAATTCCATTTGTGTAGCATCTTTCTGAGTGTCCCATTTTTCCTAATATTCTTCCGTCTTTACTTGTTATTCCTTCTACTGCATATACTGAACCATTAGGGTTGTATTTTATGTCATATGTTGCATTTCCTTTTTCGTCTACATATTGTGTACCTATTTGCCCATTTTCTATTAGCTCTTTCATGACTTTTTCACTTGCTACAAATCTTCCTTCTCCATGTGATATTGGAATTACAAATTCTTCTCCTAATTGTACCTTATTAAACCATGGTGATAGTTTTGATACAACTTTTGTTGTTACTAGCTTTGATTGATGTCTTGCTATCTTATTGAATGTTAGTGTTGGCATTGTGTCGTCCATTTCAATTATATCTCCGTAAGGAAGTAATCCTAATTTTATTAATGCTTGGAAGCCATTACATATTCCTAACATTAGTCCATCTTGTTCATATAAGTGTTTATGTATTAATTCACTTAATATTGGATTTCTAAATACTGATGCGATGAATTTTCCTGAACCATCTGGCTCATCTCCTGCACTAAATCCACCTGGTATCATTATTATTTGTGCTTCTTTTATTTGTTTTGCATATTCTTCTATTGATTCTTTTATATCATTTGGTTTTGTGTTTCTAAATACTACTACATTAGCAGTTCCACCCACATCTTCAAAGGCTTTTTGTACATCATATTCACAGTTTGTTCCTGGGAATACTGGTATGAATACTTTTGGTTTTACGATTTTATTTTTTGCTATTAATATTGTTTTTTTGTCTGATAAGATGTTTATATCTTTTTCTTGTTTTATTTCTTCTGCTTTTGTTGGGAATACTTTTTCTAATGGTTCTTCCCATAGTCTTATTAATTCATCTATATTAAATTCTATATCTTCATTTACTTTGATACTTGAATTGTCTGTTGTTTTTCCTAGTTCTATAAATTTACTGTTTTCAAAATCTTGACTTATTTCTATTATAAATGCTCCATATAAAGGCTTGAATAGTTCTTTATCACTTGCAAATTCAAATCCTATTTTATTTCCTATACTCATTTTTGTTATTGCATCTGCTATTCCACCATTTCTTACTGTTCTTATTGATGATATTTTTCCTTGTTTTATTAAATCATGTATTAATTCATAGTTTTCTTTTAAGTCTTCAAAGTCTGGTAAATAGTCTTTGTCTATTTTTGTTTTTAATAATACTACTTTAGAGTTTGTTTTTTTGAATGCACTTGATATTACTTTTTTAGTGTCTACTGTTCCTACACAGAATGAAACGAGTGTTGGTGGTACATCTAATTCATTATAGCTTCCTGACATACTGTCTTTTCCACCTATTGCTGCTATTTGTAGTTTTTCTTGTACTAGATATGCTCCTAGTAATGCTGATAATGGTTTTCCCCATCTTTTTTCATCATTTCCTAGTTTCTCAAAGTATTCTTGTAATGTTAACCACGCATTTTTATAATCTCCACCTAATGCTACATATTTTGATACTGATTCTATTATTGCCCAAACAGCTCCATGGAAAGGACTCCATATTGCTATATCTGGATTATATCCATATGTCATTATAGTTCCTGTGTCTGTATATCCATTTAAGGTTGGTATTCTTGCTACCATTCCTTCTTCTGGTGTTAGTTGTTCTTTTCCTCCAAATGGCATTAGTACGGTTCCTGCCCCTATTGTACTATCAAATCTTTCTACTAGACCTTTTTGTGAACAACAGTTTAAGTCTGTTATTGTTTTTATCCAGTGGTTTCTTATGTCTTTTGTTTCTTCTTTATCAAAATAAGATTTTGAGTAATCTGGTTGAATTATTGTTGCATTTGTGCTACGTTTTGCTCCATTTGTATTTAAGAATTCTCGACTTACATTTATTATAGTTTTTCCTCTCCAATACATTTTTACTCTTGGTTCTTCTACTACATCTGCAACTATTGTTGCTTCTAAGTTTTCTTCTTCTGCAAGTTTAACAAATTTTTCGGCATTTTCTCCTGAAACTACAACTGCCATTCTTTCTTGAGATTCTGAAATAGCAAGTTCTGTTCCATCTAGTCCCTCATATTTTTTTGGTACTTTATCAAGATTTACTACTAATCCTTCTGCTAGTTCTCCAACTGCTACTGACACTCCTCCTGCACCAAAGTCATTGCATCTTTTTATTAATTTTGTAACTGCTGGATTTCTAAATAGTCTTTGTATTTTTCTTTCTTCTGGTGCGTTTCCTTTTTGTACTTCTGCACCACAGGTTGTAAGTGAACTACTATTTTGTGCTTTTGATGAACCAGTCGCTCCTCCACATCCATCTCTTCCTGTTTTTCCACCTAGTAAAATTACTTTGTCTCCTGGTATTGGAGTTGTTCTTACTACATTTTCAGCAGGTGCTGCTGCAATTAGCGCTCCAATTTCTAATCTTTTTGCTACATATTTTTCATTATATATTTCATATACTCCACCTGTTGCAAGTCCTATTTGATTACCATATGAACTATATCCACGTGCTGCTTCATTTGTTAGTTTCTTTTGTGGTAATTTATTTGGCAAAGTTTCTTCTACTGATTTTCTTGGATCTCCACATCCTGTTACTCTCATTGCTTGATATACATATGTTCTTCCTGATAATGGATCACGAATTGCTCCTCCTAAACAGGTTGCTGCTCCACCAAATGGCTCAATTTCTGTTGGATGGTTATGTGTTTCGTTTTTGAACATTATTAGATATTCTTCTGGTTTTCCGTCTACTAATATATTTGCTTTTATACTACATGCATTTATTTCTTCTGATTCGTCTAAGTTTTCCAATGCTCCATTTTTCTTTAATTCTTTTACTGCTACTGTTGCAACATCCATTAGGCATATATCTTTTGCTTTTTTGTTTTCATATACATAGTTTCTAGTTTTTAAATAATCTTCATATATTTTTTGTAATAAGTCCCATTTTATATCTATAATTTCCAACTGAGTTAAGAAGGTTGTATGTCTACAATGGTCTGACCAATATGTATCTATCATTTTCATTTCAGTAATGGTTGGGTCTCTTCTTTCTTCTTCTTTGAAATATTTTTGGCAGAATTTTAAATCAGCTATATCCATTGCAAACCCATATTTTTCATAAAATTCTTTTACATTTTCATCTGTCATAGAGATAAAGCCTTTTACAACTTGCACATCTTCTGGAATAATTGTTTCATCTTCTAATTTTTCAAATTTTTCTAAAGTAGCTTCTCTTGAGTCAACAGAATTTATTAAGTATGATTTGACTTTGTTTAATTCCTCATCTGAGATTTCTCCAGATAATATATATACTTTTGCAGTTCTAGCTATTGGTTTTATTCCTCCACCAGCTATTATTTGTAAACATTCTACTAATGAATTGGCTGTTTGGTCAAATTGTCCTGGTAAAAATTCTATGGCGAAAATTTTGTCTTGTTTCTTAAAGTCATAGTTATTTTCATAGCATATGTCTACTTGTGGTTCTGAAAATACTGTGTTTTTTGCTTTTTCAAATACTTCTTCTGTTAATCCCTCTACATCATATCTATTAAGTATTATTACATTTTGTAGTCCTTCTAATTGTAAACTTTCTTTTAAATCTGCTAAAACTCCTTTTGCTTCAATGTCAAATCCTTCTTTTTTTTGAACATAAATTCTTTTGACCATGTTCTACCATTCCCTTCTTTATTTTATTACAATGCATGTTATATAAATATTAAATTGGAAAAGAATTGTTCTAGGGCTAGGCGTTCAAAAAAGAAATACCGGAGGCGTACTATTTGTACGTCGAGGATTTTCTTTTGCAGAACAACAACGCCATAGGGCAATTATTTTTCAATTTTGTGGTATATCTTTTTACCCTTTTTAATAATTACATACCCATTTTCAAAATCGCTATCTGATAATCTAAAATTGATGTCATCTATTTTTTGATCATTTAATGTAACTCCTCCTTGTGAAATCAATGTTCTTGCTTGTCCTTTAGATGGTGCAATTCCTGTTAATACAAGAGCATCAATTATTGATATATTAGTATCATCAATTTTTGTAGTAGGCATATTTTCTGCATTTCCATTTCCTGAAAATAATGCATTTGCTGCTTCTTCTGCTTCTTTTGCTTTTGGTTCACCATGTATTAATTTTGTTATTTCATATGCTGCAATTTTTTTTGCTTCGTTTATTTTTTCTCCTTCTAATGATGATAGTTTGTCTATTTCTTCCATTGGTAAAAATGTAAGTAAACTTAGCACTTTTCTAACATCAGTATCTGCTATATTTCTCCAATATTGATAAAATTCATATGGAGATGTTTTTTCAGGATTTAGCCAAAGCGCACCTTTAGCTGTTTTTCCCATTTTTTTACCTTCTGAATTTGTTAAAAGTTTGAAGGTTAGTCCATATGAGTCTTCTGTTCCTATTTTTCTTATTAGTTCTACTCCTCCTATGATATTTGACCATTGATCATTTCCACCTATTTGCATTTTACAATTATATTTATCATGTAAATATAAAAAGTCATAGCTTTGAAGTAGTAAGTATCCCATTTCAAAAAATGTTAAACCTGTTTCTAGTCTGTTTTTATAACATTCTTGTGATATCATTTTTGCGACTGTGAATTTACTTCCAATTTCTTTCATAAAGTCTATATAATTTAAGTCTAAAAGCCAGTCTTTATTGTTTACTATTATTGCTGCATTTTCTCCCTCGAATGATACAAATCTTTCTGCTTGTTTTTTTATTGCTTCAACGTTTTCATCTAATTGTTCTCTTGTAAGCATTTGTCTTAAATCTGTTCTTCCTGATGGATCTCCTATTGCTGCTGTTCCTCCACCCATTAAAATTATTGGTCTATGTCCTGCTTTTTGTAGTATTGATGCTACCATTAATGCAACAAAATGCCCAATATGCATACTATTTGCTGTTGGATCAATTCCTATATAAAAGCTCACTTTTTCTTTTTCAAATAGTTCTCTCATCTCTTTTTCATGTGTTAATTGTTCTATGTATCCTCTTTGTTCTAATATATCAAATATGTTTTGCATTTATCTCCCCCCATTAATCTTACCGTTTTTTAATATGCATATTATATCATAATTTAATTTTGATGTATATAAAATTATACAAAATTTATTACAAGGTTGTAATATTTCCAAATTTTATTTAAATGTTTTTAGCTTTCCTCCACAGATTCCACATCTATATTTTCTTGTTAAATTTTTCATTAGCCTTTGCCTATAAAATGTTTGTTTACATTTTTCACATATTATTTTATATTTAAAGTTTACATTTTCTTTATATTCCATATTACTTTTTTCATAGTCTTCTTTCTTATTACCAACTCTAGAAATATCATATCCTAGTTTGTCATTTACGTAGCTCGCATATTTTTTGAATTCTGCTCCATGATTATTACAATATGGCAAACAGTGTATTAATTCATGTATTATTGTGTTTTTTATTATACTTTCTTCTAACATCATAACCCATTTACTTATTTCTATAGTATGTTTATTGAATTTTGCATATCTTATATATTTTTTATTACCTATCTTTTCATAATATTTTGTATTTTTATCTGGTTCTTCTTGTTTACAGCAACCATATCTTTTATTGTTTCTTTTTGATAATTGTATTTCTATTGTTCTAATGTCTATGTCTATCCCTATTGTTTTTAGTTCTTCTATACAGTCTTTATATAATTTATTTAGTTCTGCTTCCATTTTTTCTCCTTTGAAACTCTGCTCTTGTATTTGCTCTATTGTGAAAGATTACTTATAGCTAATTTTAAATCATTCCAAAAATCTATCTTTTTTGTTTCATCCCTCAAAAGTGCTGCTGGATGCCATGTTGGTATATATGTAATTCCTTTCTTCTCTATAATTTTTCCCCTTGAAGCAGTTATTTTATATTCTTCACCCAAAATATTAGTTAATGCTATTCTTCCTAATAGAACTATTACTTTAGGTTTTACTAGTATTACCTGATTTCTTAAATAATTAATACATGCCATTGCTTCGTCTGGTTCAGGGTCTCTATTATTGGGAGGTCTACACTTTACAATATTTGCAATATATACTTCTTCCCTTTTTATTCCTAGTCCTATGAAAGCTTTATTCATGAGTTGTCCTGCTTTTCCAACAAATGGTATTCCTTGAATGTCCTCATCTGCTCCTGGTCCTTCACCAATTAACATTAAATCCGCTTCTTTATTTCCTGTTCCAAAGACAATATTTCTTCTCCCATTGCATAATTTGCATTTATTACAATTTTTTATTGATTCTTCTAATTCTTCCCAATTATCGTACATATATATATCCTTTCACTGATTAGACACACTTTTCAAATTTATGGAAAAAGAAAGGTATTACATTTTCCATTTTCGCAACAAAAAGAACCGCCATATTCTTGCACACAGTTTTCTAGTAGTTTTATTTTTTCTTTTTCACATGTGTCTATCTTTGCTTTAACTCCTATCGGTATTACAGTTTTCTTAGGAATATGTCCAAAGTTATTTGATTTTATTATCGGGAAATTATATTCATCTCCTATTGTGTCTAATACTATTTTTTCTAGTGATATTTCACTTTCATATGCCCCTATCCATATTCCTTTTATTTTATCAAATACTCCATTTTGTTTCATATAATATAAATAATTGCTTGCCATTCCTGCTGGTGATTCATAGGCTAATTCCTCTATGAATAATATTTTATCTGTGAAATCTAATTTGTATTTTCCTGCTACTAAATGTGATATTAAACTTAAATTTCCTCCTACTAATACTCCTTCTGCTTGTCCTTCTTTAATCGTTTTATATTCGTCTTCATTATTTCCTAATTGCAAGTTTCCTTCTATAAATCTTTTTATTACTTCTTGTCTAGTATATTTCTCTACTCCCTCTTCTGTATCTGCAAGTGATCCAAAGTTTGGACCGTGGAAAGTTACAAGTCCTGTTTGTGAGTAGATAGCATTTATTAAAGAGGTTGGATCACTATATCCACATATAATTTTAGGATTTTTCTTTATTTCTTCATAGTCTAAGTAGTCAAATATTGCATTTACATTATATCCCCCACATGCACAAAATATTGCTTTTACTTCTTTGTCTTTAAACATTTCATTAAAATCTTCTGCTTTATTTTTTGCTGTAGTCCCATATCCTAATTCATTGCTTTTTAGATATTTCCCTAGCTTTATTTTTAGTCCTAATCCTTCAAAAAATTTAGTTGAACTTTCTATATCTATTATTCTGTCTTCTGTTATTGGTTCTGAGCTACTTACTACTCCTATTGTATCTCTTTTTTTTAATTTATATGGTAACATATATCCTCCTTTATACATATTATTCCTGTATTTCTTCCTGCTAGTTCTTTTTCTATTCTATATGAATGAAATTTATCTGAATTACAGACTGTACATAGTCCACAGTCTATTATATTTTCTTCTTTTAATCCCATTTGTAGCATTGTTTCTTTATTTATTAATACTGTGTCTATATTGTATTTTTGCTTATTTTCTTTTATTTTTCCTATTGATATTATATCATCAATATTTGATAAATACTTAAATTTTTCATAAAACTTTTCTGATAAGTCTTCATCTACTTCAAAATGACATTTTCTTATGCTTGGTCCTATACAACATATGATATCTTTTGTATTACATCCATAGTTATCCACCATTTTTTCCACTGTTTTTTTTGATATTAATTTATATGTTCCTTGCCATCCTGAGTGAGTGTTTGCAATTACTTTTTTTATAGGATCAAAAAATATTATTCCAATACAGTCTGCTATAGATATTGACAGTATTTTGTTTTTTCTATTTGTTACTAGTGCATCAACATCTCTAAAGTCTTTTGTAAATATCCCAGCCATTTCACTTTGTATGCATTTTACTGTGTCTGTATGTGTTTGATATGGTCTATAAATATTTTGATAGTCTAAATTTAGCATATTGCATAGTTTTTTATAATCTGCATATACCGCTTCTTGCTTTTTATAAAATGTATCATTACTACCAATGTCTATAGGTTTTAGACTTATTGCATGTTTTATGATTTCTTCATATTCTAATAATTTTGTAAATTGTAAATATGAAACTCCATTGTTGTTTTTTATTATATAGTTTCCCATTTTTCCTCCTTTTTGTGCCAAAGAGAACCCTCCCTTTTTCCATTTTCTTATTTTAGATTTGACACAGCTAAATGCTGTGTCAAATCGCTAAATATTTAATTCTTCTAAATCTCCTTCAAACTTTTCTAAAGGTATACTTTCATAATATAATGTTTCAGGAGCGATATCCTCACCTGTTTTCCATTCAATATTAATTCCTGATATTTTAACATTTTTGAAATTCTTTTTATCTATCAATTTATTATAAAATTTAAATTTAAGATTTTTTTTCATATCAAAAATCTTGCGCTCCCCATTTTCAAATTCAATATATAGTAAATAATTATCTAGTGCTTTTACTTTCTTTGGACTTGGTTCTATATTTATATTCATATTAAATCCCCCAAATTTCAATTATTATTCCCTTCTTATATCTATTCAAAATGTTTTATATAGTTATATTTATTATTACCTGTGTTAAAACCACATATTGATTTATAGTTACAGTAGTCACATCCTGTTTTTTTATTTTTGTAATATGGCTTTATGTCTATATTTCCTTCAAAGATTTCTTTTGCTATTTCTTTTACTGTTTTTATTGTATTGTCTTGCAATTGTTTGAATTCTTCCATACTTGCACATGACGATTTTGTTTTACTTATATTTTCTTTACTGTCTATATATACTGGTAAAAGGTTTGATGCTCCTTTTTCTAATTCTTTGTCCATTTTCCTTATTATGTTTATGTCTGATATTATTATCCCTTTCATTTTAAATTGCTTTTTTATCTGTTCTTCTATATCTTCTTTTGTGGTATTTCTGTCTGCTTTTATAACAGGTTCTATTAAGTTAAAGTATAATACTCCTGCTGGCATAAAATCTTCTATTTTTGTTACTGCATCCATGTATGTTAAGAGTTGTATTTGTAACCCTGCCATAACTTCATCTAAGTTTATATCTTTTACTGATGACTTATAGTCTATTATTCTTACATATTTTCCTTCATTTGTTTTTAGTACATCTACTCTATCTATTTTTCCTGTAATTTCTACCTTTTTGCCATTATCTAGTTTAACTTCTATGGCTGGATACTTGCCAACTTTTCCAAATTCTATTTCATGTCCCCATATTTCAAAGTCACTTTTTTGTATACTTTCTACTATGTATTTCATTGATTTTAGTAATACTCTTTTTAGTTTTGAGGTAAGTGTTCTAAATTTTGCACTACTTGTGAATATATAGTTTTTGTTGAGTTTTAATTTTTCTTCTATAATTTCTTTTACTATTCTTTCTAGTTCTTCTTCGGTTATTTCTTTTATGTCTATTCCTTCGTCTTGTATTTTTACAAAAAAGCTATCTATTGTATCATGCATAAAGGTACCTGTATCTATATTTTGTATTTGAAATGTGTCTTTTTCATTTATATTTAGTCCATATTTTAAGTAGAATGAAAATGGACATTTTCTATATTGCTCTAATCTAGATATACTTGTAAATATCGTGTCTCCATACATTTTTTTTAAATTTTCTTTTGTTATTTTTTCTGGCTGATTTGTATAGTTTTCTGCTTTTATTGCTTTTTCTAATTTTTCTTTCCATTGATTGTCTTTAGAATAAATTTTATATACTTTAAACCATATTGGGTTTATTTCTTTTCCTTCATTAAAGTCTCTCAAGTTTTTTAATAATTCTTCAAATGTTGCTTTTTTATTTGTTATTATGTCTTCTTTTTTTATGATATCACTTTTTTCTTGTAAGTTATTAAACATCTTTTTTATTTTGTAAATTAGTGTTGATGGTTTTAGAGCATTTCCTTCACTTGATGTAGATGAATATGACAAATATAATTTTTGTTCTGAAGTTGTAAATGCTTTATATATATTGAAATTTTCTTCATAAATGTTTTCTTTAGTAGTTTTTGCAAGACTAATGCCTTTTTCTTTTAAAATTTCTCTATCTGTATCATTTATAAATCCTTCTTCTTTGTTCGCACTGGGAAATACTCCATCATTTAGTCCTATAATAAATATTACTTTGGTTTTTTTACTTCTTGACCTGTTCACATCTCCTATTACTACTTGGTCTATTGATGCAGGTATTGCTCCTAGGTTGTTTTCACTAAACGCTATTTTTAGTATTTGTGCATATTTTTCAAAACTTACTTCATCTTTTCCAAATATTAGTATTATCTCATCTAAAATTTCCATGAGTAAATTCCATGAAGATATGTATTCTGATTTTATTTGTTCACTGCATTCTAATTGCTCTGCTTTATTTATTAATTTTTCTTGAATATTATTGTCTATTAAAAATTGATATAATATTTTTGTTATTTGTTTTACTGTCTTTTTACCTTGTAATTTTGTCTTAAATTCTAATAGTGGATCTACTATTAGTTTTCTTATTCTATTTAGTTCTAGTATGTCCTTTTCTCCTATTGTCCAATCTTTACTATACCATTTATTATATTTTATCCCCCAATGTCTTGCATAATTTTCTGTTTTAAATATTTCGTCTTCTGTTATATCACAAAATCCTAGTTTTATATAGTTGATTACAGGTTCGTAATCCCAGTTTTTAGCAAAAATTTCTAGTATTGCTAATACATATTTTATTAAAATGTTTTGACTTAAATCTTTCTTTTGGTCAATAAATATGGGAATATCATATTTATTAAATATTGCTTTTGCAAGGCTTGCATAGTCTTCTATGTTTTTTGTTATTATTGATATATCTTTATATCTAATTCCTTCATCTCTTACTAATTCTAATATTTTTTCTGCTACATGTTCTATTTCTGAGTATGGGTTTGTTGATAAAAATAAATCTATGTTTTTAGTTTCTTCGTTATATTTTTTATATGGTGTTTTATATAAATTTTCTTCTAAATGTTTTAATTCACCGTTTTTAAATCTGTAACATTTATCTAAATATATTGGTTTTTCTATTTGTATTCCATTATTATTTGCTAAGTTTATAATTTGAGATACTGTTTTTTTATTAGTGTAAAATATATCATTGTCTTTATTTTTGCTTTCTAATAATGAATCTGTACATATTGTAATGTTTATTTGTTTTGCTACTTTTAATAGTTCTAACATTACTTTATATTCCTGTGGTGTAAATCCTACAAATTCATCTATATATATTATCGTATTTTCAAACATATTAGTATATGATAATTGATTGGCTAGTATTGTTAATGTGTCATTTTCGTCTATAAAGTTGTTTTTTATTCTTTCTTCAAATTTCTTATATATGCATAATATGTCTTGTAATTTGCTTTTGAAATATATGTCTTTTTCGTCTTGTATTACTTCTTCTATATCTTCTAATTTTACCCAATGAGTTTTTAATTCAGTAATTAATCTTGATATTATTTCTACGTTTTTAGCAGATTTTCCTAGTAATTTTAGTTCTTTCTTATTCTTATCTAAAATATCATATATTATCATTGATTTCCCATATGAAGATAAATCTGTTTTAGTAACTCCTCCTACTTCACTTTTTACTCTGTGTGCCATACGGTTAAATGTTAAGACTTCTGCATTTATAACTGTTTCACCTTTTATTGCCTCAAGTAGTTTTGTTTCTAATGTGAAGGAAAATTGCTCTGGTGTTATAATATATATCTTTTCTTCTTTATTTATTAAATTACTAATTTCTTTTAAAATATATTCACTTTTTCCTGTTCCTGATTTTCCATATATTAATCTTAAACTCATATACCTTGTCCTTTTCTATAGACTTTTAAATTATTTTAACATATTGTGCTTTTTTTAGCAATATTTTACTTTTTCGGGATTATGTGTTATAATATTATTGTAATTTTAGTTTCGCCTCAAGAAAGGAAGAATACACATGAGCAGAAAAAAAAATAACAGCAACAAAGAAAAATTTTCTTTGTTCACAAAGACTCTTGATGGGTCTTATGTTAAAGATAATGTGAGATGGACTCATCCTACATTTTCTACAAAAAGTGTCTCTCAAACATTAGAGAGACATAAGGAGAAAAATTGGGGCTTTTAAGCCCCAATTTTAATTTTTTAAATCTTTATAATACAAATTATTGATAATAAAACTTTTCTTATTCATCTTATGTTCCTCTTTCTCTTTAAGCTTCTCTCTTCCAATAAAATAAATATTGTTGTGCTAACCCCGCTAAATTTGAGTATTTGTCTTTTGCTAGTTTTTGTAATTGTTTTTTTGACACTTTTTCTTCATCTTCTTGATGTATATATAATTCATTCATGACTCTTCGTACCCATACATCTATTGGAAATACCTCATATCTTTTTAAGGAGAATAATAATATACAGTCTGCAACTTTTGGTCCAACTCCTGGTAATGTTAATAGCTTTTCTTTGACTTTTTCTGTGTCTTTTTCATTTTCTAATTCTTCAAGCGTCATTTGTCCTTTTAAGAATATTTGTGTTGTATCATATATTCTCTTATCTCTAAATCCTAAGCCTAAATTCCTTAAATCTTCTATGCTAGCTTTACTTAATTGTTGTATACTAGGAAATGTATAATATGTCTTTTCATTCCATTTAATTTCATTACCATATTTTTTACATATTCTATCTATTATTCCTTTTATTCTAGGAATATTATTATTTGCAGATATTTCAAAAGATATTATTGTTTCCCATAAATCTTGATTTAAAATTCTGATTCCTTTTCCATAACTAATACTGTTTGCTAAGTATTCATCTATATTTGCTAATTGATTTTTTATTTTTTCATAGTCTGTTTCTAAGTCAAAGTATTGTTTGCTTATCTCTTCAATATTGCCATTACATATACCTTTTAATATAATATCTTCTTTATCTTTTTTTACATTTAAAACATTGTTTCCAAATATACCTGTATATGAATTATCTTCTTCTTTATCCCATCTAAAGCATTGCCCACATTCAAATATGTGTTTTGGTTCAAATGAGCTTATATTCTTTAATATATATTTTTGTTCTTCCATTTTTTAATCATCTCTTTCTCTACTACTAAATATTAATATTAATCTAAGTAAATTTAATATTGATGATACAAGGCTTGCAATATATGTCATTGCAGCAGCGCTAAGAACCTTTCTTATACCATGTTCTTCTTCTGTATTTATTAATCCTAAATTGATTAGTTGCTCTTTAGCTCTCTTTGATGCGTCTAATTCAACTGGTAATGTTACTAATTGAAATAATGCAGTTGCAAATAAAATTACAATAGATAGTTTTAAATATCCTGTAACCCCTGCAAATAAAGATACTATTAAGCCAAAATATCCTAAATATGATATGAAGTTTACTATTGGAACTAATGCACTTCTGATTTTAAAAAAACTATAATCTTGTTTATCTTGTATTGCATGCCCACATTCATGAGCAGCCACTGCTATTGAGGCAATAGATGTCCCATCATAAATTTCTGAAGATAGTTTTATTAATTTTTTAGTTGGATCATAATGGTCTGTTAAATTTCCATTTGTTTCATAAATATCAATTTGTGAAAGTCCATTAGCATCTAAAATTGTTCTTGCAACTTCTATACCTCTAATTCCTTTTATATTTCTTATTTTTCTATATTTAGCATATGTTATGTTTATTTTTATTTGCGCATATAAAACTAATATAACTCCTACCACTACTAATAAAATAGTTGTTATATTATCATATCTCATTACCCAAAAATTCAATTTTCATCCCTCTTTCTTAAATATTAATAATATGTAATTTCTCTATCTGCTTTGATGTATTATATATCATTTTTTCTTTTATTTCAACTATTTTTCCTATCCACATTTCCTACAATCTATGGGCAGATTAAATATCCGCCCATAAATTTCTCACAACTTCTATTTTAATACATTCTGGTTCAATACTAATGTACTATATAAAAATAAAACATCTTGATTTTTAAATTCAATATAATCATCTAATAAAGTACTAGATATATATCTAAGATCTATTAATGTGATTTTTTGATAATTTTGTACTAATAGAGGAGCCAAACTACTTCCATAAGAATCTCTAAATATTAATAGTTCTTTTTGTTCTTTTGCATTTGGATTTTCTATATAAATTAGTGGAGTTGCTCCTGATAAGTATATATCATATTTATCTTTAGAATTACTTTTGTCATATATAGTACCGATTTCTCCTTTTTCATAATTATATGTTTTACAATTTTCTATAGTTTCATTTGTTAAAATATACATTTCGTCTGGATTTACATTTACTCCTAATTGTCCATAATATGTACCATAAAATTCTCCTATATTGTTTTTTATATAATTTTGTTCTTCCATATTTTCGTTTTGCATACTAGTTTGTATTTTTTTTACTACTTTTTGTAAGTTTTCTTGTCTCCAATGTAAGTCTGTTCTATAATAGTCATTTAATTCTAAATCATCCCAAATGTCAATGTATTGCATGTGTTCTAGCTTTTCTGACACAATTTGTTTTAATCTATTATAATCAATTTTTAAATGTTCATCCTCTTTTAAGTAATAATTTTTATCTGGAATTATTGCATAATATGCTTTCATTTCTTGCAAATATTTTTCATAAATTTCTTTTATTTTATCTACCGATTTATTTACATTTTCTTCTTTTAATGGATATTCCATTTTATAGATTGCTCCATTTTTTTCAAACATTCCGTTGTTATCTTTTTGTCTTAATATATTAATACTAAAAAATGATTTTATCGCTCTAAATGTATCTCTTACTACAAATTGGTCTACTGTATACTTTTCTATTCCTTTACTTACTTCTCCATTTATTACTTTTTTTAATGTTATTTCAGGAAATTGTGCTAGTTTTCTTCTTTCTGTTATTGATATTTCTTGGTCTTGTTTTAATATATTTGCTAAAAATAATATCATAAATATTACAATAAATCCTATGGTAATAACAACATTTCTAGCTTTATCTTTCACTATAACACCCCCTAAAATCTAAAATATAGAAATGGACTAAATGAACCATCTATAATATAGCTTGTACTTATAATTAAAATAAATAATAAAAATATTGGCTCTATACAGTTGATAAATTTATCTATTTTTTTATTAGTACTTGCTATATTTTTTAATATTGGTGTAGAACCAATTATACTTATTAATATAATGATAAAATAACTTTTTAAATAATATATACTTTCTTTTGAAGCAATTGGTATATTGTTTGTTCCAAATAGACCTCCTATATTTTGTAAAATGCTAGTAACACTGTCTCCATTAAATATAATAAAGCTAATCATGACAATTAGTAATGTATATATTCGTGCTAAAGTTTTAGGTGCTTTTTTTAAAATTTTTCCTAGAAATATCTTTTCTATAATTAACAGAATTCCAAAATATAAACCCCATATCACAAAATTCCATGCAGCTCCATGCCATAAACCTGTTAATATCCACACAATTAATAAGTTTCTAAACCATTTTATATTACTAACTTTATTTCCACCTAATGGAATATAAACATAATCTCTAAACCATGTACTTAAAGATATATGCCATCTTCTCCAAAAGTCTGTAATACTTGTTGCTATATATGGATAATTAAAATTTTCCAAAAATTCAAATCCTAACATTTTACCTAACCCAATTGCCATGTCAGAATAACCTGAAAAGTCAAAGTAAATTTGTAGCATTCCCGAAATTCCATACAACCAATAATAAAGTACACTAATCTCATTACTTCCTAAAACTACAGTATTTAACTCTCCTAATACATCTGCAATTAATACTTTTTTTCCTAGTCCAATAATAAACCTTCTAACTCCTAAACTAAATTTCTCAATTGTATAGTTTCTTTTCTCGATTTGTTCTTCTATTGTTGTATATCTTACAATTGGTCCAGCTATTAATTGTGGAAATAACGAAATATACATTGCTACTTTTAAAATATTTTTCTGAACTTTTGCTTCTCCTTTGTATACATCTATTAAATAGCTAACCATTTGAAAGATATAAAAAGATATTCCTATTGGAAGTGCTATATAAATAAAATGTATTTTATTTGATATTATTAAGTTAATGTTTTCTATAATAAAGCTAATATATTTGAAATACATAAGTATGCCCACTATAGTAACTATTGATAATATTAAAAATATCTTTGATTGTTTTTTGTACTTATCTATTAAAATTCCAAATATATATGTAATTATTATTGAGCTTATCATTAACCATACATATTTAGGTTCTCCATAAAAATAGAATAATAATGATGCTATTAGTAATATTATATTTTTAAATTTGTTTGGTACCATGTAATATATTACCAAAGTAATTGGTAAAAAGTAAAATAAAAAAGTAATACTAGTAAATACCATATTCCCCCCCTTTCCACTCTCAAAGAGTACCTTTTTCTTTTGCCTATTTAAGTTTTCGAATGTAAATGAGAAAATCTTAAAGGCATTAGCGATTATAGAATAAATAAGAAAAATTAAAGATTTTTTTAATTTGTTCTCGCCCTACCAAAGTTTTCGACTGTAAGGAAAAATCTCAAGGACTAGCGATTATAGGAAAGTATCACTTTAGTAAGGTAGACATAGCCATTACTGGTCTATGCCCCT
>CARPYP010000031.1:15323-18378 GCA_949045875.1 uncultured Clostridia bacterium | reverse complement strand
AATTTTTAGGGCTTATGTTTAAAAAATTTTGGGACATTTTCAAAAATCATTGACATTGTTTTTTTATTGTTGTTTATGTAATTAGTATTAACCTTACTTTAATTACTTTTGTAATATTTAAGAACTTCTGGATTAATCTTTTTGTTTGTTACAGACATATTCTAATGTTTCATTAATTGAACTATTTAAAATGCCTCCAACCTATTACATTTTTTCTCTATTAATAATTTTATCAATTGCTTTCATCGCATTGTTATAATTTTCTTAATATTATATAGCTTCCTCAAAAGTCAATATTTTAAACTTATAAAATTTAGATTTCATAGGAAAACGTGGCGCAAATACATCTGCGCCACTTGCTCTAAATTTCAAACCACTTATGTTGTCTTGCCTGCCAAACTATGTCATAGGCAACTCGCGTAGCCTCATTCGCCATTGCTCTGTTTATATCATCCTTTATTCCGTCCTCATCTACACAAGCATTATTATCCAGAATAGGTATCTCCTCATTATCGATCCAGAGTAATTCCGTTCTTTTTGCAAGTTCTATCGGATCCACTTTTGCTACATAATTTCCGATCACCTGAACTAAAACATTTCCCTTTACTGTTACTGGCTCATTAAACTCACCAAAGTTAAATGTAATAGTAATCTCTGTAGATACTATCCCTTCTTCAATACTTAATAATTGTGGTTTCTGGTATACATTTTTTATTTTCATATACTGTATCCTCCTATTGCTGTGGCTTTTAGCCGTTTTATGTTACCTTTTATATTTTACACTATTTTACATAATTTGTCAAATGGAAATTATTCTTAATAATTTTATGTAATTATGGCATCGTAATCCATATTTGCATAAAAGTAGGATTATTTTTGAAAAATTGGACGGAGATTAAATTTAGAATTTAATCTCCGTCCCTGAATTTAATGTTTTTTAGTATATAGGTTTAGCTTATGCTAATTCTACTACTGCTCCTGCTTCTACAAATTTAGCTTTTATTTCTTCTGCTTCTGCTTTTGCAACATTTTCTTTGATTGTTTTTGGAGCTCCATCTACTAAGTCTTTAGCTTCTTTTAATCCTAATCCTGTTGCATCTCTAACTACTTTGATTACTTGGATTTTGTTTGCTCCTGCTTCTTTTAATACTATATTGAATTCTGATTTTTCTTCAGCTGCTGCTCCAGCACCAGCTCCTGCTCCTGCTGCAGGTGCTGCAGCTGCTACTGCAGATACTCCATATTTTTCTTCTATTCCTTTAACTAATTCTGATAATTCAACTACTGTTAAAGTATCTATTTCTTCTAACATTTTATCTGTTTTTTCACTCATTTTTTTAATCCTCCTAATTTTTTCTAGTGTTGGTCACTACCCTTTTTTCACGCCTTTTGCGCTTTAGACTTGAGCTCCTTCTTTCTGTAATCTTACTTGATCAAGCGCAACGGCTAGTTTTGATATTGTTCCAAGTAGTCCTCCTGCTAACATGCCTATTAGTGTTTCTCTTGATGGTAGTTTTGCTAGTGTTATTATTTCTTCTGCTGTCATTACTTTTCCTTCTACTACTCCGCCTTTGATTTTGTAAAAGTCATGCTCTTTTGTATATTCATATATCGCTTTTGCAGGTTCTAAGTATTCTTCATGCCCTATTATTATTGCTAGAGGTCCTTCTACTTCTATTCCTTCTATTCCACATTTTTCTAGTGCTCTTCTTGTTATGTTGTTTTTTGTTATTTTGTATTCAGAGTTGCTTTTTCTTAATTTTGCTCTTAGCTCTGTTACGTCTTCTACATTGATTCCTCTATATTCTGCTAATAATATTAGCTTTGCATCTTTCATTTTTTCTGCTAAAGCATTAACTTCTTCTTCTTTTTTGTTTATTATTTTTGCATTTGCCATTTTTTCACCTCCCTTTGTAGTTAATAATATTTAGTGAATAATTAATATTATTATTCGTTTATAATTAAAGACCCATATTATGCCAATACGATGCATAATACGGGTCTTACCGTTTTATACCTCGGTAGGATTTATTTTTACCTACTGTCTTTGGCATGATATTTAGGTTTTATAATTTTAACTATTTTTGATCTATACTTAATGATGGTCCCATTGTTGTTGTTACATATACACTTTTGATGTATTGCCCTTTTGCTGCTGATGGTTTTGCTTTTATTATTGCATCCATTACTGTATTGTAGTTTTCTAATAGTTTGTCTGTTCCAAATGATACTTTCCCAAATCCTAAGTGTATTATGTTTGTTTTGTCTAGTCTATATTCTACTTTACCAGATTTTATTTCTGATATTGCTTTTGCTACATCCATTGTTACTGTTCCAGATTTAGGGTTTGGCATTAGTCCTTTTGGTCCTAATACTTTTCCTAGTCTTCCTACAACTCCCATCATGTCAGGTGTCGCAACTATTACATCATAGTCAAACCAGTTTTCTTTCTCTATTTTTGGTATTAGTTCTTCTGCTCCTACAAAGTCTGCTCCCGCTTTTTCTGCTTCTTCCGCTTTTGTCCCTTTTGCAAAAACTAATACTTTTACTGATTTTCCTGTTCCATTTGGTAATACTACTGTTCCTCTAACTTGTTGGTCTGCATGTTTTGAGTCTACTCCTAGTCTTACATGTAATTCAACTGTTTCATCAAATTTTGTTTTTGGTAGTTTTTCCATTACCTCGAATGCTTCTTTTGCTTCATAAGCTTTGTTTGTATCAATTAGCTTTATTGCTTCTTGATATCTTTTTCCTCTTTTCATTTTTACCTCCTTTGGTTTTAACGAATGTTTTTTACATTCTCCCAATTTTAATTATATTATATATATTATAAACGAAGCAAAAGTGGTATATTGCTAGGAAAGCTAATAAAAAATCTTGAAACTATACTGGTGTATGTTGAAAGATTTTTTGTGATGCTTGACAACGCAAGATGCCACTTTTCATTCGTTTTAGTCTGTAACTACTACGCCCATTGATCTGGCTGTTCCTGCTACCATATTCATTGCAGCTTCTTTTTCTTGACCTGAAAAATTTGTTGCTCAAATTTTTCATG
>CARPYP010000031.1:0-15223 GCA_949045875.1 uncultured Clostridia bacterium | reverse complement strand
CATGTAGAAGCTTTTTTTCTACTTTTTATTCTGTAACTACTACACCCATTGATCTGGCTGTACCTGCTACCATATTCATTGCAGCTTCTTTTTCTTGACCTGAAAAATTTGTTACTCAAATTTTTCATGCATGTAGAAGCTTTTTTTCTACTTTTTATTCTGTAACTACTACACCCATTGATCTAGCTGTACCTGCTACCATATTCATTGCAGCTTCTACTGTTGCCGCGTTTAAGTCTTCCATTTTTTGTTCTGCTATTTGTTTTACTTGCTCTTTTGTTATTTTTGCTACTTTTTCTTTGTTTGGTTTTCCTGATCCTTTTTCTATTTTTATTGCCTTTTTTATTAATACAGCAACTGGTGGAACTTTTGTTATGAATGTGAATGATTTGTCTTTATATACTGTTATCACTACTGGTATTGTCATTCCTGGTTGATTTGCTGTTTTGTCATTGAATTCTTTTACGAATTGCATGATGTTTACTCCACTTGAACCTAATGCTGGACCTACTGGTGGAGCTGGTGTTGCTTTTCCTGCTTCTATTTGCAATTTTATAACATTTGTGATTTCTTTTTGTGCCATTTCTTCTTGCACCTCCTTTTAATGATTTATGTTTTATTCTATAATTATTTAAAGATATATTTTATGTTATATCAAGTTAACTCTTTTTAGACTTTTTGCACTTGAGAAAATTCTAGTTCTACTGGTGTTTCTCTTCCGAACATTGAAACTATAACTTTAACTTTGCCTTTTTCTTTGTTGATTTCTTCAACAGTTCCTACAAAGCCTTCTAATGCACCACCTATAATTCTTACAGAGTCTTTTATACTATAGTCTACATTGACTGGAACTTCCTCAAATCCCATTGCCCTGATTTCATCGTCTGTAAGTGGTATTGGGTTAGTTCCTGAACCTACGAAACCTGTAACTCCTCTTGTATTTCTTACAATATACCATGTAGAATCTGTTACTATCATTTTTATTAATACATATCCTGGGAAAACTTTCTTTAATTTTGTTTCTCTTTTTCCTTCTTTGATTTCGATTTGCTCTTCCATTGGTACAATTATTTCAAAAAAGTAATCTTCAAGTTCCCTATTTTTTACAGTTTTTTCTAAGTCTGTTTTTACTTTGTTTTCATATCCTGAATATGTATGTATTACATACCATCTTGGTATTAAGTCCTCATTTTGATGTGCCATTATTAGGCCTCCTTAATATTATTGTTGCTCTGTTGTTTGATTATTTTCTTCTGGTTCTTGATTATTTTCTTCATTATTAGAGTCTGATTCTTGATTACTTTCTTCGTTATTATTCTCTTCTTCTTCTTTATTGTTTTCTGAGTTGTCTTCATTTTCATCAACATTTGCAGAAATTGAGTCTTGTACTTTATGTTTTACTTTGTTTATTCCATATGTATTTAAAGCTTCAAATGCTAAATCTAATATTAGAACTATTACAGTAGTAACTAAAACCATTGCAACAACAACAATTGTATTATTTGTTAGTTGCTTTTTTGTTGGCCAAATAACTTTCTTTAATTCAGCTTTAAAATCTTTCCAAAAATGTTTTTGTTTTTTATTTTCTTTTTCCTTTTCTTGTTTTGCCACCTTTTGTACCTCCTAAAAGTTATTTTATTTAGTTTCTTTATGTGTAGTACGTTTTTTGCAGAATTTACAATATTTAATTATTTCTAATCTGTCTGCATTGTTTCTCTTATTTTTTGATGTCATATAATTTCTTCTTTTACACTCTGTACATTCTAATGTGATACTTTCTCTTGGTCCTTTTGCTGCCATTTAAATACACCTCCGTAATTTCTTGCTTTTATTTTAAATCTTTTAACGATGTGATGCGTATAAAAGGAAACGGGTAATTTTTCCCACGTTTCGCCACGTTTGCATATTCTATCATAGTTTATCGTACATGTCAATATGTTAATGACAAAAAAGTCGAAACTTTTTATGCGTCTATTGCTTTTAATTCACATTTTTTATATTAATATCGCATATTTTTGTTTTTTGTTGTAAATAATATGTTTAAAATATTTTTATGGAGGTTTTTATGGATAATTTTGAAACACCTAAACAATATCAAGATTATGTAGATAAAAAGTCACCAAATTCTCCAATATTGAGGAATTGCTTATGTGCCTTTTTTGTTGGCGGTCTTATTTGTTGTATAGGTCAAGTTATTTTAGATATCTGTAAGGCAAGGGGATTGAGTATTGAACTTTCTGGAACTGTATGTTCTATTGTCTTAATTGGTTTAAGTGCTTTTCTTACTGGTCTTAATGTTTTTAATAAAATAGGTAAATTTGCTGGTGCTGGTTCTTTAATTCCTATTACTGGATTTGCTAATTCTATTGTATCACCTGCTATGGAGTATAAGTCTGAGGGATATATAATGGGTGTTGGTGCAAAGATGTTTACAGTTGCAGGACCTGTTCTTGTTTATGGTATATCTACATCTATTTTGGTTGGATTGGTGTATTTTGTACTAATGTAAAATTGAAAAATAATCTTCATTTGGCGTAGCTGGAACAGCATAGCGTGAAAAATTTATGAAATAAATTTTGCTCGCTAAAATAACTGCAATTGAAATCAAATCAACGTACCATTGTACGCCTCATTGATTTCAATCTTGTCTGCCTAGCCAAATAACGATTCTTTTCCAATTTATTCTAATTGTGATAAGTAATAATATTAAAAAATTTGAAAGGAATGAAATTTTTATGCAAAAGTTAGGAAAACAAACTATAAAATTTGATACTCCTCCTACTATTACATCTACTGCTTGTATTGTTGGTCCTAAGGAGTCTGATGGTCCTTTGGCATCATATTTTGATAAGTGTTTAGATGATGAGTTTTGGGGAGAGGAAACTTGGGAAAAAGCTGAAAGTAAAATTATAAAGGAGACTGTTAGTTTAGCTGTTGCTAAGTCTAACATTCCTAGTCAAGGTATTGATTATTGCTTTGCTGGAGATTTACTTAATCAGTGTATTTCTTCTAGTTTTGGTTTAAGAGAACTTAATATTCCATTTTTTGGAGTTTTTGGTGCTTGTTCTACCTTTGTTGAGTCTATGTCTTTAGGTAGTGTATTTATTGATGGTGGTGCTGCTGAGAATGTATTATGTGCAACTTCTAGTCATTTCTGTAGTGCTGAAAAACAATTTAGGTTTCCACTAGAATTAGGTAACCAAAGACCTCCTACTTCTCAATGGACAGTTACAGGTTCTGGTGCAGCTGTTCTTTCAAAGTCTGGTAATGGTCCATATATCACTCATATAACTCCTGGTAAAATTGTAGACCTTGGTATAAAAGATGCTAATAATATGCGGTGCAGCAATGGCGCCAGCAGCTGTAGATAGCATTCTTACTCATTTTCAGGATACTGGACGTGCTCCTAGTTATTATGATTTGATTTTGACTGGGGACTTGGGGCATATTGGTAAAGAAATTACTATAGATATGATGAAAACTCATGGATATAATATTAAGTCCAATTATAATGATTGTGGTGTTTTAATTTTTGATAAAGAGACTCAAGATACTCACTCTGGTGGTAGTGGTTGTGCTTGTTGTGGAACTGTTTTTTCTGGTTATGTTTTTAAACAATTACAACAGAAAAAAGTACAAAAAGTTTTACTTGTTGCAACTGGGGCTCTTACAAACTCTACATCTGCTCAACAGGGCGAGACTATTCCTGGAATTGCACATGCAGTTTCTATAGAGTTGTAATTAATTATATTCTAGTGAAGAGATAATTGTATACTTTATAAGTTATAAGAAAGGAGAATATACTATGTCAGAATTTTTTAGTAATATAGATTTTATGCAGTATTTATGGTGTTTTATTATTGGTGGAGTTTTGTGTATAATTGCTCAGATTCTTATTGATAAAACTAAACTTACTCCTGCAAGAATTTTAGTACTATATGTAACAGTTGGTACTATTTTAGGTGGTCTAGGGTTATATAAATATTTAGTAGATTTTGCTGGAGCTGGTGCAACTGTTCCTTTGACTGGATTTGGTTATAATTTGGCTAAAGGTGCAATAGAGGGAGTAAAAGATGCTGGAATTATTGGTGCTTTTACTGGTGGTGTGAAGGCAGCAGCAGGTGGAATTGCAGCCGCTGTGTTCTTTGGATATATAGCGTCTTTAATCTCAAAACCAAAAATAAAGAAACAATAGTAAAAGAAAAGTGCTTTGCCACCTTTTCTTTTGCCGATTTAAGTTTCCGAATGTATATGAGGAAATCTTAAAGGCAATAGCGATTATAGCCTTTTATATACTAGGAAAGAACCTGTCCTAAGGCAGGTTTACTTATATTGATTTAATTTATTTCGTTTACTTGCTTTTTTGTAAATTATGTTGTATAGTATTATTTATAGGAAATGAGAATAAGCAGATGTGGATTTGTCATTTCCTATATTAATTATATGTATTTATGATAAAAGTCAAGAGATATATAATTTATCAAAAATTTCAAGGTATAAATTTGGATGTAAAGGAATGATTTTTTATGAATTTTGAAAATTATCAAAGAGCAACTAATTATATAAAGAGTAAAATGGGCGATGTTTCTCCTAAACTTGCTATTGTATTGGGTTCTGGTCTTGGAGTATTGGCTGATGAGTTTAAAAATCTAATTACTATTAAATATTCTGATATTCCAGATTTTCCTGTTTCTACTGTTTCAGGTCACGCAGGAGAATTATTAATAGGTACAATTGGTGATGTTCCTATAATTGCAATGAATGGAAGATTTCATTATTATGAAGGCTATGATTTGGAGGAAGTTACTTTTCCTATTAGAGTTTTCCATTTATTAGGAATAAATGATTTATTGCTTACAAATGCTGCAGGTGGTATTAATTTGGATTTTGAAACTGGGGATTTTATGGTTATAAATGATCAATTATCTTTTTTTGCTGAGTCTGCTTTAAGAGGCAAAAATTTAGATGAATTTGGTACACGTTTTCCTAGTATGTCACACATATATGATATAAATCTTTCTAAGAAATTACTTGATATTATTAATAATTATACTAATCGTGCACAAACTGGTGTATATGCTTATATGAAGGGTCCCTCATTTGAAACTCCTGCTGAAATTAAGGCTTTACGTATTTTAGGTGCTGATGCTGTTGGTATGTCTACTGTCCCTGAAGCAATTGTCGCAAAACATTGCAATATGCGAGTTGTTGGTGTGTCTTGTATAACAAATATGGCATCAGGTATATCTTCTTCTTTAAGTATAGAATCAAGCGAATTATCACATGAAGATGTTAAAGAAACTGCTGATAGAGTTAAGCATACTTTCAAAAATATTGTTAAAGACTATATACAATTATTCAAAGTCTTGCAGGATTTCATTTAACTCACCTTTACTGTATACATGTATTCCCTGTTCTAAACTTGCTTTATCTGTTTCTGGTAAATATTCTGTTGCAATATTTGTATTCATATATAATTCTTCTTTTTCGTTATTATCTATACTATATACTTTTATTTGTTTTTCAATTTCTCTTAATACATAATGTTCTTTGTTCGTTTCTTCTTCTGATACTGCTGGTTCTATTTCTTTTATTTCTGTTCCCTTTTCTTCCTCTTGTTTTTCTTCTTGCTTTTCTTCTTGTTCTGTACTACCAATACTTTCCTCTTCTTGTATTATTTCATCTACTTTAGGTAATTTAAGCTTCGTACCTATAAATATTGATAGCATAAATATTAATATTATAATTATTGTGAAGATTATAAACTTTTTCATAATTACCAGCTCCTTTTTGGTTTATTATTTACCAAAAAGGAGCCTATTATACAAATATTTACAATATTTCATGAGTATTTTATGTTTTATGTTCCTGTTGTTTTACAGGTGTCTCAGATTGTGATTTAATAACTTTTCCATTATCTCTTACACTTATGTAGTCTTCTATACTTAGTTTTATTACTGTTACTATTGGAACTGCTAAGAACATTCCTATTATTCCAAAGTATGCACCAAATAGAGTTACTGAAAAGATTACTAGTATTGGACTTATGTTTAACGAATTTCCTGTAATTCTAGGGTTTATTATATTTGCATCAATTTGTTGTAATATTATTACTGTTACTGCCATCCATATCGCTTGAGATATTCCCCCTGTTAATGCTGTTATTATTACTGCTACTGCTACTGCAATTACAGCTCCTAAGTATGGTATTAAGTTAAATAATCCTATCATAAATCCAAGTAGTACTGCATATTTTACATGTAATATACTCATTGCAATTGATACCATTATTCCTACGACAAATCCATCTAATAATTGACTTGATAGGAATTTAAAGAACACTTCGTTTGAGCGCCTAAAGTTTTTACCGATGTCTTTATATGTATCATTTTTAAAGACTGCTTTACAAAATCTTCTCGCAAAGTTTAGTATTGCACTTCTTTCTGCTAATATGTATATTGATACTACTAGTGTTACAAATATATCAAATAATGTAGTGGCAAGCCCTAATACTCCTTTTATGTATTGTCCTAAGTTTTCTAGACTAAAGTATTGAGTTAAATCTATATCTCCTAAACCTTCTATTATCTGTATTGCATTTATTTTATTTAATAGTGAATCTTCTGGCATTTCTTTTATTGCTTCTATTGCTTTTGTATAGTAGTTTGGTAAGCTACTTACTAAATCCATTATGCTTTCTGAGGCTGTTGGTATTACAAATTTTATAACTAGTACACAAAAGATTATAGCTATTGCATAAACTATAAATATTGATAAACCTCTTGCCCCTTTTTTAAGCCCCATTTTTCTTAGTCTTCCTTCTATGCTTCTACATGGTATATAAAATAAATATGCTAAAATTATTGCCATTATAAATGGATATAAAATACTTATTAGTTCTTTTATCCAAGTTGTAACTTCTCCAAATTTGTCTAATACTTTATATACCGCTATTACTGCTACTGCAAATGTGAACCAATATAACCATTTTGTTATTACTTTTTTTTCTTTTTCCATTTTACTTTCCTTTCTTTTTTATATTTCTATTCCTGATATTTTTATTACCATCCGTCAAATTTTTAGTATCTAACTGGGAAAGAATTGTTCTCTGGCTAGACACATGAAGGTAATATTCCATGAGGAGTACTATTTACATTGAATGGGAATTACCTTAACAGTAACAACGCCAGAGGTCAATTATTTTCCAATGGTAAGTCCTACGGGGCAATGGTCGCTACCATATACCTCACTATAAATTGTAGCTTCTTTTATATCTTTTTCTATTGATTTTGAGACTATAAAATAGTCTATTCTCCACCCTGCATTTTTTTCTCTAGCATGAAACATATATGACCACCAAGTATATGCTTCTTCTTTTTCTGGATATAGATATCTAAATGTGTCTACAAATCCTGCATTTAGTAATTCTGTCATTTTTCCTCTTTCTTCATTTGTAAATCCTGCATTTCCTACATTTGTTTTTGGATTTTTTAAGTCTATTTCTTTGTGTGCAACATTTAAGTCTCCACATAGTATTACTGGCTTTTTCCTGTCTAAATCTATAAGATATTTTCTAAATTCATCTTCCCATATCATTCTATATTCTAATCGTTCTAATTCTCTTTTTGCATTAGGTGTATAACAGTTTACTAGGTAAAATTCCTCAAATTCTAGTGTTATTATTCTTCCTTCTTGGTCATGTTCTTCTATTCCTATCCCATATGTGACTTTTAATGGCTCAATTTTAGTAAATATTGCAGTTCCTGAATAACCTTTTTTTACTGCACTATTCCAGTATTGTTTATATCCTTCAAAATTTATTTCTGCTTGTCCCGGTTGCATTTTTGTTTCTTGTATACAAAATATGTCTGCTGATTCTTTTTCAAAAAATTCACTAAATCCTTTTGTTATGGCAGCTCTTAGTCCATTTACATTCCACGAAATTAATTTCATTATTAATTTATCCTTTCCTTCTAACAAAGGGCGACTATCAGTCGCCCCCCTAATCTCTTATATCTAAGTTCTATTATTTCACATATATATAACATTCTAAGTTTCTTCTTCCAAATATTTCACATTCTCTATATGTATCCATATATACATCTAGTTTGTTATTTTTTATTGCCCCACCTCTGTCTTGTACTACAAACCAACCGCCATTTGGTTTATTTGCAAAATATGGTATATATATTACTGTTCCGATTGGATATGCTGAGCCTGCTGCTACTGTGTACCAAGATGATGCTCTTGCACCTGATGCTGTTATTCCATATCCTGGTGATGTTGGTGATTTTCCACATGTTGATGCTGTATATGCTGATGCATTTAGTGTTCTTACTTGTGGTTCAATTCCTTCTACTACTTTCGCTAAACTTTTGGCATTTTGTGCTGTTACACCACTTACTCTATATGTGTTTGAATTTCTTGTTGATACTTCTAATGTCTCTGTTACGATTTCTTTTACTGGTTGTGATACTATTTCACTGCTTATTTCTACTTTTTCTATTTCAATATCATTTTGATATTTCACTCTATATACTGTTTCTTTTTTCCCTACTTTTCCTTTTTTTTGTACTTTATAATTTTTTGATTTGTTGTTTAAGTCAACTTCTTTTCCTTTTTCATCTACTGTTTCATAAGGTATTTCTTCTGTTTTTGTTATTATTTTTTCTGTTTTTGGTAAATAGTTTGATAATATTTGCTCTATTGAAATTTTCTCACTTTCTTCTGCTAGAGTTGTTAGTTCCGTAGGTGTCTCTGATGATGAGGTTATTGTTATGCTTGAATTTTCGCTTGAAATTTCTGAGTCTAGTGAAGGAAATACGTTTTCTGTTGGTAATACTATTATGTGATTTTCTTCTAGTATTTCTGATACTACTTTTTTTGTTGTAATTACTTCTATTTGGTAATTATCTGATAGAACGATTTTTACTGTATTTAAGTTTGCTGTAGTAGCTCTTACTCCTACACCAAGCATAAATATTAGAGCAATAGTAATTAAAGCTATCTTCTTTATTGATAAAGATGCTTGTTCGTTTTCTTTCATACGTGTATAATACCTCCTAAAATTTACATGATGTGATTATACTATTAATTACCTCATTTGTCAAATTTTTTCGTTTTCCCTTTTTCCCTTGCATTTCTAGGGAAATAGCATTTTCTGATTTTTTTGTATAAAAAAATGTCGAGTAATATCAAAATAATTCTAACAAACGCAAATTTACATATTATTTGCAATATTTGCAAAGTCTTGCATTGTTAATGCTTCTCCCCTAATTTTTTCGCTTATCTCTAATCTTTCTAAAATGTTTTTTATTTCTTCTTTGTTTTTAAATATGTCACATTGTGATAGTGCATTTATTAGGGTTTTTCTTCTTTGCATAAATGCATATTTTATTATTTTAAATAATTTTTCTTCATCTTTCACTTTTATTGGTGGCTCTTTTCTTATTCTTAATTTTATAACTTCTGAGTCTACTTCAGGTGCTGGTATAAATGATGTATTTGGTACTTTTAGTACTTTTTCTGCTTCTGCATAATAATATATACTGTATGTAATTGCTCCACTTAGTTTTCCTCCTGGTGTTTCACATAGTCTGTCTGCTACTTCCTTTTGTATCATTACAGTTATGGTTTCAATGTCGCTTTTTCCCTCTAATAATTTCATTATTATTGGTGTTGTAATATAATATGGTAAATTTGCTACGACTTTGGCATTTTTTATTCCTATTTCTTTTTTTTCTTTTGATATTATATCATTTAAGTTTACTTTTAGAATGTCTTGATTTATTATTTCTATATTATCATATAGTGAAAATCTGTCTTTTAATATTTTTATCATTCTTTCGTCTAATTCTACTACAATTACTTTCTTTGCTTTTTTTAATAATTCATTGGTTAATGTTCCTAGTCCTGGTCCAATTTCTATTACCAAGTCTTCATTAGTAATGTTAGCTCTTTCTACTATTTTTGATACTACCTCATCATCTATCAAAAAGTTTTGCCCTAATGATTTGTTTGCATTTATTCCATATTTTTTCATTATAAATTTTGTTTCTTCATATATGTTCATGATTCTCTCCTAACTTCGGTTATTTTTAACTTTTTCAATATACCACAAAATGCTATATTTTACAATAACCTATATAAGGTCTGTCCCTTTTCCCGAAAAAATGGAAAAGAGAACCGTCCCGTTTTCCAGAATTTTTAAGAAATTCCCCGAAATAAATTGACATTCTCGAATAAAATTTCGTATTTGACATATACTGAAATATGTGCTATTATATAGATACTAGAAATGAACCAGTCTAGTAATGTAGAGAACGCAATAAAAAGACTAGGAGCCGTCCAAAGCTTTCCTAGTCTTTTTTCTGTGCTACTGGCTTAATAACTTTATAATTAAATAAAGTAAAAGAAGCTTTAACACGGTGAACCAATCTTTCATATAGAAAACACCTCCTTCCTGCCTTTTGAGCATTTAGGCAAAGCAACTATATAACATTTATTATATTTTGTAAACTATGTTCAAAATGTCTGTCCTTTTTCCCAAAAAATGGAAAAGAGAACCGTCCCCTTTTCCATTAAAAATGAGGGGAATTCCCCCCAATTTTACTATAGCATTTTTGGAGTTACTTGTCGAAAGTTTTTATAAAATCGCTTTCCTTCGTCACTGTTGAACCCCATAGTGGACCTTTTTCCTTTCCTCTGTTTCTTATTGCCCGTTCTTCCCCATCAAGCTCTTTAAAACCAGGGGGAGTTAAATTAATTTCAATGTCTTTATGTGGGGTTCTATCCCATAATCCAGCTGTGTTCTCTACAATTGCTATTTTCATTAATAAATACCTCCTATTTATAGTAGTTACTATTGTTCCTTTTATAGGATATCACAAAGTGTACAAGAATGCAATATTTGACAAAAATTCTATACTGAGCAGACACATGATCACCACTCATATATTATCATTAAAAATATGTAAAGGGCTCAGCAGTGCCACATCTCTAGAACATCATTTCTACCTTTCTCCTTACATATTCATAGGCTATTACACCAGTTTTTTTCCTGTAAAATTTGCTTTGCAAATTTTTCATGCTTTGCTGTAATAGCCTATTTCTCTTTTTCTACCTTCCTCCTTACATATTCATAGGCTATTACACCAGTAGCCACTGCCGCATTTAGACTTTCTGTTTTGCCTAGCATTGGTATTTTGGCTTTTTGGTGTGCTATGCTTAGTATTCCTTTTGATACTCCTTTTGCTTCGTTTCCTATTACTATTATTTTTTTATTAAAGTCTATGTCATAGATTGAGTTTTCTGTGTCTAATGTTGTTGCTATTATTTTATATTCACGTTTTGTTATGTTTTTTATTGTTCTTATTATGTCTTGGGTTTCTATTACTTTTACTCTGAATATTGCTCCCATTGTTGAACGTACTACTTTTGGATTGTACGCATCTACTGTGTCTTTTGATACTATGATTTGCGTTAGTCCTACACTGTCTATTGTTCTTATTATTGTTCCTAAGTTTCCTGGGTCTTGTATTCCATCTAATACAAATATTATGTCTTCATTATAGTTTATTTTGTCTTCTGTGTTTTGCATTTCTATTACTGCTAACATTCCTTGGGGGGTTTTTACATCTGTTAACCCTAAAAATACTTTTTCTGTTACATATATACAGTTATATTTTGCTATTTGATATAGTAATTTTTGTTCTATACATTGCTCTCTCATGCATTCTTCACAAACAATTATCATTTTGATTTTTATGTTCTCTTCTATCGCTTCTTCGATTAGTTTTATGCCTTCTATTATAAATTGCTTTTTATCGTCTCTGTATTTTTTGTCTTTTAACTTTTTTACGTTTTTTATGATTTCATTATCTTTGCTTGTGATTATTTGCATTTTTATGTCCTCCTTTTATTTTATCTTGTATATTTTTATACCTTCGGACGCCCGAAGGGCACCCCTACATTATTTTTCAACCATTTGTAAAAATTGTTTCGTTTCTTTTATGATATCATTTTCATTTTTCATATTGTATGTTATATATGGATTTATTCCTGATGAGAATTTTATCTTATCTTTGTATTGTTCTACTATTTTCGGTACTGCATCCATATTGAATTTCTTAGAATTTAGGGTAAATACTATTTTGCTTCCTTTTTGCATTATTTTTATTATATTGGCTTTTCTAGCTAATTGTTTTATTCTTGTTATTTCTAATAAGTTTTCTACTTCACTTGGCATATTACCAAATCTGTCTGTTATTTCATCTATTATATTTTCTATATCTTTTTCAGTTTTACATAAAGCGATGTCTTGATATATTTCGATTTTTTGGCTACCGCTTTCTATATATTTATCTGGGATAAAACTTGAAATATTTAAGTCTATTTGAATTTCATATTCTTGTTCTACTTGTATTCCTCGCATTTCTTTTACTACTTCGTCTAATAATTTACAGTACATATCATATCCAACTTCTCCCATATGACCATGTTGTATTTCTCCTAACATGCTTCCTGCTCCACGTATTTCCAAGTCCCTCATTGCTATTTTAAATCCTGAACCAAATTCAGTAAAGTCCTTTATTGCTCTAAGTCTTTTTTCTGCTATTTCTGGTAATAGTTTATCCCTTTTGTATGTAATATATGCATAAGCTTCTTTATCACTTCTTCCAACTCTACCTCTTATTTGATATAGTTGTGCTAACCCTAATCTATCTGCCTTCTCTACTATTATGGTATTTGCATTTGGTATATCAATTCCTGATTCTAATATTGTTGTACATACTATTACATTTGCTTCTCCCAAAATAAAATCTCTCATTATATTTTCTATTTCTTCTCCACTCATTCTTCCATGTGCAAATACTACTTTCGCTTCTGGAACTAGGTTTTGGATTTCTACTGATTTTCTTTCTATTCCTTGAACATTGTTATATAAGTAAAATACTTGGCCATTTCTTTCTAGTTCTTTTGTTATTGCCTCTTTTACAACTTCTGCATCATATTCTAATAAATATGTTTGCACAGGTTTCCTGTCTTGTGGTGGTTCATATATAACAGACATGTCTCGCACTCCAACTATTGACATATGAAGGGTTCTTGGGATTGGGGTTGCTGTCATTGTTAGGACATCTATATTTGTTTTATATTCTTTTATCTTTTCTTTGTGTTTTACTCCGAATCTGTGCTCTTCATCTATTACTAATAGTCCTAAGTCTTTGAATTCTATATCTTTACTTAGTAATCTGTGTGTTCCTATTACTATATCTATTTCACCTAATTTTAGCTTTTTTATAGTTTCTTTTTGTTGCTTTGCTGTCCTAAAACGATTTAATAATTCTACTTTTATTGGAAATCCTTTCATTCTTTCTTTGAATGTTTCATATTGCTGATTTGCCAAAATCGTGGTCGGAGCAAGATATGCTACTTGTTTTGAGTCCATACATGCTTTAAATGCAGCTCTAAGTGCTATTTCTGTTTTCCCATATCCAACATCTCCACATAATAGCCTATCCATAGGTTTTTGCATTTCCATGTCTTTTTTTACTTCTTCTATACATCTTAGCTGGTCTTCTGTTTCTTTGAATGGGAAATCATCTTCAAATTGCTTCTGCCAAGGTGTATCTTTTGAGAAAGCATACCCTTTTGATTTTTCACGTTTTGCATATAATTCTATTAAGTTTCTTGCTACTTCTTGAAGATTTGATTTTACTTTTGCTTTTGTTTTTGCCCATTCTTGGCTTCCAAGTCTGTTTAATTTTGGTATGTCATTTTCTGAACCTATATATTTTCTTACACTGTCTAAAGCATCTGTTGGAACATATAATATATCATCATCTTTATATCTGATTTTTATATAGTCTTTTATTATTTTGTCCGCTTCTATCGTATTTACACCTATAAATTGTCCTATTCCATTTGTCCTATGTACTATATAATCTCCAATTTTCAAATCAGAAAATATTACTGTTTCTCCTTCTCTGAATTCTTTGCTTAGTCTCCTTGTTTTTTGCTTTACATACCCTTTTTTATTTTCTTCATTGATTTCTTTACTGAAATCTTCATCTATATCTTTTAGTTCATTATATATAAAAGTAAATACATTTTCCTTTTCTTGAGTAAAGTCTTGTCTTTCTAAGTATATCTTGTCAAATTTATTTATAGATTTAATAATTGTATTGAATTCATACATATTTTCTAATACATATGGTACTTTTTTTTGTTTTTCTATTAAGTCTTTTATTATTAGTTCATTGTCTGATAAAATGGCTTCTACTCTTAGTTTTATTCTACTTATTTCGTCTATAAATATCATATATTGGTCATTTATATATTCAATTATGGTTCCTGTTAGTTCTCCTATTTCTTCATTTGCTGGATATATATCAATTTCTTGTAAGTTCTCAGTTGACCTTTGACTAGATATATCAAAATATCTTATTGAGTCTACTTCATCTCCCCAAAGTTCTATTCTTACTCCTTGTGTTTCTGATAATGATATGTCTATTATGTCTCCTCTAATACTGAATTGCCCTCTTCCTTCAATTAGTTCACATCTCTCAAATCCTAGTTTTACTAATCTTTCTTTTATTTCTTCTAGTTTATATGTTTTTGACATTTCAAATTTAATTATATTTTTATATAGATTTTCTTTACTGATTATTGGTTGCATTATCGCTTCTATTGGAAGTATTACGATTTCTGCTTCATTTCTGTACATCTTATTTATGGTTTCTATCCTCTCATATAAGATGTCTTTACTTTGTGCATCTATTTCATATGTAGTAATTTCCTTTTTGGGAAATAGTAATGCATTTTTACTAAAGTATTTACAATATTTTAATAACTCTTTTGCTTCTATTTCATTATATGTAATTATACATATTGGTCTTTTTATTAGTTTTAATGTTGTTCCTGTTATATAAGATTTTGATATGTCAGTTAAGCCCAATAGATGTATTGGACTTTCTTTATTCTGAGTTTTTTTAATATATAAATTAAATTGCTCGTTATTTAATAATTTTTCAGTTATATTTTTCACTTTTTTCCATTCCTTCCTTAAGGCTTGATTTTAAAGTATTTCTCTATCTTTCTTTTTCCTTAGGAAATTAATGTATTAATTATATAATAGAATTATTTAGAAATCAATATATATGGTTCATTAGTATGAGTTTTTTTCGCTGGGGAATTCCCTAGATTTCAATATTTTTAAGCA
>CARPYP010000030.1 GCA_949045875.1 uncultured Clostridia bacterium | reverse complement strand
ACTACATTTAATTTGATAGCAAGTTCTTCTTGTGAAAGTCCTTTTGATTTTCTTAATTGTTTAATGTTTTCTTTTAGCATTTTTATTAACTCCTTTCTTTACGAACTATTATATGAAAAATAGTCCGTTGCTACAAGCAACGCTTATTAACATTTAAGATTTATCCCTATACACTACTGTCTTGTGTTTCAATTATATATATAAAGGGCAAGTAATTTTTAATTTAATTACTTGCCTTATTTAATTTGTGTTACTTTTTAATAATAAGTTTCATTCCCATTAATTTCTTTTCTACTTCAACATTATACTTTAATTCGTATGATGGAATTCCTGACATAAAGGCTTCTTTTATTCCCATAATCTCTTTTGATATTTGCTCTTTATCTTCATACCAACCTAAAAAAGTATTATTAACTCCAAAAACAGTACCATTACTTTCACCAATTCCAAATAGAGCATATTGTGGAGAATCTTTTCCACCTCTATATTTACTTGATGATTGAATTTTATCACAAGTTGCTATTACATTTTCTATTGATGATATTATAGTTATTTTTCTATTATTATCTGCTTCACCTAAATATTCAAATGTTGAATCACCAGTTAAATCATCTAAACTTACATTAAATATTTTAGATAATTCTTTACCTTGTTTTAAATCTGGACTAGATTCATCTAACTCCCAATTACTTATCGTTTGTCTAGTAACTCCTATTTTTTCAGCTAATTGTTCTTGTGAAAGTTTTTCACCTTTTCTTAAATTCATAATATTTTGACCTATATTCATATAATCCTCCTTTCACCAAATATTTTACTTTTTAATTGTTATTCAGTCTACCAATTTTTTTTGGAAGTTATGCAAATATTTTTAACATTTATATAAATGTAATTTTCCGAGATAATTATAGTATAAAAGACAGATAAATATCTGCCTTTTTTATGATTTTTATTATCTATAACTTGCAACTGTGCATTTACCACTTTCGTTGTTAAAAGTTGCTCCTAATTTTTGTCCTGTTTTGTCTACCCATGTATAGCTTTTAGAACCTTTTGATATACTTGTTAATATTCCCTCTCCACCAATTTTTTGTACAAGTTCTTCATAAGTAAATGAACCATTATTTAAGTCTTTTTGTAAATCACTTGAAGATGGTAGCTTTATGTTGTCACTTTTTATACTTTCTTTATCAATTGTTGCTTGAATTGTAATATTATCATTTCCAGATGTTTTAAAACTTATCCAATTTTTAGAGTCAAATTTCCATATTGGATCACTTCCAATCATAGCATCTGTAGTAGATTCAAATCCTATAATAGCATTAATTTCTTCTACAGTATTTGTTGGTTCAATATGTTTCATAGCTTCTACTACATCCTCATAGTTTCCTTTTACTTCTTGCTGTTTATTATTAGTATCTCCAACATTTGAGCTGTCTTTCTCTCCTAATGCTATAAATCCTAATATTGCTAATATTACTATAAAAATAACAGCAATAACTATAACAACTGTTTTGTTTTTCATAATTTTTTACCTCCTAAAATTTTTAATAATATATTTATTCTGTTTGTTTTTTTACTTTAGACATATATGTAGCAGATAGCATTAACATTCCAAAAGTTCCAAACAAGAATACAAAGTATATAATAGCAACTGGAGATGTAGATTTTATCCCTTCAACATTTGCATATAATTTATCATTAGCTAGTAATGCTTTTACACTTTTTCCTTCGTAATATCCTGAAAGACTATGAACATTTTGCAGATCATATTCTTTTCCATTATATTCTACTTTAACTTCATAAAATGGTGTTCTATTTTTTGTCTTTTTATTTACAACTTCTTTAGTAGAAGTGCTAGTAACAGTTGCTGTAACTTCTTCATATTTTACTTCAGCTTTATTCATTAAAAACCAAAATACAATCGTTAAAATCAAACAAATTGCAGTGATAATCCACATAATTGCCACTTTATTTTTCATAACTTTTTTAACCCCCATTTCCTATAAATTATATTACTTTTATTTACATTTTTCAACATATTTTCTTAAATAATTTTCTATAGCTATTTTTTAATCATCTTCCCTATATGTATAGGTTGCAACTGAACATTTAAGAGTTTCTTTATTAAATGTAGCATTTAATGATTGATAATTTCCATCAACCCATATATAATCAATTGCAAATTCTGATTTACCATTTAAAGTTCCCTCTATTCCTCCAAGTTTTGTAACTAGTTCATTATATGTTATTCCATTTTTTATTATCTCTTTTAATTCTTCATTTGTTGGAAACTGTATATTTTTATTTTTTATAGTTCTTTTATAAATTTTAGCTTCTATTACTGGCAAATCTGCTGCATTTTTTAAGGTTATATAATTTCTATCATCAAATTCCCATTTGAAATCATCATCACTGACTATGCTTTTTTTGCCTTCAAAACCTAAAATATTATTTATTTCTTCTGCTGTATTTGTTGCTTCAATATGTTTCATTGCTTCTATTATATCGTAATTTCCTTTTAGATTTGTAACTTTATTATCATTTTTTTCTATATTCTGATCATTTTTTCCTTGTTTCAAGTATATTGTTCCTATAATTCCTATTAGAATAACAACACTAGCAATAATAATTATTTTATTTTTCATATTTTTCTTCCTCATATTTGCTTATCCTTTCAAACTAATAACTTTAGTTTCCTCCCATTGCCATTACATAAATTGCTTTATTATTCTCATCAACATAAATTTCTGTAACTGATGCATCTTCTGTATCTTTAGATTTCAAAATTTCTATATTTTCTATTCTTTTCCAATTATACATTATATTGTTAGAATTAAATTTCATTTTCAAATTTTCTTCTTTTGATTTGTAGACTTTATTTATAAAGTTATTATAGCCTTCTTCTGTTAGTTCTGCTAAAATATCAATTTGGTATATTGTTGGCCCTATACTCCATTTACTATATAAATTATGAAAAGTATAGTATATATTTTTACTATCTGGAAAGTTTTCAAACAAACTATAAATTGTTTCTTTATTGTTTTCAATTTTTATATTTTGTTTCTTATCTTGATTTATAGTAAAATATATAGAGATTAAAACTACAATGCAAAATATAGGTATAAATATTATTGTAATTCTTTTCAATATAGATTTATTCATATTTTTAACTCCAAAATAATTTCTTTATTTATTGTCATTTATTTTATAAATTCTATAAAATAATAATTACTAAAATCTTCTACGTTTTTCAAATCATCAAATATTAATCTAAAATTTCTATCTGATTCAAAAACATTACTTTCATATTTAGTAATATAAACAAAAGGTAACCCACTATTGGTTATATGAGTTGAAGGTGTCATTTTTTTATTATCAAGCTCTTTCTTTAATTCATCTATTGTTATTTCAGTTTTTATAACAAAAACAATACGATATGTAGAATAATCTCCATTTCCACCAGAATCACCTATTCCACTTTTCATTGATATTCTTTCAACATTTTCTGGTAACTGGATACTTAATACATATTTTTCAAATGCTTTTAGTCCAGTATTATGAACTATCCACAAGCAACCAAATACAATTACCAATATAAATATTATACTTAATATTATTTTATTTTTCTTAAATTTCATATTTTATCTCCAGTATAGTTTGCAATTATATATAATAGACAAATAATTTCAAATAATTAACTTGAAATACTTATTGTAATTTATCTTTTAAAATAACCTATAATAGTTCCCTTTTGTAAAATATGCCCATTCATTGCTTTCAATAGTTTCTTTTTCATAATATTAGATGATAATTCCAAAGTATTATCTAATGAATATATTGTATATTTATAATTGTGTTTTTGAAACATTGGTGGTTTTGCTCCTGCATATTTATGAAATCCATAGGCAATTCCTTGCATAACATTATCCATATTTCCAACATTTTCTGGAATTACAGAATTTGCCTTTATATTCCACGCAATCCAATGAGTAAAGTTCTTTATCGGATGACTTAAATCTTCTAAAATTATTACTAAACTTTTTGCTTTATCTGATAAATTTTTAATTCTAAATTCTGGAGATATATTTTTTCCATAACCAGTATATTCTACTGGAATCATATCCCCATTCTTAAAAGTTGTTTCAAATTCTAATTTGTCATATTCCATAAATACACCTAACTTTCAACTTGTAAATTGTTTCTTTACACATTCGCTACTTCATTGCATTAGGAATGTATTTTGATGGTTTTGCAATAAATAACAAATATGTTCCACATATCAATTTAACTGTCGCATCTGCAATGCAAATAACTGAAACTGGTATACTTGGAAACATATAACCTATTGTTACGATAATTATACATACACTTCCTAGCACTATCATACTCCAACCATGTATAAAGAACCACAAGAAGAAATGTATTGATGTTGCCATCAGCACACCCAACCATATCTGTCTCCAATGCCATCCAGGGATAAATGGACCAGCAATACAAAACATCAATATGAATAATGCAGCAATCGAAAAATAAATCATATTTATCTGCTTTTTAGAGATATTTCCCTGAGAAAGTTTTTCTCTGACTCTTTTGTTTACATTGACTCCAAAGAAGCAAGCATAATAGCCTATCAAAAACACAAACGGATTAACAAAAAACTTACCTCCACAAATGATAGATATTATTAATACAATCCCAATAAGAATCAACCATAAACCACATTGTTTTTTGTGATTAAACTCCAATATTTCTTTCTTTAAATTAAACATAATTCAATTCTCCATTCCAAACAATAAATTACTATTTTATTTTTACTAATATTTCTTCATAATCATACATATTTTTATTCTTATAATATTTAATTCTTAGCTTTAAAATTATAAATTGGTTTTATTATTTTTTGTATCTTTACAGTTTCTTGAATATTGTCAATTATTTCTTGCATTGGTTTATATACAAAAGGTGCTTCATCTATTGTTTCTTCTACTACACTAGTTGTGTATATATTCTTCATACTTTCTTTAAATTCCTGCAAATTAAACATTTCTTTTGCCTTATTTCTTGACATTAATCTTCCTGCTCCATGTGGTGCTGACTGATTCCAATCAGCATTTCCCTTTCCTATTGCAATTATAGATCCATCTCTCATATTGATAGGTATCAATACTCTTTCTCCTTCTTTAGCAGATATTGCTCCTTTGCGAACGACATTATCTTCAAAAGATATATAATTATGTATTGTTTCAAAATGTGGTTTATAGATTTGTAACCCCATATTTTTTAAAATTTCTCTCGCAATACAACTTCTATTTAAACTTGCATATTCTTGACATATTTTCATATCATGCAAATACATTTCTCTATATTTACCTGTTAGGTAGCATAATTCATCTGGTAAATCTGGTTTATTTTGTTTATATTGCTTTTCTAATTCCTTTAGTGCTTTTTGTATTTCAGACTTTCTTCCTTGTTTTTTGTATGATTTAATTATTTCTTCTTTCTTTGAAAACATTTCTTCTTTTCCAGAGCATAATTGTATTGCCAAATCTTGATAATATTCTGCCACTTGTTTTCCTAAATTTCTACTTCCTGTATGTATTACTAAATATTTATTATTTTCTTCATCTTGATCTATTTCTATAAAATGATTTCCTCCACCTAATGTACCTATAGCTTTATTAAATCTTTTTGTTTCTTTTAACTCCCTTAAACAATATAATTCATTTATTTTTTCAAAATCTATTATTTTTTGTTCTCGTATCTCTCTTCCTGCTGGTATATATTCATTAATTACACTATCTAATTTTTCTAAATTCAATTCTATATTTCCTAGTTCTACACATAACATTCCGCAACCAATATCGACTCCTACTATATTAGGTATAACTTTATTTCCTAAATCTGCTGTGAATCCTATTACACATCCCTTACCTGCATGTGTATCAGGCATTATCCTAACTTTACAATTTTTAAATGGTTCTTGTTCTAATAATAAATTTATTTGTTTTATAGCTTCTTCTTCAATATTTTCAGTAAATATTTTTAAATCTTTCATATTTGCTTTTCTCCTCGTATAATATCTTTTATGATTTCATAAACTCTTCATGTTCTTTTTTCTATATTCTTCATATTCTTCTATTCCATGAAATGGTTTTAATTTAGATTTAGATTCATTCATTAACCAATCAGCTGTTTCTTTATCTATTTGTGCCATAGGAATAAAATGAAATAATTTTGTTTGGTTTTCATCTGTTATTTCTATTATATTTTGTTCACTTTGTTGAATCATATATAGTGTAAATTTATTCTTTATTATAGTATATCCTAATCCTACTGGGTAGCCAAGCCATTCCCCTCTTAACTCTTCTCTGTATCCACTCATTCTATGTCCTCCTAATCTTTTATTAATATAATATACTATTTTACTTTATACAAGTGCAACGATTTCTTGATATTCAGTATAAATATGTTAGCCTATTAGCTTTAGGTAAGCCATTAAATTTTCAATGCTGCCCCTAATGACCATGAAACATATTTATGGCGGCTCAATGTCAAGAATGTATAATGTAAAATATCTATTTATCTTTTCTTTTTATTACTATACTTTGACCATCTATCTTTATTTCGGCATCTCTATTTTCAGCATTGATTCCTATTCGTTCAAACATGTCTTTTGAAATGGCTATTGTTGGAGTTGTATTTTTATGAAATTGTACCTTTCTGTTTATTGTCTTCTTTCCGATTCTTTTAGCCTTTCTTATTTTATGATTACTGTTTGCATTGAGTATAGCATTTACACTTTGTCTACTAATATTTAATAGTGAACTAATCTCTTTTTGGGTTAAATTTTCTTCATAATATGAGAAGTTTACCCTACTTTTTAACTCTTCCTTTTTATTCATAAAATCCACCTAACCTATATAAAATAAGGCTTTACTGCATTTTCAATTATTTCAAATAAGCTGAAATTATTATAGCATTTTGTACTACTGTTTGTCAACTTTTTACTTGTAAAAAACACAAGACATACTTGTTTTTAGTTTTTTTGCTAAAATTATTAATTATTTTGCACTAATTTTTATTAAATATAACAAGTTGTACTTGTATAAATTATTTCTTTAGCAGCAGTTGATTGTACAAATTTTTGTGTGTAAAATAAGTTTGTCTTTTGTTTTATGTAATCATTATCTCGTACAACTGTGATTAGTATATAAACTTCCTAAACTCATTGATTTTTCAATAATATTAAAAATTATATTTGCCATTTTTTGAGTTTATTTTTACAATTTTTAGCATAAAAAAATAGTCAATAGGGGAGTATTTTTCACTCCGAAATTGACTGTTTTTTATCTCATTTTTTATCTATTTTACCCAAATTTGTTGAAATTAGTAGAAATGATTGCACCAAAATTGCTCCAAAATTGATTTCACAAATTACCCCTGCCTTGTGGCTCTAAGGTTTAAGGAAATTATATTATGCCATTTACTGTGACCGACTCATATTTTTCTCCTCCTTTTAACATTCCATATATTTCAAGGCTTTAAATCCTTTATCTTATAATTTTCGTTTTTTATTGTATCACATTATTTTTTATTTGTGTAGCCTTTTTACAAATAAATTCTTTTAACATCATTAAATTACCTCATGGATCTAACAGTTTGCATTATTTCTTCTATTGATTTTCCTTTATTTGTCTTGTCATACTTTTCTCTAAGTTCTACTATAGTTTCTTCTCTTCTATTTGGAGTTAGGTCTCGCTTTAATCTTTATACAATTTCAATAGCTTATATACTACATTCTTTGAAAAACCTGTCTTTTCTATTATATCTTTTTCCAACATTTCATTTAATACATTAATTGTAGCACTTTTCCCTAAGTTCAATACATTTTCAAAATTCTCTCTTGTCCCTTTAGTAACAAGATTAACTCTCATTTTGACTTTAACAAAATTACAAATATCCTATTTGTAACTACTTTGTATAATTATTGTATGTATTAAATTATCAATATATTCATATGTAAAAGGAAACTTTCCCTAAGTTTCCCTACTTTTAAATTTTATTTTTCATATTTCTTTACTGCTTTATCAATTCATATACTGTATCTACTTCATCACAAACATTTTGTGAATGAGTAACAATTATAATACACTTATTTTCTTCTTTTGCAAGCCTTCCAAATATTTTTAAAATCTCATTTTCCGTATCTTTATCTAAATTTCCTGTTGGCTCATCTGCAATAATTATCTTGGGATTATACGATAAACTTCTTGCAATAGCAATTCTTTGTTGTTCTCCTCCAGATAGTTTTAATATTTTTCTTTTGCTATGTTCTTCAGAAAGTCCTACACTTTTCATAAGTTCAAGTGCCTTTTTCTTTTTATTTTTTATTTTTACTTTACTTACATCCATAGATAATATAATATTTTCTATGGATGTTAATCTTGGTAATAAGTTATAACTTTGAAATACAATTCCTATATCGGTATTTCTATATTTATCTAAATTCATCTTTTTTAAATCTTTTTCATCATATATTACTTTTCCTTCTGTGCATTTTTCAAGTCCTGTTATAAGTGATAATAATGTTGTTTTTCCACTACCACTTTTTCCTTTAATCGCATACATTTTGCCTTGTTCAAATTCATAATTTATATCTTTAAACACATACGAATCTTTTGGTGCATCTTTATACCTATATCCTACATTTTCTAATTTTAATATTCCCATGCTTAAGACCTCTCTTTCAATATAGTAAGTGGACTAAATCTTTGAATACTAATCATTGAAGCCAAACTACTAATCAATGTTAAAAGTATTCCTATTCCAAGTAATTCTACTACAACATTTACATCTACAACTGCATCAATTGTACTAATTTCTTCTACTTGTTTATTACCATTAAATCTCATATCCATTGGACCTTTTCCGAAATTGTTTGAAATTTCTTGTTCTTGATTTTGTGTATCTTCTATTTCATTTTGTAACAACATATTTCCTATTGGTTTTGATAAATAGCTTCCACAAGTCGCACCAATCATTAGCATAATGATACTTACTATTAGCAATTCTAGCACAAATTGCATTGTTAATTTGAATTTGCTTACTCCTATTGTTCTAAATACACCTATTTCGTATTTTCTTTCTCTAATATTAATCATATTAATTACAAATAAAACAATGGAAGATATAATTAATGTAATAATTAAAAATGTTGTAGCAAATGTTTTTACATTTTCGATAGATTTCGTAGCATTTTCTAATTCTTCTAAATTTGTGTTTATTGTGTAATATTCATTTAATCCTTTTTGTTTTACTTCTTCTATAAATAAATCTACAACATCTTTACTTTTAAATATAAATGTTGGTGTTATATTAGTTGTAAGACTGCTATCATCTTGTACTAATAAATCAATCACTCCACTTCCAGTTATAATTTTATTAGCAGATGGTGAATACATATTTTTTGTATCATCTGTATTGGAATTATCAGTATAAATTCCTGTTACTGTAAATTCATAAGTTTTCTCACTACTGGTTGGATTTTTTAAAGTTATTTTACTTCCAACAGTTACTTCATTTAATGTTGCAAGTTCTGAACTTATCACACACTCTAAACTTTCAAAATCAGTTATCATTTCTCCATCTGTTACTTTGTATGTTCCACTTATAAAATCAGTCATTGCCTCATAATAAGAATAGCCGTCTATTTCAAAATCTCCTGTTAAATTTCTTGAACTTTGGAATACTTCTTTTGATTTCGTTATTACAGTAGTTGTATTATTATTTATTGTAGTATGCCTTTCTCTACCACCAAATTCTCCTCCTGGTACTTTTCCCATTCCACTATTTCCACCTGTTGTTTTGCTTGTTGAACTTGTAGTTGTTTGTCTATCTTCTACTTCATATTCAAATGAATCTGTTGCCTTTGTTAGGCTATCACTATTTAAAGATGTTGCATATAGATAATAAAATCCTTTTAAATATTCACTATTTCCATAGTTTTTTATATCTTCTATCGTAAATGTTTCTATGCTATTAAATGCTTCTATGTTTTCTTTCTTGGCATCTTCTCCACCTTTAAATTTTGCTGACATTCCTTGTCTGTCAAATGAAATACTAGCAATAATGTCATGCGATTCTTCATAGTTTTTTACAAGCCTTTTTGCTGTATTTCTTATTGCTAGAGTTACAGTAGAACTCGCTGCAATTACCAATATAATAATTCCTATTAAAATGTTTCTCCCCTTATTTCTAATAATTGAAACTAAGCTATTTTTTAAAATATACATCTTCTTACCTCCTAATCTATTCATAATATAATACATAAAGATTGAAAAATTATTGAAAAAGAAAAAAAGTATTAACATTTTTTAATTTTGTTAATACCTCTTATATATTAATTAGGAATTGTTACTTTAAAGACTGTAAAATTATCTCTATAAAACACTTCTATTTTTCCATTATATTTTTCTATGGTAGATTTTGCAATTGCTAAACCTAAACCATATCTTTTCTCGTTTCTATTCCTTGATTTATCAATACGATAAAATCTTTCAAATATTTTTTCCCTTTCTTCCTCTGATATTGGATCTCCCATATTTTTTACTTCTAGTACAATTTCACTTTTCTCTTTTTTTAGTTCTACTACTACTTCTTTTTGTGCTTCAGTATGCTTAATAGCATTATCTGTCAAAGTAGATACAATATGTTCTATATCTTCTTTATTTCCATTCATTGTGATATTTTCGTTAATTTTACTTTTTATGATTACTTGCTTTTCATAAGCCATACTTTCAAACATAGAAAGTATAATTTCTACTTCTTTTGAGAGATTTAATTGTTTGTGTTCTTTTAAATTATTTACATTTTCTATTTTAGCAAGTAGCAATAGTTCATTAATTAGTTTGTTCATACTCTCTGTTTCATTTTTAATATAATTAATCCATTTATTTTTGCCTATTTCATTTTCTAATACATCACTATTAGCTTCTATTACTGCAAGTGGTGTTTTTAGTTCATGGGAAGCATCTGATATAAATTGTTTTTGTTTTTCAAATGTTTCTTCTACTGGTCTTACAATCATTTTAGATACTTTTTTTGCTAAATTATAAATTGCAAAACTAGAAGCAATGGCTATAATGCTTGATACTATAAATATTGTTTTTATATGAGAAATAGTATCTTCATTCTCTACAAATGTAATTCTTACTGTTTTTGGATTTATTTTTCTAACTTTATAAATATATTTTCCAATTATTCCTTTTTCTGTATTTTTCTTTGCTATTTTTAGAGCATATTCATTTATTGCTTTGTCATTTGATGTATTTGAATTTTGAATAATTATAGAATCTTGTATTAAAAAATTATAAACTCCATCAATATTAGTATCTGTTTTTATTTTGTAATCGTCTATTCTTTCATCTGACTTTTTCTTCGGTTCTTCTCCCATAAATCTATCCATCATAAAAGTAGCTGTATTAATTGTATTACTATAATTTAAAACAGCAAATAATATAATTGTTCCAAATATTATAATAGATAATGATACCATAATCAGCCAAAATATTCTTTGATTTAATTTTTTAATTATTTTCGTCCTCCAATTTATACCCTATTCCTCTTACTGCTTTTATTTTTACTTTTGATTTAAGAAGTTTTAATTTCTTCCTTAAAAATGATACATAAACTTCTACATTGTTGTATTCTGTCTCACTATTATATCCCCATATTTTATTTGCTAATATTTCTCGATTAACTATTTGATTTTTATTTACTAATAATATTTCTAGTAAGTCTAATTCTTTTCCATTAATGGTAATTTCACTACCATTAACACTCATCTTGCAAGTAACTAAGTCTAGTTTTAAATCACTATATTCTAGTACATTTGTATCTTGTATGTTAGTTTTCCTTTTTAATATCACTTTTACTCTAGCAATCAATTCTCTCATGTGAAATGGTTTGGTAATGTAATCATCAGCACCATTTTCTAATCCATTCAATTTATCAGATATTTCTGATTTTGCTGTAAGCATTATAACTGGAATATCTACTTTTTCTTTCCTTAAATTTGCTAGTATTTCAAATCCATCTTTTTTAGGTAGCATTACATCTAACAAAATCAAGTCATAAATATTGGTTAAAGCCTCATTTTCTCCATCTTCTCCATTTGTTATTATATTAACCCCAAATTTTTCTTTTTGTAAAGTTTCTGATATGGCATCAGCTAAACTATATTCATCTTCAATTATTAAAATTTTCATTATTATCACCTTTTTATATTGTATAAGTTAAACATTGAAATTTTATTGAATTTGTTAAATTTTTTACTAACCCTCTTTTTATTTCATTTCTTATTGTTTTTTCTGTTCGCTCTAAAAGTCCTGCTATTTCTACTTTTGTTCGTTTGTCTTTATTGTACCATCTTTCTATTGATTGCCTTTCTCTATATTCTAGGTGTTTACCTTTTCTACTTTTTGTGATATTATTTTCTTGACACATAATTAATTCCTTCTTTCAATGTTAGATTCGACACCAACATTGTATCATAAGTTTTAATTATGTGTCTTTTTTATTTTCAAAAACCGGTATTTTAATTTTACCATTTGTTTTTATTTGTACCATCTAAATTCATTTTATATATGATAGGGGTTTGCTCTTCTACTTCTGATATAGAGGTACCTTCTTTAACCATTGAGACTTTTACTGTTTCTGTTTCATCCATACCTGATATTAAGTATAAGTAATCATTATATACAAATAAGTCATTTGATTTTGTTGCATCTAAATATGAACTACATTCTTCTGTGTCATGTTTACAATTTGGCTTGTTACATAAATAAATTTCTTTTTCGGCATAATAGTCAAAGTATTTTATATTATTTCTATTATTCTCATGATTAATATAATAATAACCCTTATCAAAATTACTTATTTTCCCTGGCTCGATATATACCATTTTTTCACCTTTGTTGTTTGTGTTAGAATGCACATTTTGATTATTTTGTAAACTTTCTAAATCTCCATCTTCTATTTTTGATTCATTTTCTTTAGAAATTAAAAGAAATCCTATTCTTCCTAATAGAGATGCTACAATAATTATTAAAATTACTAAAATTACTTTTTTTAACACGTTTTTTCCTCCTAAAATCTGTAAAATTGCATAAAACCCGAAACTAAGATTTTGTACGCAGTGGAAACTGCTAGAAAATCTAAATTCCGCCATGATTATATTCTAAGGAAACTAACCACTCTGTGATTACTTTCCTTAGAATATAAAAAATTTCAATGCTAGTTTATTTTAGCATTGAAATATATATAAAATATATCCATTCTATCATTTGTGTATCCCTTTTTATTGGTTTTCAAAAAAATGCAACTATTAATTGAAAATATCCCCTAAAATTTCCAATTAATAGTTGCATTTTTTTTGAAAATGTGTTATTATATTTTAGTAATTAGGGGTGTCGTCCAACGGTTAAGATAGAAGTCTCCAAAACTTTTGATGAGGGTTCGATTCCTTCCACCCCTGCCAATTCTTTAAATCTTATTATATTTTTATATCTTATTATATACTCTCCTTATTATAAAAATTTTATTTTTCGTTTTTTTATAAAATTTATAATTATAATAATAATAATAGTTAATATTCCTATACCTATAATCAAAAAAATATTAATATTTTTATTGTGTATAATTTCATTAGCTTTTATATTGCTTTTAGCTTTTTGCTCTTCTTCTAATATTGCTGATAATCTCTCTGCTTGATATTGCTTTTCCTGCTCATATTGTATTTGTTCTTTTTCATTTCTCCTATAAACATTTAATTCATATTTTTTATTTGTTATACCATCTTCTGCTATAACATTTATTTGAATATAATTATTTCCAACTTTCATTTCATTATTTCCAAGTATTGATACTTTTGCTTTTTGACTTTGCGGTATTGCTAAAATCTCTATTTTTGTTATTTCATTGGGTATCTCGACCTTATAATCTGTTATATTATTATTAAACTCTGGGTTAAGCAAACTTTCTCTTACTGCTAGAGTTTCTAAATTAGCATTTGCAGTTTCTATATTTGTAGTTTTTGTTACATATATTTTATATGTATCTTCTTTTGTTTTATCTTGTGAAATTACATGTATTTCAATTAAATTTTTTCCTATTTTCAAATTATTATTTCCTGTTATTTTAACTGTAGCATCTGGATTTTCAGGAATAGCTGTTATTTCTAAGTTATCTATTTTATTGTCTGTTACAAAATAGTACTCTTTTTGATCCTTTTTAAATTCTGGACTAATCCCTTCATGATTTAATCTTAACACACTTAAACTCGCTGAATCACTTGCTCCGAGTCTGTTTTATTTCTTCTTCTGTTTCTGTTGTTTTATTTTCATTTTTCTTAACTTCTAATTCTATATTTGTATTATCTATTTCTAATTTTTTACCATCTTCATTGTAAAACTCTCCTAAAACTGCAATGTTAGCATTTTCTTCTTTTAACACTTTAAATCGAAATTGCTCTGTTTCTAAATCTTGTTGATTTCTTCCTGTATTACTTACCCATGTATATATAATTCTATTATTAGTATAATTTGAGTTTTCTGGACCTTTTATATATTCTAATATTGTTGAATCCCAATATATCTCTAATGTAAATGCTGCGATTTCTGCCTCCGTAATTTCTACTTTTATGTTTATTTCTTCGTCTTTTTGTATTTCTCTTTTGTCAGATATTATATTTATTTGAGTTTCTGCATAGCTTTTTGTAGTTATTAGTAATGTTAACAATATTATTATAAATATTATTATTATGTTTTTTATCTTTTTCATCATTTACCTCCGTTTTTTAAGGTGTTATAGTCGCTAAACTTAAATATTCACTCACTATATTTTTTATATTCTAGGAAAGTCATGCCAATGACATAACTTTCCATAGAAAATTTCTTTTGCTAATTGATAAATCTTTATTGTTCTATTGTTTTTAAAGTTAATATATGTCTTTGTATTATCAATAAGTCTAATGAAGAAGGATTCTGGCCGTTTTTATTTATATTTCCAGCTTTTAAAAATAGTGAATTTAATCTTTTTATTTCTAATATATGTCTTTGTAAAACTAATAAGTCTAAACTATTTATTTTTCCATCTCCATTTACGTCTCCATAAATTATTATATAATATTCCATTTTTATATTATTATTTTCATCTACTAATTTAATTTTGCTTCCTGTTCCTACCTTTTGCCCTTCTTTTAATTCGTCTCCTTTATAGTCATATATTTCAATTTTGTATAAAGTTTGTATCTTGTCTTTTATATTTTCTACATTTAATTTCTCAATGTCCCAACCTGTTATCTCATTTTGCATTACCTTTAAACTTTCATCAAATTTTATTTCTTCTTGACTTAGTTTTTTTACTACTATTATATCTATTTCTTTTTCTAAACCTCCATCTTCTGTTGTAATTATAATTTTTGTATTTCCTTCTCTTGTTGCTGTTATATTTCCTTTAGTATCTATGTTTGCAATGCTCTCATCTTTTGATGAATATATTACATTTTTGTTGTCTGCATCAGATGGAGTTACAATAGGTTTTATAGCAAATTGGTCACCTACTTGCATAACTATATTTTGAACTGTTAATTCTATACCTGTTACTGGTGTAAATACTTTAATTTGGATTTCTCCTTTTACGTTATTCTCTTTTGCTTTTACAGTAATTGTTGCTGTCCCAGATTTTATTGCCATAATATTTCCTGTACTATCTACTGTTGCTACTCTTGGATTGCTAGAAATATACTCTACTTCATGGTTTTTTGCTTCATCTGGCAGTATTTCTACTTTTAATTTTACAGTTTCTCCCTTTTTTAGTTCAGTTTTATCTAAGGAAACATTTATAGTTTCTATTTGCCTATCTGGTAATTCTTTTAAATAGTTCTGAAATACATATCCTATAATTCCATTAGGAAGTATTACTCTATCCCATAGTTCTCCGTGATTGTCTCCCTTTTGCAATTCTTGTCATTACTACATTTCTATCTATTTTTGTTAATAACTCATAGGAGGTTGATGGTCCTGAACGCACATTTAAAGTATCTGTTACATCTGCATAAACTTTCGTATTGTCTGATATATAATCACTTTCTAAGATATTTGGATTTTGTACCCACATATTTGGCATATTATTATAAACAGGTATTATAAAAGTCATACTATTTCCTAATATTCCTGTTTTACTATAACCATTATAAATTGACATAGATTCACTATATGGTGCTAATACATTTGTCATATACTGGTGCCAAAATAATTCACCTCCCGTAGCACTCGTAACATGAAACTTTTGAAAGTACAAAGTGTCTTGTCCTACATTAATATAACTAGAACCTATGAATTTGCCTCCACCAGTAATTGCTCTTTCTTTTGTATTCCATGGAATTAAATATTTATTTTTAGTGGTTTCATTCGCTCCATTTCCATCTCTTGCATATTTTAGTCCATTTTTTATAGCTCCCATTGGCTCAGCTGAACTTGTTGCTCCTATATTATAAAAATTATATAAACCTTCAAATCCTTCTACCCTTCCACTAATAGAAGCATGTGATAAAAAAGGTCCTACCTCTTGTTTTATTCTTGATGCTAAATGGTATGTGCTTACCGTAGAGGTTCTCCCTGCTGATAATATAAGGTCTGAGTATTTACTATTCATTGTTATAATATTTCCTGAACTTGTTACATAGTCTACTATTCTATTGTGAAACTCAGTTCCATATAATATTTTTTCAATTCCATCTGTGTTATTTGTTTTTTCATCATATGAAAGTGCCTCGAATTGAAAAATTCGTATTTCATTTAAAAAGTTTCTAGGATCCATTGTATATTCTATAGCTCTTCTGGATGAATCTACCCAACCACTATCAACTTCTACATTATATTGCCCTGGTGTGGTATTTTTCCATCTATCTGAATATGATTTTGGCACTAGGTTTTTACCAAATACATTCTCATTATCTATTACATAATTCCAGTCTAAGTTTGTATATAGAGATACAAATCTCCAGTTTGGGTGTTTTTTCTGTAACTCTTGTAAGTATGGCTTATAACTATCTGGGAAACTCTCTATTCCTTCTTTTTTATCTGCACAATATGATTTATTTAAAAAAACACTTAAAAATAAAATCGCTATTATTATAAAAAATATTTTTATATATTTCATGTTACACCTTATTCTTTTTATTATCTATCTAATTATTCGCAATTGCTTGTACTATAAGCCTACTCTTAGAATAATTAACACATGTGATTAATGTCACTATTTTATTACCATTGGTTTCTTGCCCTATTGGTGATGTATTTTGGGGTTTTACTCTATATATATTATATATAGTATAGCCAATCTTTCCATTATTATTATCTGTTAAATAAAGTTCATCTCCTTTTTTCAAATCAATTAAATGGTTAAACATATTCTCCCTTTTAGTATTATGACCAGCTATACAGAAATTTCCTATTTCGTTAGGCTCTGGACCAAAAAACTTTGAACTACATACCTTCATTCCTTCAGTTGTATAGTTTTTTAAAACATTGGTTGCTAAGTTTATTTTGGGTATTTCTAATTTTGCTATTACAGCATAATCTAAATATGTTTCTGGAACAAGCTCTTGTTCTATTTTTACAGGAATAACAGAATTTATTTGAACTTCTTTTGATACATTTTCAATAATAATTTGTGGATTTTCTTCTTCTACTAATTCTATTTGTTTTTCTTCATAAAAACCAAATCCTGCATATATAACGATACAAACAATAATACCTAAAATAGTAATTCTTAATTTTGATTTTATTTTATCTTTATTTATTTTTTCCATATTATTTAATTCCTTCCTAAGTATATACTTTGAACAATTAAGAAAAATCAAAATTTCCCATAATTTGTTCAGCACAATTTGCAATTTTGACTATAAGAGATATTCTGGGAGGGCTTGCTAACTAGCCTTTATATAATAGGAAAGTTATACTTTACTATTATATAAAAGAGCAGGCACAAAGCCTGCCTCTAAGTCTAATTACTTTTCTTATTTCTTAACGCAATATATGCTATTGTTAGTATTGCTATTAGTGATAATATGCTTAAATATATCGTGTTACCAGTTTTAGGTAATACATTTGGTGTTTGTTCTGGTTTATTATTTTCTGTTGTTGATGGCACTTTTTCACTACTTGATGGTGGCTGTTGTTCACTACTTTCTGGTGGTAATTGATCATTGTTAACTGGTGGCACTACTCCTGTGTTTTGTTCTTTTACTGTAATTGTAAAGGTTTTACTTTCAATTACTGCATCTGCATTTTCTCTATCTATTAGTTTTAATGTAATAGTATAGTCTCCTTTACCACTAAATACACCTCTTGTAGCTATTTTTTTTATTACATCTTTTCCACCTATAGCATCACCGTCTGCACTTCCCCATCCACTTTGAATAATATCATGCTCTAAATTCTGACTATCTGTTGAAAGTAATTTAACATTTTCACCTGTTGGAGTTATAGCTTCTGCTAATAATCTTGTGTGTTCATAGTTTTTACCCATTGTACTTGAAATAACTATCTCCATTTCTTTTTCTTCATTTGGCATTATATCTCCTGTATAGTTAAGGGCAATATTGTAATCTACATATACTGGTTCTACTACTAAATTTTTAACAATAGGAACAGTTATGTCATCAATTGGATTTGCATCTGGAGTACCTAATCCTGTTAATGTAATACTTAAATCAGTTGGGTTTGTAGTTATTATTCCTTCTTTTGCTTTAAAAGTAATACTCATATTGTTACGTGGTGCTGGATCTACACCTGCATTATAATGGTATACTACAATAACTTTACTACCTGTATTATTTGCTGTTCCTCCTTCTGCTGATATATATTCTAATAAGTTTTCGTCATAATCTACATTTACTGTATATGCACCTAAATCTTGTCCAAATTCAATGTTTAATGTTACGGTATCTCCTGAATTTACTGTTGTTTTATCTGTAGTTATGTTTAAATTATTTAGAGTTGCTGCATAAACATTTGCAGTAAATGTTAGTAAAAATAAAATAAGGAAAATCGTAATAATATTTGTTAATTTTTTCATAAAATTTGCCTCCTTTCTTAGCTTTATACAAATATTATTTCAAATTTTCCTATTTTTATTTTAGAAAGTTTTTGCACTCTCGGAATTTTTTTCTTATTTTTACATTATTACATCATAAAATGTTTTAAAAGTATATCCTTGTTCTATTAAATAATTTAATACTTGTGGTAGCATATCTGCTGTTAATTGTTTTGTTGCTGCATCATGCATTAATATTACTACACTATTTTTTGTTCCTACTGTACTAACTAGGTTGCTCATTATACTCTCTGGCGTTGGTTTTCCTACTGAATCATTTGTAAGAGAGTTCCAATCAATATATAAAATATCATTTTCTGATAATAATTGTTTTGCTTCTGTTTTTACATCTTTATATTTTTTTCCGCCACTTCCTCCTGGAAATCTAAATAGATGTGAACAATACTTCTCCTCTCCTATTACTGTTCTTATTAATTGTTCTGTTTTTGTATATTCCTCTAAAACTGTCTGTGCACTTGTGTATATTGAATTATATTCATGGCTATATCCATGATTTGCTATATAATGCCCAGTTTCATATTCTTGCTTAACTAAACTAGGATATCTAGCTACATTACGTCCTAATAGAAAAAATGTTGCCTTTATTTTATATTGGTCTAATATATTTAAAATTTGAGGAGTTATATTTTGTGAAGGTCCATCATCAAAAGTTATATATGCTATTTTTTCATTTGTAGCATATATATTATTCATGTTTTCTCTTCCTATCTGAGTTAACTTAGGTAAATTTGCATTGTTATCAATATTTATGACTTCTTCTATAGTATCTTTTTGGGGTGTTTGTCCATCGTTTATAATATTACTGTTTTCTATATTTGCATATTGGCTTTCTTCTTTTATTTTTAACATTTTTTTTTGCACATTAAAAACATATAGTAATATCATTAATAGTATAAATAATATTATTAACAAAAGTCCAAATACCTTTTTCTTGTTTAACCTTTTTATTACTGTTAAGCTAACTTCATCATATCCATAATAGTTCACCATTTCAACAAAATTCTCTCCTTTAAATAATACTTTTAATATTATACTTATTATTTCCACTATTCACAAATATATAAAAAATCTAACTTTGCCATATTTTTCTTAGAATAGAACAATTAAGAAAAATTTTTGGGGTCTAGCGATTATAGCCTTTATATAATAGAAAGTATCACTTTAGTAAGGTAGACATAGCCATTACTGGTCTATGCCCCTTTCA
>CARPYP010000029.1:14277-20507 GCA_949045875.1 uncultured Clostridia bacterium | reverse complement strand
TAGTGCTTAAAAATATTGAAATCTAGGGAATTCCCCAGCGAAAAAAACTCATACTTCGAAATAACCTAATTTGATTTTCTTAACATAATATGGTATAATAGGAATATGAAAACGCTCAAGAGCGTAGGAAAGGAGTAATAAATAAATGACATTAGAAGAATTGTTAACTCGCTATAAAGATATTGTGGCGAGTAAAGATGAAGTATCTGAAGAAGATGCTTCATATCTGGCATTTGTAAAAATGTGTCTCGAATTAGAAATAAATCGAGGCTCAAAAAAAGGTATGCAACTGTAATTGCATACCTTTTATATTGGTCGGAGCTAAAAAACGCAGATGTTATAATTCACCCTATTTCAACAGAAAGACACAGGGTATGTCCCTACAATGAAATAAATATAATAAATTCTATTGAAAAATTCGATAAACATGTGTATAATAGAAATGTAGAAAAAAATGAATTAAACTATATTCATTTGATAAGGAGGAAATAAGATGGTAGAAGATAGCAAAATAGAAGCAACAGTCTCACCTTTTGCTGTAAAAAAAGGTGAAATAAAAACATTTGATGGAAAAGATGGATATGTATCAATGCAACAAATAATAAACAAGATAAACTTAGGACATATAAACGAATTGCACTTTTCGATACTAGAAATTCTAAATGAATTTGAATTTATTACATCAAGACAATTATGTCAAATATTAGATAGAAAAGGTATAAATTATATTTCACAAGATAAACTAAACAACAAATTAGAGCAAATGGTTAAATCAAAAATGTTAACAAGATATTATTTTTCATCACTAGAAGAAGGAAAAGGAACATATAGAGTTTATTGTTTAGAAAAAATGGGTAAATACTTATTAACATCAAGAGGAATAGAATGCAAATGGCAACCAAGTGATAACACAAAACCAGTAGGAATGATAAAAAAGAGATTAGCAGGAAATCAAATACTATTAGCATATTTAAGAAAAGTAAAAGCATTTGATGAATATATAGTAAAGCCATCAATAACAGCAAAAACATTAGGAAAAACTTTTAGAGCAACAGGAGGAAGTGTTAAACTTACAAAAAATGGAAAATCAATAATCTTTGTATTTGAAGTAATAAGAAGAGAAGACGAATGGGAGAAAAAATTAGAAGACAAAATGAAATTCTATGCAGACTTTTATAACAACTTTGTTATGGGAGACTCAGGATATGATTCATTACCACAATTAATAATAAACTGTGAAGACGAAAAACATATAGTAGAAACTTACAAAAACATAGTTATGAAGGGATTAGAAATTCCAAAAATAAAACTATACTTTACAACAGATTTGAGGCAAAATAAGGAAAGTTTAGCAGATACATTAGTAGAATTCAAGTTAGATACTGAAACAAAAAAATATAAAATGATAAATGTAGAATTAAAGCTATTAGATATATAAAAAATTTCCCCAATAGGGGAAATTTTTTTTATATTCTTAGGAAAGTAATCACGGAGTGGTTAGTTTCGGTTTTTTATGTCTTATCATCATCTTTTTTATTTATATCGAAAACAATTGAATCACCATTACTGAACAAGAAATTTGAATCAGTTTGAATTGGATTATCATCATCATCGTCAGAATAATCTTTAAATCCACCGAATTTATGATTATTGCCTTCGGAATTATCATATGCAGTCTTTGTTGAAGAGCCATTATTATATCTATTAAAGTCAAAGATTTTTGGAGAATGAGGCTCTTTATATTCAGAAGAAAGGAAATTTAGAGTTAACTTAGCAGCATAGAACTTTCCTCCTGCATCTTTAGTCTTAAATGCACAAATCTTAAACTTAAAGTTTTGAATGGCCTCAGGTTTAAACCAAGGTGACCAATCCCAACTAGCACCTTTAAAGTTACCGCCATTAGAAATATCACCAGGACCTCCAACATGAACATCTTGAGAGAATTTCCACAATTTTCTATAACCCATTTCTTTTGACCACCATTCATTATCTTGAGGGCTATTATTACCAAATACAAATTTAGTAATACAGTTAGCAATAATAGTCTTTTGAGCACTCTCTGTAACATCTAATTGAGCTATATTTTGAGTAGAAATTACTGTTCCAACTCTATATTTTCTGTACATTGTGAATAAAGGTAAAGTATTATTACAAACGAAATCAGCAAATTCATCAATATATAAGAAATTTGGAATACGAGTATTCTCATTTCCAGGTCTTTTTAATACTGCATGTTGCATTGAAAGTATAAAGAATAAACCAAAGGCTTTATGAAGCATACGACCTAAATCTCCACGTCTTGTACAAACAAATATTATCTCTCCATTTGCAAGAGCTTTATTAAAATCAATATTATTAGTTCTATTACATAATATACGTCTAAGTCCAGAAATTCGTAGTAACAAATCTAATTGAGTAATAGCAGAATATATTGATTCTTCTGTTTGATGTAAGAAATCTCCAGGTGTAAAATATTTTTTAAAATAATTAATCTGTAATTTATATTTAATAGCAAGCTCAGGATCTTTTTCCATTAATTTGCATAAATCAATAATTAACTCAAAATTATTAAACATATCAAGCATATCTTCCAAATTAGGAAGTAAACCATCGTGTAATCTTGGATACATTTCACTTAAAATAATTGATAAATTTTCAACAGCCTGTAAAGCCGCATTTTGGTGATAAGCTTCTTCATGAGTTGGTTTTTGTGTAAAGTACATATTAGAAATTATAGCAGAAATAACAACACCAACAACTTCAGGACGACCATACGCAAAAGGATTAAGACCAATAGAAGAAGAGCTAGAAGGGTCTATCAAAGTATAAGGAATATTAAAATTATCCGCAACATCCATCATATGAGAAATAGTCTCAAAATCAGGAGCTATAGAGGTTATTCCTAAATCTCTATAAACTAATGACTTATCACTTAATAACATTTTATGCATATAAGCCTTATATAATTTTTCTTTACCTTCTTTAACAGTAAGCATATTTAAAGAAAAGTTTTTATTTATATAATCATTATCATAAGGGCAACTTAAAGAAGCAAGTCCAGTCTTTAATGCAGTATGACCTAATTGTTTAGAAGCCTCTTTAAAGAAAAACTTTTTCTTAATATCGTGAGCAATCATAGGTTCAAAAATAAGGGAAGTTTTTCCCGAACCAGACACACCACACACAAAAGTAGGTTCAAATCTACGAGCTTCACATATTTTAGCTGCACTACCAGTTTCATAATCAGTACCAAAGCTTATCTCGTAGCTATAAGGACCAAGTTTTGGAGGTTTCTTAGAAATATCAAGTCCAGGATAATCCATAATAGACTGATACTCTGTATATGTATCACCTATATCAGTATGTATAAACCAAATCAAAGCAGATACAGTAGTTATAGGCAAATAAATTGACACAGCACAAAAAGCCCTTTTTACTTCTGAGTAAAACTCTGTAACTATTTCAGCATAGTTAGGTACAGATAGTAATAACAACCAACCAGTTTGATTAAACCATTGTACAAACATTGAAACAGCTATAATGTATACAGCTATGAAATACAAAACAAGAAAAGTAAACTTTTTAGTAGTATCTTTTGCAAATTTAGAAGCAAAAGAAAACAAACAAGCAAATATAGGGCAAGCAAGTGCAAAAGTATATGCAATAGGCCCCCAATAAGATACAGATAAACCAGTTAGAAACATAAAAATCATTTCCACAAGTCTATCTATTACTATATAAATCGTAAACAATGTTAATAAATATGTAAAAAAAGTATTTCTATCAGTTTTCAAAATGCTTAAAAATTTATCTAAATATTTTATCAATAATCTCACCACTTTCACATAATAATGCTTTATATATTATCCCATAAAATTAGTAAAAAAACAAGTCTTTTCCACAAAAAAACTGTATGTACGTTACCATCTGGTTACAATTCACAGCTATCCTAACATAAAAATTCATGATCCCCACAACCCCAATTTGTATGTAAAAAAATATACACAGCTCCAATATATAAAAAATAAAATCAAAATTATTGATAAAATATAAACTTAATAATATAATATATAAGCAGGATTAAAAACGAAAGGAAAAAATAATGGAGCAAACTAAAAGGAAAAAGAGAATAAAAAAAGAAGGCTTTATGCAAAGTGTATTGGTATTAATGATTTCACAGCTAGTAATAAAACTGTTAGGTTTAGTATATAAAATATATCTAACCAATAAAGAAGGTTTTGGAGACACAGGAAATGCAATATATAGTAGTGGATACCAAATTTATGCGTTATTACTAACAATATCATCAATAGGAGTACCAAATGCAATATCAAAACTAGTATCTGAAAAAGTCGCAATTGGAGATAGTAAAGGAGCACACAGAATATTTAAAATTGCACTATTAACATTTGGAATAATAGGATTTATTGCAACAATGGTATTATTTGTAGGAGCAGGGTATATATCAAATGCAATCTTACAAATACCAGAAGCTGAAATGACATTAGTATCATTATCACCAGCAATATTCTTTGTTACAATTGCATCAGTATTAAGAGGATATTTCAATGGAAGAGAAAAAATATCTGTAACAGCAAAATCACAAACATTAGAGCAAGTATTTAAAACATTGCTTACAGTAATTGTAGTAGAAATAGTAGGAATAAGCACAAACTTAAACACAACATTAATGTCAGCAGGAGCAAACTTAGCAACTACATTATCAGTATTATTAAGCTTTGGATACTTAACACTATACTATAAAATATACAAAAGAAATATAGCCATGGAAATAAAAAACTCAGTAAACTATAAGCGTGAAAGTTTAAAAAAAGTAGTAAAAAAAATATTATTTGTATCAACACCAATTACATTAAGTGCAATAATGTCTACATTAAATAAAAATATTGATTCAATAACAGTTGTAAGAGGACTAAAAAAATTCTTAACAGAAGCACAAGCAAAATCGCAATATGGAATATTAAGTGGAAAAGTAGACACACTAATAACGCTACCATTATCATTCAACATAGCATTTGCAACAGCCTTAGTTCCATCAATAGCTTCATCAATAGCAAGAGGAGACAAAGAAAGTGCAAGCAAAAGAATATCATTTTCAATATTAGTATCAATATTAATTGGATTACCATGTACAGTAGGAATGATGATATTTGCGGGACCAATATTAGAATTATTATTTCCAAAGGCCACAAGCGGTAGTCTATTACTACAAATAAGTGCGATAACAATTATATTTTCAGTATTAGCGCAAACAATCAACGGTGCATTACAAGGACTAGGAGAAATAATGACACCAGCAATTACATCAGCAATAGGATTAGTCATAAAACTAATGATTAATATATGGTTAATTGAAATTCCAGGAATAGGAGTATATGGAGCAGCAATAGGTTCAATAATAAATAATATAATAGCATTTGCATTAAGTTATATAGTTTTAGTAAGAACAATAAAATTAAATATGAAATTTATAAAATGTGTAATAAAGCCATTAATAGCAACAATAATAATGGGAATATGTTCATATTACATATATTTATTAATTCAAGGTATAATTTCTACAAGAATAGCAACAATAATAGCAATAATAGTTGCAATAATAATATATACATTATCCTTACTAGTTTTAAAAATTTTAGACAAAGAAGAAATAAAAATGATACCATATGGAACAAAAATACTAAAAATCCTTGAAACTATTGGTATATATGGAAAAGGAAAGCACTGTAAATAATAGAAAAATAATGTTAAAAAGGCAAAAAAACCAAAAAAAGTAAGTAGCTGTAAGAAAAAAGCAAAAATAAATATAAAAAAAAGAAGGATTTTGTATAAAATTGACGAATAATGTTCTTAGAGTAGGTGAAAACACAACATCTACTAAAAATAGGAGGTAATTAAAAATGAACAAATCAGAATTAATCGCAGCAATGGCTGCAAAAACAGGAGAAACAAAAAAAAGTGCAGAAGCTAACTTAAACGCTTTCATTGAAACAGTAACAGAAGCACTAGTAAAAGGAGATAAAGTACAATTAGTTGGATTCGGATCATTCGAAACAAGAAAAAAAGCAGCTAGAAAAGGAAGAAACCCAAGAACAAAAGAAGAAATAAAAATACCAGCATCAAAAGCACCAGTATTCAAAGCTGGAAAAGCACTAAAAGACATGGTAAATGTTTAATTGTAAAAAACATGAAATGTCTAAAAATCGTGA
>CARPYP010000029.1:0-14177 GCA_949045875.1 uncultured Clostridia bacterium | reverse complement strand
ATTGCGAATAAAATGAGCAATTTAACTAGATTTTTGAAAAAGACATGGTAAATGTTTAATTGTAAAAAACATGAAATGTCTAAAAATCGTGATAAATTGCGAATAAAATGAGCAATTTAACTAGATTTTTGAAAAAGACATGGTAAATGTGTAATAAGAATGGATATATAGAAAATAACCTTGGTAATGTTCTAGGGTTATTTTTTTGTAAATATACTCATAAAGTATTGCAAACGGATGTAGGGGCGCCCTTTGGGCGTCCGTTTATTAAGCAAAGAAGAGTTTACATAAGTTTGACTTTTGCATATAAATTTGGTATAATATAAATAAGGTTGGCAGATGTCAACAGAGTAAAAGCCCAGTGCAAGATGGGCAAAATTCGTTATTATAAAAATGAAAAGGAGAAAAATAATGGAAAAAATAATTCGAGAATATGAAATTATAGTAAAGAACAGTGAGTTGAAGGATCTTGCAGTTGAATCACTACAAGATGCCATAGAATTAATGGAAAAAAATGGCTGGCAGATTGAAGGGAGTCAGTCAATTACGGAGTTGAAATACAAAGATGCCACGATGTACGTGGTATCTCAGGTAATGAAACGGAAAAAGTAGCTGCTTGCACAGCTACTTTTTAATATTCTAGGAAAGTTATCCCAGTGGGATAACTTTCCATAGAAGATAATTCGTTTTTGACATAAACGGACGCCAGAAGGGCGTCCCTACAATATCTTTACGATTTTTGTCACAAAAATATTACAATTTTATACAAACAAACGATTTACAAAAAACCAAAAATATGATAAAAATAATATAAAACAAAACCTGAGAGGAGAAAAAATGGAATTAAATCAAGATGTACAATATATAAAAGGAGTAGGACCAACAAAAGTAAAATTATTAAATAATCTAGGAATATATACATTAGAAGATTTAATTACATATTATCCTAGAGACTATGAAGATAGAGGAAAACCTAGAAAAATAGAAGATTTACAAGATGGAGAAGAAGCATTAATAAGAGCAATACCAGCATCAAGATTTCATGTAATAAATGCGAAAAAGAACATGAAAATTTGTAAACTACTAGTAAGAGATGAAACAGGTACAATGGAAATTGTATGGTATAACCAACAATACTTAAAAGATAAATTTATAGGAGGAAAATGGTACAGTTTTTATGGAAGAGTAAGCAAAAAGAATGGAACAGCAACTATGAATTCACCAGTATTTGACACTGAAAACGAAACTAAGAATACAGGGAAAATTATTCCAATTTATCCATCAACATATAAACTATCACAAAATGTACTAAGGCAAATAATAGAAAATGGATTAAAAATGGTAAATGGTCAAATAGAAGAAATAATACCAGAGAACATATTAAAACAATATAAATTAATGGAAGTAAACGAAGCAACAAATAAGATACATTTTCCAAAAAACTTTGAAGAATTTAAATATGCAAAACAAAGGCTTGCATTTGAAGAATTACTAACAATGCAATTATTATTAAACAATTTAAAAAATAAGACAACAGAAAGCAATAATGGAATTCAATTTGATAAAAACGTAAAAATGTCAGACATAATAAATACATTACCATTTAGATTAACAAAAGCACAACTAAGAGTTTTAGAAGAGATAGACAAAGACATGGAATCAAATAAAATAATGAATAGACTACTACAAGGGGATGTAGGTTCAGGAAAAACAATTGTAGCAATAATATCAGCATATAAAGCAGTAAAATCAGGATATCAGATGGCAATAATGGCACCAACATCAATACTTGCAACACAACACTTAGAAAGCTTTACAAATATATTAGAACCATTTGGAATTAAATGTGGACTATTAATTAGTAATATGACGAAAAAGAAGAAAGAAGAAGTAATAGAAAGACTAAAAACAGGAGAAATAGATGTGCTAGTAGGTACACATTCAATATTAGAAGAAAATATAGTATTCAAAAATTTAGGACTAGTTGTAACAGACGAGCAGCACAGGTTTGGAGTAAACCAAAGAAGTGTAATTTCAGCAAAGGGAAAAAATGTAGACACATTAGTTATGACAGCAACACCAATACCAAGAACATTAGGACTAATTTTATATGGAGACTTAGACATATCGTCAATAGACGAATTACCTCCAGACAGAAAAAAAATAGAAACATATGCAGTAACAAAAGGAATGGAAGAAAGAATAAATAACTTTATAAAAAAACAAATAAAAGAAGGAAGACAATGTTATATAGTATGTCCATTAGTAGAAGAAAATGAAGAAATAAACGCAAAATCAGTAATGGAAATGGTAGAAATATATAAAAATCAAGTATTTACGGAATTCAGAGTTGAATACATGTATGGAAAAATGAAACAAAAAGAAAAAGACCTAATAATGCAAGAATTCAAAGATGGAAAAATAGATATATTAATATCAACAACAGTAATAGAAGTAGGTGTAAATGTTCCAAATGCAAGTATAATGGTAATACAAAATGCAGAAAGATTTGGACTTGCGACATTGCACCAATTAAGGGGAAGAGTAGGAAGGGGAGAATATCAATCATATTGTATACTAAAATATCAAGGGCACTCAAGCACAATATTACAAAGAATGAAAGTTATGCAAGACACAAATGATGGATTTGTAATATCAGAAAAAGACTTAGAACTAAGAGGAACAGGGGACTTTTTTGGGACAAAACAACATGGCTTACCAGAATTTAAAATAGCAAATTTATTTGAAGATATAGATATATTAAAACAAGTTCAATCAGTAGCAAATAAAATAACTAAACAAGACCCTAATTTAGAAAAAAAAGAAAATGAAAAATTAAAAGAAATGATAAATAAAAAATTTAGTGGAAGAATAGAGATTTAAAATTTGCATTATTAGCAAAAAAGTGGTAAAATATAAATGTAGCGAAAATTAGAAAAATAGAGTCTAGTATGTGAAATGTACCTCACATACTAGATTCGAGAGTTAAGGAGGAATATTTATGATGAGGAAAATGGTAAATTTATTCAAAAGTCAAGTGATTTTGGCAGTTTTGGCAGTCGCTGTGATGTGCCTTGGGGTCATAAAGATGACTCCTGTTATGCTCGAAGCCTTGCAATTGGCTCAGAAAATGCAACGGCTGGGCGTGCCATCTAGGTACACTGACTTAAAAATGGCAATTTGCTTTGCAGTTATGATTACAATGTGGGTTATTCTTAGTAAATGTGCCATGTACATAGGTAAGGTTATCATGACAACAAGAAAAAAAACTTGGAATCAGGTGCCGTTTGAGGAGGACAGAAACAAGAGAATTTTGGTAAAGTTTCTGTTCGAGGAGATTGAGGACGGATGCCCAGTACCTCAAGAAGAAGAACTTTGGGCACTGCTCTTAGATATGTCAGCTAAACAGCTTGCAGAAGCGTTGGAGCAACTTCAAGAGCAAAGAGTAAAAAAATACTGCATTTAAGCGGTAGGAGGCTAATTTAGCCTCCTTTCGCATTTTCACCTGTGATAAATTACGAAATTATATACAAAAGTGTAAAAATATGATAAAATATAAAAATTGAGAAGAGGAGAAATAAGTCAAAATATGTAAAAAATTGTAAGCTAATTTTGCTTAGATTACTTACAAATAATATTATATGTATTAAGAATAATGTAAAAGGGAGATTTAATGTGGAATTAAAAAAAGAAATAACAAAATATCTAAAGAAATCGGTGTTAGCTCAAGTAGATAGATGTATTGACTTTAAAAATGATGAATTTTATAAAATAAGTAAAGAAGAATTTTTTAATGGAATAATAGATCCAAATATAACATTTAAGTTATTTAAAAACAACAAGCCAGATGAAGCAGGGGAGAAAAAAGAAAAAATAGATGAGAATTTATATGTTATTATAGCAGTAAAAGTTATAAGAATAATAGAAGAAGGAAGTCAGAAAAAGGACGAAGAAACAGAAGACTTAACAGGAATTTATTTTATACCAGCAATGTTAAATAAAGAAAAATCATTATTATTGCCATCAATAGAAGATAATAAGCTACCATGGTTTCCTAGAGAATTTCTAAAACCAATGATAGAGCCAGAATTAGCAATAGGAGATAATAACATATATGAACAGGCATTAAGTAATAAAATATACCATATATATGATATATTTTCATGGGAAGAATACCTAAAATTTTGTATAGAAATATATGAAGAAACAACACAATGCAAATTTAGTGAAGACTATATATACAATTTAAATGCAAATAAGGATAAAATTGAGTTAGAAAGTAATATATATATTTTTCCAGACAAGACAATAAATTCAACCTATTCAATAAAAGCTTTATATGAAAATATATTAAATGAAAAAAAAGAAATGCCATTATATGAAAAATTTATAAAATTAGAAGAAGAAAGAACAGAAAAATTACAAGAAAATACAATTGAAAATAGGAAGAAACACTTAGGGCAAATGGGTGGAGAGCATGGTTTATCTTTTTCACAAAGAGAAAGCATAAATAATTTTAATCATTTAGAAAATGGAGAAATATTAGCAATAAAAGGACCACCAGGAACAGGTAAAACGACATTAATTCAATCAATTGTAGCAAATGAATATGTAAAAAGAGCATTAGAAGAGGAGTTACCACCTTTAATAGTAGCAGCCTCTACTAATAATCAAGCGGTAACAAATATAATAGAGTCATTTGGAAAAATAAAAAAAAGATATGAAGAAAGTAATTTAGAAACTAGGTGGATTGAAAAAGTAAATAACTTCGCAGTATATTTTCCATCAAAAGGCAAAAGAAAAAAAGCAAAAGAAAAAAATTTTCAATATACAGATAACAAAGGGAATTTCTTTGTAGCTGAAATTGAAACAGACGAAAATCTTAAAAAATCTAAAGAAAAGTTTATAGTAGAAGCGGAAAGGATTTTTGGGAAAGAAGAATCTGAAAACAGTATAACAATATACAAAAATAAAATTCATAATAGGTTAATAGAAATACATAAAATCCAAAATGAATTAATAAATCTTGTAGATTTTTTTGAAAATCAGGGGATAGAAAAAGTAGAAGAATATTTAGAATTACAGAAAGAAAAAATTGAAACAATTAAAAATAGGAAAAAGGAAATAGAAAAGAGAGTTGATTTTTGGAATAGCAAATATATGGAAATACCAACATTTTGGAAAATATTAAGTTTTATGTCTAAATACAAAACAAAAATATCTAATAGATTAAAAATATATTTAAGTGAAAATGAAAAGTTCGAAGATTCAATATTAAGTGTAAATGATATTGAGGAGTACTATTCAAAAGTTATAGAAAGTAAAAATGAAGAAATAAGAGAAATAAATTCAGTTATAGAAAAAGTAGAAGAAAGAAAAAAGCAATATGAAGCAAATTCAATCAAACTAGAAAAATATGGTATTTCAGTAAACAAAATAATAACTAATAAAAAAGAAATTGATGAGTGGTTAGATACTAATATAAGGTATATGGCGTTTTGGTTAAGTGTTCATTATTATGAGGCAAGATGGATAGAGCAAGAAAATCAACTTACAGAAAAACAAAAAAGAACGAATTTTGAAAATGTTATTAAAATGTATTATGAAAGACTTGCATTAGTAACTCCTTGTATGGTCATGACATTCTATATGTTACCAAGACAATTTGAGGTATGGGATGGAGTAAAAAAAGGATATTTATACAATGAGATAGATTTATTAATAGTAGATGAAGCAGGACAAGTATCTACTGAAATTGCAGCAGCTTCTTTTTCGCTTGCAAAAAAAGCAGTAATTGTAGGAGATGAATATCAAATATCTCCTGTATGGGGAATAGAAACAGCTTTGGATAAATCTTTAGCAATACAAGAAGGTGCTATAAAAAACGAAAAGGAATTTGAGATTTTAGAGAAATATGGAATAACAGCTTCAAATTCTAATGTAATGAGAGTTTCATGTAAATCTTGTAAGTATGAAAAATATGGAGAGAAAGGTTTATTTTTAACTGAACATAGAAGATGCTTTGATGATATTATCAAATATTGCAATAGTTTAGTTTATAATGGAAAATTAAATCCATTAAGGGGAAATAGAAGAAATGATAATAAAGAAGAGTTATTTCCAAAGATGGGTTACAAAAATATTGAAAGTTTATATTCACAAAAAGTTGGCACGAGTAGAAATAATGTAACAGAAGCAATTGCAATAGCAAATTGGTTAAAACAGAATTATAGTGAAATATTTGAATACTATAAAGATATTGATTTAAATAATGTCATAGGAATAGTAACGCCATTTAAAGCACAAGCGGTAACAATAAGAAATGTGTTAAAGCAAATTTTACCACAAGAAGTATTGTCAAGGATAACAGTAGGGACAATTCATGTTTTCCAAGGAGGAGAAAGAAAAATTATTATAATGTCTAGTACATATGGAAAAGAAGAAGGATGTTTTTTCATAGATAATAATAAGAGCCTAATGAATGTGGCTGTATCGAGAGCAGAAGACTCGTTTTTAATGTTTGGCAATATCACATGTTTGAAAGATGAGATTACATCTCCAAGTGGGTTATTAAAAGATAAGATAAAAGATCATCAATTATTAACTAAAGAAGAAAATTGTCATGCAAAATTATAAACTTTAATTTTAGAGGGCAGACTCAAGGTCTGCCCATGAATAACTATAAAGCTAACACAGCACCCAAAACTAAAATTCCTTCGTTTTCGTAATAAATAGTATTAAACTGTGATATTGGAATAGGATTTGTTCCAAGACCAACCTCTATAGTATATCCAGGGAGATTATAATCTTGAATAAACCAATCTTTATATCCTGCGAAACTTGAGCCATAAGGAGTTTCTTCTAAAGAATATCCACTAGACTGTGAAAACTGTTCACCTATATAATAAGAAGCATCTGGAAGGTAATTTAGGTATTTCCAATAAATTATTCTTCCTTGAGTATGATAAGCCAAAATTAATCTAAAATTATGTTGTCTAGTAAAATTATATATAGCAATTGCCTCAGGAGCAACTAGAGGAGCAGTACCAACATAATCACGAGGAGCAGGTTTTGTAAAACCTTGTGCAAACTTAATCTCTTTTGCTCTTTCCCAATTGGCAGGAAATTGTAAATTTAAATCCACACCTGTGGTATTAAAAATATACCAACCACAAAATAAAATGAATAAAACGCAGTAATCATCTATATTACAGGGTATTTCGAATTAGTTGAAATATTCTGTATTTTTATTGCAAAAATGTAGGGGCGAGCATTGCTCGTCCGATAGCAATAAATGTTGTTACTGCTATAATTGGAGTGGTATATGAAAGAAAAAAAAGAGAATATTGGGTATTATTCAATAATTCCAGCAACAATTTTATACAATAAAGAACTAAAAGCAAATGAAAAATTGCTATATGCAATTATAACATCACTTGCTTGTAAAGAAGGATATTGTTTCGCAACAAATAAATATTTTGCAGAAAAATTAGGAGTAAATCCTAAAACAATTTCGAGCTGGATTTCAGATTTACAGAAAAGAAAATTTATTATTGTTGAACTAATTAGAAATGAAAATAAACAAATAATTCAAAGAAAAATTTATATAAACGATGTACCCTATCCATTAAATAATGTATACCAGTATCAATCAAAAAATGGACAGGCTATCCATCAAAAAGTGGAAGATAATAATATAAGAGATAATATTAAAATTAATAAAAAGGGTTATTCAAATTATACAAACCAAAGAGAATATTCAGAAGAATTTTTAAACAGTTTATATGCAAATTTATAAAGAAAGGACAGTTAAATTTTATGAAAAAATATAAAATTTTGAATCAAATTTTTTCTCCCAGCGGGTTAAAAAGGTATTAGGAGATTTTCTCCTAAACAGCAATTTGTGGTCCACAAGACCATGCTGGCGAATGTTAGGCACAAAAAAATACCCTACCAGCTAACGCATATAATCATAGACACGAAATCGAAGATTTCGACTATGATTTAATTCGGAGCAACAGTATTTGCTCTAAAATATCAAATTTCGCTTCGCTAATTTGATATTTATATGAGTATATTTTTATAAAATTTTTAGGAGTGTGATATTATGAAATTTAATTCAAAAGATAGAACTGAAATGTTAAAAGTAAGAGTTTCAGAAGAAGAGAAAACTTTAATACAAGTAAAAGCAAAAATGTATGGATATAGATACTTGTCAAATTACATAAGAGATTCTGCAATTTATGAAAAAGTAACACAAGTAGATTTAAAAGGACAAGATGAAATTTTAAGTGCATTTTCAGAAAACACCAAAGAAATAAAAGAAATTGCAAAAGGAGTTAGACATCTATGTAAATTTTTAACACAAATAGATGATTTAGCAATAGCAAATTTAAGAGCAAGAATGTATGATATTATGAGAGCACAATATGAAATACGTGATTTAATTACTAAAAAATTAGATTTGGATGTATGGCAAAGAATTAATAGAAATAAAAGATAGTATGTATTATGAAATTTATAAAATATTCAAGAAAAAAATGAAATAGTTTTTTACTCAATACATAATCTAGTTCATTGTATTTATTTTTATATCCTAGATTACGAGATTTAATAATTTGCAAAATTATGTGAAATATGGTACAATACCCATTGATGAAGCTAGAAAGTTTCATTTAGTAACAACATTCCATACATTAAAATTAGGAGGAATTAATATGGCTAGGATTGACTTTTATGAGCAAATTTCAGATTTCGTACGGAAAAACCAGCATTTAGGCGCTCGGTTCGTGAGCGCTCCAACAAAGGATCCTTGTACCAAGCGTGTAGCAGTAGTATGCGATAAGCTAGAGAACTTTGTTCTTCATAACGGTCTGAAAATTGAAGAGCAGAATAACAGATATTGGCTAAGAAGCTGTTACACAGGGGAGTTCTTGGAAATAATTAACAAAAAAAATGAGAGCGAGTTTTTAAGGAAAGCGAGTAAGTTTTAATAGCTATACTGGAAAAGGCGGACATTAGTCTGCCTTTTCCAGTGTTTATAAGCCTGTTATTTAACTAAATGAGATGCTTTTATGGATTTGTGTATTTTTGAATGTTCTTTTAAACCATTCTTATTACAATGCAATTTTATCACCATTGAAGCAGTTCCCTTTTTATATTCGAAATAAAAAAACATAATTTTTGAGAAAAAATCTCAAAAACATTGATATTTTATAAAAATTGGCATATAATATACTATGAGAGGAGGAAAATCAAAATGTTAATTAGATTTAGTTTTAAAAATTTTAAATCCTTTAAAGATGAAAACTTACTAGATATGGAAGCAACATCATTAAAAGAGCATGAGTATAATTTAATTGAAACAGATAATGGTAACTTTTTAAAAGTTGCTGCAATATATGGTGCAAATGCTAGTGGAAAAACTAATGTATTGCAAGCATTTGATTATATGAAAACAAGAATATTAGTTAGTAATGACGCTATAAAGCCTTATCTAGCAACTGATAATGAAAATTGCTATAGTTTTATGATAAATGAAGAACCAATTGCATTAGAAGTAGAAATATTTGCAAAAAACAATAAAATATATAAATATGGATTCGAGATACTAAAAGATAAAATTATATCAGAATGGTTATATATAAAGAAAAAAAACACCTACTCAGTAATATTTGAAAGGCAAAATAAAGAGATAAATATGCCTAAAAATAAAGAAAAATTTAATGTAGATGAAAGTACATTATTTTTAAATTTATATAGTAAACTACATTCTTCTGATGAGGATTTTGCAAGTGTATATTTGTGGTTTATGAATACCAACTATTTAGATTTAGGAGATCCAGAATTTGAAACTTTTATAAATGACAGGGTATCAGGAAGTATTTTAAACGATAAAAATTATAAAAATGAGTTGTTAAAATTTATAAAGGCATTTGATCCAGGAATAGAAGGAATAAAAACTACACCAGAGTCTATAGAACAAGTAAAAAATGGTGATGGAGAAATCAAAGTAGAGTTAATTCACAGAGGTGAAGATAATAAATTAAGGGCATTACCTTTTGAATTAGAATCAAATGGTACTGTAAAGATGTTTCATTTGTTTGATTTCTTTATGGATGCATTAAAATATGGAACGGTTTTATTTGTCGATGAATTAGATGCAAAACTTCATCCACTATTAACGAGATATATAATTAATTTATTTCATAACAGTGAAACAAATATTGGTAATGGACAGTTAATTTATTCAACACATGATACAGTAAACTTAAATAAAGATACTTTTAGAAGAGATGAAATATGGTTTGCAGAAAAAAATAGAGATGGTATTTCAGAAATATACGCATTATCAGATTATATATTAGAAGATGATAAAAGTTCAGGTAAAAAAGTTAGAAATGATGCAACATACAATAAAGACTATTTAACTGGAAGATATGGTGCTATTCCAGTATTAGAAGAATTTGAGATTATTGACTAGTAGAAAGAGTTGAGATTATAAAAAATAGATTTGCTAGTATTTTGCGAATTTATAGAAAAAACAAACTTTTTTAAATAATTGTAGAAAAAAAAGTATTATTATGATATAGTAAATGTGAATTATAATCAATTATTAGCACATAAAAAAAATATAAAGGAGAAAGCTATGATAGATACACCATCACCTCTTAGGTATCCTGGAGGGAAAACAATATTATATGAAAAGGTAAAGGGTATATTAGAAGAAAATAACTTGCTAGAATGCACATATATGGAACCATTTTCAGGAGGGGCAGGATTGGCCTTGAAATTATTAACAAATAATGATGTAAAAAGAATAGTTATTAATGATTTTGATTATGCAATTTATTCTTTTTGGCATAATGTATTATTTGATACCATTAAATTTTGTGAAGATATAAAAAATATAAATGTTGATTTAAAAGAATGGGAAAAACAAAAAGAGATTTATAATAATCAATACAACCATTCTATATATGAGGTTGGATTAGCTACATTTTTCTTGAATAGAACAAATAGATCTGGAATCATAAAAGGAGGACCAATAGGAGGAAAAAAACAAGAAGGAAAATATAAGATAGATTGCAGATTTAATAAAATAGTGCTAATAAATAAAATAGAAGAAATAGGGAAATTAAGAAGTAGAATAAAACTATTTAATTATGATGTAAATGATTTCATAAAAAAAGTAGTAACGAGGCAAAAAGATGAAAACTTTTTTATATATTTTGACCCACCATATATAAAAAAAGGACCAGAACTGTATAAGAATCATTTTAATTATAATGAACATACATATTTATCGGAAAATATAAAGAAGAAACTTTCAGAAAAAAATTGGATTATAACATATGATGACAATAAATTAGTATATAATTTGTATAAAGAATTTAAAATAACTAATTTTGATTTAAAGTACTCTGCAGGACAGAATAAAATTGGTAATGAAGTAATGATACAGAGTAGAAGATTAAAAATATAACTATATTAAGTAAGGGATAGTGTAATGATAGTCGAAAAATTATATGTAGAAAGATTTAGAAAATTAATAGATTTAGAAATTCCATTAGGTAATAAAGTAACTGTTATAGCTGGTCAAAATGGCACGTTAAAGACTACTTTATTAGGAATGATAGCACAACCATTTAGCCTAAAAAATGAGATGACACCTTTTTCTAAAGAAAGAACCATTGATGGACAAAAGTATGAATCAAAATTTAAAGAAAAATTCAAAATATCAATGAAATATGATAAGCCTAAAGAACATAAGTGGAGATTGTATATTCCAAATAACGATATATATGATAAAGATTATATTGAGTTAGAAAGTATTTCTAGGAAAGAAAAGGGGAAAAAAGAAGATTTGAGATTTTGGTCAACAGAAGGACGACAAAAAGGAATGGGATATGTCCAATGCCCTGTGATATACTTGAGTTTGAAAAGATTAATTCCAATAGGTGAAGAAGATATTAGTTTAAAAGAAGTTAATCTATCAAAAGAAGACAGTGAATTTTTTAAAAAATATCATAATGAAATTTTATGCCTAAGAGAGAATATAACAAATATTGAAAATGTAAGTTCTTTAAATAAAAGTTCATTAAGTCCTATAACTGAAAAATATGATGGAAATACAATTTCAGCAGGTCAAGATGATATAGGTAAAATATTAATGGCTATTTTGTCATTTAAAAAATTAAAGGAAAAGTATCCTAATGAATATAAAGGAGGCTTATTATTAATAGATGAAATTGATGCAACTCTATTTCCAGCTGCACAACAAAAATTAACAGAAGCTCTTTATAGTTTTTCTACAAAATTTGATTTACAAATAATTTTTACAACTCACTCATTAGATGTAATAAAAACTGCACTTTTGGATAAATATAATTATAGTGATGATACGAAAGTAATATATTTATCACAAAAGGACGGTAATATAATGAGATATATAAATCCTAATTATGAGGAAATATTAGCTGATCTAAATATAATTGTAAATAATTCCAAAAGAAAAGATAGAAAGTTAAGAGTATATACAGAAGATGATGAAGCCAAGAAAATTGCTAAGAGCTTACTAGGAAGAAAATATACTAAATATTTAGATTTTATGGAGGTTACATTAGGTTGTGAAAATTATAAAGAATTAATAAGAAAGAAAGTTCCAGAATTTACTGATAATATAATAATTTTAGATGGAGACACTAAAATGCCAAAAAATGATTGTAATGTAATACAATTACCAGGAAAGTCATCCCCAGAATTTATATTTTATGACTATTTATATAACTTGAGTGATATAGATGAATTTTGGGATACTGATTTGGGTGGATATAATAAGCAGGTATGTTTTAAAGATTATACATCAAAGCCAGATAATAGAGTAGACTTTAAGAAATGGTTTAGGCAACAAGAGATATATTGGGGAACAAATTGTAATAAATTAATTACAAGATGGAAAAAAGATAACACTGAAGAAGTTGATAAATTTATTCTTAGTTTTGTCGAAAAATATAACAATGTAGCCGAAAAATATGGTATTAAGAAGATTTAACTAATAAAATATAAACAATAATTTCAAAAAGGGGCTGACAAATTAATTTGAGCACGTTATACTACAAGTAAATTATAAATATGGAGGTAGTAAATATGTGCGAAAATGAAAAGGGAGTATTAGAAAATTTATTTGAAAGTAGAGAAGAAGAACTATGTGCTTTAACAGAAATGGATAGACAAAAAATAAAAAGACTAACAAGAAATAATGATAGCTATGATAAGTTATTTGCAATAATAAAGGATTTATCAAATAATTCAGAAAAATTAGAAGAAGTTAGAAATAGCCTAGATAGTTACATAGATAAAATTAACATCATAGGAGCTTATGAAAATGAAAAATTTTACAAAATACGGATTCTCAGACGCAATAAACTTAATTTTAGAATGTAAAAAATTTCCAAATAGGTCTTGACAAATAAAATAAAGCATTATAAAATATGGCTGTAAATGTAATATAAATTTGGTATTACATATAGATTGTTATATTCAAAAGTTGTTGTATAAAAAGTAAACCAAAAACGTGGAAAAGCCTTATGCCACTTAGATATTCTAGTTATAAAAAAGTGTTAGTAAATTTTTGCATAAATAGAAACACCTAATAGTGTGAAAACATTATTGGGTGTTCTTTTTTTGTGCTTTTTAAGACATTAATATTTACAAATATACTTACTATAAGTGTCATACCAAGTCATTTCCTCTAATATTCTGTATTAGAATACTTTGACAAAAATATAGGAGTTGATGCCAATGTGAAGAAAGATAAACAAACTATAAAAGCAGATAAATTAGAATTTAATACATATTGTATTTTTACAGAAGAAAAACAAGATGTGAAAGAAACAGTAGGGCTAATTTTTAAAGATTATATTGAAAAATTAAAAACGGATAAAAGGTAACCTTTACGAAAATGAAATAATATTTGCAAATTGAAACAGAGCACGTTAAAATAGTACTTGTAGATGATTACGGATAGGAGGTTAAATGCTAAACTTAAATAGCCAAAGCTTCAAAGTACGGAATATATATAAGACTATCAAGAGAAGATGGCGATAAACAAGAAAGCGAAAGTATCGGTAATCAAAGAAATATTTTGCAAAGATATGTAAAGGAGAATAATTTAA
>CARPYP010000028.1 GCA_949045875.1 uncultured Clostridia bacterium | reverse complement strand
CTCTTTTTCCATATCTTCTTCTATAAAATCTAACAATCTCTTTTTAGTCCCTTCACATTTTCTATCAGTATATTTAATCTTTTTTACTTTGTACCCTATCACTTTACCTTACTTTATTACCTTACATTTTACTGTACACATACTATTTCTTCCTATTATTTTCATTGATGTTTTTTATAATCTTTTCTTTACATTTCTTTTAACACAAATCTTATGTATTCATTGATATTAGGTGTTTTCACCTGTTCTAATTTTTGTGTTTTTAACTTTTCCTAATCTTCATTTTTCTACTTTTTTCTTCTCTTTCTATTCACTTTTTTGTATATACCTTTTACTTCTGTTTTATCATTTTTGTTTATTTTTCTTTCTACTTTTTACCTTTTCTCTTCTTTACATTTTTATAAACTTTATCTCATTATAATCTTCTTTTTGTTTTTCCTCGTCAATTTTTACTCTTACTTTTTTTGTTTTTTATTCTCTATTTACTTTCTAATTTTATTCAATTTAACTTTTCTCTTTTTTTATGATCTTACTTTTCTTTCATTTCTAATTCTTTTTTTTACTTTTTATTTTATTACTAATTTTATAACTATTCTTTTTTTTATTAATTATTTTTAATTTATTTAAATTAATAATTTTTTATTAACTATTTTATTTTTAATTCTTCATTTATTCTTTTCTTATTTTATTTTTTTATCTCTATATTCTTTTTATTCTTCCTAAATTTATTTTCATTTTTTACTTGTTTTCTATATTTACTTTTTATTTACTAATTTATATTTTATATTCATAATTATATTATAATCAAATTATTAAATATAATATTTATATAAAAATAGACATGTGTTTATCATGTCTATTTTATATTTCTATTCTTCTATATTCTTATTTTTTGCTTCTTCTATTTCCTCTTCTATATCCTCTTCTGGTTCAACAAGCTCAAAACTTACTACTTTTCCTCCATCATTTGTTCTTATTAATGTGACACCTTGAGTTGAACGTCCTAATACACTAACCTCAGAAACTTTTAATCTTATAACTATTCCTGTATCTGTTATTAGCATTACATCTTCGTTTCCATCTGTTATTTTTATTCCTACAACTTTTCCTGTTTTTGGAGTAATTTTATATGTTGTTACTCCTTTTCCTCCTCTTATTTGAACTCTGTATTCGTCAAGTTCTGTTCTTTTTCCAAATCCATTTTCAGTTATTGTTAATAATGTTGCCTTGCTTCCAGTTATAATTGATTCCATTCCTATTACAACATCATCTGAATCTAATTTTATTCCTATTACACCTTGTGATACTCTTCCCATTGGTCTTACATCTTTTTCATCAAATGTTATACATTGACCATTTTGTGTTACTAAAACCACATTGTCTTCTCCATCTGTCAATCTTACTGAAATTAATTCATCATCGTCTTTTAGTGCAATTCCTTGTAATCCTGTTTTTCTTGATGAATCATACTCTGTAAGTGGCGTCTTTTTTATAATTCCTCTCTTTGTTGACATTAGTAAGTATTTTCCATCTGCAAAATTTTGTATTGGTATGATTGCTGATACTTTTTCTCCTGGATCTAAACTTAATAAATTAACAATTGCTGTTCCTTTTGCTGTTCTACCTGCTTCTGGTACTTCATATCCTTTTAATTTATATAGTTTTCCTTTATTTGTAAAGAATAATATAGTATCATGTGTTGATGCTGTAAATATGTTTTTAACGAAATCTTCTTCACGTGTAGCAATTCCTGTAATTCCTTTTCCTCCTCTTCTTTGACTTTTATATGTGTTTATAGGCATACGCTTTATATATCCAAAATGTGTAAGTGCTATCACTGTTTGTTCTTCTTTTATTAAATCCTCATCTACAAATTCTCCTGCTGCACCTATTATCTTAGTCTTTCTTTCATCTCCATATTTGCTTTTTAATTCTTCACATTCTTCTTTTATTATTTGATATACTAAATATTCATTTGCAAGTATTTCTTTTAAATGTGCAATTAATTTCATTAATTCACTATATTCTTCTTCTATTTTTTCTATTTGTAACCCTTGTAATGTTTTTAACCTCATATCTAAAATAGCTTGTGCTTGTATTTCTGATAGTTTGAATCTTTCCATTAATTTCTCTTTTGCGTCATCATAAGATTCCCTGATTATTTTTATTACTTCATCAATATTATTAATTGCTATTCTTAATCCTTCTAATATATGTGCTCTTGCTTCTGCTTTTTCAAGTTCGAATCTAGTTCTTCTTACTATTACTTCTTTTCTATGCTCTAAAAAATAATAGATACATTCTCTTAATGTTAATATTTTTGGTTCTCCATTTACTAGTGCTAATGTTATTACTCCAAAAGTATCTTGCATTTGAGTATATTTATATAGTCTATTTAATATTACTTGTGCATTCGCATCTCTTTTTAATTCTATTACTAACCTAGTATTTGCTGTTCTGTCTGATTCATCTCTTATTGCTGATATTCCTTCTATTTTTTTATCTCTAGCAAGTTGATCTATATTTTGATGTAAACGAGCTTTGTTTACTTGATATGGTAAAGATGTGACAATTATCCTTTGTCTATTTCCTGCCATTTCTTCGATTTCTGCTTCAGCTCTCATGATTATCTTTCCACGTCCAGTTGTATATGCTTCTTTTATACCTTCTTTTCCTAATATTGTTGCTCCTGTTGGAAAATCTGGTCCCTTTATGTATTGCATTAACTCTTCATTGGTTATTTCAGGATTATCTATCATTGCATCAATTCCATTTACTACTTCTGTTAAATTATGTGGAGGTATATTTGTTGCCATTCCTACTGCTATTCCTGATGATCCATTAAGTAATAAAGCTGGTAATTTAGTTGGTAATACACTTGGTTCTTGTAATCTATCATCATAGTTTGGTACAAAATTTACTGTATTTTTTTCTATATCTGCCATCATGTAATTTGAAATTTTTGATAATCTTGCTTCTGTATACCTCATCGCTGCTGGTGGGTCACCATCTACGGAACCAAAGTTTCCATGTCCATCTATTAATGGATATCTTAATGAAAAGGTTTGTGCCATTCTTACCATAGCATCATATACTGCTGCATCTCCATGTGGATGATATCTTCCTAATACTGAACCTACTGTATTTGCTGATTTTCTATATGGCTTGTCTGACGTGATTCCATCTTCATGCATAGAATATAGAATTCTTCGATGTACTGGCTTTGAACCATCTCTTACATCTGGTAAAGCACGTGCTACAATTACGCTCATGGCATAATCTATATAAGCTGTTTTCATTTCTTTTTCTATATCTCTTTCTATTATTGTTTCTTCTGGTCTATCCATTTAAAATCCTCTTTTCTTCTTTATTTTTCAATGTTTTATCTTCTCTTGTATTATACTAAAACAACTAAAAATATGCAAGTGGATTTTTTTATTTTTTACACTAATTTTTTTGCTAATTCTATTTCTTCTAATGACAATTTTTCTATTCCTCCTTTATTTTTTATTAATGTTTGTATATTAGATATTGCTTCTACTTCGTTTAATGTTTGTTCTAATGGCATAACTGAATCTAATTTTTGTTGTATCTTTTTATATTCTCTTTCCATTCCCTTTATATCTTTCATTTCTAAGCATTTATTCCAATTATTAATATATTTTCCTATCTTTTCAATACTGTCTATTTGTTCCATAAAAGTTTTTTCAATATTACTTGATATACATTCTTTTAAAGCATTTTTTCCTTTTTTTATAAATTTTGCTGTTCCATCTTTTATCATTCCATTTTTATTTGCTGATTTTATAGCACTATCTAATGCCTTAGATGTACTATCTAATAGACCTCCACTTTTTACTGCATTATATGCCTGAGAAACATTTTCAAATTTACCTGTTACAATCCCTATAGCACTTTTTCCTAAATTTATAGCAGAACTTATTGCACTTTTTATTCCTTCTTTTAGTCCATCATTAAATAATGAATTTTTTATATCTATTACACTATCTTCTATTGAATTTGGAAGTATTATTCTTAAACCTGTATCTATTGCGGTATTTATAGTTTTGCCTAATATGTTTCCTAAAAAATTATTTTGTTTTTTTTCTATATTATCTTCTGTTATATTTTCTTTTAATTCTTTATTTAAATCATTATCTAATATTTGATTCATCTTATTTCCTTCTTTCTTTTTTCAGAATTTAGAGGTTGAACTTAAATAATTTTTTATAAGTTCAATTATTATATTCTATTCAATTAATTCTTTTTCAAATTCATCTGCTTCTATCTTTACTAAAACATGATTATCCCCTATAAACATTAATGTTTCCCCTTTTTTTAGTGCTTTTATTTCGATTTTTTCCATTTCTGATAAATTTGCGTTTTCACTTAATATTTTTATATTTTCCTCTTCTAAAGAAAAAAACGTTTTTATACTTGAATTATTTAAAATACTTTTTCCATATGTTCCTTTTTCTAGGCTAAACAAATCAGATACGTCTTGGGTTATTGCTGTAGCACTTCCTCCATACTTTCTTATAGTTTTAAATATTTTATATATGAAACTTGCAACATATTTATTTGATGTTACTCCTATTAATCTCCATATTTCATCTAAATAAATGGCTTTTCTTTTATTTCTATTTAACTTTATTTTATCCCAAAATAATTCAGTAAAAATATACATTCCATATTTTATATTTTCTTCTCCTAATTCATATATATCTGCAACTATTAATTTATTATTTATTTTTATATTTGTATAATTATTAAAAAATTTTAAAGAGCCTTTTATAAATGGAAATAATTTTATTTTAAATATTTTTTGAGTTTTGTCTTTGTCATCTAAAATATTATATAAGTCTTCTAATTTTGGCATATCTTTACTTTCTTTAAATGTTTTTTTACCTTGTTCCCTCTTATATAAACTCTCATCATTAAAATTTATTCCTTTATTTTTATAGCATTCTATTATTTGGTTTTCTAATATTCCTTTTTCTTCTTCATTTATATCTCCTAATACTAAATTAAAAAATCCTATTAACTTTCCTATTTTCGTCGCTAAATATCCCTTTTCATTTTCTTCTATACTTTCTTGCCTAATATCAAAAATGTTTATATATGTTTTTGATGTTGGTCCTATTTTTAATAATACTCCCTTCATTTCATTACATAATTTTTCATATTCTCTTTCTGGATCTATTACATATTGATCTATTCCTAATATCCTATTTCTAATTATTAACAATTTAGTATAGAATGATTTTCCTGCTCCACTTGTACCAAATATGCACATATTAGAATTTTTATATTTTTCCCTATCATATTTATCAACAAATACAGGTGAGTTATTATTCATATTTGTTCCTATAAATATTCCATTTTTATCAAATATTGATGATGAAATAAATGGATATGTAGCCAACAATCCTGTAGTTAAAATATTTCTTCTTGAAACCTCTTTTATATCTTCTGAATTTTTCATTATGGGTGTACATGATAAAAAGCATTGTTCTTGTCTAAAATAAGCTCTTCTTGTCTGCATTCCTTGGCTTTGTATAATTCCTTCTACTTTATTTATAAAATATTCTAATTCTTTTTCATCTTCTGAAAATATTTCTATGTATATATATATATTATAAAGTTCTTCATTTTTTATTTGCATTTCTTTTCTTATATATTGTGCATCATCATGTGTAAATGATATTAATTCAATATCTTCTCTATTTTTTTTGCCATTTTCTTTTATTTCTGCTCCTGAGTTTCCGATATAGTATGTTAATTCTCTAATAACTTTAAAATTATCTTTTTTTTCATAAAACATGGATATATTTATGTTTATATTAATATCTATTAAATTTTTTAAGATTAATTCGCTATATTCTCTATTATAATTAATTATTAATAATCCAGAATATTTTATTCCATCTATTTCGAAATATTTGGGATTTCTTTTGTCTATATATGATGGACTTATATAGTCTATATCTTTGAAATTTCCTTTTTCTAACTCTATATTTTCTTGTTGATTTTTCATTTTTCTTTTTCCTTTCCTATATAATACATTTAATTATATTTCCTAACTGTGACTTATTTTTCATTCGTTTTTATTTAATATATTATTTTTTCATGCATTATATTTGACTCAATCTTTTATTATAAAAAGAAAATAAAATTTCTCTTGTTTCTTCTTTGGTTTCTATTTCTTCTATTCTATTGCCACATCTTTCTAGGCTTTCTTTTATTTTTAGGTATTTTTCTTCTAGTTCTTGTTGTATATTTTCTTCACCTTTTTTATTTGTTATTTTGATTATAATAAAAAATCTTCTTGCTGTAGATTTTTTATTATAATTTATTTCTTTTATATAATTAATGTATTTTTCTGATATTTTTTTTATTTTTTCTTCTTTTTCTTTTTTTATTTGATTGTTTATTTTAGATATAATTTGATTTAAATCTTCTTTATTTGATTGAATTAAAATTTGTATATTAAAATCACAAGTTTTTAAAAAAATTTTATATGAATTTAAGATAGCTTCTTTTTCTATTTCCGATTTTAGACTATAATTAATTGGTATTATTTTTAATATTTTTATATATGATTCATCTTTTAATTTTACCATTCCTTTCCTAAAAATTTTGCAAAATGGTAACCATTCTTGAATAGATATTAAATTTTTCATTTTTTCTCCTTTTTGGATTTTTTTTAGATAAAATAGATTGATTAAAAAATTATTTGACTTTAAATTACTGATATTGTATCATTTTTTTTTATTTTGTCAATACTTTTTTATTTTTTTGCATATTTTTTTTTATTTTGCTTATAATAAGATTGTAAGGTTAATATTAGTTGATTCGAAGAGTAATATAAGATTTTATTAGGTTTTATATTATTCGAGCAAAGGTGTATTATGGTTCTATTTAAGGATTATATTATGCCGGCGATAAGAGTATATTATTTGTATGTAAGCTATATTTTTATATTTTAAATCTTCTTTTAGATTATTTTTAGTATTTTTATATATGGTTAAATTATAGGTGATATATTTGAGATACGGTCATATATATATTTCGTAATGATTGTTATTAGTCCTTTATTCATAAGGATGAATATGGTTATTGAAAGTGTTTTTATGGCCTAGCAACTGATTATTATGTGTGGAAAATTGATTATTTATATAGTAATATATATTAGTTGAGTATTTATGCATAATAGTTTTAGCTGTAGATTAATATTAGCTTTACTTTTTTATTGTGTAGGAAAAATTGACTTCATGGAGATTTTTTCCGTACAGAATAAATATGCGGATTATTAGAATTTCTAGCAATTTTAATTGCGTAGAAATTATTAAATCCGTTTTTTTATACATATTTAGACTAATAAATTAATATATTACTTTTTTTAACGGACGCCCAAAGGACCCCCCTACATTTAAATTTTATAAACGGCTTGTTTTTTTATTTAAATTATATTATTATTATTATTATGGACACTGTAATTTTAATTTTTCATGTATGAAAAAGGAGGAAAAACTAATGAATAATATTTCAATTGAGAAGATAACATTCAAAGTTAATAATCGGAAACTTGAATTATCTTTTGAAAATGGTTTGGTTATGATGCCCTCAAATAATGAAGAAGCTGACAAAGCACGTTCAGATTTGTCTATCAATGAATATAATACACTCAAAGAAGAAGCTTTGAAGCTATTTCTTAGAAGATTTGGAGACAACATTTAAAAAACGCACGCAGGTCCCGACTAATCGGGACCTGCTTTTTTTTTATATATCCAAATTCTTAACAAACTTAGAATTTTTTACGATGAATTCTCTTCTTGGTTCTATTTCATCACCCATTAGTAGGGTAAATATTTGGTCTGCTTTCATTGCGTCTTCCATCGTTACTTTTATTAGTATTCTTCTTGCTGGATCCATTGTTGTTTCCCATAATTGGTCTGGGTTCATTTCTCCTAGTCCTTTATATCTTTGTAGTCCTAATTGTTCTCTTGTAATTCCTTTTTCTTCTAATTCTTTGTACGCATTTTCCATGTCTTCATCAGTGTAACAATATATGTCTTCCATTCCTTTTTTTGATATTTTATACAATGGTGGTTGTGCAAGATATACATTTCCATTTTCTATTAGTGGTCTCATATATCTAAAGAAAAATGTTAATAATAGTGTTCTAATGTGTGCTCCATCGACATCCGCATCAGCCATTATTATGACTTTTCCATATCTGATTTTTGTTATGTCAAAATCTGCTCCTATTCCAGCTCCAACTGCTAGAATAACTGGTTGCAATTTATCATTTCCGTATATTTTATCAGCTCTTGATTTTTCTACATTTAGCATTTTTCCCCAAAGTGGTAAAATTGCTTGAAAACTTCTTTCTCTCCCTTGTTTAGCACTTCCTCCTGCTGAATCTCCTTCGACTATGAATACTTCACATTCTTCTGGATTTTTACTACTACAGTCTGCTAGTTTTCCTGGTAATGTAGAACCTTCTAATGCATTTTTCTTTCTTACTAGTTCTCTTGCTTTTCTTGCTGCTTCCCTTGCTCTAGCTGCACTAATACATTTTTCTAATACTGCTTTTGCAACATTAGGGTTTTCTTCTAAAAAGTTAGATAATGCTTCTGTTACTGCATTTGCAACAATTCCAGTAACATTGCTATTTCCTAATTTTGTTTTAGTTTGTCCTTCGAATTGAGGTTCTTTTACTTTTACAGAAATAACAGCAGTCATACCTTCACGAATGTCTTCTCCTTGAAGATTTGTATCTTTTTCTTTTAAAATACCATGATTTCTAGCATAATCATTAAAAGCTTTTGTTACTGCTCTTTTAAAACCTTCTAAGTGTGTTCCACCTTCTATTGTATTAATATTATTTACAAAAGTATAAATATTTTCTGAATATGCTGTTGTATATTGAATAGCTACCTCTAATGGAACTTCTCCTTCTTTTTCTATATATATTGGTAATTGATTTATTTTATCTTTATTTTGATTTAAATATTCTACAAATGAATTCAATCCACCTTCAAAACAGAATTCTGCTTTTTGTTCTTTTCCTTCTCTTTTATCTTCAATCGTTATTTTTAATCCTTTTGTTAGAAATGCCATTTCTCTAAACCTTTTTTCTAATACATCGTATTCATATTCAAGTGTTTCAAAAATTGTATTATCTGCTAAAAATCTAACTTTTGTACCTGTTTTATCAGAATTTCCTATTTTCTTTAGAGATTCTACTGTTTTTCCTCTTTCAAATTTCATCTGGAAAACGCCACCATCTCTTTCTATTGTTACTTCTGTCCATTCTGATAAAGCATTAACAACAGAAGCACCAACTCCATGTAATCCTCCTGATACTTTATATCCACTATCTCCACCGAATTTTCCTCCTGCATTCAATTGGGTGTAAACTGTTTCGGCAGCAGAAATTTTTGTTTTTTGATGTATATCAACTGGAATTCCTCTACCATCATCTTCTACGCAAATAATATTTTCAGGTTCTATAGTAATATATATCTCTTTGCAATATCCAGCTAATGCTTCATCTACAGCATTATCAACTATTTCATATACACAATGATGTAATCCTCTAACAGACACACTTCCTATATACATACCTGGTCTTTTTCTTACATGTTCTAATCCATCTAAAACTTGTATTTGTTCTGCATTGTATTCATGTTCGAATTTTTCCATTTTTTTCATTCCTTTCGACATAATTGTCTTTCATGTTATTTTGAATGAGCATCTAGTAAAATTTACTTTGCAAATTTTACATAGTAAGCTCGCAAAAATATAAAATAATAATAAATTTTATTTTTTCTAGTTTTTACCACTCCTACATCTTATATTAAAAAATTAAAAAAATCAATATTTTTTTTGATTTTTTTAATTTTAATTATTTTACATATATATTACCTTTATCTACAAAAAATATTTTTGATTTTTTTTCTTTCAATTTTAATTTTTCTGTACATGTTATAATTACTTGTATATCTTCTATATTTTCTATTAGATTTTCTCTTCTTTTACTATCTAATTCTGACATAAAATCATCTAATAATAATATAGGATATTCATTTATTTCATCATATATTATATTCAATTCTGTAATTTTTAAAGATAATAAAACTGTTCTATGTTGCCCCTGAGAACCAAAAATACTTAAAGGTTTTTCATTTAAATTTATTATAAAATCATCTCTATGAATTCCTCTGATTGTATACCCTCTTGAAATATCATTTTTTCTATCTTTTTTTAATTTTTCTAAAAACTCTTTCTTATTTGTAAAATCAGAAATGTATTTTATTTCTATTATTTCATTGTCTTTTGTTATATTTTTATGAATATCTACTATTTTTTCTTTTATTTTTTCCATAAATTCATATCTATATTTATATATTTTTTCAGAATATTCTGCTAATTTTTCATCCCATATATCTAATAAGTCTTCAGACTTATTTTCATATTTTATTAATCTTAGATAATTGTTTCTTTGTTCTATAGTTTTTAAATATAAATTTAAATTATATATATAAGCAGGTCTTAGTTGACTAATCATTATGTCCAAAACTTTTCTTCTTTTTGAAGGTCCTCCTTTAAAAAGGTTTATATCATCAGGACTAAATAGGACTATATTTACATTTCCTAAAATTTCACTTATTTTTTTTGCTTTTATTTCATTAATATATATATTTTTTTTATCCTTAATTTCTAATTTTATTTTCCCTTCTCTATCTCTCTTTTCAAATTCTGTTTCTATTATTGCAAATTTTTGACTTTGTATATTTACTAATTCAATATCTTTTTTAGCTCTAAATGATTTACCTATACTAGATAAATATATAGCTTCTATTATATTAGTTTTACCTTGTGCGTTGTCTCCATAAAATATATTTATACCTTTGCTTAATTGTATTTCTTGTTTATTATAATTTCTGAAATCAGTTAACAATAATTTTTTTATGTACATTTTTTTATTCCTTTTTTCCTAATCTTGTATTTTTATAGGTAATATCATATATATATACGAACCATCTTCATTAACTGGTCTTATAATGCATGGTGAAATGCTACTGCCAAAATCTACGAATATTTCCTCATCATCAATTACCTTTAATGCATCTAAGAAATACTTTGGATTAAATCCAGCTTCAACATTTTTTCCCTCTGTAGAAACTAATATTTCCTCTTTTGCGTCACCTGCTTGATTTGTACAAGAAATAATTGTTTTTCCTATCTCTATTGAAACTTTTACAGGATATTTTCTTTCTTTTTCTATAGATGACATAGAAATTAAACTTATTCTTTCAAAACACTCTTGTAAATCTTTTTTGTTTACTCTTATTCTCGTTTCCCATGTTTTAGGAATTACATTATCATATTTTAAGAATTCTCCATCTAATAATCTTGTTACTATTTTACAATTTTCCATTTCAAATAATGCTTGATTTTTAGATATACTCATTTTTATCTTATCAAAAGAATCTGAAATAATCTTATTAACTTCATTTAATGTCTTACCAGGAATTACAGCATTAAAATTATTAGAACTGCTTTCTAAATAATTACTTTTAAAACCTAATCTAAAACCATCAACTGCAACTACATTTATTTTATTATTTTGTATTTCAAATAAACATCCTGTAAAAATAGGTCTATTTTCTTCTACACTAACTGCAAATATAGTTTTTCTTATCATATTTTTCAATGTATTTTGATCTAATTCTACAGAATTTTCTATATCTATAGCAGGTAATTCTGGAAACTCTAAAGGATTCATAGTTGATAGTTTATATAAACAACCTTCACATTCTATAACTAGTAAATCCTTTTCATTTAATGTTATACTTATATCTGAATCTGGTAATCTTCTAATAATTTCACTAAACATAGTAGCATTTACAACTGTATTACCTTGTTCTGCCACATTACATTCAATTATATATTCTATACCTAATTCTAAATCATAGGTAGTTAACTTTATCTCTTGATTATTAGTTTGAATAAGAATTCCTTCTAATATAGGCATAGTAGTTCTAGAAGATACTCCTTTCACTACGGAATTAATTGCTTTGATTAATTTTTCTTTTTCACAAACAAATTTCATTTTTTTCAAACTCCTTTATATAAAATAAATATTTTTAGTAGTAGTAGTAGTAGGTCTGTGGAAAATGTGGAAAAGCACCTAAAACTATTACTTCCCTAAGTACTATTAATGTTGATAACTAGGTGGATAACTTATAATATTTTCCACAGTTTCCAATTTTGAATGTGAATAAATAATTATGAACATGTTATCAACAAGTTATTCACAATTGAATGTGTATAACCTTTATAAATATTAATAATGCTAAATAAAATAACAATATAATAAAACATAATTTTTGAAAACATATATTTTTAATAAATACATTATAAATATTATCAAAACTAACTTTAAGTTTGGTTTGGATTTAAAATAATGTTTTTCACACTTTCCACAATCAACCTAGTTTCATCTTTTTTCTTTATATCATTAGATATTTTATCACAAGCATGCATAACTGTTGAATGGTCTCTTTTACCAAAGTCATCCCCTATTTTTTTATAAGGAATATCAGCAATTTCTCTACATAAATACATTGCAATTTGTCTAGGATAAGCTAAATCACTAGAACGTTTAGAACTATCTAAATCTTTTACTGAAATATTAAAATATTTAGAAACAGTTTCTTTTATGTAATTAGAAGAAACAATTTTTTCTCTTTGAGAAATAACATCATTAATTGCTTTTTCGGCTAATTCAAAAGTTATAGGACTATGAGTTAAAGATGCCTGAGCTACTATCTTATTTAATGTACCCTCCAGTTCCCTAATGTTTGAGTCAACTTTAGTAGCAATATTAGAAAGAATTATATCATCAATAACAATATTTTCTAATTGAACTTTTTTTCTTAAAATAGCCAAACGAGTTTCATAATTAGCAGCAGAAATATCAACCAATAATCCCCAATCAAACCTAGATTTTAGACGTTCACTTAATGGATTAATATCTTTAGGAGGTTTATCACTAGTAATTACAATTTGACCTTTATTTTCATAAATAGTATTAAAAGTATGGAAAAACTCCTCTTGTATACCTTCTTTTCCGGCAATAAATTGAATATCATCAATTAATAAAACGTCTATATTTCTGTATTTTTGTCTGAATTGTTCATTTTTATTATCTTTTATACTATTAATAAATTCATTAGTAAATTTTTCAGAAGTAACGTAAACAACTCTTTTATCAGAATTTCTTGCTAATATTTCATGACCTATTGCATGCATAAGATGAGTTTTACCAATACCTACTCCCCCATGAATAAATAATGGATTATAAGAAGTACCAGGTGCTTCAGATACAGCAAAAGCAGCAGCATGAGCAAATCTATTATTATCACCTATAACAAAAGATTCAAAAGTATATTTGGGATTAAGATTAGAATTTACAGGAGTTATAATCTCACCCACATTATATATATTAGTAGAATTTCCTTTTTCTAATTCTTCTTGAGTAACAAAAGTAATTTTATGACCTTTATGAGTTAAAAATTTAAAAGCATTATCAACAGGATCGATATATCTTCTAACTTGGTCTATATGAAATGATGATGGTGCAACTAATACAATAGTATCATCATTCATACTAGATATCTCTAAAGGTTCTATCCAAGTTTGATAAGATATACCACTAATTGCGTCACTCATCAAAAGTTTTACGTTATTTAAAAGTTCATTCAAATCTTGAGCCATTATTTTCGTCCCCTTCATTTTTTGTAGAAATATTACATATAATATCAAAAAACAGAAATAAAAGTCAATAAAAATGTGGAAAAAATAATAAAAAATGTGGATAACTTTAAAAAATAAAGAAAAGGCATTGACAAACTAAGAAAATTAATATATAATTTCAATGCTAAATTTATAAAAATAAAAATTGCAATAAGAGTTGAAAAATACTCGATGTAGTATATAACATAAAAAATAGGAGGTGCAATAATGAAAAGAACATATCAACCAAAAAAAATACAAAGAAGCAAAGAACATGGATTTTTAAAAAGAATGAGTACAAGATCAGGAAGAAATATATTAAAATCAAGAAGAACAAAAGGAAGAAAAAAACTAACTGCTTAAATATAGAGAGGACTGCAGAAATATTAGAGCGGTCCTTATATTTATAATGTTTAATTGTACATAAAAGTTTATAAAAAAGTAGAGAAAATAAATGAAAAAATTTAACACATTAAAAAAAAATTATGAATTTAAAAGAGTATTAAATAAAGGGCAATATTATTATGGCAAATATATTCAATTTTTTATTATAAAAAATAATAAAAAAATAAATAGAATGGGTATAGCTATTAGTTCGAAAATTGCTGGAGCAGTAGAAAGAAATAAAATAAAAAGATTAATAAGAGAAAATTATAGGATATATATAAGAGAAAAAATATTAAAAGGATATGATTTTGTTTTTGTCTGGAATAAAAAAAGAAAACCAAATGAAGCGAACTATTATGAAATAAAAAAAGATTTTGATAATATTTTTAAAAGGACAGGTATTCTTATAAATGAAAAAATTATTGATAACATTAATAAAAATATATAAAAAAACAATTTCAAAAATATTTAGTCAAATGGGATTTCATTGCAAATATTACCCCACATGCTCAGAATACACTATACAAGCAATACAAAAATATGGTAGTATAAAAGGAATATATTATGGAACAAAAAGAATAATTAAATGTAATCCTTTTTCAAAGGGAGGATATGATCCTTTAAAATAACAATTAAAGTGTAAAATGTTAGTTACTTAAGAAAGGAATGAAAAATAAATGATAAGTTTTTTCGCAAACACATTTGGATATTTTTTGAATTTTTTATATAATAACTTAGGAAATTTTGGATTAGCAATGATAGTATTCTCAATAATAGTAAAATTAGTGTTATTACCAATTACAATAAAACAACAAAAAACAATGAAGAAAACAGCAAAAGTACAACAAAAGTTAAAAGAAATACAAGACAAATATAAAAATAATCCAGAGAAATTAAATCAAGAAACAATAGAATTATATAAAAGAGAAAACATGAGTCCCTTTAGTGGATGTTTAGGAGCTATAGTACAAATAATTCTCTTATTCTCAGTATTTTATTTAGTAAGAAGCCCATTAACATATATGAAAAAAGTAGATAATAGTTTAATAGAAAAATACAAAATAGAAATAGAAGAAGAGAGTTCTACAAATAATGCATACCCTGAAATAAGTATAATTAAGCAAAAAGGAAACGAAGATGAAAAAGTTTATATAAATATGAAATTTTTAGGATTAGATTTAAGTGGAGTTCCTATTCAAGATGCATCAGATGTAAAAGTATTTATAATACCAGTTTTATATGTTATAACTACATTTTTCTCAATGAAATTGAATTCATCAATAAATAAAAAGAAGGAAAAAGAAAACTTAATAACAGATGGTAAAGAAGAGAAAAAAGAGGAAGCATTACCAAATCCAATGGAACAGGCAAATAAAAATATGATGTATATAATGCCTATAATGTCTATTTCAATAGCATTAGTAGCACCATTAGGACTGGCTTTATATTGGTTAGTAAATAATATATTGATGATAATTGAAAGATTAGTTTTAAATAAAGTTATAAAAGAAGAAGAAAAAGTCTAAAAATAAAATAATTCTTTTTGTATAGAAAGGAATGAAATAAATGGATGTAATAAAGATATTTGAAGGAAAAACAAGCTCTGAAGCAATAGAAAAAGGACTAAAAGAGTTAAAAGTTTCAAAAAAAGATGTAGAAATAAGAATATTAGAAGATGAAGATAAAAAAAGTTTTTTTAGTATTTTAGCACCAAGAGTAGTAAAAGTAGAAATGACATTAAAAGAAAAGAAACATAATGAAAATCAAAAAATCGTGAAGAATGAAGAAATAAGTGAAGAGAATATAAAAAAGGCTAAAGAACAGATAGAGAAGTTTTTAAAAGAGTTTACAAATATTATAGGAAAAGATATAAAGTTTCAGATAAAAGAGCTAGATGGAAATACAATATATGTAGAAATGAAAGGTGAAGAAGCTAAATTTTTAATAGGATATAGAGGAGAGGTATTAAATTCTATACAAACTATTCTTATTGCTATAGCTGGAAAAAATATAACTGAAAAGATACATGTAAATGTAGATATATTAGGATATAGGGAAAAAAGAAAAAAAGTATTAGAAGATTTAGCCCAAAGAGTTGCAAATAGTGTTATTAAAAATAGAAAATCAGTTACATTAGAACCCATGACTGCATATGAAAGAAAAATAATTCATACAATATTACAAACAAATGAAAAAGTAACTACAGAAAGTATAGGCGAAGGTGAACATAGAAGAATAGTCATTTCATTAAAATAATAAAATAAAAAAATCTAAAGTCAAAGTGAGGATTTTTTAATTCATAAGATGAATTAATAAAAGAACTTACTTTGTTTTTTTTTATATTCTTAGGAAAGTAATCACGGAGTGGTTAGTTTCCTTAGAAGATAATTATGGCGGAATTTAGATTTTGTAACAGTTCCACTGCGTACAAAATCTTAGTTTCGGTTTTATATAAGGAGGAAAAAATGGAAGCAATAGTGGCAATATCTACACCACCTGGATATGGTGGAATAGGAATTATAAGAATAAGTGGTAAGGACACTTTTAAAATAATTGAAAAAATATTCGAACCAAAAAATAAGGAAAAAAACGAAATAAAAGGGTACACAATGAAATATGGCAAAATTTTAAGCTCTAATGGAAATATGATAGACGAAGTACTAATTACATATTTTGTTTCACCAAAATCCTTTACAACGGAAAATATGTGTGAGATAAATTCACATGGTGGACCAATTATTTTAAAAAAGATATTAGAACTTTGTTTGGAAAATGGTGCAAAAATGGCAGAACCTGGGGAATTTACAAAATTAGCATTTCTAAATGGAAGAATAGACTTAGCGCAAGCAGAGGCAATAATAGATATGATAAATTCAAAAACAGATAAAGAGCAACAAGCGTCAGTAAATCAATTAGAAGGAAGATTATCTGACAAAATTAATGAAATAAGACAAGATATTATGCAAAAAATAGTAAACATAGAGGCTTCTATAGATTATCCAGAATATGATATAGAAGAAACTACTAAAAAGGAATTAAGAGATACTTTAGAAAAAGTTAACATAAAACTAAAAGAGCTAGAAATTAATTTTGAAACAGGAAAATTAATAAAAGATGGTATTAGAATGGCTATAATAGGAAGACCAAATGCTGGGAAATCATCATTATTAAATGCTATTTTAAATGAAGAAAGAGCAATAGTAACTGAATATGAGGGGACAACAAGAGATATTATTGAAGAATTTATAGTAATAGAAGGAATACCTGTAAAAGTTATTGATACAGCAGGAATAAGAAATAAAACTGATGATAAAATTGAACAAATAGGAATAGAAAAAGCAAAAGAGATTGCTAAAAATGCAGATTTGATAATATATATAATAGATTCTTCAAAAAAATTAGAAAATGAAGATAGAGAAATACTAAAACTTTTAGAAAATAAAAAAACAATTATAGTTCTAAATAAGCAAGACTTAAAAGAGAAAATATCAATAGATACAGAAGAAATAATTAAAACTAATAAACCAATAATAAAATTATCAGCTTTAAAAAAAGAAGGAATAGAACAATTGTATAAAAAAATATCCGAAATGTTTAAATTAGGAGACATAAATATAGATGATAGTATAACTGTTACAAACGAGAGACACAAAAAAATAATAAAAGAAGCGCAAAAAAACACAAATGAAAGTATTGCCTCTATTGACAATAATATGCCGTTAGATATAGTTCAAATATCAATAAAACAAATACTAGAAGAGTTAGGAAAGATTACAGGCAATTCAGTTTCAGAAGAAATAATAAACGAAATATTTAAAAGATTTTGCCTAGGAAAATAAAACATATTGACTAAGAGGTTTTGAAAACAAAAAGTCGAGTTTCACACTTGAATTATGACATTTGATAATAAATTTAAACAAAAAATAAATATTAAAAAAATATTTTTATCATAGAAATTTAAATAAGTATATATAAATATTTTAAAGATTAAAATTCAGAAAGGAATGAAATTGAAATGAAATATAATGCAGGATATTATGATGTCGCTGTAATTGGTGCAGGACACGCTGGATGTGAAGCAGCATTAGCTACAGCAAGAATGGGATTAAAAACATTAATGTTCTCAATAAGTTTAGAAGCAATTGCAAATATGCCATGTAACCCTCATATTGGAGGAAGTTCAAAAGGTCATTTAGTTAGGGAGATAGATGCACTAGGTGGAGAAATGGGAAAAAACATAGATAAAACATTCATACAGTTAAAAATGCTTAATACATCAAAAGGACCAGCGGTTTATTCTCTTAGAGCTCAAGCAGATAGGAAAAAATATCATATAGAAATGAAGCATACATTAGAAAAACAAGAAAACTTATCAATAAAGCAAGCAGAAATAGTAAATATAGGAGTAGAGAATGGAAGAGTTGTAAATGTAGAAACTCAGTTAGGAGCAATATATAACGTTAAATCTGTAATATTAGCAACTGGTACATATTTAAAAGGAAAAATATTTATAGGTGATGTTTCTTATGAAAGTGGACCAGATGGAGTTTTTCCAGCAAATCAATTATCAAAATGTTTAAAAGATTTAGAAATAGATATTGTAAGATTTAAGACAGGGACACCCGCAAGAATAAATAGAAGAACAATAGACTTTTCAAGGATGGAAATTCAAGAAGGAGACAAAGAGATTGAAATGTTCTCATTTGAAAATGAAACAACAGAACAAGAACAACAACCATGTTACCTTACTTATACTAATGAAAAGACACATGAAATAATAAGAGCTAATTTACATAGATCTCCATTATATGCTGGAGAAATAGAAGGAACAGGACCAAGGTATTGTCCATCAATAGAAGATAAAGTGGTAAGGTTTGCAGATAAACCTAGACATCAAGTATTTGTAGAGCCAGTAGGAAAAGATACAGAAGAGATGTATATACAAGGAATGAGCTCTTCATTACCAGAAGATGTCCAAATTGCTATGTATAGAACATTACCAGGACTAGAAAATGCGGAATTTACAAGGTCTGCATATGCTATAGAATATGATTGTATAGAACCTTCTCAATTAAAGCTATCATTAGAATTGAAAAAGATATCAGGAATGTTCTTTGCAGGTCAAATAAACGGAACATCAGGATATGAAGAAGCAGCAGCACAAGGAATTATAGCAGGAATAAATGCGGGATTGAAAATAAAAGGAAAAGATCCTATAATATTAAAAAGATCGGATGCATATATAGGAGTTCTAATAGATGATATAGTAACAAAAGGTACAAATGAACCTTATAGAATGATGACATCAAGGGCAGAATATAGATTATTATTAAGACAAGATAATGCTGATTTAAGATTAACAGAAATAGGACATAACGTCGGATTAATTTCTGATAAAAGATATAATGACTTTTTAATAAAAAGAGAAAATATTGAGAAAGAGATAAAAAGAATAAAAAATAAAACTATAAAAGCCTCACAAGTAACAAACGAATTATTAGAAAAGTATGGAGCAACTTCAATAGTTAACGGAACAAAATTATCTGAATTATTAAAACGAACGGAATTAAACTATGAAAAGTTGAAACCTTTAGATGAAGATAGACCTATTCTAACAAAACAAGAGAAGCAGGAGGTAGAAATTCAAATAAAATATGAAGGATATATCAAAATGCAAGAAGAACAAGTAGAAAAATTCAAAAAACTAGAGGAAAAATCTTTAAATGAAAATATAAATTATGAAGAATTAAAAGGTTTAAGATTAGAGGCAAGACAAAAATTAAACAAATTAAAACCCACATCAGTAGGACAAGCCTCAAGAATATCTGGGATTTCGCCAGCAGATATATCAGTATTGTTAATATATCTTGAACAAAGAAAAAGGCAAAAATAAGAAAAAAGTAATTATATAGATATTGTAGTGGGCGCCCTTTGGGCGTCCGTAAAAAATACTATAAAAAGAATTTGCAAGTATACTTTGGTTTAACTTTTAAAAAATAGAAAATGTGAAAATTTGTATAAAAATATTGACATATTAATATATTTTAGATATTATTATAGGGAAGCAAAAATAAAAATCAGACAAAAGTTTACATAAATAAATATTTATGAGCATACACATGAGGTATAACACTACTGTGCCAATGCTCGAGACACTACTGCACTATGCCCTTGTTTTCAAGCATAGAAGAAGCAGAATAATTCAAACAAAATTAAGAGGAGGTATATAGTGGGAAGAGTAATATCAATAGCAAATCAAAAAGGTGGAGTAGGGAAAACAACTACCTCGATAAATATAAGTACCATATTGGCAAAAAAAGGAAAAAAAGTATTGTTAATAGATGCAGACCCACAAGGTAATGCAACAAGTGGAATTGGTATAGAAAAAAAGACAGATAAATCAATATATGATGTTATAATAGAAGAAACAAAAATAGAAGAAGTAGTATTAGAAACTCAAATCAAAAATTTAAAAATATGTCCTTCTAATATAAATTTAGCAGGAGCAGAGGTAGAACTTGTATCAATGATATCAAGAGAATATAGGCTAAAAGAAAGATTAGAGGAAAACAAGGAAAACTATGATTATATAATTATAGACTGTCCACCATCATTAGGATTAATAACGTTAAACGCATTTACAGCATCTGATAGTGTATTAATACCTGTACAATGTGAATATTATGCCTTAGAAGGATTAGAGCAACTTATGAATACAGTTAATTTAGTAAAAAAGCATTTAAACAAAGAATTAGAATTAGAAGGAGCAGTTCTAACAATGTATGATGCTAGAACAAACTTATCAAATCAAGTAGTAAAAGAGGTCAAAAATTATTTTGAAGATAAAGTTTATAAAACAGTAATACCAAGAAACGTAAGACTTAGTGAGGCACCAAGTTTTGGAATGCCAATATCAATATATGACCCTAAATCTAAAGGTGCAAAATGTTATGAAAAACTAGTAAAAGAGGTTCTAAAGAAAAATGAAGAAGATAAATTAGCAAGACATATGAGATAGAAAAAGGAGTGATATTAATGGCAACGCCAAGAAAAACTGGATTAGGAAAAGGATTAAATGCCTTATTTTCAACAAATGCAGAAGAAAAAGAAGAAATAAACGACAAAAACTTAGAAGATGAAAAGAATGAGAATATAGAAGAAGAACAATTAGAAGGAAAAGTGCTAAGCTTAAAAATTAGTGAAGTTGAACCAAACAGAAATCAACCAAGAAAAAGTTTTAATGAAGAAAGCTTAGAAGAATTAGCAGAATCAATTAAGCAATATGGATTAATTCAACCAATAATAGTAACAAAAGAAGATGGATATTATGCAATTGTTGCAGGAGAAAGAAGATGGAGAGCGTGTAAAAAAGCAGGATTAAAAGAAATATCAGCAATAATTAGAGAAAAAGACGATAGAAAAAACAAAGAAATAGCATTAATAGAAAACATACAAAGGGAAGATTTAAACCCTATAGACAAAGCAATGGGAATAAAAGCGTTAATGGAAGAATATGAATTAACACAAGCAGACGTAGCAAAAATAATAGGAAAAAGCAGAAGTGCAATAACAAATACAATAAGAATATTAAATCTTGACTCAAGAGTATTAGACATGGTAAGAGCGGGAAAACTTACAGAAGGACATTGTAGAGCATTACTTGCAATTCCAGATGGAGACAAGCAATATGATATGGCATTAAGATTATTAGAAACAGGTGCAAGTGTAAGAGAAGTAGAACAAAAAACACAATTAACAAAAAAATTAAAGAAAAAAGACCAAAGATATGAAGCAATATATAGAGATGTAGAAGACTCATTCAAAAATTTCTTTGGAACAAAGGTAAGATTAGATGCAGGAGTAAAAAAAGGAAAAATAGTAATAGAATATCAATCAAATGACGATTTAGAGAGAATTTTAGATTTAATAAAGGTATAATATGCTTAGAAAAATAAAAGAGCTTAGAAGGCAAATAATTAAAAATATGTGTCATTTCACCGAGAAAGTATAAAATTCTCGGTGTTTTTAAAATATTATTGTAATAATTGAAAAAATAAAAATAGTATGTAGTATAAAAATATCAAACATAAGGAGAAAGGTGATAATAATGAAAAAAGGATTAATAATATTAATGGTTTTAGTAATACTTATTGTAATATCAGTTGCTATATTTATAATATTAAATAAAAGTATGTTTAATAAAGGTGGATCAGATATAACTATGACAATAGAAGAAGGAACATTAACTAGAACAAGTGCAACAGTCATTATAAAAGATAATGATAAAGAACATAATTATGGAGAAGGATATAGAATAGAAAAAAAAGAAAATGGCGAGTGGAAACCTGTAAAACAAATAGGAACATACTCCTTTAACCTAATTGCTTGGGGTACTGTAACAGGAGAACTAAAGTTTAATTTAGATTGGTCTGAAAGATATGGAGATTTGGAAAATGGAGAATATAGAATAGTAAAAACACTAGATACAGCAGGGGGAAAACTAGAACTATATGCTGAATTTGTTATTGAGTAAACTACAAATAATAAAAAACCGAAACTAAGATTTTGTACGCAGTGGAACTGCTACAAAATCTAAATTCCGCCATAATTATCTTCTAAGGAAACTAACCACTCCGTGATTACTTTCCTAAGAAGATAAAAAATTTTCCAAAAATTACTATTGACAAGTATGCTAAAAATATGCTAATATATATACTGTTACTGGAAGAAACATGGTAACATATGCAGAGGTGGTCGAGTTGGTTTATGGCACCAGTCTTGAAAATTGGCGTAGGTTTA
>CARPYP010000027.1 GCA_949045875.1 uncultured Clostridia bacterium | reverse complement strand
AATGATGGAAGTAAAGTAACTTATTGGGGATTAGGATATAAAGTAGTTCGTTATGTTGGAGTATCTCCAAAAGAGTCTTATGAAAGTAATATTGGTGTAAAAATGGGAAATTGGTTTATGAAATATGAATTACCAAAAGCTGATATTATTGAAATTGAATATGAAGGACAAACAATTACTATTACAGATATAAAAGACATAGGAATTATAGAAAATATATTATTAAATTCAAAATATAATGGAGAAATATGTAATGGAATAAATACTCACAAAATAACAATGAACGATGAAGTATATTATCTTAAAGAGAGTTGCAAAGAAATACAAAAAGGAATTAAACAAGCAAAAATCACGCAAGAAGATTTAGATACAATTTTAAAAATAATAGATAAATATAATAATGATGAAAATAATAGTCCTAAAGAAATTACTTGGGAAGAAATTACAGCTGATGGAGTTAACGAGGAAATGCTTTTTGAAAATGTAGACCAAGAAATTTTAAAATTGATTGCAACAGAAATTCAATCAATGATTGAAGAACAAACAAAAGAAGAAAGAGAAAATCCAAATATATTATTAGAAGAAGGTTGGACAAGAATTTTCAAAAAAGAACAATATAAGAATGTATTAAATATTGGAACTCCTGCTATGAAACCACTATATTTTATTATATATAAAAGTGAAAAGGCTGGATTATATGAATATATATGTAGCTACGCATTATATGAACTGTCTGGATATAATTTTACAAAAGAAGATGGAAGTTTAACTTGGAAAAATTCAAAAGAATTTTTAGAAAGATTTAATGAGAAAATTATAGAAGATAGATAACATACAAATTACAATAAATAGGGCAAGTAATTATAAAATGTAATTACTTGCTTTTTTATAAAAAAATTATGAAATTTGGAACTTTATTATCATTATTTACGACTTTATATATAGAGGAGAGAAAAAATGATCGATCAAGAAACCTTAAAACAATTTGATTTGTTATATGAAAATACATATTTTGATGTTTCCAAATATGTTGTCTGTAAGTGTTCAAAACCTGATGATGTAGAGGATATATTGCAAAATATTTATTTATCAGTATTTAAAGCAATTACAAGTAAAAGTGATATTACAAAAACTTATATTATGGGAATTGCTAGACATAAAATTAATGACTATTACAGGTTTAAATACAAAGAAAAAATAATTTCTTTATTTTCAAGTAAGGATGATTTTGAAGCAATAAATGAAATACAATCAGATATAGATATAGAAGCAAGTTTGTTAGATAAATATGACACAGATTTTGTTTGGGAATATTTAAAAAGTAAAAAAGTGATTATTTTTAAAGTATTTTATCTGTACTTTAATTTAGAAATGAGTATCAAGGAAATATCAAAGTGTTTGAATTTAACCGAATCAAATGTTAAACATTATTTGTATAGAACAATTCGGAGAACTTAAAAGCAAAATGGAAAGTGAGAGTGATGAAAATGTCTAAAAAACAAGTAATGAAAGATATTCTTAGTGAAAAAATTAATCAAGATAAAATTTATCAAAATGTACTATCAAAAGTAAAGGAGGAAGAAAATATGAATAAAGTAAGAAATAAAAAAATAATTTATGGTATAACTTCTAGTGTTGCAATGTTAGTTTTATGTATAGGCGTTATTATAAATTATAATAAACCTATAAACAATAAAAATCAATTAGGAAAAGTAGATAATTCAAACGTAGAAAATGTCAATAATGAAAAAGAAGTAATACAAAATGATAATATAATATTTAATACAGAAAGTATAAAAGGTACAGCATCTATTTCAGGAAAAGTAGTAGATGTTGATGGGGAATGGAAAGACACAAATATTGAGGGGAAATTTGGATTTATAAAAAACATAGATATATTAAAACAATATGAACACTTAAGACAAGGAATGGTATATGTAAAAGAAAATGTAGAGGATACAGAATATTCAAAATTACAACAATATGAATTAATATATTCTATGGATGGAAACAATGCACCTTCAATAGAAATAATATTTACAACAGAAAATAAAATTCTACAATGTATGATACCAAAAGAGAATGACTTGTCAAGTTCAATAATTAATGGTCAAGAAGTTAAACTATTTAAAACAGAAAATTTTTTTGATAATAGCAAAATAAATGGAGAAGCATTTTTTGAATATAATGATTACAAATTTTATATCGAATCACATAAAATAGATGAAAATGATTTTATAGACTTAATAAAAGCAATATTAAAACGAGATATTTAAAATATAGATAAGTTAAAGGAAGAATAGAAAAAATAATCTATTCTTCTTTTTATGTTAGGAGGAAAGAATATTTGAAAGAGTTACTTATCAATGAAGTAATTAGTAAGACGAATTACTTTTTAGATGATAACCAAAGAATAAAATTAAGAGAAATACTTACAGAAATATGCTTGAATTATCAGATTGAAATAATAGAACAATCCAAAAGACAAGAAATACAAATGAATAATTCAGATATATTAAATAAGTTTATATCATCTAAAGAAATTGAAGGCTGTTCCATTAGAACTTTAAACTATTACAAAGATAATATAAATAAAATGTTAGACACTATAAATCTTCCGATAGATGAAATTACTACTGAAACATTAAGAAATTACTTGGCTAATTATAAAAATAATTCAAATGCAGGGATGGTAACAATAGATAATATAAGAAGAACATTATCAAGTTTTTTTGCTTGGCTAGAAAATGAAGATTATATTGTAAAAAATCCTGTTAGAAGGATTCACAAAGTAAAGACAACTAAAAAAGTTAAAGAAACATTTACAGATGAGAATTTAGAAAAGTTAAGAGATACTTGCTCAAATGTAAGAGATTTAGCTATATTAGAATTATTAATTTCAACTGGTATGAGAGTTGGAGAACTTACTAGATTAAATATAGCCGATATGAACTTTCAAGAAAGAAGTTGTATTGTTCTAGGCAAAGGGAATAGCGAAAGAGAAGTTTATTTTAGTGCAAAGAGTAAAATGTATATAAAAAAGTATTTGGAAACAAGAACTGACAATAATGAAGCATTATTTGTATCGCTTATAAAACCATATAATAGATTAGGAATATCAGGAATTGAAATTGCCATTAGACATTTAGGAAAAGAAGCAAATATAAATAAAGTGCATCCACATAAGTTTAGAAGAACAATGGCTACAATGGCAATAGATAAAGGAATGCCAGTTGAACAAGTGCAAAAGTTATTGGGACATATTAAAATAGATACAACAATGGAATATGCAATGGTAAATCAAAATAATGTAAAAAATTCACACAGAAAAATTATTACATAAATTTATGCAAAAATATTGACAATAATGGAGTTTTTATTATAAAATACAAACAACAGTTCTATAACAATAAATAAAGAAAATATAAGTAGCAATAAATGTAATAAGAACTAAATTTATTAAAAAGGATGTGTTCTTATGGAAGAAAAAAAGAATGAAATTATTTTATTTGAAAATCAAGGAGTAAAGTTAGAGGTAAATTTAAAAGATGAAACAGTATGGTTAAATAGACAGCAATTAGCAAAATTATTTGATAGGGATATAAAAACAATTGGTAAACATATCAATAATGCTTTAAGCGAAGAATTAAAAGATATTCCAACTGTCGCAAAATTTGCGACAGTTCAAAAAGAAGGAGAAAGAGAAGTAACTAGAAATGTAGAATACTACAATTTAGATATGATATTAAGTATTGGATATAGAGTAAAATCTGATAATGGCGTGATTTTCAGGCAATGGGCGAATAAAATTTTAAAAGATTATATGCTTAAAGGATATGCTGTAAATCAAAGAAGATTAGAATATTTAGAAAAAACAATAAAACTAATTGATATAGCAAATAGAATAGATGAAAGACTAGAAGGAAATGATGCAAAGGAAATTTTAAAAGTAATTGGAGATTATTCAAAAGCGTTAGATTTGCTAGATGATTATGACCATAGAACTCTAAAGAAAATAGATGGTAATATTGACGAAAGAAAGATTGAATATAAAGAATGTATAGAAATAATAAATAAGTTAAGATTTAATGAAGAAAGTTCACTATTTGCAGTAGAAAGAGATAAAGGACTAGAATCAATTATAGGTAATATTTATCAAAGTTTTGGTGGACAAGATATTTATAAAAGTATTGAAGAAAAAGGAGCAAATTTCTTATATTTAATAGTAAAAAATCATGTATTTGCAGATGGTAATAAAAGAATTGCAGCAACATTGTTTATATACTTTTTAAATTTTTATGGAATATTATATAAAGATGGAAAACAAACTATAGACAACAATACTTTAGCTGCACTAACTTTATTGATAGCAGAATCAAATCCGAAAGAAAAAGATGTAATAATAGATTTAGTAATGAACTTTTTGAATAATGATTGAGATTCAATCTCAGCGACAACTTACAATATATGTGGGAGATGAATATGAGAACAATTGAAGTGAAAGTTAGAACACCAACACTAATAAAGCAATTAATAGAAGTGTGGCAAAATTCAGTAAAAGCGACACATTTATTTTTATCTAAAGAAGAAATAAATAATATAAAAGAATATGTCCCACAAGCATTAAAAGGAGTATCACATTTAGTAATTGTAGAAAATGAAAATAATGAACCTGTGGCTTTTATGTGAATAGAATATAAAAAACTTGTAGATTATGTTATAAACAATGAAAAAACAGGAAAGAGTCCTATGGAAAATAAATACAAAGATGAAGATGACATTAATAAAATCTACACTGAAATGATTTCAGAATAGTGATAAAATCCTCAAAAACACATAAGATTATATTGCATGGAGGAATGAGGATGAAGATATATGTTATTTCAAGAAATAAAATATATATTTGCTCTGTAATTTTATTTATAATACTAGTAGTAAGTTCAATATATGTACAAGGATATTCTTTAGTCAAACCAAATGGTGTAGTAGAAGAAGAATTTGATAATAAAATAAAAGAATTATGTAATAGAAAAGAAAAGGTAGCATATTTAACTTTTGATGATGGACCAACAAAAACAGTAACACCAAAAGTTTTAGACATTTTGGAGGAAGAAGACGTAAAAGCTACCTTTTTTGTAATTGGAAAATCAGTAAAAAACTATCCTGAAATTGTAAAAAGAGCGTATGAAGAAGGACACTATATAGCAAATCATGGATATAGTCATAATAACAATAAACTATACGAAAGTGAACAAAGTTTTAGAAACGAAATAAAAGACACAGATGAAGCAATAGGAAAAGCAATAGGTATAGAGAATTATTCATCTCATATATTTAGATTTCCCAATGGCTATATGTCTCCAATATATAAATCCAAAAAAAATAAGATGGCAACTGTTCTTGCGGAAATGGGATATACATATATAGACTGGAACTCACTAAATAATGATTCAGTTAAAAAATATACAAAAGATCAACTTGTAAAAAATTTAAAAAAATCGTCAAAAGGAAAAGACACTTTAGTAATATTAATGCATGACACAAAAGATGTAAGCAATAGTTCAGAAGCATTAAAAGAATCCATAGAATACTTAAAATCAGAAGGATATACATTTAAAAACTTTTATAATCTTATTGAAAAGCATGATTGAGAATAGGGACAATATTCACAATAAATGCCACCATTATTATTGATAATCTTCATTAAATGCTATATAATATTAAAAGCAAAAAAGAAAGGAAAGAAAAAGTGAGAAATATAGAGAAAAAAGATATAGTTATAAAATCTAACTGTGATAATTTAGCAATTAGTGTAACAATGTTTGTACCAGAAGGAGAAAAAAAAGGAATATTTCAAGTATCACATGGAATGGCAGAACATAAAGAAAGATATTATGAATTTTTAGAATATGTAGCAAATGAAGGATATGTTACAATAATAAGTGATCATAGAGGACATGGAAAAAGTGTAAAAGAAAAAGAGGACTTAGGATTTTTTTATGATAATAGTTCTGAATATATAGTAGAAGACATACATCAAATAACATTATATGTAAAAGAATTATTCAAAGATAAAAAAATAATTCTATTCGGACATAGTATGGGGTCTATGGTAGTAAGAAAATATATAAAAAAATATGATAAAGACATTGATAAATTAATTGTTTGTGGTTCACCAAGCAAAAACTCATTTGTAAATTTAGCAATATCCATAATTAAAATAATGAAAATATTTAAAGGCGAGAGACACAAAAGCGATTTTATTCAAAACTTAGCTATAGGAAATTATAATAAAACAGTTAAAAATGCTAAATCAGAAAATTCTTGGATTTGCGCGAATGATGAAACCGTAGAAAAATATGATAATGATGAATTATGTGGATTTATATTTACACTAAATGGATTTGAAAACTTATTTAAATTAATGAAGGGAATATATATAAAACATGGGTGGGCACTAAAAAACAAAGAAATGCCAATACTATTCATTGCAGGAAGTAATGACCCAGTAATTATGAATGAACAAAAATGGAAAGAAAGCCAAGAATTTTTGAAGGACATAGGATATACAAATATAAATGGCAAATTATATAAAGATTTGAGGCATGAAATTTTAAACGAAAAAAATAAACAAGATATTTATGATGACATCATAAAATTTATATGCTAATATCATAATTATACTTAATTTTATATAAATAGAAATGGATGATTAATATATGAAAAAAATATATATAATACTTACACATACAGGCACAATATTATCAAAAATTATAAAAAAATATACAAAGGACGAATTCTCACATGTATCAATTTCATTAGATGTAGACTTAAAAGAAATGTATAGTTTTGGAAGATTAAATCCATATAATGCTCTATGGGCAGGATTTATACATGAATACATAGATAAAGGAACATTTAAAAGGTTTTACAAGACAAAAGCAAAAATATATTCTTTAGAAATCACAGAAGAACAATATGAAAATGTAAAAAGTAATATCGAAAGAATAAAAAGAGACAAGAAAGATTATAAATTTAACATGTTAGGTCTATTAGCAGTAGGATTTAACAAAAAAATAAGAAAAGAACACTCATTTTACTGTGCTGAATTTATAAAATATGTATTGGAAAACTCAGGAATAAAAGTAGAATTACCAGAAATAGTAAAACCAGAAGACTTCAAAAAGATACGAGGATTACAAGAAATTTACAGTGGACTATTAAGAAAATATAGAGCTCCGAAAATAAATGTAACAAAATTGTTTAGAGAAATATGCATACCAAAAAAAGAAGGGATAATATGAGTAGAAAAAGTAAAGTAAAAATATTCAAAATAATATTAACACTAATAGTAATAGCAATATTCTTAGGAGTTATAATATACTTATTTCCAGTAATGAAGAATTTATCTACAAAAGAAGGACAAGTACTATTCAAAGAAAAAGTAGATAAATCTGGAATATGGGGATTAATGTCATTATTTGGGTTACAAGTAGCCCAAATATTTTTAATAATAGTACCAGGAGAGCCTATAGAAATATTAGCGGGTATGTGTTATGGCGGATTATGGGGAACGATATTTATTATGGCATCAGCCTGTATAATATCAACTATAATATTCTTTTTAGTTAGAAAATATGGAAAGAAATTTGTATGTGAATTCTGTGATGAAAAGAAAATTGAGAAAATAGAAAAAAACAAACTATTTCAAAACCCTAAAAAAATTGAAATGATACTCCTAATATTATTTTTATTACCAGGAACACCAAAAGATTTATTAGTATATGTATCAGGCCTATTACCAATAAAACCAAGTAAATTTATATTAATATCAACATTTGCGAGATTTCCATCAGTTATAACCTCGACACTTGCAGGAGAAAATTTAGCAATAGGAGATTGGAAAATGAGTATTATACTATATGTATCAATAGTATTAATAGTAGCCATGATAATTTTTATAATAAGTAAATTTGATAAAGAAAAAACCACAAGAGATGCAATAAATGGAATAAAATAGTAATATTAAATTAGAACATTCTTGACCATATAGTCGATAGTTTGACAGAGTATATCATAAATGCTAATCTAGTATAGTAAACTAGATATGGAGATTAATAAAAAATAGGTTAAACTATAGAGGAGGAATGGAGTAAATATGAAGGGAATTAAAATCGGAAATAAAGAATCAAAATATCCAATCATTCAAGGAGGAATGGGTGTTGGAGTTTCTATGCACAAATTAGCAGGAAATGTTAGTAAAGAAGGTGGAATTGGAATTATATCTACTGCTGATATAGGATACTTAGAAGAAGACTTTATAAAAAATCCAATGGAAGCTAATATAAGAGCAATTGGAAAAGAAATAAAAAAAGCAAGACAAATTGCAGGAGAAGACAAAATAATAGGTGTAAATATAATGGTAGCTTTAAAAAACTATGCAGAAATTGTAAAAGAATGTGTAAAACAGAAAATAGATTTAATTATATCAGGAGCAGGAATACCAAAGGAATTACCCGAATATGTAAAAGGAAGCAACACAAAAATTGCCCCAATTGTATCATCTTTTAGATGTTGTAAACTAATAGTAGGACATTGGATGAAAAAATATAATTATGTACCAGATATGATAGTAATAGAAGGACCAGAAGCGGGAGGGCATTTAGGTTTTAAAAGAGAAGAATTAGATGAACACACAAAACCTAAACTAGAAGATATAACAAAAGAAGTAGTACAATATATTGAAAAAATAGAAAAAGAAACAGGCAAAAACATCCCAGTAATATCAGCAGGAGGGATATGGGACTCAAAAGATATAAAGAAATTTTTAGATTTAGGAGCAAGTGGAGTACAAATGGCAACTAGATTTGTTGCAACAGATGAATGCGATGCTTCAATAGAATTCAAAGAGACATATGTAAAAGCAAAAAATGAAGATATAAAAATTATAAAAAGTCCAGTGGGGATGCCAGGGAGAGCAATAAATAATAACTTTATAAAAAAAGTAGAAACAGAAAAATGTAAAATTGACAAATGTTATAATTGTATAAAAACTTGTGATATAGTAAATAGTCCATACTGTATTACAAAAGCACTAATAAATTCTGTAAAAGGAAAAGTAGAAGAAGGGTTAATATTTTGTGGTAGCAATGTCAGCAAAATTGATAAAATTGTTCCAATACACGACCTAATGCAAGAATTAGTATGTGAGCTGTAAAATAAAAAGTGAAAAAATCAATCTTGTATAATAAGAAACCACTAAAAGTGTAAATTTTATGTGAAAGCTATTGCAAACACAACATAACGGTGGTAATATTTTACTATTAAAAAGTATGGGAGGAACAAAGTTGATTAAATTAGAAAACGTTACGAAAAAATACAATGATTTCTTAGCAGTAAATAATATTAGCTTTGACATTAAAGAAGGTGAAATAGTAGGATTTCTTGGAAAAAACGGTGCAGGAAAAACAACAACAATGAATATGATAACAGGATATATAGAACCAACAGAAGGAAAAATAGAAATAAATGGTTATCACATAAATAGAAATTCTAAAAAGGCGAAAAGTCAAATAGGCTATATGCCAGAAGGAGTACCTATCTATAACGATTTAACAGTAAAAGAATTTATAAACTATATGGCAGACCTAAAAGGAGTAAAAAAAGAGGACAAAAAAATAAGTGTACAAAAAGTAATAGAAGAAACTGGATTAAATGAAGTTCAAAACAAGTTAAACAGGCACTTATCAAGAGGATACAAGCAAAGAGTAAGTATGGCAGGAGCACTTGTAGGAAAACCAAAAGTATTAATACTAGATGAACCGACAGTAGGACTAGATCCCCAACAAGTAAAACAAATTAGAGATTTAATAAAATCATTAAGAAAAGACCATACAGTATTAATAAGTTCACATATTTTATCAGAAATAAGTCAAATATGTGAAAAAGTAATAATAATAGATAAAGGAAAAATACTAGCTGTTGATACCCCTGAAAACTTAGAAAAAAAAGTAAATAATCAAAATATATTAACAATTACAATCGAAGATGAGAAAAATAAAATAAATGATATTATAAAAGAAATAAAAGATGTAAAAGAAATAAAATTAGTTACGGAAAACTCAGATGGAACAAAGCAATATACGATTTTTGTTGAACAGAACAAAGATATAAGAAAAGAAGTATCAGAAAAATTTGCCAAAAACGAAATAACAATATTGGAACTAAAGAAAACAGAAGCTACATTAGAAGAAGCCTTTTTACAATTAATAGATAATTATAGTAAAAAAGAAGAAAACAATAATTATGAGAAAAAAGGAGGAAAAGAATAATGTTAGCAGTATTAAAAAAAGAATTAAAAACCTACTTTTTAACTCCAATAGGATATGTATTTATAGGACTATTCTTAGAAATATCAAGCCTAATATTTTATTTATATACATATGCATCACAAAGTTTAAATTTTTCATATACATTTTATGATAGTGCAATTATCTTAACATTTATAATAGCAATATTAACAATGAACATGTTTGCAGGAGAAAGAAAAAATGGAACAGACCAATTAATAATGACATCCCCTAAAAGTATAACAGGAATAGTATTAGGAAAATTTTTTGCAGCACTATTAGTAGTTATAATAACAGAGATATTTTCTTTAATATATTTAGCAATAATAAGTCACTTTGGAACACCAAATATATCAACTTTAGGAACAACATTATTAGGATTTATGTTATTAACAATGGCATATATATCATTTGGTGAATTAGCATCAAGTATAACAGGTCAACCAATAATTGCATATATAATTACATTTGCATTTTTCTTTGCTACAATGTACATAAGAAATTTATCAAATATATTTTCAATGATATCTTTTATAGACTTATATGAAAAATTCGTAACAGGAATAATTCCAATAGAAGAAATAATACAACTGTTAACCTTTACAATAACATGCATAATATTAACTATTATAATTTTACAAAGAAGAAGAAATTTAAAGTGATAATGTAGATTGAACAATTTAGAAAGGAATGATATTAGAATTGAAAAGGGTAATAGAAATAATTAAAAGTAGAGTCTTCAAAAAAACAAGTTTTACAATTTTATTAATTGCAGTCGTAATTGCTACATATTTAGCGATAAACTTAGGAATACAGGCAATAGACATATCAGACATAGACTTTACAAAAGAAAAATTTTTTAGTTTATCAGAAGAATCAAAAAATACACTAAAAGATATAAATCAGGAAATAAAAATATACATGTTTGGATATGAGGAAGACTCCTCTGTAGTAGACTTAGCAAAACAATACTCAAAATATAAAGACAATATAAAAGTAGAAATAGTATCTACCACAGAAAGACCAGACTTAGCAAAACAATATGATATTACATCATCAGACGAAGAATATAAGACAGTAGTATTTGAATGTGAAGGAAGAAATATAAAAGCAAACTCATATGACTTCTTTACAATGGACTATACAACATATGAAGAAATTGATTTAACAGAACAAAAAATGACAAACTCAATATTAGGAGTTACATTAGAAAATGCGCCAAAAATATATTTCTTAACAGGGCATGGTGAATATGGAGAAAGTAATTATTTTAGAATATTAACAGAAGCACTAAAAAGTGAAATAAATGAAATAGAAACATTAGATATATTAGTAAAAAACGAAATACCACAAGACTGTAAAACCCTAATAATAGCATCACCACAAACAGACTTTACCGACTATGAAACAGAACTAATAATAAAATACATTAATAATGGTGGAAATATATTATGGCTTTCAGATTACACAAATAGTGGAACATTAAGTAATACAGCGAAAATATTAGACTTATATGGAATTAATGTTTCAAACGATGGAATTATTATAGAGCAAGACCCATCATCAATGCTCATGCAAACACAAGACTTGATATTACCTTCATTAAATAAAGAATCAGAAATAACAAATGCATTTGCATCAAGTGGAAAAGTATTATTTATAGATTCTGGAAAACTACAAATAAACGAAGAAGAAAAATTACAAGAACTAGGAGTGTCAGTAACAGAATTACTAACAACAAGTGAAAAGGCGTTTTATAGAACAGACTTAAAAAACACTTCGTCAAAACCAACAGAAGGAGAAGAAGTAAAATCATATGTAGTTGGTGCATTAGCCACAAAAACTATAGAAAATTCAGAACAAAACAATGTAACATCACAATTAGTTATATATGCAAATAATACATTTGCAACAGACTCGCCAATAACAATAAACCAACAAGCAGCAAATGCAATATACTTTTATAATAATCAAGACTTAATACTAAACTCAATATCATATCTAACAGAAAGAACAGATTCAATAGCAATAAGAAAAACGCATTCAACAGTAACCTATGCGCCAACAGAATCCGAAGACTTAATGGTTAAATTAGTAATATTTACATTCCCTTTAATAATAATAGTAGTAGGAATAATAATTTGGATAAAGAGAAAACATAGAAAATAAAAAAATCATAAAATCGAAAAATCACCATAAAATAATATGGTGATTTTTTAATTTACTAGTTTCTAAAACCTAACTAAATCAAATACAAAAAAAGGAGGATATATGACTAATATAATAAAAATAACATTTGCAATAATAGGAATAGTAATAGGTGCAGGATTTGCATCACGGTCAAGAGATATACTCATTTTTTTATATATTTGGAAAATGGGGGATATTAGGAATAATAATAGCCTCAATGCTATTAGGAATAATTATCTATAAAACCTTAATAATTTCAAAAAAATACAACTTAAACAACTATAATGAATTATTAAATAAAATAATTAAAAATAAAAAAATACAAAAAATTATAAAAATAATAATAAATATATTTTTAATAAGTTCATTCTATATAATGATAGCTGGATTTTCAGCTTATTTTTATCAAGAATATAAAATAAATAAAATAATAAGTTCATTACTATTAGTAATTTTGTGTTATATAACCTTTAATAAAAAAGCAGAAAAAATAATACAAATAAATACAATATTAATACCAATTATAATTATTATTTTTATAATATTCGGTATAAACAATATAAATAAAATAGAAAATAATAACCTGATACAAGCAAACAATAACTATTTATGGATTATAAGTGCAATAATGTACACAAGTTACAACAGCATAACTTTAATAGGTTTAACAGGAATAATGAATAAACATTTAAAAAACAAAAAAAATTGTATAGAAGTAGCAATATTAACAGCAATAATAATAACGTCATTAGGAATAATAATTTATTTGTTATTAATAAATATGGATAAACAAGTAGAAATACCAATGTTATATATAGCAAATAAATTTGGAGGAATATATAAATATCTATACAGTATAACAATATTAATAGCAATATTTACAACAGCAATTTCAGAGGGGTATAGCTTTTTAGAAAATGTAAGCAAAAATAATAAAAAAATATACAAAAGTTTAAATATAATAATGTGTATATTGGCAGTTCCAATATCATTAGTAGGATTCGCTAATCTAGTAAATATAGTATACCCAATTTTTGGGGTAATAGGAATGATACAAATAATATATATATTAAAAAACTAAAACATATAAAGCTACATAAAGTCTAGATTTCCCTAAAAAAAGCTATTTAATTTAATAATACTGTAACAGAAAAGAAATAAAAATTTAACATAAAAACTTATGTAATGTAAACCTAGTTTCCGCAAAGATGTAGAAAATACTCAAAATTTATCAAAAATTAGCCTATTGAAAAAATAAAAACAACAATTTATAATAAAATTAAGATTTTAAAATTTTGGGAGGAAAAATACATGAAGAAATATTTAAAAATGACAGGATATATTCTAGCAATACTATTAATTATAACAATAATTACAATAGTAAGCAAAGAATTTTTCAAATCATATGCAGATACGCCAACAAAAGAAGTAACGGTTAGTAATATTACATATGAATTTGAAGCAGAAGACATAAATGCAACAACAGGAGTTGCACATAATATTAGAGTTAAGAGTAAAGCTGAGTCCAGTACTAGTACCAAATTATCATTTCCTGGTAAAGATAAAATAACAGTAGATGGTATAAAGTATACAGTTGATAGTATTGGTAATGGAACTACATCTGCATTAGGAGATACAACAGGATGGACAGAAATTACAATTCCAACAACTGTAACAGCAATTAATGCAAATGCCTTTAAAGACTGTACAACCTTAACCACAGTAAATTTTACAAAAACATCAAATTGTGGCAAGATTGGAGAAAGTGCATTTTATGGCTGCACTTCATTATCAAATTTAAAAGGTAATGACACTAGTAATAGATTACCTGCTAGTATAATTACAATTGAAGACAATGCATTCTTTAATTGTACAGCATTAGTAAAATTAGATTTGCATACAGGTATTAAAACGCTTGGAGAAAACACATTTAAAGGAACAACACCACTTACAGAATTAACAATTAGAAGTAATATAGAAAATCATAATAATGCATTCAAAGGACATACAGGGATTACAACATTAAAATTTGTAGGAAAAGATTGTACTACAATATATGATAGTATGTTTGAAGGATGTACAGGTCTTACAAGTGTAAATCAAAGAACAACAACTACTACAACAAATGAAGATGGAAGTACCAAAAGCACTACTAAGGACTATATAGTGTCAATAGGAACTAGAGCATTTTTTGGATGTTCAGGATTAAATGAAAAGAAAGTTATAAAATACTCTTTACATAAAGATTTAAAGGTTGGAAAGGATGCATATAGACTTGGAGGATATGCAGATGGAGTAACAGAAAAACCAACAATTAGTATTGAACAAAGTGTAGATAAAGCAAATACAGAATACTATACCAATGGTATAGGAAAAGTAACGATGGATATATCTTCAACAGATGTAGAAAGGGAAAACCCAAAAGATTATATTGTATGTATTGACACAACAGTAAGTATGGATAAAAAAACTAATTCAATGAAACCAAAGAAAGATAAAGATGGTAACGATGAATTAGACAAAGATGGACAAGTGATAATGGTTAAAAGAAGTAAAATGGAAATTGCTGTAGAAGCATTACAACTATTAGCAGATAAGATATATGAAGAGAACCCTGAAAATAGATTAGCCATAGTTACACAAAAAGGTAATTCATACTTATTTATGAACTTTTTAGATGGAAGCAGAAAAGAAGAAGTAGATAATTTAATTAAAGGAATGACGACGAAATCAAAAGGAAATGAAGATTATGGAAACAAAAGTGCTTATTATACTTCAACTGTAGATGAAAACGGAAATGGAACAGATTATAAAACTGGATTATTAACAATGTCAGATGTTATAATGGAAAGACAAACAGGAAGAGATAGAACTACATATGGAATATTTATTAGTGACGGATATCCAAACTTATCTGTAAAACAGATACAAGGTTCAGCAGAACAACTAAAGGGATTTTGCGATGCAGTATGGTCAGTATCAATTGCGTTGGAATTAGACACAGAAGATGTACCAGATCATTCAGTTGATGAAGATGATGATCCAGATTGGGAAGAGGAAGCAATAGATCCAAATGATTTAGGACGTTACTTAAAATATATTAGGACATATTGGGGACATAATCCACTATTCTATAATTTCCCAGATACGGGTGAACTAGCAAATGATTTTAAAGAATTTATGCAATCAATAGTAGATGTTAGTACATCATCATTAGAAGATGTAATCTTTAAAAGTAAATTAAATACAGACATTTGGGAATTTTATACAGGAGAAGACTATAAAAACCCAGAAGGTTGCGATATTACAGATTCGCAAAATGCAGTATTTAAAATTGATAGAGTGGGAAAAGATAAAGAAGATGATGATGATAAATATTATTATTACATAAGACTAAAAGATGATAAGCGTGACAAAACAGAGCCAAAACTATTGGTCTCAAATGAACTTACTGCAGAATATATAATTACAGGAGGAACACATAACGGAGAAGAATGTAATAAAGAAAATGGAAAAAATGCATTATATGATACACCCCTATATTTAGATTGGGTAGCAGAAGGAGATCCAACACCACCAGATCCAATACCACCAGATCCAACACCACCAGATGATCCAACACCTCCGGGACCAGGTATTTTAAAACCAGGAAAATTAGAAATAACAAAAACAGGAGAAGCCTTAGTAGGTAAAGAAGAGAATGCAGATGGAATAATAGCTCCAGTATATGAGGAAGTTAAAGTAGAGGGAGCAGAATTTGAAGTATATGCAAAAGAAGATATATATGTAAAAGTAGATAAAGAAGCTAAAATAAATTCAAGAGACACAGGAACACCAGAAAATCCAGGAGACACAGGAACACCGGAAAATCCAGGAGACACAGGAACACCAGAAAATCCAGATGATACAAACGAACCAGAAAAACCAATTGAACAAGAAACAAAACTATTATATGCGAAAGATACTTTAATAAAAAAGATAGTAACAGATGAAAATGGAAAAGCAACATTAGAAAGTTTACCAACAGGAAAATACTATATAAAAGAAGTAAAAGCAGGAGAAGGATTTATATTAAATGAAGAAGTAAAAGAATTTGAGATAAAAGATCAAGGAGAAGACAATAGTATACAAAAGGTAGAAGTAGCATACAAAAATGAAAGACAAAAGATAAACATAGGTGGAGAAGAAGGACTAATAGTTGAAAAAATAGCAGACAAAAAAGTGTATAAACCAGGAGAAGAAATAGTATACACAATAAGAGTAACAAACACAACAAAAAGCGTAATTAAAGACATAAATGTTACAGAAACAATGATAGAAGGAAAATTTGAGGATATTTCAACAGACAATATAACAAAAGAAAATGATAAAACAATCAAAATAAAAGAACTAAAACCAGATGAAAGTGTTGAATTAAAATTCATAGCAAATATAGCAAGTCCAGCTGAAAAAGAAAAAATTGTAAACCTTGTAAAAGCAACAGGAAAAACAGAAGAACCAAATCCAGAGGACCCTGAAAACCCAATAATAAAAGACATAGAAGGAGAAGACGAAGAAGAAATTTATATAGCAACAAAAGAATTAGTAATAGTAAAAGAAGCGCTAAAAGATGAATATGAAGTAGGGGAAACAGTACAATATGTAATAAAAGTAATAAACAATGGATTAACAGACATAACAGATATATTAGTAGAAGAAAAACTACTAAATGGAAAATTTGTATATGTAGAAGAAGCAAACAAAGGTGGTTCAGAAGTGAAACAACTTGATAACCAAAGAGTATCAATAAACAAAATTGAACCAGGAAAGATGATAACACTAAGATATGAATATGAAATTTCAAAAGATACACAGGTTACAGTAGATGATAATCAAAGAATAATACTAGGAAATAAAGTAACAGTAACAGGAAAAACAGAAATACCAGATCCAAGTAATCCAGACAAAACTATACCAACAGATTTAGAAGATGAAAGTACAGAAGAAGTAGAAATAAAGACAGATGGATTAGGAAAAGGATTAGGAATAATAAAAAGAGACATAGAAACAGGAAAAACAATACAGGGAGCAGTAATAGGATTATATGCAGCAGAAAACATAAAAGGAGCTAATGGAGAAGAAATAATAGCAAGAGATACACTTATAGAAAAAGTTACAACAGATGAATTAGGAAGAGCAAAATACACAGTTGACTTACCATTAGGAAAATACTACATAAAAGAAATAGAAGCACCAGAAAAATATATGTTAAGTGAAGAAAAAATAGAAATAGATGCAACATATAAAGGCCAAGAAATAGGTACAATAAACATTAATAAAATACTAACAAATAGAAAGATAGTATTAGATTTCTCAATAGAGAAGAACCTAAGCAGTGTTAGTGTAAATGGGCAAAATATACCAGTAAAAGACAATAAGCTAGTAAAATTAGAATTAAAACCATCAGATATAAAGAAGGCAGAAGTAATTGCAAAATATAAAATAATTGTAAAAAATAAAGTAAATATTGCTGGAAAAACCAAAGTATTAGAAATAGTACCAAAAGGATTTGAAGTAGTAAATGCTCCAGAATATTGGGTAACAAGACCAGATGGTATATTAGAAACAGAAGTTAACTTAAATGGAAACGAAACAAAAGAATTAGAAATAAGTCTAAAATGGAAAAATAGCGAATCAAATTTAGGTTCAGGAATAAATGTAGCAAAACTAGAAACAGATGGAGACACAAATACAGATGATGATAATTCGCAGGCGACAATAATAATAAGTGTAAAAACAGGAGAAGTAGTAAGTGCGATAATAATAATAATGATAATAGCATCACTTGCAATATGTGGATACATGACAACTCTAATAATATCAAAAATGAAAAAAGGACCAGACATCAATGGAATTAATTTCTTAAAAAATAAAAACAAATAGAAAAATACAAAAAATCACCATAATAAAAGATATGGTGATTTTTTGCTGATTTTTTTGCCAAAAAATCATTGACAAGCTTTACGGAAATGTGATATACTATAACTCTAAATTAAGTCTATATTTAAAATTTATTAATTCTAAAAGAAGAGGAATTGAATATAAAATCATTTTTATATTACGGACAGTTCAATTTGAAGCTATGAACTTTTCTAATATAAAAATATTTATATTACAAGCAGGACTTCTTTTCAAGATAATAATTTTTTCTTATAAAACAACGGATTTTAAGAATTGCTAAGCGATGGTAATCACAAAGCAATTACAATAATCCGCATATTTATACAGTACAGAGCTTTCCTGCCACAGGCAGAAAATTCCTACTGTATAAAAAGCTTCAAAATTAAGATTTAAATTTTAATGAAGGAGTGAAATTTTTTCTATGAAAGAAATCAAACATGAAAAATCCATACGTCATACCTTTGCAAAAACAGGGGACAGTATTGAAATGCCAAATTTTATCAAAGTGCAAAAAGACTCATACAACTGGTTTATAAGAGAAGGACTAGGAGAAGTACTAAAAGATATATCACCAATTATAGACTACTCTGGAAATTTAGTATTAGAATTCTTTGATTATTATATGGAAGACAAAACAAAATACTCATTAGAAGAGACAAAAGAAAGAGATGTAACATACTCAACTAGACTACATGTAAAAGTAAGACTAATTAACCGTGAAACAGGAGAAATCAAAGAGCAAGAAATCTATTTAGGAGACTTCCCATTAATGACAGACAGTGGAACATTCGTAATAAATGGTGCAGAAAGAGTTGTAGTAAGCCAATTAGTACGTTCACCAGGATGTTATTATGCAAAAGACTTTGACAAAACAGGAAAACAAGTATACACAGCAACAGTAATGCCAATAAGAGGAGCATGGATAGAATATGAAACAGATTCAAATGATGTATTCTATGCAAGAGTTGACAGAACAAGAAGAATTCCAATCACAACACTATTAAGAGCAGTAGGACTAAAAACAGACGAAGAAATAATCTCAATGTTTGGGGAAGATGAAAGAATACTTACAACACTAGAAAAAGACCCAATAAAAACACAAGACGAGGCATTAATTGAAATCTATAAAAAATTAAGACCAGGAGAACTACCATCAGTAGAAGCAGCAACAAACCTATTCAATGGATTATTCTTTGACCATAGAAGATATGACTTAGCAAGAGTCGGAAGATATAAATTCAACAAAAAGCTAGCACTAGCAGAAAGAATAGAAAATCAAATAGCATATGACGATATAGTAGACACCGAAACAGGAGAAGTATTAGTTGCAAAAGACACAATGATATCAAGCGAAATGGCACATACAATACAAAACTCAGGAATAAATATTGTAAACATAAAAGTAGAAGACAAAAAAGTAATAGTAATAGGAAATGGAACAGTAGATATACATGCTGTCTTAAAAGACATTGATTTAAGTGAACTAAACATAAAAGAAGAAGTAAATTATCTAGTACTAAAAAACATACTTGAAACAACAGAACCAAAAGACTTAGTAAAAGTAATAGAAGAAAGAATAGAAGAATTAATACCAAAAAATATCACAACAGAAGACATCATAGCATCTGTTGGATACTTATTAAACTTAGCACACAAGATAGGAAATATTGATGACATAGACCATTTAGGAAATAGACGTATAAGAAGTGTTGGAGAATTATTACAAAATCAATTCAGAATTGGTTTAACAAGACTAGAAAGAGTTGTAAGAGAAAGAATGACAATACAAGACTTAGACGTAGTAACACCACAAACATTAATAAACACAAAGCCAATAACATCATCAATAAGAGAATTCTTTGGAAGCTCACAATTATCACAATTCATGGATCAAACAAACCCACTATCAGAACTAACACATAAAAGAAGAATATCAGCATTAGGACCAGGAGGACTTTCAAGAGAAAGAGCAGGATTTGAGGTTCGTGATATACACTACACACACTATGGAAGACTATGTCCAATAGAATCACCAGAAGGACCAAACATAGGACTAATCTCAGCACTATCATCATTTGCAATTGTAAACGAATATGGATTTGTAGAAACACCATATAGAAAAATAGACCCAGAAACCCACAAAATTACAGACGAATTTGAATATATGGCAGCATATGATGAAGACGGACACATCATAGCACAAGCAGATGAGCCAATAGGACCAGATGGAAAATTTGTAAACCCAAAAATAAAAGTTAGATACTTAGATGAAGTAACAGAAGTTCCAGCAGAGAAAGTAGACTACATGGATGTATCACCAAAACAATTAGTATCAGTTGCAGCAGCAATGATACCATTCTTAGAGCATGATGATGCCAACCGTGCACTTATGGGAACAAACATGCAACGTCAAGCAGTTCCACTAATGATTACAGACTCACCAATAGTAGGAACAGGAATAGAATACAAAGCAGCAAAAGATTCTGGAATAATGATACTAGCCAAAAATGAGGGTATAGTTAAAAAAGTTACAGGAGATCAAATAGTAGTAGAAAACTCAAAAGGAAAAGATGATATATATAGATTACGTAAATTCAAAAGAACAAATGGTGCAACATGTATAAATCAAAGACCAATAGTAGTTAAAGGTGAAAAAGTAAAAGAAGGAGACGTAATAGCTGATGGACCTGCTACACAAAATGGAGAAATGGCACTTGGTAAAAATGTAATCATAGCATTCTCTACATGGGAAGGATATAACTACGAAGATGCTATTCTATTAAGTGAAAGACTAGTAAAAGAAGACGTATTCACATCAATACATATTGAAGAATACGAATGTGAATGTCGTGATACAAAATTAGGTCCAGAAGAAATAACAAGAGACATACCAAATGTTGGTGAAGACTCATTAAAAGACCTTGATGACAGAGGAATAATAAGAATAGGAGCAGAAGTTGGACCAGGAGACATATTAGTAGGTAAAGTAAGTCCAAAAGGAGAAACAGAACTTACAGCAGAAGAAAGACTATTAAGAGCAATCTTTGGAGAAAAAGCAAGAGAAGTAAGAGACACATCACTTCGTGTACCACATGGAGAAGCGGGAACAATAGTAGATATAAAAATATTTGATAGAGAAAACTCTGACGAATTAAGTCCAGGAGTAAATCAAGTAATCAGATGTTATATAGCACAAAAAAGAAAAATCTCAGTCGGAGACAAAATGTCAGGACGTCATGGAAACAAGGGTGTTGTATCAAGAATACTACCAGTTGAAGACATGCCATTCATGCCAGATGGTACGCCAGTAGACGTATTATTAAATCCATTAGGTGTTCCATCACGTATGAACTTAGGTCAAGTTCTAGAAGTCCACTTAGGAGCTGCTGCGAGACTACTTGGACTAAAAATAGCGACTCCAGTATTTGATGGAGCAACAGAAGAAGAAATAGTAGAAATGCTTGAACAATCAGGACTATCACCAGATGGAAAAACAATATTATATGATGGAAGAACAGGAGACCCATTTGACAAACCAATCACAGTTGGTGTAATGTACATGTTAAAACTACACCACTTAGTAGATGACAAAATACATGCTCGTTCAACAGGACCATACTCAATAGTTACACAACAACCATTAGGAGGAAAAGCACAATTTGGTGGACAACGTTTTGGAGAAATGGAAGTTTGGGCACTAGAAGCATATGGAGCAGCACATACACTACAAGAAATGCTAACAGTAAAATCAGACGATATAGTTGGACGTGTTAAAACCTATGAAGCAATTGTAAAAGGTGAAAACATACCTGAACCAGGAGTTCCAGAAGGATTTAAGGTATTAATAAAAGAATTACAAAGCTTAGGATTAGACATGAAACTATTTAATAAAGACAATGAAGAAATAGAGTTAAAAGAGAACATAGATGAAGGAATAGATTTCAACTTAGAAAGAGAACAACATAGTAAAGAAGAATTAAAAGCACTAGACGATGAATTAACATCAGAAGGATATGAAGAAATAGAAAACGAAGAAATAGATGACCTTGAAAACGATGAAATCTATGACGACACAGACATTATAGACGATGAAGAAATATTCGATAATGACTTAGCAATAGACAATATAGAAAATGATGAAGACATAATAGGAGATAGTGATATTATAGATGACAATATGTAGAAATTGTTTAAACTAAATAATTAAATATCTACATTAACAAATTAATTATAACAAGATGGAATTGTTCGTGCCGTGTAAGATAATTAAATTAGATTAATGTGAAAACAATATGGATATAAGTTCGGAAAATAATCAGAATCTTGCATTGTTATTTCAAATACAAAAATGCACAATGTACAAATATATACTTTCACTTATTTGATTTGAAATGCCTAGCAATATACTAATTCTTTTCCGAACACAGTTAAAGCCTGTTGAAAGGAATGATAAAAAGAGTGGATGAATTAGATATTTTTGATAAAATAAAAATAGGAATTGCATCAGATGAAAAAATAAGAGAATGGTCAAAAGGTGAAGTAAAAAAGCCAGAAACAATAAATTACAGAACTTTAAAACCAGAAAAAGATGGTTTATTCTGCGAAAGAATATTTGGACCAGTAAAAGACTGGGAATGTCACTGTGGAAAATATAAAAGAGTAAGATATAAAGGAATTGTCTGTGATAGATGTGGTGTTGAAGTCACAAAATCAAAAGTAAGACGTGAAAGAATGGGACATATAGAACTTGCAGCACCAGTGGCACATATTTGGTATTTCAAAGGAATACCAAGCAGAATAGCATTACTATTAGATGTTTCACCAAGAAACATAGAAAAAGTAATTTACTTTGCATCATATATAGTAACAGACAAAGGAACATCAGACTTAATGAAATGCCAAGTATTAACAGAAAAAGAATATGTAGAAGCAGTTGAAAAATATGGTAGAGGTTCATTTAAAGCAGAAATGGGAGCAGCAGCAATAAAAAAACTATTAGAAGAAATAGACATTGACAAACTATCAGAAAAACTAAAAAAAGAAATAGAAAAAGCAAGTGAACAAAGAAGAATAAAAATAGCAAAAAGACTAGACACAGTAGAAGCATTTAGAATGTCTAAAAATAGACCAGAATGGATGGTAATGAATGTAATACCAGTAATACCAGCAGACATAAGACCAATGGTACAACTTGACGGTGGAAGATTTGCAACATCAGACTTAAATGATTTATATAGAAGAGTAATAAACAGAAACAACAGATTAAAAAGACTATTAGAACTAGGAGCACCAGAAATCATAGTAAGAAATGAAAAAAGAATGTTACAAGAATCAGTAGATGCATTAATAGATAATGGAAGAAGGGGAAGACCAGTTACAGGAGCAGGAAACAGACCATTAAAATCATTATCAGACATGTTAAAAGGAAAACAAGGTAGATTTAGACAAAACTTATTAGGAAAAAGAGTTGACTACTCTGGACGTTCAGTTATCGTTGTAGGTCCAGACTTAAAAATATATCAATGTGGTGTGCCAAAAGAAATGGCAGTTGAACTATTCAAACCATTTGTTATGAAAGAACTAGTAGGACGTGGAATCGCACACAACATTAAAAACGCAAAAAGAATGGTAGAAAAATTAAAACCAGAAGTATGGGACATATTAGAAGAAGTTATAAAAGACCATCCAGT
>CARPYP010000026.1:3734-26285 GCA_949045875.1 uncultured Clostridia bacterium | reverse complement strand
TATTTATGTGCTGTATTATGTAATGTGAATGATACAATAATTACAAGAGAAAATGGTGTTCAATTAATTCCAATGAGATATTCGATATATACAATATCAGCAGTAGCACTAAATGGAAAAGATGTGCTTATAAGTCACAGTTATAGTTCTACTTGTGATTTGTATGTTGCAGTCTTAAGCTATCTAGCAAACCTAGTAAAAACAATAACATCATCAACAGAACAAATAAACGGAATAGCAATAACCGACGGACAAGCAGGAGAAACAGTAAGTGTAAAAGTACCAAATGTATAAAAATTAAATAGAAGTATTGATTTTTAGAAAAAAACCTAGTATAATAAGAATGTAAGAAGTTTAAGTAGATTGTTCAAGAATAAAAAATGAACGAAGAATACTAGGGTAACGCAATGCCTTAGTATTTTTTTTATAAAAAAATGACCCCGCATTTCTGCGGGTTATGTACTAATCAAACATATCTAAGATATACGCAATTATGATTAATACAATAAGTTTAAGTAAATTATTCATTTTTTTCTCCTTCCTAGGAGGTAGAATAAAAAATGAACAAATTTATTATATAGTAAATATTTAAAATAAGCAATAAGAAAGGAATGATTAAAAATGAAATATGTTTTAACAAACAAAAACAATGAAATTATAGAAATATCTAATACTTATGAATTAGATGAGGAGCATAGAAACATCAATGTAGATAATAATCGTGCAATCGCATATGGACCAGATGAAAAGATAAATGTATATGAGGTAGAAGAAATACCAGGAGAAGTAGAAATAGCAAAATACTGTTATACAGAAGAAAAAGGCTTCTACAAGAATGAAAATTATGTAGAGCCTTATAATGAAGAAAAAGAAATGCAAGATTTAAAAGAACAAGTAAAAACACTAACAAAAGAAAAAGAAGATTTAGCAGAGCAAATAACAGAAATACAGCTTGCAATGATAGAAATGTCAGAATTGTCTGAAAGCGAGGTGTAGCAAATGGCAACAATATATTATAGATTAATTCAAAAAGGACTTAAAACTATTGAAGATGTACCCGAAAAATACAAAGAAGAAGTACAGATTTTACTGGAAAGCGAGGAATAGTAGATGGAAATATCTGAGCGACTAATTGCATTAGAAGAACGAACAAAATCAAACACAAAAAGACTTAATGAAGCAGAGAAAAGACTTGATAAAAACGAGCAAGTTACAAACAGTATAGACAAGTCTTTATCAATAACAATAGAACAAATAAAGAATATAGCAGAAGACTTAAAAGCAACAAGTATAAACTTTAAAGAAGCTATAATGAGAAGTAACACAGCAAATAACAAAGAAACAGAAATACTAAAAGAAAAGTATAATGAGTTAGAAAAGAAGTATGAAAAATTAGACAGTAAAATAGAAAAAGAAACAGTATTAAAAGATGCAGAAAATTGGAGAACATCTAAAAAACAAATATTTTCTTGGGTGCTTGTGGCTATTTTAACAATAGTTGCAAGCATTTTAGGAATATCAAAATTTTTATAAGTAGAAAGGAAAATAAAATTATGAAACAAGCGTGGAGTGATTTAAAAAGTTTTGTAACTGTTGCAATGACAGTTGGTATGATATTGTTACTATTTGTACCAATAGAAGTAAACAAAGAAGTATTAATGTTGTTTAGCACCGCATTCGGTTCGATAATAACATTCTTCTTTACTAAAGATAAAAAAGACAGTACAAGCGAAAATATTAAGAATGAGGAGGAAAAATAAGATGTTAAATATAAAACAGAGACAAATGAACCTAAGATTTTTAGGTTACTATGGTGGTGCAATAGATGGCATAGCAGGAAATGGAACAATAGGGGCAATAGAGGAGTTTCAAAGAAATTATGGCTTAGTCGTAGATGGAATATATGGAGCAAAAACGGACGTAAAATTAATTGAAGTAATAAAATCAGAGCAAATAAAATTAGGAGTTGTAGCAGATGGAATAGCAGGACCAAATACAGTAAATGCAAGAGATAATAAACAATTATCTTGGAACGATATAAAACACTTTAAACAGTCAGAATTTGCTTGTAAGTGTGGTTGTGGATTTGCAGATATAAACTTAAATCTAGTTAAAATATTAGACGAGATTAGAGATTATTTCGGACAACCTGTTATTGTCACAAGTGGCTGTAGATGTAAAAAGCATAACACTAGGGTATCAGGATCTGTATCAAATTCAAGACACATCTCAGGAAAAGCGTCAGACATAAAAGTAGCAAATGTAGACAAAGCTAGAGTACTTGCAAAATGCAAAGAATATGTAGCAAGTGGTAGAGCGAGATATACTTATACAAATAATACTAACATGAGAAATGTAGTACATATTGACATCAAATAAAATTTATTATAAAATAAAAGTGAAAATGATTGACTTTTTATAAAAGAAGCTATATAATATTGATACTATATATAAGCAATATATAGTTAGGAGGTAGATATTATGTATGGAGATTGGATGAAAACTATAAATTTAGATATTACGCAAGAAGATATAATAAAATATGAAGAAGATAAAAAAAAGGATTAGTATCGACATTTTTATAAATAAAATAAATAATTAGCTGTTTTTACAACAGCTAATTATTTTATATTTTAGGGCTGGATGGAAGAAGTTTCGTTTTTAACTTTTTTTGTTTCTTTTTGATTTTTTGTTCATTTTTTATAGATTCTATATATTTATTCTTCCATAAATTGTATACTTGGATTATGTTGGTATAATATTTATCCTTGTTGTCTGTGTTTATTAAAGAAATTTCAAAATATAAAAGAGCAATAGCGCTTAAAAACTGTTGATGTAAAGAATTGTATATATATTTTTCATCAGCTATTTCGGTAGCAACATACATACATAAATATTCTAACCTATTTAATGTATTTATAATTATTGCTTTATCCTTTGTATAGGATTCATTTTTATTTAGTAGTTCTTGGTAATTAGCAACATCTTGTACAGAAAAAAGCTCTTTTAATTCTTCACAATCAAAATCTGAAAAATCTAAAAAGGAAACTTTGTTTATTAATTTATCTATTTCTAATTTTTTAAATATAGAATTTATATATGATAGTGGAACAATAATATTTTTAGCAAATTCTTCAGCTATTTGAATAGATTTTTCAGCTCTTTCTTTGTTTTTCCTATTTTTATAATCTTTATATACAAAATAGGCAGACAAAAAAGATATGATAGCTATAACCACTGATAACCAAAAATCTCTATTAGCTTGTTGTAAAGTTAGAATCTCAAATTCACTCATATATTTAATATCCTTTCATTTTTAAAACAATATACCATATTTTGTAGAACTTTGCAATATATTTCATAAAAACAATGGTTTCAACGATATATTCGACACCTTTCGACACAAATAATTAACATAATATGCTATAATTATATTAAGGAGCCAATATAATATAATGGGAGGACTAGCTTAGTGCTAGTCTTTTTAATTGCAAAAAAGTTTCTTATAAGGAACAGATTGATTTCCACTATAGTGGACGGAAATGTATAATATTGATAAAAACAGAGAAAACTATATAAAAAAGGAAAAAAATAAAGTATAAACTTAAATGGGTAGTTCTATTAACCCATATATCAACAGCATATTTTCTATCTGGGCAAAGAGGACCAAATACGAATTCACCAAATTCATCTGTAAAAGTATGAGATACAGGTTTTCTAACTTCTTCACCTTTTTCATAGCATATTTCTATAAGTTTAACTACAGCATCTGCAACAGGATCATTACAAGAATCTTTTATAACACCATATATTACATTTCTTTCATCTTCTGGTAACTCTATATCTAAATCAAATTGTTTACCTTTTTCAATAAAACCGTTAACCTCTACTACAGGACATTTTTTAGTCATATCCATTTCCATAAAATCATTTCCTTTCATTTTTACATAGGCATTAACATCAATAATAAAACTAAATCTTATTATCGTAATGCTTTAATATATATTATGAAAAAATAAGAAAATCGTGACGAAAAATATTGAAAAATAATTACATTTGTGATATAAAACTTATATATCAAAAGTGAAAAGAGAAGAAAATAAAAAACTTTTCAAAACCACATAAGAAAGGAATGAAATAAAAATGTCAGAAAAAAATATTGATAAAACAAAATCAGAAGGAGAAGGAGTAGGTTCAAAAGTTAAGAAAATAGATAAATCAAAATTATTTACCAAAATATTAGCTGGTATACTAGCAGCACTAATGATATTAGGTATAGCAGCAACATGTATATATGCAATAATAAGTATGGTAAAATAGGAGAAGTAGATGATTGAAAGTAATATAAATATAAACAACAATTTTTGGATAAATATGGAAAACTATATTCAAACACTACAAAATAATCCTTTTAATTTAATAATGTTTATTTTAGATATATCAATAGTTATTTTAGTACTAATAAAAGTATTTAAAATAGTAAAAGAATCTAGGGCATGGCAATTACTAAAAGGCATACTTTTACTAATAGTAATAGTAGCACTAAGTTCAATATGTCATTTATACATATTAAATTATATATTAACATCATTAATGACATATGGTTTAGTATTTGTAGTATTATTTCAACCAGAACTTAGGAGAGTATTAGAACAATTAGGAAGCAATAAAATAGCAAGATTTTTTGGACTTGATAAAGACTTCGCAACAAAAACAAAAGAAGACATCTATAAAGTAGCTATTGCAGCAGCAGAACTTGCAAAAGATAAAATAGGAGCACTAATAGTAATAGAAAGAGACATAAAAATAAAAGACATAATATCAACAGGAATAAAAATGGATGCAGAAATATCACCACAACTGTTAGTAAATATATTTACACCAAAAACACCATTACATGATGGAGCAGTTGTAATAAGTGGAGGTAGAATAACAGCATCAGCATGTATGTTACCACTTGCAAACGATAATGATATAGCAAGAGAATTAGGAACTAGACATAGAGCAGGTATTGGTATATCAAAGGAATCTGATGCAATAGCAGTAATAGTATCAGAAGAAACGGGAAAAATATCAATAGCAAAAGACGGGACATTAATAGCAGATGTAAAAGAAGACACATTAAAAAAGATACTAATAAAAAATATAATAACAAAAAGATTAAATGAAACAAAAGTTGGAAAAAAAGAAAATCTAAAAAAAGTAAAAGAAAATATAAAGAAAAAATTTGAAAAAGACACAAACGAAAAATAATTTGGGTAGAGGAACTCTATCCAAATTATTTTTCTAAAATTATTAAATATTCATTAAATAGAGGGTAGTTAATAATGAATAATAGATTATAAGGGGAAATTATGAAAACAGTAGTAATAGGAGGAGGACCTGCGGGAATGCTAGCAGGGATAAAATCAGCAGAACAAGGAAATTCAGTAACAATACTAGAAAAAAATGAAAGCCTTGGAAAAAAGTTATTAATAACAGGAAAAGGAAGATGTAATATTACAAGTTCGCTAGACATATCAGAATTTATAAATAACACACCAGGAAATGGAAGATTTCTATATAGTGCATTTGATAATTTCAATAATAAAGACATAATACAATTATTAAAAGAAGAAGGATTAGAATCAAAAGAAGAAAGAGGAAACAGAATTTTCCCAATAACAGATAATGCAAAAGATGTATTAAACGCAATATTAAGAAAAATGAAAAAACTAAAAATAGAAATAAAATTAAAATCAAAAGTAAATAAAATAATAGTAAAAGAAAATAAAGCCATAGGAATTATATATAATGAAAAAGAAAAGATATATGGAGACAAAATAATATTAGCCACAGGAGGAAAATCATATTCAACAACAGGCTCAACAGGAGAAGGATATAAAATGGCAAAAGAACTAGGACATACAATAAATGAAATAAAGCCATCACTTGTACCATTAGAAATATATCAAAAAAAAGAATGTAAAGCAATGCAAGGACTAAGTCTAAGAAATGTAGGAATAAAAATAATAAACTCAGAGAAAAATAAATTAATATATGAAGACTTTGGAGAAATGTTATTTGCACACTTTGGAGTATCAGGACCTGTAATCATAAGTTCGTCAGCACATTTAGTAAGATATAAAAATATAGAAGAACTAATAAAAAATAAAAAAATCACACTATGCATAGACTTAAAACCAGCGCTAGCAAAAGAAAAGCTAGATGACAGAATTATAAGAGATTTTAATGAATTAAAAAATAAGCAAGTAAAAAATAGTTTAGATAAATTATTACCACAAAAAATGATACCTGTAATACTAGACAGATTAGGTATTGACCAAAATAAAAAAGTAAACGAAATAACAAAACAAGAAAGACAAAAAATAGTAGAAATACTAAAAAACTTTAAGTTAGAAATTTCAGGATTTAGGCCTATAGAAGAAGCAATAATAACAGCAGGAGGAATATCAACAAAAGAAATAAACCCAAAAACTATGGAATCAAAAATAATAAAAAACCTATACTTTGCGGGGGAAATAATAGATGTAGATGCATATACAGGGGGATTCAATCTTCAAATAGCATACTCTACGGGATATACAGCAGGTATAAATTAAATATAGGTATGTAAAATTTATTGGGGTGCAAAAGGAATTAGTTGCAATTCATTGTTGGCTGGTTCAAATTGCAGGAAACGAAACAATGGCATTTGAATAGAGAGAGGAATGATATAAAACATGATACAAAGTTTTAAAACCATAAAACATAATAACTGTGAAGAAATAGAAGAAAAAAAATCCAAATTCATTGCAAATCTTATGTATGTAGAAAGTGAAGAAGAAGTACAAAATAGAATAAAAGAAATAAAGAAAAAATATTATGATGCAAGACACAACTGTTTTGCATATAGAATAATAGAAGGAGAAAACATTATTCAAAGAAGTAGTGATGATGGTGAACCAAGTGGGACAGCAGGAGCCCCCATATTAAACATACTAGAGAAAAATAATATGGTAAACATTTTAGTAGTAGTAACAAGATACTTTGGAGGGATACTATTAGGAACAGGAGGACTAGTAAAAGCGTATTCAGAAGCAACACTAAAAAGTATAGAAAACAATCAAATTGTAGAGAGGGAAAATGGCTATGAAGTGCGAATTTCGTCGCCTTATGCATACATAAAAAAAATAGAATATTTTTTAAAAACAAACAACATTAAAATATTAAATAAGGAATTTTTGGACAATGTTAATATTCTTGTAGAATTATCAAATGAGGACTATAAAAAAATAACACAGGAACTCCCAAAAAACGTTATGCAGAATTTGGAAATTAACATTGAAAAAAAGAGGTTTATATCGAAAAAGGTAAGAGAATGAATAGTTTGAGAAAAATAACTTGAAAAATTTTCCAAAAGGTATTGCAATGTAAAATAAAAAGTACTATAATCGGAAATGTAAAAAATTTACAAATTAAAAATACTTAGGAGGAATTAAAAGTGAATGAGAAAACTAAAATTTTAATAGCAGATGATAACGCAGAATTTGCTAGAACATTGAAAAGTTATATTGAAAAAGAGGAGGATATGGAAGTAATAGGACAAGCAAGAGATGGCAACGAAGCAGTAAAACTAATAGAAGATATACAACCAGACATTGCATTATTAGATGTAATAATGCCACACTTAGATGGATTAGGAGTGCTAGAGAAAACCTCAGAACTAAATATATCAAAAAAACCAACATGTATAATGTTATCAGCAGTAGGACAAGACAAAATAACACAAAGAGCTATAGAATTAGGTGCAAACTATTATGTAGTAAAACCATTTGATATAAACCTATTAATAAAAAGGATAAAAGAAATAAAAAATTACAAAGTACCACAATTCAGAACAGGAACACAATCAAGAGAAATAAAAGCACCATACATAGATATAAGAGAAAAAGGTGGAAGTGACAAAGACAACCTAGAAGCATTAGTCACAAATGTAATACATGAAGTAGGAGTACCTGCACACATAAAAGGATATCAATATTTAAGAGAAGCAATAATGATGGTAATAAATGATATAGATGTGATAAATCAAATAACAAAACAGCTATATCCAGAAATAGCAAGGAAATTCAACACCACCCCATCAAGAGTAGAAAGAGCAATACGTCATGCAATAGAAGTAGCATGGGGAAGAGGACAAACAGACGTTGTAGAAAGTATATTCGGTTACACAGTATCAGCAAGTAAAGGAAAGCCAACAAACTCAGAATTCATAGCAATGATAAGTGATAAACTAAGACTAGAACTAAAAAGTGCATAGGTTAACAGCATTAATATGTGTATTGATTCATAAAAAACAAAAATTCATATTTCTATACCGATAAATGCTTTTTTAGGGCAATAAATAGATAATATAAAAACCAATAAATACCTTTTATTTATTGATAAGAGAATCAATAGATAGGAGGTATTTTTATGACTAAATTTGATTATGAAATTGATGATTTCATGTGTTATTGTCAGTCAAAAGGATTATCTAAAAGTAGCATGAGAAGCTATGAACAGACATTAAGATTATTTGCAAAGTATTTAAAGGAGGAAAAAAGGATTGATAGTACAAAAGAGGTTTCTAGAGAAGCAGTAAGGGGATATATAGTTTATTTAAGAGAACGAGGGAAATATACTACTATTTCTAATGAGAATAGTCGAGAATGGAATAATCCACAAAATAGGATAGATTATTCAAAGCAGATAGCAAATGCCACTATAAACAATTATATAAGGAATCTGAAAGTATATTTTAACTTTATGATGGATAATTACATTATAAAAGAAAATCCATTTGATAAGGTAAAATTTCTAAAATCAGAAAGAAAGAAAAAACCATTTATAAAAGATGATGAATTTCATAGATTATTGAAATGTTTGGATACAACGAAATATGCAGAATATAGGGATTATATTATTATAAAGCTAGTATTCGATACAGGAATGAGAATAGGAGAAACACTTTTAATAGATATAACAACATATTTAGATTTGAAAAATAGAGCAATAAATCTACGAGCTGAAAATACAAAATCAAAAATAGGAAGAACAGTATTCTTTTCTATGAAAATGGGAGAAGAATTAAGAAGGTGGATAAAATTCAAAGATAGGTATATAGAATCAAATTTATTATTTCCTGTTCAATTAAGAGATAAACCACTTTTGGTTAACAACTTTGAAAAGAACTATAAAAAATATTGCGAGAGAATAGGGATAGAAGAATGTAGTCCACATGGATTAAGAAATAATTTCGCAAAAAGATTTTTAATGAGTGGAGGAGATATTTATATATTATCAAAAATTTTAGGTCATTCAAGTGTAAAAGTAACAGAAGAATGTTATCTTGACTTAAATGATGATGATATTAGGCAAAGTTATCAAAAACATTCTCCTTTACTGAATTTAAGAAGGGTATAGGGGGAAGAAATAATATGATTAAAGTAAAGAAAAATGAATTAAAAAACATATTAAACAAATTTAATAACGGCTCAATTATAATAGTATTTAACTGTGTCTTAAATGGAAAAATTATAGTTAATAATTGCATTTGCAAATATGCAAACAGAAGCGGAAATATTGAAATTAAAGATAATGATACAAAAGATATATTTACTATCGATACTTTTTTAGTTTACAAAATATTGAGAGATAATCATTTTACGATATTAGAGTTATATATGGATTATGACTTGAAAATTAAAATATTAAAGGTATAAAAATTATTGTTAAATATAGTTATAATTAAATTATATGATATTAAATCCCCAGCTAAACATAAGAGTTTATTTGGGGATTAATTTATTTTAAGCATTTTTGCAAAAATCTTGATATTACAAGCTTTATAACAATACTACCATAATAACTATTACTACTCTTTTTATTAAAAATTCGTATGATTTTCATGATTTTTATAATACCATATTTAACTTTAAAATGTTTTATATTAGTATATTAAGTTATAAAATATTTTATATTATTTAAGTACCTTAGAATTATTATTTATAATTGAATTTTAGATACATAATAGTTTTTTATTTATCATGATTGAACCAGTTCTCACTTGTTTTAGAATCTGTTAAAGAAGGAGTTATTGTCATCATTGATTTATCATTATTGAATTCTATTTCATATTTTTTATTATCTATTTCTATTTGATGAGAATTAATAATTATATAATTATATTTCTTTATTGTACTATCCATCCAAGAATATATACTATTAAAATTGTATTTTATTGTGGTTTCTGAAAAGTCTAGTTCTAATGTATAATATACTCCTGAAGAACCTTTTTCTACTCTTTGCCAATCTTTCAGAAGGGTCTTTTTTAATTCTTGTTTTCCTATATATAAATAGCCTATAATACTTATTAATATAAGTATAAATATAAAAATTATTGCTATCATAATAGTTTTTTTACTATTATTTTGTATTATTTTTGTACCACAATTTGGACAAATTTCTGCTTTATCTGATAATTCTTTTCCACATTCATTACATTTAATCAACGACATATTGTTCTCCTTTATTTTTATAACATAATATTGATTTTTTATGATATATATAACTATTCTTGAATAGAGGTTAATCTTCCATTATCAAAATATAATACTTTCTAGGGTCTATTGTCCATATGTACCAGTCCATTCTAAATCCCAGTTTCCTCTAGTACATTCTATTTGTATGTAATAATATTTTCCTTTTGTAACATTTACACTTTTATTTATAAAATAATCTCCAATTTCATTTACCAATAGTTTATATAAATCTTGATTAGAGTCTAATAACTGTATGCTAAAATGTCCTTTACCTGTAAATTTACCAGTTATATTAAATGTATTACTGGACATATATACTTGATAAATTTTTTTACCGTCTGAATTTACGATTAATTTATCTTTTTTAGCACTTAATTCCGCTTCCTTTCTTGCTTTTTCTTCCGCTTCTTTTTTTGCCTGTTCTTTTGCTTCTTGTTTAGCTTCTTCATCTTCGATTTTCTTAACTTTATCTGATACATCTTTATATAGATTACTTATGGTTTCTGTTTTCTCATTTTTATAAATTGTATATTCATAGTCTGTATAACTTTGTAATAACTTTTTTGCTTCTTTATATTTTCCTTCATGTATTTTTTCCTGAGCTTTTTTTATAACTTCATCTAATGTACTATTAAGAATTTCAACATTCTTTTCCTTTAACCTATTTACTAATTCTTCATCACTTGAATAATTTTTTATTGTTTTTTCTAAAAAACTATATGCCCATATATATCCATTTTGTTTAATTCCTTCATTGATACTATTAAATGTAGAATATGTATTATAGTCTTTAAATATATCTTCTATCCTTTTATTATATTTTTGTGAAATATCCTTTCGAATATCTGCTAATAAATTTTTTAATTTTTCATCACTATTTCCTGATTTTACATTATCTACTTTATCAGTTAATGTAGAAAATATCTGTGCATAGGCATCATTTAAAAATTCACTATCATCATTATCATTATATTTATCCAAGATTTCTTTAGTGGAAATCCAATCATAGTTATTAATTCTGTCATTTATTTTATTAAAGTCAATTTTATAAATTATTGATTGAATAATTAAATTAATTATTAGAACGATAAAAATTATTGCACAAATTACTCCCATTGTAACATACATCGGAATTTCTTTGTATTTTTTTAAGTTCATTTAAATTACCTCCTTTTTTATATAACTTAATACAGTTTTAGTTATATTATCACAGTTTTAGTTTAATTTCAACAGTTATAGATTATTTTCATAAACTTGTACTGATATTATGATATAAAAGAGGTGCATTGTATGAAAGATATAGATTATAAAGCAATGGGAAAGAGGATACAGGAAAAAAGAAAGAAAAAGAATATAACACAGGAAAGATTATCTGAAATAATTGATGTTAGCCCATCATATATTAGTGAAATAGAAAGAGGAAGTAGTATTTGTAGTTTAGCTGTTTTAGTTAATATAGCTGAAATACTTGAAATGAATCTGGATAATTTAATAAATGGAATTAATGAAAATAATATAGATACTTCTTTCTCTGAAATATTAAAAGAAATCCCTGAAAAAAGACATAAGTTATATATAGATGTTTGTAAAAATGTAGCCAAAAGTTTTAAATGAAATTTGACATTAAAAAAATATATGGTATAATAAAAGTAGAAAATGAGATGTCGCAGAAATGCGATTACCACTTATAAATTAGGTAAACGACACTGCTCTGCAAAGCAAATGTGTCGTTTGTTTTTTTATTTGCTCAAAATAATAACTATTGTTATGATTAAGGCAACATTTATGACAGTTAAGCCTATCATTCCACAAAATAATAAATATATTATAGAAATTAATGCCGATTCTATCATAGACACCACCTCACTTTCCCAGAGATGTACTCTGCTATGTAAAGTGGTAAACACACATCTACTTTTCTCATTTTCTTGACTAATAGTCTATAACAATTTTATACAAAAATCAAGTAAATATTAAGAAATAAATCAAATTTGTTATATTCCATATAAAAAATTTCGGGGAGTTACCCTTGTTGATTAACAAGAAAGTCCCCCCCTATATCTTTTGTGAAACTAATTAACTTCGTTTTAGTATATTATTTAATTTTTTATTTTTGTTCTAACTATAATAATTTTTATATGTAAAAATGAAATTCACAAGGTTCACTTTTTGATAGGTAAAGTATAAATCCTACCATTTCTTGTATTGTCTTTCTTTGCATAGTCTGGATATTTATTGATAATTTTAGCCAAGGCTCTTCCAATCATAGTAGATGAACATTTATTATCAAATATCTCTTTATTTATTTCAACAGTCGTCCATTTTTCTCTAATATTACTAGAGAAATCCATTCTTAATGTAATTTCCTCTTCATATGGTATGAATTCAGAATAATTATTATTTCTTTTGTTCAATTTTTCTCTTTCTTCACTAGTTAGTCTAAAGCCCTGAGGATTATCTTTAATTTCGTGATAAGCTTGAGCCCATAATTGAATAATCCAATTTTTTCCAAGTTTCTCTAAACGTTCATTATCAATATGAGAAACTTGTACAATCCAGAACCTTCGATTTCCAGTTTCATCAATTAGAAATTCTTGTGAATTTACTGACGCAAAAAAACTTGTCCTTCTAGGTTTTTTTGTACTTTTGCGTCCATAAAATACTCTTATTTCGTCCATAGTATTTGTTAAAAAAGCTTTTAAGCCTTCTTGTTTTTTCTTTAAAGTTTGTTCAAGTTCTCCGTAGTTCCACTATCCAACCCTTAGAGCCGTCTATCAAAGAATCTTTATCATTTAAGTTAATAGCAGCTCCTTCCTTAAACCATTTTGGGTTTAATGCTATATTTCTGATAAATGTTGTTTTTCCGAACGCCTTGTTCCCCTTGAAGTGTAAGAACACCATCTATTCCAAATAAATTATCATTGCTATTAAAAACAATTATAATCGTTTGATGAAACCATTTTCTAATTAATAGCTTATTAAATTCATCAGTTACTCCCATAATTTCATATAGAATTTCAAATCTATCAATATGGTCCCACTCATTATTTGTTAGCATTTCAATTATAGGATTGTATCTATGTGAATCAAAAATTAAGGTTAATAGGTCTTCTATTTCTTTTTTAGTACCTTTTATTTTATACTTCTTCAATAATTCTTTTAGAAAAATTGGTAAAATAGTTTCTGCATTTTCAGCAGAATATTCTTTAGGTAGTCCAATAATATCTACATCTTTTGTAATTTCATTATATTGTACACTTATATTCATTTTTTCTAAAATTTTTTCTAGTAGTTCTTTGCATAAGACTTGTCCAGAAAATTCAAATAAATCATCTTTATTTGTTAGCTTTTCTAAAATCTCCAAAGTCTTATTTTCTCCATACTTTTCTAGAACATCTGAGATATCTTGTTTTTCTTCTAAATCATTAATTTCACTTTTTAGGTTTAAAATTTTGACTTTATTTGTAACTTTATGTAATGAACTATATATATCCTGGGCATACTTTTTACCAGATTCATCGTTGTCTGGTAAAATATAAACCGTTTTGGTTTTAAAGTAACCCGAATATTCATCCTTATGTTTTATGAACCCACGAGCTCCGAGAAATTGTTGTTGTCGCTGTTAATCCTAATCTATTAAGGTTATCAGCGTCTTTTTCGCCTTCTACAAAATAGATTATATCATTTTTTACAACATTAGGAAGGTTATATGGTACATATTTAACATTTTGCATATTAAATTGCCATATACCATTTATATATTGTGCTTGTCTAAACTCCTTAGGTTTGTATCTTATAGCTTTATATAATACTCGACCTTCCTTATCTGTGTATAAATATTCGGCATATATTTGCCTCATACTATAATTTTTATGTTCATTATTATATAAATCTTTCTCAGTTAAACCTATATTATTCAATATATTTTTGATATTACAACCGAGCATGGCAATACATTAATGTTTTATCTCCTGCATCTGTTATTGTTAAAGATGCCTTTTTATCATCATGAGCTGGACATTGTGCTTGATAAGTACTTTGACCAGTTCTACGACAGCATTTTAATTGTTTAGTAATTTCATCTGTAGTCATATTCATAACCTCCTATATCAATATCATTGTGCCTATTTATTATCCAAGTATTAATTATATCTAAATGAAATTCATAGTTTTTTCCGAATTTTAAAATACGGTATTTCATTATTATTAATCATTTTACGAATCATACTAGTACTGCAATTCAAATATTCAGCAATTTGTTTAATGTTAAAAATTGTTTTCTTATTTTGTTTCTCCATTTTATTTTTCCTCCTTTAATTCTTCTATAATATTAAATATATTTCTTCTTTCTTCTGTAGATAGTTTTTTCCTTAGTTTGCTATTTAATGTAACATAGTGAATCCCTAATTTGTCAGCAATTTGATACATTTTAATATTATTCTGAAAAGCACATATTCTAATATCAGAATTCAAGTTAGTCATTTTTTATTTCACCTCCATATAAGTAATATTTTTCAATAAATTTATTGCTATTATAATTATACAAAATTTAAAATGGTAAATGTCAGTCCGACTATAGTAAAAAATTTATTATAATAATTATAATAAATTTAATTACATGATTTCTACACTGTGTATAGCAAAAAAATTAAAAAGTTATAAGATTATTAAAACGAGAATATAAAATATATCTCTTCCGAAATCTGACAAAATGTGATATAAGTATATCTGGAAAGTTATATTATGATGAACAAATTAGTTTGAAGAAAAGTATTTTTTTATAAATATGTGTGGATTTAGGCGAAAATAGAGAGGAATGAATTTTAATGAATGAAAAATTAAAAGAGAAAAAAATAGTATTTTCAGAGGAAATAGACAGTACTATAAGTGGATTTGCGTTAGTAATAACATTTATAGTGATAGGAATATTTTTAATATTTAATAAGGAATATTTTGGTAATCAAATAGTATCAGCAGTAATTCAATGGTTATTTATAATAATTGGATGTCTAGGATTTGCTACAGAAATTTCAAAAATAAATAAAGGTATGGGAATTAAGGGAATTGATAATTCAATTATAGGAATAGTATTAATTATGATATGGGCAGGTATTTATTATTGTATAAAACATTGGATTGGAAATGTATTAGGATTCGTCATCTTAATTATAGGATTATATGGAGGATGTAGAGGTATACTTGAATTTATATATTCCATTATAAAAATAGGTAAAGAAAAAAAGAAAGAGCAAAAGAATGAATTAAATGTTATGAAAGAAATAATATTAATGTTATCAGAAATGGCAGGAATGGGTTTAATAGTAATACAAATATTACAAGCCACAAAAGTTATATAAAATAAAAAGATTAAAATGAATAATAATAGTTTATTGGTCATAGCTATTGATTATTATAATAAAAGTGTTATAATATGAATAAGTCAATAAATAAAAGGTAATTAAACCAACAAACATATATAGAAAAGTGATAAAAAGGTATTTAAATTTCATGTACACCACCCCATCAAGAGTAGAAAGAGCAATACGTCATGCAATAGAAGTAGCATGGGGAAGAGGACAAACAGACGTTGTAGAAAGTATATTCGGTTACACAGTATCAGCAAGTAAAGGAAAGCCAACAAACTCAGAATTCATAGCAATGATAAGTGATAAACTAAGACTAGAACTAAAAAGTGCATAGGTTAACAGCATTAATATGTGTATTGATTCATAAAAAACAAAAATTCATATTTCTATACCGATAAATGCTTTTTTAGGACAATAAATAGATAATACAAAACCAACAAATACCTCCTATTTATTGATAAGGGAATCAATAAATAGGAGGTATTTTTATTGCTTCAAAATAATAACTATATTAAGTTTTTAGATTTAATGGCAAAGACAATCTCTGCCATATAAAAACTAATCTTTATCCTGTAAAAAGACAATTTGTTCTTTTCTGTGTTTTTGTTTTTCTTGAAGATTTTGAAGCATTTGTTGATCAATAGAAGCTTTGTTATTAGCAATATAATTTTCTGTATTTCTGTAATTATCTTTTAGGTTTTGTAGATGTTCCTCTGGAGACATATATTTATCTTCATCCTTTATAACACTTTCTAAGTCCTGTATTTGTTCTTCTCTAATTTTTTGAATTTCCCTAGCATGTTCTTTATTATATGGGTTACCAATATTAGAATATTGCTCTAAGTGTCTTTCAGTTCTAGTATGATTCTCCACTAAATTTTCCAAATTCTCTAACTGTTTATCTTTTTTATCATTATCATCATTTACAAAATTTAACATTATAATATCCTCCTTTATAGAATATACTAATATATTTTGCAAATCACAATAATTTTATGATAGGAAAATAATGTTTTACAGAAAAGTTAGCAAAAATTTACATAAAAAACAAATTAAAATTGTTACAAAAAAACAAATAAAGTCAAAAGCTGAACATAGTGATAACAAAGGAAAAATAAGGGATTTGAGTTTTGTAAAATCTATGTGAAATTATTGAAAAGAGACAAAAAATATAGTATAATATAAAAGTAACTATAAACCAGCAACAGACTTCTTAAAGGAGTCTATAACTCGCTGTAGCGGGTAGAAAGGAAGAGCATATGTATACATATGTGATAATAGCAGAAAAAAACGCAAAAAGATTTGCTATTACCATTAGAGGAGAATGGTTTACAGAACTGGCAAGTCAGATTAAGGAATTGATGGTCTTCAAAAAAGATTTTGCCTGTTCAGAAAAAGAAAAACATATTAAAATGATTTTAGCAATTAATGAGTTTCAGGTGGAATATAATTTCCCTGAAATATTAGAAGCGTTTTTGATATGCTCACTAAGGGGCATAGAGAAAATATGCTATAATCTCTTAAAAAATAATCCCCAATCAGGGGAGATTAGTGGAGATATATGTTCTCTTAGAAAAGCAGACTAACCAGTCTGCTTTTAATTATAAAACCTCTAAATCATGTAAAGCAGGGACATACAATAACTTGCCATCATAATTAAATCTGGAACCATGGCAAGGGCAATCCCAAGTTTTATTAACAGGATTCCAAGACAACTCACAACCCAAGTGAGTACACACAGGTTTTACCTTAAAAATATTACCATCATTATTTTTATAAACACCAACTTTAGAACCTTCAAACTCAATAATCTTTCCCTCATTAAGAGCCAAACTTTGAATAGTATCATTAGGAATAGTAAACTTTTTAATAACAATAGAAGATGTCGCCTCTTTAAGCATATTACCCATTTCCTCTTTATTCTGAATAGGATGTAATCTAGTAGAATCAAAAATATCATAATAATCATTATCATTACCCAATATTTTATCAACTAAAATATTAGAAGCAGCATTAGAAAAAGTCATACCCCATTTCTTAAAACCAGTAGCAATATACATATTAGGCATAAGAGAAGAAAATTGACCAATATAAGGTAATTTATCTAAAGAAACACTATCCTCAGTCACCCATCTAGAAATCATTTTACAATCTGGATATATAGAACGTGCAAAAGTAGACAAAGTCGAATAAGGATCAGCAACACCAGAAGGCTTACCAACCTTATGGCTACAACCAGAAAGTAATAAAACATCTTTACCATTATCCTTAACAATCCTAGCAGAAAGGGTAGGTTGTTCAGCATTAATATACATACCAGAAAAAAGATTGTCAGGAATTTCATAAGAAGCACAATAAGATAAAGTTTGATACATCTTCAGAAAATAAAAACCAGGAGCATTAATAAAAGGATAACGAGTAGCCAAAATGACGTACTTTGACTCAACAGAGAAATCCCCAACCTTAGTAGAATAAATATCCTTAATCTTTTGAATATCAGTAACCTTAGAATTTTCAAAAATCAATCCTTGATTATTCAGAATAGAATTACACAAACCATAAGCATATTTTCTGGGATGAAATTGAGCTTGATTAGGAAACTCAACAGCACAAAGAACATTATTTGTAGGAAGAGGGATATTATTTACCAATTTTGAATCAAAACCCAACATATGAGTAGCCTTAACTTCATCCTTAATATCCTGAACATAAGAATTAGACTTAGTAAAAACATAAGAACTTTGATACTCAAAATCACAACTAATCCTTTCATCATCAATAATATGTTTTATATTATCAATAGCCTTCAAATTGCAGTTCAAATATTTTTTAGCAGTCTCAGCACCAAAAGTATCAATCAAGTATTTATAAAACAAATCATGTTGAGCAGTAATTTTTGCAGTAGTATTACCACTTGTTCTAAACATCAAATTATCTTTTTCCAAAACTACCACTTTAAGACCTTTTTTACTCAAATAATAAGCAGAAGTAAGACCAGTAAGACCACCACCAACAATAGTAACATCACAAGAAATATCAGAATCAAGAGATTTAGATTTTTCCAAAATTTTTGGAACAGAATCAATCCAAATAGAATTCATAAAAACACCTACTTTTAAATAATAATATAAATTATTATTTGCAGTATTTTTATACTTTATTCTATTACATGTAAAATTATATTTAATATATAAATTAAAAAGAAAAAATTTGTTTTGTCCGCTTGTTTTTTTGTAATAAATGTAGTATAGTTTTATAAGATAGAAGATGAGATAGCAGAAATGTTGTGGCTACCACTCTAATACTCGATACATTCGAGGGCAAGGAGGTGGTTGTTTATGGTGAAATTTTTACTTTTCCTAATATTAGGACTTATATTTTCAATAACTATAAACGTAACCTTATTGTGTATTATATACATAATGTGGACTAATAAACAGTAAAAAACAACACATTCTGCTTTGGTCAGTGGAAATGTGTTGTTAAAACTTTTATAGTGGAAGCCACATTCTCTGTGACTCTCATTTTCTATCTATATTATACACAGATTTTTATATAAAGTCAAATGATTTTTACGTTTACCCACGGAATTTCATCATTTATTACAAGATTGTAATATTTATTCAGAGGCTTGTATTATAAGGCGTAGGGGCGCACAGTGTGCGTCCGCTGAAAAAGCAGAGATTATAACATTACATCAATTATTTGCTTTAAATTCTCGGTTATTTCAAACGGGCACCGTGCCCCTACAATCCAAATACAATATATTATGATTAATATAAATGTTTGAATCCTATTATTTCACGGACGCACACTGTGCGCCCCTACAATATCTCTATAAATTTCAGTTATTTAAATGTTTCAATTTTGTGATATTCAATGAAATTGCCGTGACGTTTACCAATATTATCTATAGAGGAGATTATGATATGAAGATAATTAGTAAACAATTTCTAGATAACTATAATAATGAAGACTATGTATGGTATGCTTGTTATGGCTCTAATATTAATTATGAAAGATTCATGTATTATATAAATGGAGATATAAATGGGAAATATAGTACAATCAATGGTTGCAATGATAAATCAGAGCCAATAGAACAAAGGCAATATATATTTAAATGTCCTATTTATTTTGCTGGAAATAGTAAGAGATGGGATGGAGGGGGATTTGCCTTCCTTGACTATGAACATAATGGTAAAAGTTATGGAAAAATATATAAGTTAAAGATGAGTCAGTTTAGAGGCGTTTTAGAACAAGAACAAAGATGTAAATTATATGATGCAATACTATTAGTTGACTATGTTGAAGATTTACCAGTATTTACTTTTACAGCTAAACATAAATTGTATAATCTATTACAAGAGCCAAGTATTCAATATACTGATGTAATAGAAAAAGGACTATTAAGTTTATATGATAATTTAGATATCAACCAAATAAAGAATTATTTAAAGAACTAGAAAGGTATTTCCACCTTTTATAATAATTTAATTCGGTTATATTTATTGTATCTAACTGATTTCAATTAATTTACTAGGTTCAAAACGACTAGCCACTGACAAATCAATACTTCCTCTTTTAAACTTTCTACTCTCTAATTCACTTAAAACAGTCTCATAAGCCATCTCAGGGAAATTGCTCTCTTTACTCAAATGACCAAGGATAACAGTAGCCAAACCACTCTCAATCAAATCAGAAATAAGCTGACCTGCCATATTATTAGAAAGATGACCATTAGGACCTGCAATTCTGCTTTTCAACAAAGTAGGATATGAGCAAATTCTTAAAACCTCAGGCTCATAATTAGACTCTAACAAAGCAAATTTACTTCCCATCAAACAACTCTTAATCTCAGGAGTCACATGACCTAAATCAGTAGCAATACTAATCTTAGTATTACCATCACTAATATTAAAACAACAAGACTCAATAGCATCATGAGGAGTTCTAAAAGGATGAATAACTAAATCTCCAATAACAAAATCATGAGAAGAATTAAAAGTATGTATATTTTTCTTATCAATCTTTTGAACCTCTTTAGGAATTTTACTCCAAGTTTTAGAATTTGCATAAACAGGAATATCAAATTTCTTAGAAAATGTTCCCACACTCTGAACATGGTCAGAATGTTCATGAGTTATCAAAATTGCATCTATTTCATTAGGTCTAACATCAATAGAATCCAAACCCTCTATAATCTTCTTAGCACTAACACCAGCATCAATCAAAATCTTAGTATTATTATTTTGAGCAAATAAACTATTACCAGTACTACCACTATATAAGCTACAAAACTTCAACATAATTACTCCGTCACTCTCTTAATATCAGCACCTAGTGCCTTAAACTTATTTTCAATATTTTCATAACCGCGATCAATATACTCAATATTAGAAACCTCAGTCACACCATTAGCGGCAATACCTGCGATAATAAGAGCTGCACCAGCCCTTAAATCAGAAGCTGAAACAGGTCTACCATATAGCTCAGGAACGCCATCAAAAAAAGCAACATTTCCTTGAGCATTAATCTTAGCTCCCATCTTATTAAGCTCAGCAGTATATTGAAAACGAGACTCCCAGATACTCTCAGTCACAATGCTAGTCCCATCAGCAGTAGCCAAAACAATACCCATTTGAGACTGTAAATCCGTAGGAAAACCAGGATAAGGAAGAGTCTTAATATTTACACACTTAGGTCTCTTATCACACCAAACTCTAAGAGTATCGCCATTAATCTCCTCAACATGAGCACCCATCTCCTCAATCTTAGCAGACAAAACATCCAAATGCTTAGTAATACAATTTTTTAGAGTAATATCACCTCTAGTAGCAACAGCGGCCAACATAAAAGTTCCAGCCTCAATTTGATCAGGAACAATAGAATATGTACCGCCATGAAGCTCCTTAACACCATTAATTTTAATAATATCGGTACCAGCACCATGAATATCAGCCCCCATGGTATTCAAAAAATTAGCAACATCAACAATATGAGGTTCTTTAGCCACATTCTCAATAGTAGTGGTACCTTCAGCCAAAACAGAAGCAAGAATAGCATTAATAGTAGCACCAACAGAAACAATATCCAAATAAATAGAATTTCCAACAAGTCCATCAGTAGTAGCGACAATCTTACCCTGTCCAATATCTACCTTAGCACCAAGAGATTCGAAAGCCTTAGCGTGTTGGTCGATAGGACGAGCGCCAAGTTTACAACCGCCAGGCATACCAACAACAGCTCTATGGCATCTACCAAGAAGAGCACCAATTAAATAATAAGAAGCCCTAAATTTACTAGTCATATCTAAAGGTGCATCAATATAATTAACATTACGTGTATCGACCTCCACAGTATTAGGAGCAGTCTTAGTAATCTTAACACCTAAAGTCCTCAAAATATCACAATATATATTTATATCACTAATATTAGGTAAATTTTCAATAGTACAAACACCATTAACCAATAAAGTAGCAGGTAAAATAGCAACAGCGGCATTTTTAGCACCATTAATAATAACTTCACCTTCAAGTCTAGTTTTACCATTAATAACAAACTTTTCCAAGTTGAAACCTCCTTAAGTTTAAGTATTTATTAAAAAATAATTAAATTTC
>CARPYP010000026.1:0-3724 GCA_949045875.1 uncultured Clostridia bacterium | reverse complement strand
ATAACAAAAAAAAAAAAAAAAAACAATAGATAATAATTGATAATAAAAATTAAATATGATATAATATAAAAGTAAAAATAGCCAAGAGCTGAAAGGAGAGATCGCATGTATAATTATAATGAAGAAGAAGACGAGGAGAATAGTCGGACAGCAGAAAAAATCCGAATAGTATTAATAGTCGGAGCAAGCTGGATGATAATAGGCATTTGTATTATGATATTGGTATTTATCAATATCATAGGAAAGTAAAAGTAAAACAGGAGCAGTATACTGCTCCTATTTTACTTTTTCAGAAAAATTGTTGTTACTGAATAAAGGTTTTATTATATAAATTTTAAAACATATAATCCTCCCTGCAAACACAAATTTGTATATTAGAACTATAAACTGTATCAAGAAAAAAATTTTTGCTATGAATATTTATCAAAACTATTGAAATAAAGGAAAAAAAATGATAAAATAGTAAAAATTTGTGAAAAAATAGAAAGGAATGTTAATGAGGATGAAAAATGCTATTGATGAACTAATAAACAAAATAATGCAAATGAATAATCCTACTGTTATTGGGTTAGACCCTAGATATGACATATTACCTGAATACATAAGAAAGAAATATCCACAAACAGTAGAAGGTGCCTGCAAAGGTTTTTTAGAATTCAATAAAACCTTAATAGAAGCTACATATGATATAATTCCAGCAGTAAAACCGCAAATTGCATTTTACGAAATGTTTGGAATAGAAGGAATGAAAGTATTTGATGAAACCTGTAAATATGCAAAATCAAAGGGAATGATAGTAATAGCAGACATGAAAAGAGGAGACATAGGAACAACTGCTCAAGCATACTCAAATGCAGCAATAGGAAGAACACCAATAGGAGAAATCAACCACAGCATTTTTGACGTTGAATTTGTTACAGTAAATCCATACTTAGGAACAGATGGTGTTAAGCCATTTATTGACGATTGTGAAAAATATGGAAAAGGAATATTCGTATTAGTAAAAACATCTAACAAATCATCAGGAGAACTACAAGACATAAAAACAGAAGATGGAGAAGAACTATACAAAAAAGTTGCAAAACTAGTAAATGAATGGGGTAAAAACTTAGTTGGAGAGCATGGATATAGTAGTATATCAGCAGTAGTAGGAGCAACATATCCAAAACAACTTGCAGAGCTAAGACAAATGATGCCACATTCATATTTTTTAATACCAGGATATGGAGCACAAGGAGGAAAAGCAGAAGACATAGCATTAGGATTTGACAAAAAAGGACTAGGAGGAATAATAAATGCATCAAGAAGCTTAATGTGTGCATACAAATCAGAAAAATGGAAGGAAAAATATACGGAAGAGCAATATGCAGAAGCAACCAGAGCAGAAGCAATTAGAATGAGAGACGAATTAAATGAAGCAATCGCAAAATAATTAGCCTCTTATGTCGTTATTCATCAAAAGAAAAGCCTCAAATACACCAGTACGCCTCTGGTATTTCTTTCTGAATGTCTAGTCAGAGAACAATTCTGTTGCAATCATTAAAATAATCAATATTAAAAATATAAAATAAGGAGGAAAAAACATGCCATACAATCAAAAATGCAAAATAGTAAAAAAAGAATTTCTAAAAGATGATATATGTAAAATGGTAATATCATCACCAGAAATGGCAAAAGAAACAAAACCAGGGCAATTCTTAGAAATAAGAGTAGTAGACAACATAGAGCCATTACTAAGAAGACCAATAAGTATATACAATGCAGATGAAAACAAAGGAGAAGTAGAATTCATATTCCAAATAAAAGGAAAAGGAACAAAACTATTAGCAGAAAGAAACGAAGGAGAACAACTAGACGTAATGGGACCTATAGGATATGGGACATTTAAATTTGAGAAATATAAAAACATATCAATAATAGGAGGAGGAATAGGAACATTTCCACTACAAGAACTATCAAAAAGAGCAAAAGAAGCGGGCATTGATTCAAAAATATATATAGGATTCAGAAACAAGGACTTAATAATACTAGAAGAAGAATTCAAAAAAGTATGTAAAGAACTAATACTAACAACAGACGATGGTTCAAATGGAAAAGAAGGATATGCAATAAACTACTTACAAGAAGACATAAAGAAAAGCAAACCAGACTGTATATATGCATGTGGACCACTACCAATGTTAAAAGCTGTACAAAGATTAGCAAAAGAAGAAAACATACCATGTCAAATATCATTAGAAGAAAGAATGGCATGTGGAATGGGAGTATGTTTAGGCTGTGCAGTAAAATATGTAGGAGACGACAAAGTAAACTATAAACATGTATGTAAAAACGGACCGGTATTTAAAGCAACAGACGTAGAAATTTAAGCTATAATTATTCACTAAAAAAATAGCTTGCTAATTTTTTTAGATGAATAATTATAGCTAGAGAGCCACGAATGTGGCGCCCCTCTACGTGGAAAATTTACTTATGGTAAAAAATTGCAAAGCAATTTTGCTCGATAAAAAAGTAAATTTTACTCGTAAGAGGGAAAAATTCGAAAAAAGAAAAAAGTCACTAAATAGAAAGGAGAAAACATGAATACAGAAATCAATTTTTGTGGAATGAAAATGAAAAATCCAGTAACAGTAGCCTCAGGAACCTTTGGATATGGAAGAGAAGTCGCAGAATATATAGACTTAAACAAACTAGGAGGAATATGTACAAAAGGAACATCATTAAAACTAAGAGATGGAAATAAACCACCGAGGGTATGTGAAACAGCGAGTGGAATGTTAAACTCAATAGGTCTGCAAAATCCAGGAATAGAATACTTTATGAAATATGACTTACCATGGCTTAGAAACTTTGACACAAACATAATAGTAAACGCCTGTGGAAATTCAATAGATGAATATGTAGAACTTGCAAAGATATTAAACACAATAGACATAGATGCGGTAGAACTAAACCTATCATGTCCAAATGTAAAAGCGGGATGTATGGCATTTGGAACTACATATGAAGGAGTAAAAGAAGTAACAACGCAAGTAAGAAAAGCACTAACGAGTAAACCATTAATAGTAAAACTAACACCAAACGTAACAGACATAACACAGCCAGCAAAAGGAGCAGAAGATGCAGGAGCAGATGGAGTATCATTAATAAACACACTATTAGGAATGAAAATAGACATAGACAAGAGAAGACCAGTATTAGCAAACAACACAGGAGGGTTATCAGGTCCAGCAATAATGCCAGTTGCAGTAAGAATGGTATATCAAGTAGCACAAGCAATTAACATTCCAATATTAGGACTAGGAGGAATAACAACAGGAGAAGACGTAATAGAATTCATGTTAGCAGGAGCGACAGCAATATCAATAGGAACGGGAAACTTTATAGCACCAGACATATCAATAAAAGCGATAGAAGGAGTAGAAAACTATATGAAAAGACACAACATTGAAAAACTAACAGACATAATAGGAAAAGTTCAAATGAATTAAAATAAAAAAGGGGGGATTGAACAAAACCACAAAAAGTAAAGTTCATTTCCCCCTTCTTTTTATTTAAAATATACCAAAATCATTGACTTTAGGGATAAAAAGTAATATAATATTAAAGCTATTGTCTAAAAATTCCAAAATATGTGGAAATTTCAATAGACAAAAAAGAGAAAAAAATAGGAGGTGAAATTTAAGTGCCAACAATTAATCAATTAGTAAGAAAAGGAAGAAAA
>CARPYP010000025.1 GCA_949045875.1 uncultured Clostridia bacterium | reverse complement strand
GATGGACAGGAACAGGAATAGATACAGAAACAAAAGAAGTAACAATAACAAGTGGTTCAACAGGAAATAGAGAATATACAGCAAATTGGCAAATAAGAACAGATTTAAGTTATACAGTAAACTACTTAGAAAAAGGTACAAATAAAGTAATAAGTGAAGCAAAAATAGAAGAAAATCAAACATTCGGAAATATAATAACATCAACAGATGAAATTATACAAATATCAGGATATAAATATGACAGTGTAGACAAAGAAACTTTAGAAATAACAACAGAAGATAATATACTTAATATATATTACATTGTAAACCAATCACAAGTAGTAGTACATCATTATATTTATGATAAAGAAGCAGAAACAGAGGACAATAGATATACAACAATAAAATTAGTAGAAGACGAAATAGAACAAGGAATAGAAGGACAAGCGTATACAACAAATAAGTCAAATAAAGTTCCATTAAATTATACATGTATAAATGAAACACCAGTGGGACATACAGGAATAATGACAAATAATCAAATAGAGGTAAACTACTATTATAGTCTAACTACACCAACAATTGAAAATAATATAATATTAAACACAACTGTACCTACAAATACACAAAGTGAAGAGTTAGTCCTAACCAAAGAAGATGGAAAAGTAAACTATAATATTAAATATACTAGTAAAATAAATAACTATATAGGAAAAGCAACCATAGAGATAGTAGATACATTGCCAGCTAAGATAGATATAGATAAATCAGAATTAGCAGGCGGTAATTACAATGAGCAGAACCATACAATAACTTGGATAGAAGAAATTAATAATATTAATACATTTATAAATGGAAATTATACAAAAGATATAACAAAGCAAATTGAAATTGTATATAAAGAACAAGATGTGACACAAGACCTAGTAAATACAGTAACAGGAAATACAACAACATATTATCCAGAGACATATTTAAATAAAACTGGAGAAGTAATTGCAGAAAAAAATGCAATAGAAAGTGAAGAAATAAAACAAGACTATAAATCAAACTTTAAAGTAATAAAAGTATGGGAAGACAATGAAAATTCAAAAAATAAACGTCCAGAAAGTGTAACAGTAGAAATAAGAATAATGCCAAATGATAGAATTCTTACAAAAGAATTAAACGAAGAAAACAACTGGACATATGAAGAAAATGGTTTAGCAAAATACAATAAAGCAGGAGAAAAAATAACATATCAAATAACAGAAAAAGAAACAAATGAAGGAGATTTAGAAGAATACGAACAAGCTGAAATAGAACAAAAAGAAACTCAAGATGAAAATGCAACGAACTATATAACAATAATAACAAATTCATATAAACAAATGGATTTAGATTTAAACACAGAAATAACAATAGATGGAAAGAAAGAAATACAAGCAAAAGAAGACATAGACTATACAATAAACATTAAATCAGAAATTGAAGATTATATAGGAGAAGGAAAAGTAACAATAGAAAAAAGATTGCCATATGAAATTGATTTAGAAAAATCAGATATTGGTGATGGAATATATAATAAAGAAGAGAAATTAATAAGTTGGGAAATTGAGTTAGAAGATATTAATGCAGGAAAAATGATAAGTCTTTTATCTGAAGAACCAGAACATGATGAACCTGAAGCATTTGTGTTAGATATAACAAAACAAATAAAACTAACATATAGAGATTTGGACTTAGAACAAGAAAAAATTGAAACAGAAGTAAAAGCAAAAATAGAATTATATGAGACACGAGAAAAATACGAAAAAGTGCAAACATTTACTACAAACGTAAATGTACCAGGAAAAGTTATAGTAAAATATATTGATAAAGCAAGTGGAAATGAAATTGCAGAAACAGAAGAAATAGTAGATAAAATAGGAAAAGAATACAAAACAGAAAAGAAAGAAATAAAAGGATATAAATACATAGAATCAACAAACAATGAAACAGGAAAAATAAAAGAAGAAGAGCAAGAAGTAATCTACTATTATGAAATTGCAAAAGCACAAATAACAGTTAAATATCAAGACAAAGAAGGAAACTCATTATTAGAAGATATATTAATAGAAGGAACAGTAGGAGAAAACTATAAAACAGAACAAAAGGAAATAGAAAACTATAAATATGTAGAAGTAAAAGGAAATCCAGAAGGAACAATAACAGAAGATGAAACAGTAATGTATATATATGAAAAGACACAAAATACGATACTAAATGTAAGATACATAGATATAGACACAGAACAAGACATTAGCTATAAAGAGGGCGAAGAGGATAAAACATATTCATATCAAATCCCTGGAAACATAGGAGATGACTATGAAACAGAAGAAAAAGAAATACCATATTACATTTTAGTAAAAAGTACAGAAAATCAAAAAGGAAAACTAACAGAATTAGAAAATACAGTAATATACAGCTATAGAAAACTAGACTTTAATTTCTCTGTAGAAGAAACAATAGAAGCCATTAATATAAACGGAAAAAATATTGAAATAACAGACGACAAACTAGCAAAAGTAGAAATAAAATCAGAAGAAATTAAGAATACGGAATTAACTGTAAAATACAATATAAAAGTAACAAACGAAGGAGAATTAGCAGGAATAGCCAAAATATTAGAAACAATACCAGAAGGCTATGAGATAGTACAAACTCCAGAATACTGGAAAAAATATACAGAAGGAAAAATATCAAGTGAAGTGCAATTAGGTGCAGGAGAAAGTAAAGACTTAAAATTAACCGTAAAATGGGTTAACAAAGAGAATAATTTGGGTTCAAAATCAAGTACAGTGCAAATAATAGAGACATTAAACACAGCATATTATGAAGACACAGACATGGAAGATGATAAATCAGAAGCAGTAGTAGTAGTAAATATAAAAACAGGAGAAGTAGTAAGCATAATGGTAATAATGATGATAATAGTATCATTAGGAATATGTGGATATATTTCTATAACTATAATAAATAAAAAAGGACCAAGCATAAACAAAATCAAATTCCTAAACAAATAAATATTACAAAAATGAAATATTTTTGTAACAATTTTGTAATAATTCTACAAAAAAGCAAAATATGTAGTATAACTATTGTTATAACTAATGTATAGAAAACAAAAGTGAATATTTACCAACAGTATAAAATGCTTAAAAGTGTTGATACTCTAAGAATATATATCAGAGTCAAGAAATAGGAATATTTCTTGACTTTGGTATTTTTTTTTTGTATTATAAGGTCACTCTGAAAGTTACAGAGATAAAAATACAAATAGGGGGGCATTAAAATGCAAGTAGTAAAAAGAGATGGAAGAATGGTAGAATATAATAGAGAAAGAATTATTAAAGCAATAAGTTTAGCAATGATGCAAACAACAGCAGGAGTAGATATTGAATTAGCAAATAAAATAGCAGATGGTGTTGAAAAGCAATTAGAAGGAAAAATTCAAACAACAGTATATGAGATAGAAGACTTAGTAGAGAAAAAATTAATGGCATCTTCAAGAAAAGAAGTAGCCCAAATGTATATAACATATAGATACAATAGAGATGTTGCAAGAAAAGCGAGATCAAAAGACATGTTCTTAGAAATAATTGAAACAAAATCAAATGATGTAACAAGAGAAAATGCGAATATGAACGCAGACACACCTGCTGGAATGATGATGAAATTTGCAAGTGAGACAACAAAACCATTTGTTGATGATTTCTTACTATCAACAGAAGCAAGGGAAGCAGTGAAAGGAGGATATATCCATATACATGATAAAGACTATTATCCAACAAAAAGTTTAACATGTTTACAACATCCATTAGATAGAATTTTAGAAAACGGATTCAAAGCAGGACATGGAAGTTCGAGACCAGCAAAAAGAATAGAAACAGCAAGTATACTAGGATGTATTTCAATGGAGACAGTTCAAAACGAAATGCATGGAGGACAGGCAATACCAGCATTTGACTATTACTTAGCGCCATATGTAAGAGAAACATTTAAAGAAGAACTAAAAAAAGTTGGAGACACAGTAGGAAAAGACTTATCAAAATATTATGACTATGAATTAGAAGACTATTTAAAAAAAGATTTATCAGAACTAAAAGGAGAAGACAGATATATACAAGCAGCAATAAACAACACAGTAGGAAGAGTACATCAATCAATGGAAGCATTTATACACAATATGAACACAATACACTCAAGAGGAGGAAATCAAGTAGTATTTAGTTCAATAAACTATGGAACAGATACATCACCAGAAGGAAGATGTATAATAAGAGAAATATTAAAATCAACAGAAAGAGGAGTAGGAAACAACGAAACCCCAATATTCCCAATACAAATCTGGAAAAAGAAAAAAGGAGTAAACTATCTTCCAGAAGATAAAAACTATGATTTATATAAATATGCATGTACAGTAACAGCCAAAAGATTTTTTCCTAACTTTATAAATCTAGATGCGACATTTAATATACATGAAAAATGGAATAAAAATGATCCAAAAAGATATGAATATGAAGCAGCAACAATGGGATGTAGGACAAGAGTATTTGAAAACAGACATGGAGAAAAAACATCAGTTGGAAGAGGAAACCTATCATTCACAACAATAAACTTTGTAAAAATAGCGATGGAATCAAACCAAGAAGCACAAAATCAACTTGGAATAAACTTTGCAATAGGAATTGGAAGTGAAAAATCCATGAACGAAAGATTCCTAAAAGTAGAAAAGAAAATATTTATGCAAAAACTAGAGCAATACATTGGAGTATGTGCGAGACAATTATATGATAGATACACATTCCAATGTACAGCACTAAAAAAGCAATTCCCATTATTAATGTCAGGATTATGGAATGGAAGTGAGAAACTAGCACCAAACGACAAAGTAGAAGAACTATTAAAACAAGGAACACTAGGAATAGGATTTATAGGATTAGCAGAAGCATTAGTAGTATTAACAGGGAAACATCATGGAGAATCAGAAAAATCGCAAGAATTAGGGTTAGAAATAGTAAAAAACATGAAAGAAGAAGTAGATGGATTTTCAGACAAATATGACTTAAACTTTTCAGTACTAGCGACACCAGCAGAAGGATTAGCGGGAAGATTTACAAAAATAGACAGAGTGCAATATGGAATAATACATGGAGTAACAGACAGAGACTATTATACAAACAGTAATCATGTACCAGTATACTATAAATGTGCAGCAGAGCACAAAGCAAAAATTGAAGCACCATATCATGAACTAACAAGAGGAGGGCACATTTTCTATATAGAACTAGACGGAGACGCAACGCACAATCCAGAAAGTGTAGAAGCGGTAGTAGACCTAATGGACAAATACAACATGGGATATGGATCAGTAAACCATACAAGATCAAGATGTATGGACTGTGGATTTGAAAATGCAGAAGCGGACTTAATAGAATGTCCAATGTGTGGAAGCAAAAACATAGACACAATCCAAAGAATAACAGGCTACCTAGTAGGAACAACATCACGCTGGAATGCTGGTAAGCTAGCAGAATTAAAAGATAGAGTAACACACGATACACAAGCAAATTAGAAATATTTGCTAAAAAGAAAACCAGCATTCGTGGAAAATTGGCGAAGACAATTTTACTCGACAAAAGGTAAGCTAGCAGAATTAAAAGATAGAGTAACACACGATACACAAGCATAAGATGTGCATATAAAACATTACAATTTGCGTTCCAATATATATTGGGGGTTGTATAAGAACCCTCAGTCACTGCGTGACAGCTCCCTTAAATAAGGGAGCCAAGGTGGTAGAGTAGATTCTTGCCTCCCTTACCTAAGGGAGGTAGCAGCCGAAGGCTGACGGAGGGTTTTAAAAATCGAAAACATAAAAATCATCCCCACAAACGCAAATTTTTATATTAAGATAGTTGCGAATTATAACCATAAAACAAAAACAACAAAAATAATTAGACCATGTGTCTACCAAAAATGAAAGGAAAACCAAACATGAACCTAGCAGGATTTTATGACGAAAGCATATCAAACGGAGCAGGATGGAGAGCGGTACTATTTGTAAGTGGGTGTCCGCATGGATGTCCAGGATGTCAAAACAAAATAGCTCAAGACTACAACTATGGAACAAAATTTGACGAAGCAAAAAAGCAAGAACTAATAGGAAAAATAAAAGAAAACTCAATCCTAAAAGGAATAACAATAAGTGGAGGAGAGCCACTATGTAAAGAAAACATAGGAGAAGTACTAAAATTTATAAAAGACGTAAAAAAAGAAAAGCCAAACTTCAATGTATGGTGTTATACAGGGTACACATTAGAAGAATTAGAAAAAAGAAATGATGAAACGACAAACAACTGTCTAAAAGAAATAAACGTATTAGTAGACGGAAAATTTGAAATAGACAAAAAAGTACCAAACCTAAGATTCAAAGGTTCAGCAAACCAAAGAATACTAGATGTACCAGAATGTCTAGCACAAAATAAAATAATATCATGGGATAAATGAAATATCCAAATTCTAGAAAAACATTGACATTTTAGAAAAAATAATCTAAAATAATGTAGTACAGATAAATCGACAAAAATGTAAATAAAAAAATTTTAAGGAAAACTTAAAATTATTGGGGGGGTTTATGATATGGAAAATATCAAAGTTTTTGCTTGTAGTAAAGAAGCAGAAGGATTTACAAAGGAAATCTGTGAAAGTTTAAACCTACCACTTGGAAAAATAGAAACAATGAAATTCAAAAATGACAACACATTTGTACAACTAGGAGAAACAGTTAGAGACCAAGACGTATATTTAGTTCAAACAACAACACCACCAGTAAACGAAAGAGTTATGGAAATGCTAATATCAGTAGATGCAGCAAAAAGAGCATCAGCAAAAAGAATAACAGTAGTACTACCATATTACTTATACTCAAGATCAGACAAAAAAGACCAACCAAGAATACCAATAACAGCCAAATTAATGGCACAACTAATAGAAGTAGCAGGAGCGGACAGAGTAATGAGTTGTGACTTACACAACTCAGCAATACAAGCATACTTTAATGACATAAACTGTGACAGGCTATCTGCACAAATATTATTACAAGAATATTTCAAATCAAAAAAGTTAGACGACATGGTAATAGTAGCAACAGACGCAGGAAGTTCAAAAAAAGCATATAAATACTCAAAATACTTCAACTGTCCAATAGCATTAATAGACAAAAGAAGAGACGGAAACGATGACAAAGCCATAGCAACAACAGTAATAGGAGAAGTAAAAGGAAAAACAGCAGTAATATTTGACGATGAAATAGACACAGCAGGCTCAATGATGGAAACAGTAGGAATACTAGAAAGATTTGGAGCAAAAGAGATATATGCAGGATGTACACATGGAGTACTATCAGGACCAGCAATAGAAAGAATACAAAAATCAGCACTAAAAGAACTAGTAATAACAAACACAATACCATTGCCAAAAGAAAAGCAAATACCTCAAATACGAGTATTATCAATAGCGCCATTATTTGCAGAAGCGATAAAAAGGTTAAATGAAAGTAAAGCAATGGGAGACTTATTTGAAAACTTTGAAAATTAAGATACTATACCTTGACAAACTGCATAAACATATAGTATAATAAACGAGCAAATTGAAAACTACTAGAGAGGGGGGAGTAATAATGTCAGAAATAAAAGTAAATAATGGAAACATCGAAGATGCACTAAAAAGATTTAAAAGACAATGTGCAAGAAACGGAGTACTACAAGAAGTAAGAAAAAGAGAACATTATGAAAAACCTAGCGTTAAAAGAAAGAAAAAATCAGAAGCAGCAAGGAAAAGGAAATTTTAAATATAGTATAGATTTTACTCTCTGAAAAAGCATGAAAAATTCACAAAGTGAATTTTACAGGTTTTTCGAAGAAAAAAAATCAGAAGCAGCGAGAAAGAGAAAATTTTAAATATATTAATTTTTCTAGTCAGAAAAGCATGAAAAATTCACGAAGTGAATTTTACAGGTTTTTCGAAGAAAGAAAAAATCAGAAGCAGCAAGGAAAAGGAAATTTTAAATAGAGAAAATGTAGGGGCACATTGCATGTGCCCATGAAAAAGAAACATATAAAAAGGAAAAATTGGGAGCCAAAAACTGTTCCCAATTTTTTTATTGCACATAACAAAAAAATGTAATATAATAAACAAATAATGAGGGAACAACATAAAAAGGAGGAAAAAAATTGGAAAACATAGACCACCCTCATAGACACACAATAAGATTAAGAGAATACGATTACTCACAAAAAGGGATGTACTTTATAACAATATGTACACACGAACGTAAAAACATATTAAGTAAAATTATAAGAGAAAATAGTATTTTAGAACAAAATAAAAAAATGAAATCAAACACTACTATAGGGGCACATTGCATGTGCCCAGAGAACCTAAAAATTAAATTAACAGAAATCGGAAGAATTGTAGAACAAGAAATAGTGAAAACAAGTGAAATGAGAAGGAATATTAAAATTGAAAATTATGTAATAATGCCTAATCATGTGCATATGATAATTTCAATAAAATCGAAGGGCACATTGCAATGTGCCCCTACATTTGAAAAATTTGGTACATCAACATCAAATTCAATACCAGAAATTATAAGAGCAATAAAAGGAAGGGTAACAAGAGAATTAAATAAGAAGTACAATAAAGATATAAAACTCTGGCAACGAAACTATTATGAACATGTAGTTCGAAACGAAAAAGAATTGCAAGTCACAATGGAATACATAGAATACAACCCATTCAATTGGAAAACAGACCCATTAAATAATGTAGGGGCACATTGCAATGTGCCCAAAAGATATAAAATCATAAACAAAAATACAAAAAAATAAATATTTAAACTAAAAATGACTATAATATAAAATAAGAAAGGAAGAGAAACTTATGAACTGTAATAAAATAAAATTAAAAGAAGGAATAAACCTTCATATAATTAACACAAACAAATTCAAAACAAACCTATTAGCGGTATTTTTAACAACACCGTTAAATAGAGAAGACGTAACAAAAAATGCATTAATACCAATGGTATTAAGAAGAGGCTCAAAAGAACTAACAAACCTTGAAAAAATCAGTAACAAACTAGACGAAATGTATGGAGCCGATTTTAACTGTGGTGTGGATAAAACTGGGGATAACCATGTATTAAAATTTTATATGGAAAGCATAAACAACAACTTTTTGCCAGGACAAGAAAACATATTAGAAGAAAGCATGAAAGTTTTATTAGACATAGTATTTAATCCATTAATAGAAAATAACAGTTTCAAGGAAGAATATGTAGAAAGTGAAAAAGAAAACTTAAAACAAATAATACTAGGAAAGATAGACAACAAATCAAAATATGCATATGAGAGATGTATAGAAGAAATGTATAAAGATAAACCATATGGGTTATATAAATATGGATATGTAGAAGAATTAGAAAAAATAGATGCTAAAAACTTATATGAACACTATAAAAAGATGATATCTGAATGTAAAATAGACATATTCATATCAGGAGAAATAGACGAAGGTTCAAAACAAATAGCAATGGAAAATGATAACATAAAAAATATAAATGAAAGACAACCAATATATAATAAAAAAAGTCAAAAAGCAGATGAAATAGAACAAGAAAGAATTATAGAAGAAAAAATGGAAGTATCACAAGGAAAACTAGTACTTGGGTTAGAAATAGGCAAGAGTGATAAAGAATCTAAATATGCAGCACTAATATATAATGCAATACTAGGAGGAACACCAACATCAAAAATGTTTCAAAATGTAAGAGAAAAAGAACATTTAGCATATGTAGCAGGTTCAAACTATGTAAGACATAAAAACAATGTATTTATAAGATGTGGAATAGAAATTGAAGACTACAAAAAAGCATTAGATTTAATAAAAATTCAAATAGAAGACATGAAAAAGGGAGAATTTACAGAAGAAGACATAAAAAATGCAAAAGCAAGTGTAATAGCAACTATAAAATCAATACCAGAAGAACAAGACAGTGAAATGATGTACCACTTTGGTCAAGAAATATCTGAACACAAAATGGAATATGTCGAATATGAAGAAAATGTACAAAAAGTAGAAAAACAAGCAGTCATAGACATTGCAAATTCTATAAAAATTAATATAATCTATTTTTTAAGGGATTAAAGAGCTAATATCAGCACAGGGGAACTTTGATAATATATTAAGTATTGAGAAACAAATCGACGTAGGGGGTAGGATCTGTGTCTGCCCAATGAAATTATAAGACTTTAAACATTTATATTCATAACAAATATATTGTATATCCATTGTAGGGGCGCCCTTTGGGCGTCCGCTATAACAATAATAATATTGATACATGAATTTTGACATATTCATTCCACGAATGAATTACCCTAAAAATTATAAAAAAGAAAAGGAGAAGGAAATAAAATGGAAATAATAGAAAACAATAAAGTAAAGGAAAAACTATATATAGAAAAGCTAGAAAACGGTTTAACCGTAATGATCATACCAAAAAACAACACAGCAAAAAAATATATAATATGGTCAACCCACTTTGGTTCAATAGACAATCATTTCATAGTACCAAAAACAGGAGAAGAAGTAAGAATACCAGATGGAGTTGCACACTTTTTAGAACACAAAATGTTTGAACAAAGAAATGGAACAAACAGCCTAGACACATTATCAGCAATAGGAGTAGACGCAAATGCATATACAACAAATGACCACACAGCATATTTATATGAAGCAACAGACAATTTCTACGAAGCCTTAGACGAATTCATGGATTATGTCCAAAATCCATATTTTACAGATGAAAATGTAGAAAAAGAAAAAGGAATAATAGCACAAGAAATCAAAATGTATGAGGACTATCCAGAATGGCAAGTATATTTAAATGCAATAAAATGCATGTACAAAGAAAATCCAGTAAGATTAGACATTGCAGGAACAGTAGAATCAATATCAGAAATAACACCACAAACACTATATAATTGTTGCGACACCTTTTACAATTTAGCAAATATGGCAATGGTAATCTGTGGAGACTTTGTACCAGAACAAATATTAGAAGAAATCAAAAAAAGAATTATAAAAAATGAAAATGGTGGAGAAATAAAAAGAATATATACTGGTGTAGAAACAGAAATAAACGAAAAAGAGAAAATAGTAAAAATGGATGTGAACAATCCATTATTCACAATAGGATTTTTAGACAAGCCAAATGCTGAAAACATAGTAAAAAAACATATCGCAATAGAAATCTTATTAGAGATGTTATTCGGAAAAGGGTCTGAACTTTATAGAAAGCTATATAGTGAAGGATTACTATTAATAGAGCCACAACTAGACTATGAATTTACCAATAACTATGCACATATATTAATAACAGGGCAATCAAAAGAACCAAGAAAAGTAAACGAAGAATTCAAAAAAGCATTAGAAATAATGAAACAAAATGGAATAGAAGAAGAAATATTCACAAGAACAAAGAAAAAGATTTATGGAAGATATGTAACAGACTATAATTCAGTAGCAGATATTGGAAGGATGTTCTTATCAGACTATTTTAAAGGAATAAATAGTTTTGATTATCTAGAAGAATATAATCAAGTAACAAAAGAATTTGCAGAACAAATATTAAAAGACACATTTAATGAAGAAAAAATGGTTATATCTATTGTTGAAACTAAATGATATCTTTAGCATAACTTATACAAAATGATGAACTCTCAAATTTTCTATTTTGAGAGTTTATTATTTATATATTCTTCTACTAATTTTATAAGATCTTCTGCTGTTTGTATTTGAACTAAAGTATTTACTTTACCTTTCATTTAAAACAACTCCCTCATTTTGTACATTTATATAAAATGGTAATGCTTCTAGCCAATAATTAAACTTATCTATGATTTTTTAGATTTTTTATATAAACCAAACCCGATACTAGTACACTAGCATCGGGTTTGGTTTTTGAGGATGGGTTAAGAGAAAGCTACTGCAAATACAATCAACCAGAATATGAATGTGCAAGTACTTACAAGAAACTTCCACTTGATCCAGCGACTCCACAGTTTATTCGGAAGGCAAAGGAACTTCCAAATTGACTTTCTGATAGCCTTAAAAGCACGCCGAGAGCCAGAACCGATCCTGTTGGCAAACGGATTTTTCATGTATGGTGATAAAATCGCCATAATCACTAAGTACATTATAATACCTTCTAACATAACATAGTTTTCCTCCTTGTTCTGCATTAAAACTTGTTTTATCATAACTAAATTATACCAAATTTCTAACGAAAAGTCAATGTTATGTAAAATACGAACACGGTAATTTATTTATTACAAGATTGTAATATCTCTATAAATTTCAGTTATTTAAATGTTTCAATTTTGTAATATTCGATGAAATTGCCGTGAAACACGAACCATGTAATCGAAAATTTCATTGATTATTATAAAATCTAAAATTATCTAATATTCGATAAATTTCGCTACACTTATGTCACAAAAAAGAGAAAAATATCAGAAATAGTGAAAAATAATAGAAAAATCGAACATGAAAAATATGAGAAATACTGCAATTTTATTGACGATATTGTAAAAATATGTTATTTTTATAATATAAGGTTCAAAATTAGTTTTTATATAAGAAAAATCGACAATTTTCTTTAATAAAATAATAATCTATTGACACTTAATAAAAATAATACAAAAAAATCATAATAAAGGAGGAATTATATGTTAAATGACGATATTTGTAAAAAAAGAGATGAATTAAATCAAAGTATAGCAGAAAACAAAGATTACAGTATTATATATAGATTAAGTGTAGAATTAGACGAACTGATAGCAGAGTTTTACAGAAAAGGCAGTAAAAGCCAAGAAAAGGATTTATATTTAGTAAAAAAATAAAAACATATTGCAAAAAAAAGATAAATAATGTATAATAAAGATGTAGTAGTATAAATGAGGATACATTACAATAAAAGCTAATGTAATATTCCACTTATACTGTATATATTATAAGGGGAAATAGAATGAAAAATAAAAAAATATTTGCAATAATAATTATATTTATTCTAACGATTATATTATTTGCAAGTGTATCAAAAGTTCAAGCAAGTGATGACATTATGGATTGGAACTTTAGTGTAAGTCAACCAGTTCCATCTAAAGTAATTAATGTAGCTGGATTTCTTATAAAATTTTTAAGGAATATGTCTATAATTATTACAATATTGGTAATTACAATATTGGGAATTCAATTTATGCTAGGAAGTGTAGAAGAAAAAGCTAACTATAAAAAGACATCAATGAATATTATTATAGGGGTAGTGTTTATTACACTAGTAACTAGTATAGTTGATGTTATATTCTCGGCTTTTAATTTATAAAATGACATATAATAAGGAGAAAAAAATGAATAAAAAGATATTGACTATGATATTTATATTTATTATTGCCATTATAGTATTTACAAGTATTTCAAATGTACAAGCTTCAGGATTTTCTGATGCATTTGACTCGGCACAGGATTTTTTAGAGAATGGTAAAAACCGCAAAATAAACATAATAAATTATCAAAACTTATATAATGTTGTAAATTATTTATATAATATAGCTATGATAATAGTAATAATACTTGCAATAATTATTGGTACAATATTAGGAATTAGAATAGTAATAGGAAGTGTAGATGAAAGAGCAGATTCAAAGCACTTAATTATTCCATATTTAGTGTCAGTAGCAACTGGAGCATGTGCTTTTACAATATGGAAATTTATATTACAACTGATTCATAATAACATATAAAAGACTTTAATGTTTCTCATAACAATGAGAGTAAAAAATATAGAGAATAAAAGAGGAGGGAAATAAATGAAAAAGGTTACAAAAATATTAACAATAGTATTATTAGTAGCAATGATAGTTTTATCAGTAAGTGAAGTATTTGCAGCAGGTGGATTGATAACTGATATAGAAAATTCAGCAAATCTTACATCTGTAAATATGGGAACATTACCAGAAACAATAGGAAAAGTTATAGCTTACATTAGAAATGCCGCAATAATAATTGGTATAGTAATTATACTAATACTTGGTATAAAATATATGACAGGAAGTGTAGAAGAAAAAACAGGATATCAAAAATCTTTTGTACCATTAATAGTTGGTATAGTAGTAGTAATGGCAGCAACATCAATAGCTTCATTCCTATTCAGTTTATTCTAGAATTAGATAATAATACAAATATACAGGAGGGCGATATAATCGTTCTCTGTTTTTTATATTCTAGGAAAGAGGGTTCCTATTTCTAAATACTGCTCTTGGTCTTTGTAATATTTCTGTAATATAATGTTACAATTCACAGCTAGCCTCATATATAAATTTGGGTTTGTGGGGAGGGATTATATGTTTTCGATTTTTAAAACCCTCCGTCAGCCTTCGGCTGCCACCTCCCTTAGATAAGGGAGGCAAGATGTTCTCTACGCCCTTGGCTCCCTTATTTAAGGGAGCTGTCACGCAGTGACTGAGGGTTCTTATACAAACACAAATTTATTTACGAATTATAATGACTGTGAATTGTAACAATATGATTAAATTTCCCTGGAAAATCACAATAAAACATTGATTTTACACAAGAATAAATATATAATATTATAAAATGTAGGAGAACATCGAATGTTCTTTGAAGAAATTACTATATAATTAAATATAATCATAAAGAGAAGGAGAGAGTTTAATGGAGGTAAAAAAGGAAGAATTATTGCATATTGCAAACTTAGCAAGACTAAAATTGCAAGATAATGAAATAGAAAAATATCTGTTAAATTTACAAGACATATTAAACTATGCAAATTTAGTAAATAAAATAGATGTAGGAGATTTAAAAGAAACTGTAGGTGAAAGAGATTCCTATAATGTTTTTAGAAAAGATGAAATAGATAAATTTGATAATATAGAAGGTATGATTAAAAATTTTCCAGAGGAACAGGATAGTATGATTAGAGTACCTAAAGTCGTACAATAGGCGTTTGAAAAATAAATGATACCTTAGATAATTAATTATTAATTATCTATTGTCAAAGATATTATAGGGAAGGAATGATAATAGAAAATGAATATTACAGAATTAACAGTTCATGAATTGCAAGAAAAGATAAAAAACAAAGAACTTACAATAACAGAAATAAATAAAGCATATATAGAAAGAATAAATGAGAAAGAAAAAGATGTACAAGCATTTATTACACTAACAACAGATGAAGCACTAGAAAAATCAAAGATTATTGAAGAAAAGGTAAATAAGGGAGAAATAAAAGGAGAATTAGCAGGAATTCCAATAGGAATAAAAGATAATATGTGTATAAAAGGAACCAAAACTACATGTGCTTCTAAAATGCTAGAAAACTTTATTGCTCCATATAATGCAACAGTAATAGAAAAAATAAATGATGAAAACATGATAAGCCTTGGAAAAACAAATATGGATGAATTTGCTATGGGAAGCTCAACAGAAAATTCATATTTCAAAAAAACTAAAAATCCATGGGATTTAAGTAGAGTGCCAGGAGGTTCATCAGGAGGTTCAGCAGCTGCAGTAGCCTCAAATATGGTGCCATGGGCTTTAGGTTCAGACACAGGAGGAAGTATTCGTCAGCCAGCAGGATGTTGTGGAATTGTAGGATTAAAACCTACATATGGACTAATTTCAAGATATGGACTTATTGCATATGCATCATCATTAGACCAGATAGGAACACTTACAAAAGATATTGAAGATACTGCAATTTTATTAAATGTAATAGCAGGACATGATGATAAAGACACAACATCAGCAGAACAAGAAAAAAAGGACTACACAAAAGCATTAAGAAATGATATAAAAGGACTAAAAATAGCAGTTCCAAAAGAATTCTTTGGAGAAGGAATAAACGAGGAAGTAAAAGCTAAGCTAGAAAATGCAATAGAGAAATACAAAGAATTAGGAGCAATGGTAGAAGAAGTATCATTGGATGTAGCAGAATACGCATTAGCTACATATTACATCATTGCATGTGCAGAGGCAAGTTCAAACTTAGGTAGATTTGATGGAATTAGATATGGATATAGAAGTCCAAAATTTAATAATTTAAGGGAGATATATATAAACTCAAGAAGCGAAGGATTTGGAGATGAAGTAAAAAGAAGAATAATACTTGGTACATATGTATTAAGTTCAGGATATTATGATGCATATTACAAAAAGGCACAACAAGTTAGAACATTAGTAAAAAGTAGATTTGATGAAATATTTGAAAATCATGATATAATATTAACACCAACAGCACCAACAACAGCCTTCAAAATCGGAGAAAAATCAGATAATCCACTAGAAATGTATTTATCAGATATATGTACAGTTTCAGTAAATATAGCAGGACTTCCAGGATTATCTATGCCTTGTGGAGTAGATAGCAAAGGCTTGCCAGTAGGAATGCAATTAATAGGAAAACGTTTCGACGAAGAAACAATATTAAATGCAGCATATACCTATGAACAAGCAACGAAATTTAGAGAAACATATAAACCACAGTATAAAGCAAAATAAGGAGTAAAAATGATTATAAAAGAAGTATTTAACGATTATAAAGCTTTATATAAGATATTAAATAAACGTATTGATGAGAATGAAAAAGAGATTAAACCTGAAACATATTTTGTTAGAGAAATACTGAAAAGAGAAGATAAAAATGTAAAATATATAGTCTCAATTATAGAATTTATAATACCACTTTTACTATTCATAATAATAACTATAATAGCGATTTTAATGCACAAATCTGACTTTATAATTAAATTCTTTATAGGAATAATGTGGCTATTATTTAGTATTCTTTTAGGAATAGTAGTATTAATGCTAAATGTAAGAATAATAAATAAAAAGATAAAAAACAAAGAAAAAGTAATATCTGTAGCTGAAAGAGTAATATTAATTGAAAAATTTTTAGGTGAACTAATTATGATATGTACACATTTATCTTATCTAATTATTATAAAATAGGGAGGAAAATTAATGTCAAACGAAGAATACGAAACAGTCATAGGACTAGAAGTCCATGCAGAACTATCAACAAAAACAAAAATATTCTGTAAATGTCCAACAAAATTCGGTGCAGAGCCAAACACACAAGTATGTCCAATATGTATGGCAATGCCAGGAACTTTACCAGTATTAAACGAAAAAGTAATAGAATATGCAGTAAAAGCAGGGATAACAACAAACTGTGAAATAGAAAGAAACAGTAAAAATGATAGAAAAAATTATTTTTATCCAGACTTACCAAAAGCATATCAAATATCACAATATGATAGACCATTATGTAAAAATGGAAACATTGAAATAGCAGTAGATGGAGAAAAAAAGAAAATAGGAATTACAAGAATACATATAGAAGAAGATGCAGGAAAATTAAACCACGATGATTTCGGACAAGGAACTTTAGTTGACTTAAATAGAGCAGGAGTACCATTAATAGAAATAGTTTCAGAACCAGACATGAGAAGTTCAAAAGAAGTAGATACATACTTAAAGACATTAAAAGCAATACTTGAATATATAGAGGTATCAGACTGTAAAATGCAAGAAGGTTCATTTAGAGCAGATGTAAATGTATCTGTAAGAAAAAAGGGACAAAAGGAATTTGGAACAAGAACAGAAATGAAAAACATGAATTCATTTAGAAGTATAGTAAGAGCAATTGAATATGAAAGATTACGCCAGATAGAGGTACTTGAGAACGGAGGAAAAATAGAACAAGAAACACTAAGATGGGATGATGTATCAGGAAGAACATTCTCAATGAGAGATAAAGAAGATGCTCAAGACTATAGGTATTTCCCAGACCCAGACTTAGTAGCAATAAAGCTTTCAGAAGAATACATAGAAAACATAAAAAACAATTTGCCAGAACTACCAGAAAGTAGAAAGCAAAGATATCTAGTAGACTATAAACTAACTGAAAAAGAAGCGGATGGGTTAACTGCATCTAAATATTTATCAAACCTATTTGAAGAAGCAACTAAAATTTCTAAAAATCCAAAAGCAGTATGTAACTGGATAATGTCAGACATATCAAGAATATTAAATGAAAGAGAATTAGAGCCATCAGACATTAAATTTACAGGAGCTAACTTAGCAGAATTAATAAGCCTAATAGAAAAAGGTACGATTAGTAGTGCGATAGCTAAAAAAGTTTTAGACAAAATGTTTGATGAAGCAAAAAAACCAGAAGACATAATAAAAGAAAATGGATGGGTACAGATTTCAGACGAAGGAGCAATAAAACAAGTAGTACTAAAAATATTAGAAGCAAATCCTCAATCTGTTGCAGACTATAAAGCGGGAAAAGAAAAAGCATTAGGATTTTTAGTAGGTCAAGCAATGAAAGAAACAAAAGGGCAAGCAAATCCACAAATGTTAAATCAGATGTTTAAAGACGAATTAAAATAAAGAAAAGTGGGAGTTACAAAATTTAAAGTGCATACAAAAATACGAGTTTAGCCTTTTAGGCTAAGCTCGTATTTTGCATTTTTCTTACTCCATTTCCTTTTTAATTCTATTAAACCCAATCCCAAATGCAAAAAAAGTACATGCAAAAAGAATACTATTCTTTAAAATATAAAAACCTATGTAATAAACAGTAATAGAACTATAAAACAAATCATATGTAAGTAAAAATAAGCAAGATACAATTGCTAATACAAAGCAAAAAATCAATCCACTTTTCATTAAATTTCTAATCTTGTCATCCATAGAATTAAACAAATTAGATAATTTATCTTTCATAAAAACACAATCCTTTCAAAATAAATTAATGTATATAAAAATATTTCTTTATAAATATAGATTAACATAAAATACAAACAAAAACAATGTAAATAATTGGATAAGAGCCTCAAAACCTCATTTGACAAAACATGCAAATTAGTGTAAAATAAAGAATATTAAAAGGAGGATTTTATGCAGAATGATAAGAAAGCAATAGAAAACATTTTAATAAAAAATAGAATATACATAGCAATTATAGCAATTATATTAATAGTATTGTGTATTCAAAACATATATTTCATAATACCATCAATAATAATCTTTGCACTAATAATAATATACACATACTGGACAGACAACAAAAAAACAACAGAAATAACTCAACACATAGAAGAACTAACATTTAGTATAGACACGACAGCCAAAAACACATTAATAAACTCACCATTTCCACTTGCAATACTAGAAACAGATGGAAACATAGTATGGAAAAGTATAAGCTTTGTAAACGAATTTGGAAATGTAGATATTAAAAATATTTTAGACAATTTAGCTAAAGAAATAAAGACACAAGTTGAGAATGACGATTCAAAATCAATAGACATGCAAATAAAAATAGAAAAAAAAGATTACAAAATAATTGGGGAATGTTTAAAGAAAAAGCAAAAAGGAATAAAGAAAAAAACAGAATATATGGTAGTATTATATTTTATAGACAATACGGAAGAATTATCTATAAATCAAAAATACGAAGAATCAAAATCTTGTGTTGGAATTATATCAATTGACAACTATGAAGAAACAATGAAAGCATTAACAACAGAAGAAAAGCCACAAGTACTAGCAAAATTAGAAAAAAGTATATATAAATGGGCAGAAGCAACAAATGGAATTGTAATAAAAAGTGAAAGAGATATTTACGTTTTCATGTTTGAACAGAAATATATAGAAATATTAAAAGAAAATAAATTCGACATATTAGATACAGTAAAAGAAATAAAAATAGAAGGACCACTACAAATAACATTAAGTATAGCCATATCACAAGATGGTGAAACAGACTATGAAAAATATAAAACTGCATTAGCTACACTAGATATAGCACTAGGAAGAGGTGGAGACCAAGCAGTAATTAGAAATGAAGAAAAATACAATTTCTTTGGTGGAAGAAGTATAGAAGTTGAAAAAAGAACAAAAGTAAAAGCACGAATGGTTGCACATGCATTAGAAGACCTAATACAAGAATCAAAAAATGTAATGGTAATGGGGCATGTAAATGGAGATATAGACTCAATCGGATCAAGTATAGGAATATATAAATTTGCAAAAACTGTAGGTAAGCCAGCAAAAATAGTAAATAATACATTTGGTTCTACATTACAAGACTTTATGAATGAAGTACATAAACAAGAAGATTACAAAAATGCAATAATAAATAGTACACAAAGCTTATCAGAAATCACAGAAGACACATTATTAGTAATTGTAGATACAAATAAAAAAAATTATGTAGAAGTACCAGAATTACTAGAAAAAACAAATAAAATTGTTGTAATAGATCATCATAGAAGAAGTACAGATTATATCGAAAATGCAACATTAAGTTTCCATGAGGTATATGCGTCATCTGCCTCAGAATTAGTAACAGAATTATTACAATACACTACAAATGAAACAGCACTAACTACTTTTGAAGCAGAAAGTCTATATGGTGGAATAATGGTAGACACAAAAAACTTTACATTTAAAACAGGAGTTAGAACCTTTGAAGCAGCAGCATATTTAAGGAAAAACAATGTAGACATTCTAAAAGTAAAAAAATGGTTCCAAAGTGATTTAGAAAGCTATAATATGATAGCAGATGTGGTAAAAAATGCAGAAATAGTAAGGGAAACAATTGGAATATCAATATATGAAAAAGAGGATGAAAATGCGAACTTAATTTGTGCGAAATCTGCGGATGAACTATTGACAATAAATAATATTACTACATCATTTGTATTAGGAATCCGAAAAAAGAAAGTATGTATTAGTGGGCGTTCAATAGGAGACATAAACGTACAATTAATATTAGAAAAACTAGGCGGTGGAGGACACATAGGCGTAGCAGGAGCACAAATAACAGGAGTAACATTAGAAGAAGCCAAAAACATCCTAATAGAAAAAATAGATGAATATTTTGCCGAAGGCACAAATTAAATTATTATTAATTGTAGTGGTGGACGAAATGAGAAAAAATATAAAAATAAGAAAATTTATTTTATTATTTTTAGACTTTTGCGAATGAGTCATGGAAAATTTGCAAAGCAAATTTTACTTAGAGGGCGTCCGCAATCCAGATAAAATACTATAAATAAGAAAGGAATGAAATAATCTCATGAAAGTAATATTAAACACAGACATAAAAGGTGTCGGAAAAAAGAATGAAATAATAAATGCGAGTGATGGATATGCAAGAAACTATTTATTTCCAAAAAATCTAGCAGTACCAGCAGATGCACAAAACATGAACGTATTAAATGCAAAAAAAGCATCTGAACAACACAAAAAAGACCTAGAATGTGAAGAAGCAAAAAAAGTACAAGAAAAAATGAAAAACATAGTATTAAAGATAACAACAAAAGCAGGAGAAAATGGAAAAACTTTTGGTAGTATAACATCAAAAGAAATTGCAGAGACACTAGAAAAACAATTTAAAATAAAAGTAGACAAAAAGAAGATAATGCTTCCAGAGCAAATAAAAACATTAGGAACATATGTAGTAGATATAAAATTATATGAAGGAGTCATTGGAAAACTTACTGTATCTGTAACTGAATAAGCATTTACTTAAATAAAATACATTCAAATAATAATAATTTTCATTTTAATGAAAGTTCACTCCATTACACAGAATTTCGTTCAAATCTCATTAAAATTCAAATTATTATTATTTGAATGCAAGAATACGATATAAAAAACTTAATTTAATAAAATAAAAAAGAAAGGTAAGATAAAAATGTCAGTAGCAAAAATCCCACCAAATGACATAGAAGCGGAACAAGCAGTACTAGGCAGTATGTTAACAGATAAAGATGCTGTAATTTCTGCAATAGAAGTACTAAAGAAGGAAGATTTTTACCGTGAAGACAATAAAGCAATATTTGAAGCAATGATAGGTCTATATAATAGACCAGAGCCAATAGATATAATAACAGTTAAAGATGAATTATTATCTATAGGCAAATTTGATGTAGTTGGTGGATTAGAATATTTAGCAGACTTACCAGAGAAAGTTCCTACAACAGCAAATGTAGAAAGATACATAAAAATAGTAGAAGAAAAATCAATACTCAGGAATTTAATAAAAACCTCAAATGAATTAATAACATTAGGATATGATGAAACACAAGAAGTAAATTCAGTAATGGATCAGGCTGAAAAAAAGGTATTTGATTTAATGCAAAATAGAAATCAGACAGGATATTCCCAAATAAAAGACGTATTAGTAGACTCATTTGCACAATTAGAAAGATTATATAATCAAAAAGAAGGAATTACTGGAGTTCCATCTGGATTTGCTGACTTAGATTTAAGAACAGCAGGATTTCATAACTCAGAACTAATAATATTAGCAGCAAGGCCAGCAATGGGAAAAACAGCATTTGCGCTAAATATAGCAACAAATGCTGCAACAAAATCAGATATACCAGTATTATTATTTAGTTTAGAAATGTCAAAAGAACAATTAGTAAACAGAGTACTGTGTAGTGAAGCAATGGTAGACAGCAATAAACTAAAAACTGGAAAAATAGAAGAAAATGATTGGGTAAAAATAGTAGAAGCATTAGGACCATTATCAGAAGCAGAAATGTATATAGACGATACAGCAGGAATTTCAATAACAGAAATAAGAGCAAAAGCAAGAAAATTAAAATTAGAAAAAAATATAGGACTAATCATAATAGACTATTTACAATTAATACAAGGTTCAGGAAATAGAAGAAATGGAAGCCGTGAACAAGAAATTTCAGAAATAAGTCGTTCATTAAAAATATTAGCAAAAGAGCTAGACATACCAGTAATAGCATTATCACAATTATCAAGAGCGGCAGAACAACGTAGTGACCATAGACCAATGTTATCAGACTTACGTGAATCAGGTTCAATAGAGCAAGACGCAGACATAGTAATGTTCTTATATAGAGATGACTATTATAATGAAGAAAGTGAAAGTAAGAACATAGCAGAAGTAATAATAGCAAAAAACAGGAGTGGTTCAGTAGGAACAGCAGAAATGTTATGGATGTCAAACTATACTAAATTTGCAAACATAGAACACTATAGAGATGACGAATATTAATAATGTGTAGGGGCGCCCTTCGGGCGTCCATTGTTCATAGGATAAGAAAAATAAAATATGGAGAAAAAATATGTTTAAAGAAGAAATTTTAAAAACAATAAAAAAATATAATCTAATACAAAACGGAGACAAAATTATTGTAGGACTATCAGGAGGACCAGACTCAATCTCACTAATAAATGTATTAGATGAAATTAGAAAGGATAAAACAACTGGACTAGAATTCGGTATAATTGCAGCACATATAAATCATAATATAAGAGAAGAAGCAAAATCAGATGAAGACTATGTAGTTAAATATTGCAAGGAAAAAAACATAGAGGTGTATGTATTAAGTATAGACATTAATAAAAAAGCTAAAGAAGAAAAAAAAGGAACAGAAGAAACAGGAAGAAATGCAAGATATGAATTCTTTGAACAAATATTAATAAAAACGAAAGCCAATAAAATAGCAACAGCGCATACAGCAAATGACAATGCAGAAACAGTACTTATGAATATAATAAGAGGAAGCGGAACATCAGGTTTAAAAGGAATAAGACCAATAAGAGACGATAAATTCATAAGACCATTAATAGAAACAACAAGAGAAGAAATCGAAGAATACTGTAAAAAAAATAATCTAAACCCAAGGATAGACAAAACAAACTTTGAAAATGATTATACAAGAAACAAAACAAGAAATATATTAATACCACTTATAAAAGAGCAGTTTAATCCAAATATAATAATGACCATAAATAGATTATCAGATATAATAAACGAAGAGAACGAATACCTAGAAAAACTTACGAAACAAAAATATAAAGAAATATTAATAGAAGAAAAGATAGGTAAACAAATAGTATTAGACTTAAAACTATTCAACGAACAAGACCTAGTAATAAAAAAAAGACTAATATTACATACAATAAAGATATTACAAGGAAATGCCCAAGGCATAGGGAAAGTACACATAGAAGACATTATAAAACTATGTGGGAACAACTTAGGTAACAAATACCTAACACCAAACAAAAACCTAAAAGTTTTAATCGAAAACAAAAAAATATATTATTCATTATTCACTATTCACTATTAATTATTCATTACGGAAGGGCACATTAAGTGTGCCCTTCCGTAGTAAAAGCCTTGATACAGGCAAGTTTCGACAAAAAAAGTTTTCAAAAAAGTATTGCAAATATAAAAAACTTGTGATACCATAATATCGCTAAAATAAAAACAATGTACGTAACATAATAAAGAACTGTAAAAAAATAAAAATAGAGGCACTGATTGTAGGGGCGCCCTTTGGGCGTCCGTTCTTCGAAGGAAATACCAAGATGAAAAATAATTATCCATTTTTATTTTTACATAAATTAGAAAGGATGAGAAATATGAAAAACAAAATACAAAGATTTGCAGGATTCATAATAGTAGGAATAATATTAATAGTACTTGCAACTGCAATAATAGATAGGGAAGACAAAAAGCTAACATACTCAGAATTAATAAGCAAAATAGAATTATCTGAAGTCACAGAAATTGAAATAGCAGCAAATGGAAAATCAGCATATATCAAATTAAAAGGAGAAACATTAGAAAAAGAAGTTAACATTCCTAATATGGAAAGCTTTATGGACTATATAACAGACTATTTAAAAGCAGGAAACATCAAATTAACAGAAAATTCAGAAAACATCTTAATAACAATATTAGGATTAATTTCACCATTTGGAATAATAATAATAGCATTATTATTTTTATTCTTCACAATGAGTGCAAACTCACAAAATGGAGGTTCAAAATCAGTAAGCTTTGGAAAAAGTAAAGCCAAAATGATGACCCCAGTAGACAAAAATAAAATAACATTTGCAGATGTTGCAGGAGTTGATGAAGAAAAAGAAGAGTTAGAAGAAATAGTAGAATTCTTAAAAAATCCAGCAAAATTCACTAACATGGGAGCAAGAATTCCAAAAGGAGTACTATTAGTAGGACAACCAGGAACAGGAAAAACCTTACTTGCAAAAGCAGTTGCAGGAGAAGCAGGAGTACCATTTTTCATAATAAGTGGTTCAGACTTTGTTGAAATGTTTGTAGGTGTAGGAGCATCCAGAGTAAGAGACTTATTTGACCAAGCAAAAAGAAACTCACCATGTATAATATTTATAGATGAAATTGATGCAGTAGGAAGACAACGTGGAGCAGGACTTGGAGGAGGGCATGATGAAAGAGAACAAACATTAAACCAATTATTAGTAGAAATGGATGGATTCTCACCAAACGAAGGTGTAATAGTAATGGCAGCAACAAACAGACCAGACATATTAGACAAAGCATTACTAAGAGCAGGAAGATTTGATAGACAAATAGTAGTATCAGCACCAGATGTATTAGCAAGAGAACAAATACTAGAAGTACATGCAAGAAAGAAAAGAATAGCAGAAGATGTAGACTTAAAAACAATAGCAAGAAATACAGCAGGATTTGTAGGAGCAGACCTTGAAAATATATTAAATGAAGCAGCACTATTAGCAGCAAGAAGAAATTTAAAAGAAATAGGAATGAATGAAATAGAAGATGCCATGGTAAAAGTAACTATGGGACCAGAAAAGAAAACTAGAGTTAGAAGTGAAAAAGAAAAGAAACTAGTAGCATATCATGAAGCAGGTCATGCAGTAGTAAGTAGATATTTACCAACACAGGACAAAGTACATCAAATATCAATAGTACCAAGAGGAATGGCAGGAGGATATACTATGTATAGACCAAGTGAAGACAAATCATTCATGTCAAAATCAGAAATGGAAGAAAGCATAGTATCATTATTAGGAGGAAGAGTTGCAGAGCAACTAATACTAAATGATATATCAACAGGAGCAAGCAATGATATAGAAAGAGCATCAAAAATTGCAAGAGATATGGTATCAAAATATGGTATGAGCGAAACCATTGGAGCCATTATGTTTGGAGCAGGACAAGAGGAAGTATTCTTAGGAAGAGACTTAACACAATCAAAGAACTATTCAGAGCAAACAGCATCAGTAATAGATGCAGAAACAAAACAAATAATAGACAATGCATATAAAAAAGCACAAGAAATTCTAAGCGAGCATATAGATAAATTACACACAGTAGCAGGAATACTACTAGAAAAAGAAAAAATTGATGGAGAAGAATTTGCAGAAATATTTAATGAGCAATAAAAACGTATAAATCCCTAGCAAAAATGAGTTAATGTTACAAACTAGAAATAAAAATTTAACAAATAAAAAATAAAAACAATAAACAAGAAAATCCGTAAATAAATGCGGATTTTTTGTTATTTTTGAAGAAGCAAAATGTATTTACAAGGAAAAAGGAAAACAATATAATAAAAAGAGAATATAAAATAGAAATTATACAAGGAGGCAACCACAATGAAAAAAATATGGAAAGGAAAAAACGAGAAAAGCCAAAAACGTGAAACCGTTGGCGCTGTAACA
>CARPYP010000024.1 GCA_949045875.1 uncultured Clostridia bacterium | reverse complement strand
GTCTACCTTACTAAAGTGATACTTTCCTATTATATAAAGGCTATAATCGCTAGCCCCCACAGATTTTCTCCTTACAGTCGAAAACTTTGGTAGGGCGAGAACAAATTAAAGAAAAATCTTTGATTTTTCTTATTTGTTCTTTAGTTGATCTAATATTTTATCAAAATTTTTAAGTTTTTTTATAAAATTGAAACTTTTTTGAAAAAATAATACACTAATAAAGTGAAAGGTGATCAAAATTATGAGTACTCAAATATCATTAGAAAATTTTGAAGAAATATATAGTAAAACATACAATAATATTTTGAAGTATATTATTTTGCATTGTAATAACTTAGATGATGTCAATGACATTATTCAAGAAACTTATATGGAATTTTATAAAAAAATGAAAAAAAGTAAGAAATTTGAATTAGAAGATGAACAGAGTTTTATAATTGGAATTTCAAAGAACATTTTAAAAAAGTATTATCGTTCAAAATATAAAGATAAAAATAATATTGTAAATTTTGAAAACGAAGATGTGCAAATAGAGTCAAATATAGATATAGAATTGCAATTTATCACAAAAGAAAATGTATCTTATATTTGGAAAACATTGAAAAATAAAGATATAAAAATAGCCAAAATATTTTATTTGTACTATGGACTTGATATGAAAATAACTGATATTGCAAAAGAAATGAATCTCACAGAATCAACAACTAAAAATTATATATATAGAACTATAAGAGAATTGAAAAATTCTTTAAAGAAGGAGAGTGATGAAAATGCCAGACAACAAAATATTTAAAGAGTTTTTGGAAAGCACTTATGATAGAGAAAAAAATTATAATTCTATTTGTTCTAAAATAAAAGGAGGTATTGATATGAAAAAGAAAATATTAAATATTGTAGCAGTATTATTAATTGTATTAGTAACAGGAGTAACAGCAAAAAGCGTATATGCGAAAATAGCTTGGCATATAGAGTATAAAGAGTATGAAAATAGAAATGTAATTACAAGAACATTAGCAATAGATGAAAACAACTATAGTGAAAATCTTAACATGGACTATGTATATCAAGATGCAATAGGTATAAAAATTAAATCACTTATGATAACAAATGATTATTTTAAACTGGATATGGATATTAAATTAAATGAAGATATAAATAAGGATATGATTTCTTATGGATATGCAATTTATGATGAAAATAATAATATATATGAAGTTTCAGAAAGTCCAAAGTCCGAAAAAAAAGTTTCTGCAAAAAAAATAATTCGAACTTATACGAAGAAACTATATCAAGAATTGGGAGCAGATAGTAACTTTTTAACTATTAATCAAATGGGCAAAAATAATTCTGGAATTGTTCTAATGTCTACTAATGGATTTCCGCAAAGTAAAAAATTATATATAAGGATATTTGATGTAGGATATAGTATAGATGAAACTAATAATGAAGAATCAAAATCTAATGAGAATAAATATGTTTGTTTATCAGATAGCGAATGGCAATTTGAAATAGATGTGCCAGAAAAATTTTATAAAAGAACAACAGTAGAATTAGTACCAAGTAAAGAAGTAAAGGGAATTGTCATAAACAAAGCAGAATTAACAGAAACAGCATTAATAATGAAAGTAAACATAAATAATTTTGTGGATTTTTTAATGAGTGGTAGAGATATGGAAACAGAAGAGTTTAATAAATCAAGTGGTGCAGCTTTTTATATATCTGATGGAGATGGTAACATATATACTGCTAGTAGTATTGGAACAACCCAAAACAAAGATGAAATAAGTGCAAGATTTGGTATAGGAAAAGATGCTTTAGATAAAAAGATATTTTTAAATGTAAGTTTAAATGATATTCAAACAAGAATTGAATTAGTACAAAAATAAAAACTAAAAATAAGGAAGTGAAATTTAGATTTTGTTTCCTTATTTTTTTTCATATTACTGGTTATGAGAGAGCATATAAATTATTAAATTTTCTATTGACTTTTTTTATACCTAGATATACAATGTATAACATACATAGAATATCTAGGTATAAAGGAGGTATATATGAAAATTAGTAAAGAATTAGCTAGAGGTAGCACAACAATGCTTGTTCTTAATCTTTTGCAATATAAAAATATGTATGGATATCAGATTATTAAGGAATTAAGCGAAAAGTCAGAAAATGTATTTGAATTAAAAGAAGGGACATTATATCCTATATTACATGGGCTAGAAAGTAAAAATTTAATTACATCATATTGGGATGAATCAACAGCAAAAAAAAGAAAATACTATGCTATTACAGAAACTGGAAAAAAACAATTAAAAGACCAAAAAGAAGAATGGATTACATTTAGTACAGGAATTAACAAAGTAATAGGGGGTGTTTCCTTTGCAAACTAATGAATTTTTAAATAATGTATGTGAGAAGATAAAATATAAACCAATTAGAAATGAAATATCTGAAGAATTGAAAAACCATATAGAGGAACAAAAAGAGGCTTTTATACAAAGTGGAATAGAAGAAAATGTAGCAGAAGAAAAAGCAATAGAAAACATGGGAAGTGCAGAAGAATTAGGAAAAAAGTTAAACAAAATACATAGACCAAAATTAGATTGGAAATTAGTATTACTTATATTAATCTTAATCGCATTTGGTATTTTAGTTACAATTATAAGAATGAAAAATGAAATATCATTAGATTATAGGTATAGTAGAGGAACTAATATGGGTAACTATATATTAGCTTTAGGAATAGGGATGATTTTAAGTACTTTAATATACTTTATAGATTACAGAAAAATGTCCAAGTACCCAATGCTATTTTATATAATTGCTACCTTATGTTTTATAATGCCATATGGAATTGGTGGGACGCTTAATGGAATAAGATATTTATATGTTTTTTCTACACTTATTTTGCCTATGGTTATTGCAATTCCACTATATATAATAGCTTTTGTAGGTTTTATATATAATATAAATAAAGAAAGTAAAATTAAGATAACCACTCAAAGTGGAAAAAATATTAATATAAATATAATTAAGATAATAGTTTTAAGCATTATCTCTTTGCATTTTGTAATGACACAATCTATTGCTACAGCATTTATTTTAGGATTAGTATATATGATAATATCTACAATAAAATTATCTAAATTAGAGAAAAAAGGTAAAAAATATATTGCAATACTTTGGGGAATTCCATTAATACTATTTTTATCAGTAATACTTATATATGTAGCTAGCGACTTTGGAAAATACATAATAACAATACTAATAGATTCATTCTATCCAGGAATAGATCCCAATGGCTCAGGATGGGGAGCAATGGATAGAAATGAAATTATAAAATCTGCAAAACTATTTGGAGAGGTAGAAGGAATAGGCTTAGAATATAGACCATGTTTTGAACAAGGAGAAGCATGGGCATTTATTTCAATACTCGCAAATTATGGATGGGTTGTAAGTTTAGGCATGCTACTAGCTATAATATTATTCAATGTTAAACTAATAAAAAATGCAATAAATATAAAAGAAGAATATGGAAAATGGCTTACAATAGGAATTTCTACTATGTTTATTTTGCAGAGTCTATTTAATGTGGCAATGAATTTAGGATTTGGAATAATAGCAAATTTTAATCTACCGTTAGTTTCTTATGGACTAATAAGTTTAATAATGAATATGATGAGTTTAGCATTAGTATTATCAGTTTATAGAAGAAAAGACATTAATACATATGAAACAAAATATGAGAAAGTAGTATGAACCTATATGTCTATTTCAAGGTTTAAAAACATGTAAATGATTTATTAGAAAATGAAAATCAAATTATTTAATGAGAAACTATATTATCAAGAAGTGGTAGTATAGTTTTTTATATGTAAGAAACTTTTATACAAAATAAAATTATTGAAAAACAATAAAAAAATATTGACAATCAAAAAATACTATGTTATATTATTGAGCATAAGGAGATTGAAATGGATTAAAGAAAAACCTTAGTAACATGTACATGATAATTTTATAAGACCATACATAGGAGATATACTAATAATTAAATGTATATATTTATTTGCAAAAACGATATTTCTAAACAAATTAAAACATCTATCTTTATATGTTTTAATTCTAGCAATAGTAGTTGAAGTAATGCAATATTTTAACTTAGCAAACTTGACAGCAAATAATAATAGAGTAATGAAAATAATATTAGGTTCAACTTTTGATATAAAAGATATCGTCTGTTATGTAATAGGTTATATAATAATTGTATTAACAGAAAAAATAGTAAGGAGGAAAGATTAAGATGCAAGTAACAGGGGAAAAAGGAATAGGAAGTATTTTGAAAGTTATTTTACAAGTATGTTTTTGGGGAGGAATAGCAACTCTTATACTAATACCAATCATATTACTGTTTATGAGAGAGCATATAGGAGGAACATATATATATGTATTATGTCCAAATGGAATAGCAATGTTAGTAATAGTTAAACAATTTATAGGATTATTTGATTCTTTAAAAGAAAACAAACCATTTTCTAACAACACAGTAAAAAGACTAAAAAATGCTAGTATTGCATCGTTAGTAATGGCGATACTATTTGCTATACAAACTATTTATGAGTTCTTTCTAGTTAAAGCGAATATAGTATTTTGTATAGGTTTAGGATTTTTAGTTGTACTGTTCTTTGGTGTATCAATAGCTTTATATATATTATCAGAATTGTTTAGGCAAGCAAATGAATACAAATCAGAAAATGATTTAACTATATAGGGAGGACAAAGAGAAATGATAATAGTAAATTTAGATGTAATGTTAGCAAAAAGAAAAATGTCATCACAAGAATTAGCAGAAAAAGTAGGAATAACACAGGCAAATCTGTCTATTTTAAAAACAAATAAGGCAAGAGCAATAAGATTTTCTACTTTAGATAAAATATGTGAGGTTTTAGACTGTAAACCTGGAGACATATTAGATTATATTAAGTCGTAATTTAGTTTGACGATGTATGTCCACCCCATATATTAATGGAAAAGAAACGAGGATGGAATGTTTGTAGAGCTTGTGGATATGAATTAGATAAAATAAAAAATGAAATATATAGATTTTTAGGTATGTAAAATTCAGTTTTAAAAATAAAATATGAAAAGGAGACTAAGAAATGAATTTAATATACAAAAAGGCAGATATGAATAATATAGATGATTTAGTAGATTTAAAAATAAAACAAAACATATTTAACTATAATAAAGAAGGTCTAGTAATTGAAAATGAGAGCATAGTAAGACAGAATATTAAAAAAATACTGTTACAAGAATTAAATAAAACGATTTATTTTTTTATAGCAGTAGACAAAAATAATAATAAAGTTGTTGCATGTAATGGTGTAATTATTCATCAAATGGTACCATCAGATGAATTTCTTAATGGAAAAAAAGCATATATAACAAGCGTTTACACAGAAGAAGATTACAGATGTAATGGAATTCAAAATACATTAATGCAAATGGTCTTAAATTTTCTTGAAGAAATTGAGTGTAGAAAAATAGAACTTGATGCAGATAATCCACATGCAATAAAACTATACGAAAAATTTGGCTTTAAAAAAGATTATGAAAAATATGTTTTAATAAAACAATGAAAGTTTTTTAAATACTACAATGATTACAAATAATAAATTATAGAAAAAGTGAGATATCTAATTGATATCTCTAATTTTTTATATTCTTAGGAAAGTAATCACGGAGTGGTTAGTTTCCTTAGAAGATAATTATGGCGGAATTTAGATTTTTTATTGTATCTTGTTAAAAGCCACGCTTTTAGGCAGTTATGTCAAACCGAGATATCGCTCTGATCCTGCAAAATTATTCTAGAAGAATAATTTGCAAAAAGGTTAGGTAAAAAAGTAGACGAAGAAATAAAAGAAAAATTTAATAATTATTGGGATATAATCAAAATAATAGTAACACAATAAAAAATTCATCATATTATATACAAAAAATAATGAAATCTAGTGTACATATAGTACACTAGATTTATACATAGAAAGGAAAAAATTTATGGATTATGAAATTATGATGAATGGAAATGTTAGAATAGGACAATTTGCTCCAGACTTTGAAGCAGAAACTACACAAGGACCAATAAAACTTGTAGATTATAGAGGAAAATGGATAGTGCTATTTTCACATCCAGGGGACTTTACCCCTGTATGCACGACAGAAATTATAGGATTTGCGAAAGCCAATACATACTTTGAAAATTTGAATACAAAACTTATAGGATTAAGTGTTGATAGCAATGCCTCACATGAAGTGTAGTAAAATTTACCAATAGTAAAGATTAAAGCAATCACCTGCAATAATTAGAATCATGAAAGAAAAAAATCAAATAAAAAGGTTACAAAATCAGAAATATATGCTATAATAGGTTATATAATATTAAAGAGAAACAAGGATGGTGAAGAGCTTTATGGAAAAGATACCAAGAAATATAAGCAATATTATAGATGAGTTTATACTAGGAGTAAATAAAATTTTAGGCAATAGAATAAAGAAAATAATACTTTATGGTTCATATGCAAGAGGGGACTTTAACAAAAGTTCTGACATAGACATTATGATTTTAACTGATTTGAGTAATATAGAAATTGAGGAATATAATGAAAAGATTGTAGATTTAGCATATGATATTGAATGGAATAATAATTTTGATATTGATTTATCTCCATTAGTTATAAATATAGAGGTGTTTAAACATTGGCTAAAAGCAATACCTTTTTATATGAATGTACAAAAAGAAGGAGTTGAACTATAATGGAAGAAGAAAAAACATCTATAGAATTTGCTAAATATAGACTAGAAAAAGCTAAAGAGGCTTTAATAAGTGCAAAATTACTATATGATAATAATGATTTAATAGGTACAAATAATAGAGCTTATTATAGTATTTTTTATGCAATAAGAGCAGTACTTGCTTTAGAGAGAGTGGATTTTAAAAAGCATAAAGATGTAATATCATATTTTAATAAAAACTATATAAAAACAGAAATTTTTCCTAGAAAAATTGGAAGCAAAATAGCACAGACACAAACAGTTAGAGAACGTAGTGACTATGATGATCAATATGTTCCATCAAATGAAAAAACTGAAGCACAGATTGAAACAGCGAAAGAATTGATAAAATTAGTAGAAGAGTATATAAATAATAGAGTATAAGAATTATTCAAAAATTAGAAATTACATAAAAAATTAAAAGTAGAGTGTTAGAAATAGCACTTTTTTTGTATTAAAAAACAATGTGTAGGGGCGATTATTAGTCGCCCGTGAGATAAAGAAAATTTCATTTTTTACCCTAAAAATATATCCGTTTGAATTAATTTTTAGTGTAAAAGAAGCGGATAAAATAAAAACTTATGAAATATTGAGAAATCTAAAAACAAAAGAAAAATATTGTATAGAGTTAGAGGGGAATATACAGGTGCGAGATTCAAAAGAAAAAATAGTGTATATAATTTAATTAAGAAAGAGAGATAAGGTTATGAAAAAATAAAATTATTGAAAAACAATAAAAAAATATTGACAAACAAAAATCACTATGTTATATTATTGAGCATAAGGAGATTGAAATGAAAAGAAGGAAAAACTTAGTATTTTGTGAGGTTTTATTAACAATAATTAGTCTTATAAGTCTGTTTGCAGTAGTACTTTATATTCCTATAATCATGTTTCATGCCCTATGCGAAGAAAAAATATTATATATTAATAAAACTAATATTAACATTATTGAATCTCATATAAACTTTAATAATAAAGTCCCTAAGAAAATAATATATTTCAGTGGTTTTGGCGATGATGTGGATAAATACACTATTTATTATATGGATAACTCTAAAGAAGATTATCTCGAAAAGGATATTGGAAGTGATTTAGGAAAATATATAGAAAACAACGGTCATAAACAGTATTATTATGATGGAATGATAGCAATAATTTCTGGAATTATATCTATTACAAGTTATTGTATATCAAAGCATATAGGAAATAAAATAGAACTTCAAGATAAATTAGAGATAGAAAAAAGATTATAAATATAGATTTAAGTAAATATGCAAGGAGAATACATGAAATCTCTCTTTATATGTTTTAATTCTAGTAATAGTAGTTGAAGTATGAAATATTTTAACTTAACAAACTTGATAGCAAATAATAATAGAGTAATGAAAATAATATTAGGTTCAACTTTTGATATAAAAGATATTGTCTGTTATGTAATAGGTTATATAATAATTGTATTAACAGAAAATGGCGATACTATTTGTTATACAAACTATTTATGAGTTCTTTCTAGTTAAAGCAAATATAGTATTTTGTATAGGTTTAGGATTTTTAGTTGTACTGTTCTTTGGTGTATCAATAGCTTTATATATATTATCAGAATTGTTTAGGCAAGCAAATGAATACAAATCAGAAAATGATTTAACTATATAGGGAGGACAAAGAGAAATGATAATAGTAAATTTAGATGTAATGTTAGCAAAAAGAAAAATGTCATCACAAGAATTAGCAGAAAAAGTAGGAATAACACAGGCAAATCTGTCTATTTTAAAAACAAATAAGGCAAGAGCAATAAGATTTTCTACTTTAGATAAAATATGCAAAGTTTTAGAATGTAAACCTGGAGATATATTAGATTATATTAAGTAGTAATTCAATATGTAAAAGATACAAAAATAATAAGTTTTGTAATTTTGGAGGTATTAGATGAAAAAAAGAAGAGTAGTAGTGTTTATTATATCAATCATATTAATTTTACTAATGATATTTATATATTGGATATATCAAAATAATGAACAAAAGAGAATGGATTATAAATTCGATAGTGATAAGTTATATGTTACTATAAATTCAAAAGACTGGATAGAAGTTCCATTTGATTTTTCTTATACAATTAATCATTTAAATAAAGTAAATAATGGAAAATATAAAGAAGGAACTTATCAATTAGATAACAAAAAAATAGTATTCTATTTTGAAAAAGAGAATACTGAAGAAAAAGAAATTTTAGATAAAGAAGGAAAAGTAATAACTCGTTATAAACAATATGATGGTAAATACATAATGGGGATAGTATATTCAGATGATAAGGGAAAAACGTGGAAAAATACAGTAATTGGTACAAGTGATTATAATGATATGCTTGTTAAGATTATGTTTAAAAATTCCCAAAAAGGTCAAATGACTTTAAATAATAGAGCGAATAATGGAACATATAATTATGTAACAGAAAATGGTGGAGATGAATGGTTAATTCAATATGATGCCGATAAAGAAATATCAGATGTAAAAGCACATTATAAATTAAAGTTAGAAGGTATTCCAAAAAATCTAACTGTAGATGAAGCAGTTAAAAGTGGATATTTTGTGTATGATGGTGTACAAAATAAAGTATATAACAAAGATATTTTAGACAGATTTGTAAAAAATACGGAAATGAATGCAAATGAAAGAATTGCAGATGAAATAATAATTGTAATATATACATCAAATGGTAAACCATCTGTTTATGATTTAGGATATAAATATACTGAAAAAATGGGATATGTTTTGGCTAAAGATCCTACAAGAATAGATATTTTTGAAACTGATGTTATGATGGATGTAAGTGAATATAAAAGATTATTAAAAGAATATTCAGAGATAACAGTAAACTATAATTTGCCAAGTGAACATTATGGAATAACTGTAACAGAAGATACAGGAATATTAGCAGGTATTATAAATTTAACGTCATATTCAGAAGAGTATGAAGATATTGAAATTGGAAGGTATATGCTAGATGCAGAAATAGTAGAAAATAGTAAATAAAATAGTATAATGCAGAAATAAGAATGGAAGATTACAATATATATTAGGAGAATGATAATGAAAAATAAAAAAAGTATTATTTTGTCTATATCTTTAATAATGGTTGGGATAGTAATAATAATTACAAATGTGATTTTAAAAAACTTTAATTGGCGTTTTAGAAGTTGGATTTTAACATTATCATTTATTATAATACATATTGGTATTATTTGTTTTATTAGTTTAAAAATAAGAAAGATAAAATCTAGAAATAAAAGATATATATTATTAGTAATATGGATTTTTATATCTATATTCATAATTTTAATTAATTTCACATTATTTGGTCTAATAATAAAAATTGATAATGTTAAAGAGATTGATGGAAAAAAATATATTGGAATCGAATACTTAAGTAACAGAGCAAGAAAGACAATTTATTATTATGATACTTATAATATATTCGCATATCATAAAACAGAAGAATATATAGAAGAATTTTATGATTATGATAATTATGAATGTCCAAAATATAGAAAGTATAATAAAATACCACAGACTGATTCAATAATTTATTATTATGATGAAGATGGAAATATTACAGATATAAAGAATTAAATGAAAATGATGCAATAGTTGATATAGATAGTGATTAATGTTGCACTGTCAAAGATAGGTAAAAGTGATATTAATTAAAAGTAATATGGTAAGTTGAAAATATAAATAATTTAAAATTTAAGGATGATAGAATGAATAAAGTTTTAAATGAATTAAGTACAATAATTGTAATTAATATAGTTGTATTAAGCATAATCACTATATCAAACAACTTTGAAAAGGCATTACAAAATAGATACTATCTAAATATAGATTTAAGTAATAGGGAATATATAGAAGAAATAGTAATAGAAAATAATAAAATTGTGATGGGAGAAATAAATAAAATTGCTTATCAGCAAGGTTTAGGAGATTGGGAACTACTCTTATATTACGAAAATGGTATAGAAGATAAAATTATGTTTGCAGATAGTAATAGAAATATGCAATCCCTACAAGATTATATTATACAAAATGGTTATAATGAAGGTAAGATAAGCAGTAATAAAATAAAAATTTCTTTAGTAGCTATTTTAGTTGCTATTATTTATGAAATTAGTTATCTAATCATAATGAAGATAAAAAGAAAACAGACAGAGAAACTAACGAAATAAAAAAAGGATTGGTCAAAAAACGTATTTAAAAACCAAACCATAACAATGCTAAGATGAAATAAGCTTCTATTCTAAGTGTTTTCTAAAAGAGCTTTGATTAAAGAAAATACAACATTTTTATCTCTATTATTAAGTTGGCATATATTTGCATTAAATTGTTGTAATGCTATGTTACTTTGAGAATCTTTTATAAAATCATATAAAATATCATTAGGTGTAACGTTATATGCATTGCAGAATTTTAGCATAGTAGATATAGAACCTTTAGCTTTACCGAGTTTCAATTTGACTAATATATTTAGTATCAAGACCAGTTAATTGAGCAACTTCATCTTGAGTTAAATTATTTTTTTTTCGTATATTTTGTAAAGACTTTCCATAAAGTACATTTTCATTATCTTTTAACATAAATATCACCAAAATAATAATATAGTAATTGAAGAAAAAACAAAACAAGTTTTTATGCGATAAAAATCGCATAAAAACTTGTTTTTCTATTTACATTTTATCCAAAAAGAAATATAATATACTTAAAATATGGATAAGCAATAAATGCTAGGTATTATCTAATTCAGTAAAAAAATCCACAATTAAATCATTTACTGTTACATTTAAACATTTTGCAAATGCACAAAGTTCATAATCAACTACAGTTCTTAGACCTATCTCAATTTTATAAATGCTTTGACGATGTATGTCCACACTAAGTATATTAAAAATTGCTCACTATATAAATATAAAGTATATAGTGATACCTAGAAATAGGGTAAGCTGATTTTCAGCAATGACTTTGTGAAATAACAAAGGTAAGTGGAACCGAGATATCACTCTGATCCTGCAAAATTATTCTAGAAGAATAATTTTGAAAGAATGCCTAAATACTGTTGTGAAAAATGTATAAATATGATATATTATATCTGAAATTGGAGGATAAAAATGGAAACAGTAAAACCTTTTGTAAAGTGGGCAGGAGGAAAAGGAAGTTTAATATCACAGTTAACTAATTATGATCCATTTGAATTAAGAGATGGAACAATAAATAAATATGTCGAACCATTTGTAGGTGGTGGAGCAGTTTTAATAGATATATTACAAAAGTATAATGTGAAGACAGCTTATGCCTTTGATATAAATAGAGATTTAATAAATTGCTATAATGTAATAAAAACAGATGTAGACGAATTAATAGAAGACTTAAAGGAAAAAGAAGAAAATTATTTAGATTTAGAAATAGAAGATAGACAAAAATACTTTTATGAGATTAGAGAAGAATATAATTCATATGAAATTGATAGCAAAAAATTAATCGTAAAAAGAGCAACAGAGTTTATCTTTTTGAATAGGACATGCTTTAATGGATTATACAGAGTAAATAAAAATGGAAAATTTAATGTACCTTTTGGTAGATACAAAAATCCTAGCATATGTGATACAAAAAATTTGAAAAATTTATCTAAATTATTTAAAAATGTTATATTTCAATATGGAGATTATAAAGAAAGTAATAAATACATAGATAATAAGACTTTTGTATATTTTGATCCACCATATAGACCATTATCCAATACATCATCATTTACATCATATGCAAAGGAGGATTTTGATGATGATAATCAAAAAGAACTTGCTAACTATTTTGAAGAGTTAAATTATAAAGATGCAAAACTAATGCTTAGCAATTCTAATCCTAAAAATACAAAGAAAGATGATGTATTTTTTGAAACAATATATAAAGACTTTTTTATAAATGAGATATATGCTAAAAGGATGATAAATTCAAATGTTAAAGCTAGAGGTAAAATATCAGAGTTAGTTATAACAAATTATGAGGAGAACAATAAATGTATTCAGAAAGATTCTATTTTGAAGATGGCAATTTCAAATTAATATACAATGATACTTTTGACATATTAAAACAGTTTGATGAAAAATCTTTTGATATGATATTTGCAGATCCACCATATTTTTTATCAAGCAATGGAATAACTTGTAGTGGAGGAAATGTTATGTTTATGAGAAAAACAGGAATATTTGATTTGTTAGAAAACCATCTTATTTCTAATGTCTTTGATTATGTTACAGGTGTTGAGGTTGGAATGGATACTAATGGAAGAAAAGGAAGAACAGGAGATGCAATGGAGGATTTAGTAGAAAGTTATCTCTTAAAATCTGGATTTGTAAGAGACTTTAATTATTTTAAAGAATATACAAAAACAGATATAATGAGTAAGTGGGGAGTCGATTTATCTCATATAGAACAAAAATTAAAAGGAAATTCACAAAATAAAAATGCAGAGAAGAGATTTGATTTTGTAGTAAAAACGGATAAGATGTTGTATGTAATAGAAACAAATTTTTATGCAGTACAAGGCTCAAAATTAAATGAAACGGCAAGAAGTTACAAAATGATAGAAACAGAATTTAAGAATATGAAAGATGTAACTTTTGTATGGATCACTGATGGAAAGGGATGGAAAAGTGCAAGGCATAATTTAGAAGAAACCTTTAATGAAATGGATAATATTTACAATATTAATGATATGAAAAATGGAATAATGACAGAAATTTTTAAATAGGTAAGTTAATATAAAAATTTAGGGGGCAACTTTTATTAGTTGTCTCTTTATTTATATTCTAGGAAAGTTATCCCAGTGGGATAACTTTCCATAGAAGATAATTATGGCGGAATTTAGATTTTCTAGCAGTTTCCACTGCGTAGAAAATCTTAGTTACGGTTATTTATGAGGAGGAATAAATTTGAAATATCAACCAGAAAAATTTGAATTGGAAAAAACAACAGTGTGGTCTTTTAAAGAAAGAGGAAATTGGGCAACGCATAGAGGAGATTATCGAGGAAATTGTTCACCACAAGTTCCAAGAAATTTAATTTTAAAATATACAAAAGAAGGAGATATAGTATTAGATACTTTTTGTGGAAGTGGAACTACAATGATAGAAACTAAATTACTTAATAGAAAAGGAATACGGAATAGATGTAAATGTAGAAGCACTTAAAATAGCAAAAGAAAGAATTAGTTTTAAGAGTAATAATTTATATGAACCTAGATTAATAAGAGCAGATTCAACGAAATTGAAGAGTATAGTACCAGATAATTCTATAGATTTTATATTTGCACATCCACCATATGCTAATATTATTAAATACAGTAAAGATATAAAAGAAGATATATCAAGATTAGAATTAAATGAATTTTTAGATCAAATAACTTTGTTTTCAAAAGAATGTTTTAGAATCTTAAATAAAGAAAAAAATTGTGCAGTTTTAATTGGAGACATAAGGAAAAATAAAAATGTTATTCCATTAGGTTTTTATATCATGAATATTTTTATTCAAACTGGTTTCACATTAAAAGAAATAATTATAAAAGAACAACATAATTGTAAGATGTCAAATTATTGGAAGAATAAAAATCTGGACTTTTATTTACTTGCACATGAATATATATTTATATTAAAAAAGTAGAATTCGTATTCTTCTGTATGAAAAATATAGAATCTTTGAGACATTTAATAGACTACACCAAATTTTAATAGCACCCTGCTAAAAGCCACGCTTTTAGGCAGTTTTAGGGAGATAGGAGGTTGTCCTGATCCTGCAAAATGCTAATGCTATTGAGAGCTTTAATTTTTTACAGCCTCAGTATGCATTTTGTATTGTTGAGTAACAATTTTGATATTATGAGTAATTAATAAAATGTTAAATAGTGCAAGAAAAAAAGCTAATTATCAAGTACAAATGAATATCAAAAACAAATGATAGAAAATACATATAGAGAATTAGAAATTGATAAAACTAATCAAATAGAAAAACTACAGCAAATTCTAAAAAAAGAAGAACAAGAAATTTCAAAAGAAAAAATAAAAAAGTTAAAAACAGCAATAGAATATTTTGATGATATTATTGAAAGTGAAATGCCCAGTAGATATGTTTTAGAAAATATAATTGATACAATATGGATTTATAGTGATAAAACACTAAAAATTGATTTAAAAGTAGATATAGAAAAATTGGTATAAACGTAAACTCAAAATTTATTCCGATGTATCAAAATAAATGTCGAAAATCAAAAAGTTATTCCAGTGTATCAAAATAACTTTACAAAATCTTAAGCTTGTGATAAACTATCAAAGAATAGAGTGTTAGAAATAGCACTTTATTTTTTAATTTGTAACACATAAAATGCAATGTGTAAAACGTAGCAGAAAAAATGTGTTTAAAAGTAAATTTCTATTTTAAGGGTATTAGTGTGCCTAAAAATGCACATCAGGGATGTAAAAAAATGTGCAATAAAAAATAGTAAAATAGTAACACAATAAAAAATTCATCATATTATATACAAAAAATAATGAAATCTAGTGTACATATAGTACACTAGATTTATACATAGAAAGGAAAAAATTTATGGATTATGAAATTATGATGAATGGAAATGTTAGAATAGGACAATTTGCTCCAGACTTTGAAGCAGAAACTACACAAGGACCAATAAAACTTGTAGATTATAGAGGAAAATGGATAGTGCTATTTTCACATCCAGGGGACTTTACCCCTGTATGCACGACAGAAATTATAGGATTTGCGAAAGCCAATACATACTTTGAAAATTTGAATACAAAACTTATAGGATTAAGTGTTGATAGCAATGCCTCACATTTAGCATGGTTAAACAACATATACAAAAAAACAGGGACGATAGTACCATTTCCTATAATAGCAGACAGGAATGGAGAAATAGCAAGAAAATATGGCATGATAGCAAATGATATAAGTAAAACAGAAACAGTAAGAAATGTATTTATAATAGATGACAAGGGAGTAGTAAGACTTATACTTATATATCCAATGCAAGTTGGGCGTTCGATTCCAGAAATAATAAGAGCAGTAGAAGCCTTGCAAACAGCAGATAACTGTAAAGCAGCAACACCATTAAACTGGACGCCAGGAAATCCAGTAATACAACCAGCTCCAACAACATTTGAAGGATTGCAAAAAAGGCAAGAGGAGATAAGAGAAAACAGGAATGGAATGTCGTGGTATTTAAGTTTTAAAGATGCCTCTAATTGTGAATCAAATGGAAAAAAATGTTAAATAAAAATGGAAAAAAATACATGTAAAAAATATAATAATTTATATATAAATACAAATAATAATATCATAAAATTATAATAAACAATTAGTTTTATTTATAATTTTAGAAAGGGTGAAATTATTATGGATAAGAATCAAAAAATAAATTGTACAGTTACAAGTTGTAAATACAACAATTCAGAAAAAGAATTATGTAATTTAAATCAAATAACAGTAGAGCCAATAGATGATTGTGACACATGTGAATGTGACGAATCTATGTGTGCAAGTTATGAATATAACGACACAGAAGAATAATGTAATAATGGGCACTTGTAGGGACAACGTTTGCGGAATTACCCGTTAGACAGGACACCACTGTGTCCATTTTACATATATTTTTCTATTATTTTTCCATTTAAATATTCAAGAATTCCAGAATCAGATGAAAAATCAAATTTTAACTTATATGCACAAAGTTCTTGAGTTTTCTTATCAAATCTTTTATTAATTTCATTCAAACCATACTTACCATCTCCAATTATAGGATAGCCAATATGAGCAAGATGTGCACGAATTTGATGAGTTCGTCCAGTATGTAATAATATCTCAAGAACTGAGGTATTTTCTTTTTTATTAAAAGAAAGTACAGTATATTCTGTAATAATTTCTCTATAACCCTTCTTGGGGGAATCAGAAATATATACATAAGATTTATTACTATCCTTAAATAAATAAGCCTTTAATTCTTTATGCTTAGGATTAGGAATTCCATACACTTTGCACTTATAGAATTTCCTTATTTCATGATTTTTAAATTTATCAAACAAAATTTGCAAAGCTTCATCATTTTTAGCAAATAAAACAAGACCATAAGTATTTCTATCTAATCTATGACAAGGCATAGAAGAAGGATATTTTCGTTGGACATAACTTGTAAGAGAATTCTCACCAACAACCTCAATACCAGTTGGCTTATCAACTACTAAAATATTATTATCCTCATAAATAATTTTAAAATCATTATGAAAAAATAGTAATTCATCCACAATATAAACTCTTATAATATCACCAGTATGTATAATTTCATTAGAGCTTATTCGTATATCATTTATACGTATATCTTTTTGACGTAATGCTTTATATAAAGTACTTTGCTTCAAACCATCAAAACAATCAAAAAGAAAAGTATTTAACTTTTTATTATCATACTTAGTAGGAACAATTAATTCTTTCATTTTAATATTCCTCATTTCTTAAAATATAGGGGGCAGAACCTGTAAAGTGAGAAAAATTTGCAAGGCAAATTTTTCTTGCGTCTGCCCATGTTTTAAACATTCCTAGTAATATTTCCGTTCGTATAACTTACACCTTCTAGGCGTCCTCCATTTTTAGTAATTTCAATAATATGGTTAATATTATTAATATCCTCATCAAGAATATCAATTCTAGCAAAATCAATATTCAAATCAGAGCAGGCAAGAGAGGTAATTTTAGTATTATAAATAGTAGAAACAGTTTGTACATTATCAGGAATCACCCTCATAGAAAAGCCCATTCTGTCCTTCAAATAATATTTGTGACTAGAATTGCATCTATTAGAACATTCAGGATAACATTGATTAGAAACCCCAAACAAACAATATTTAATATTCATAAGAGGAATATTTCCATAAACAATTAATTCAGAAGAAATACCATTACAGATATTTTCAATATCCAATTTATTTAGTTCAGGTGATAAAGTAATAGTAGAAACTCCCAAATTATTTAACTCACTAGCAGTATAATCATTAAAAACATTTAAGGTATAGTTACTAACAAAATCATAATTATCTTTAAATTCCTTTAACAATGTAAACATAGATAAATTAGATACAACAAAACCTTTAATATTATACTTAGACAATGCTGAAGAAATTGAATTCATAAAAATATTCTTATAATTTGTTTTAGTAACAGTAGGCATATATATGTAAGTATTAAACTTAGAAGTAATAGTAGTCAAGATGTTTTCATACTTTGGAAGAGAAAAATATTTAATAGGAATATATACACGTTCAATATCTTTTAAATTATTATAATCAAAATCTAAATTTAATATATTTAACAATAGAGAAATTTTTTTGTGCTTAGGCTTTGAAATTACTACTTCTTTTTGAACATTTTTAAGTTTTAATTCTGTTGGAACTCTTAAAAAACGTTTAACAACAGAAGTCTCTAACTCTTTAAGGACATCACGTCTTAGAGCATTTAAACTTGAAACTTTAGGAATATACAAATTTTTATCTAAATCTATATCAAATTTAGAAAACTCAAAAGGTGTATTTCCAGTTTTTTTAAACTGCTCAATGATTTTTTCCTCAGTAATAGGTTGATTAATAGCATCAACTGGATAAATATCAGATGTCATATTAATAATAATATCTTGATAAGTACTAGAGGGATCAATTCCCTTAACCTTTACAGTTACAGGGAGATTCTTCTTAACAGTAATTTTGCAAGCCAATAAAATCTTCTTTGACTCAACATTTTGATAAGTTTTTGATGAAAAGTCAGAAAGAGATTTACTAGATAATTTGTAAATTTTATCACTTAAATGAATATTACCCTTCATTCTTCCTATAGTAACTATTTGACCAGTAGAGGCTTTGCGAATATTAGAATTACCAATCATCAACTCAGAAACAGTATACCTAGTACTTTCCTTCTCAAAATTAATAGTATCACCAATTTCAAGAGAATCTGCAAGATTTAACTTTATATGACCTTTATTAGAATCAAAATTTGCCACATTTCCTACATAAATACCCATATTATTTGGCTTATCCTTAAATACGAAATCCTTATTAGGTAATTCACTAAAATGTCCAGAAGAAAAGCCACCTCTATTAAACACCTGAAGTAAATCAGAATAATCCTTTTCATCAATTTCAAAATTACCATTTTTATAATACAAATCAATATATTTTCTATAAATTCTAGTAACTGTTGCAACATATTCAGGGCTTTTTAATCTACCTTCAATTTTTAAAGATGTAACGCCAGCCTCAATAAGAAAACCTAAATTATCTAAACCACATAAATCACGGGGGCTTAACAAATAACCTTTATCTACAACAGTTTCATTATCCTCTAATAATTCATAAGGTAGGCGACAGGCTTGGGCACATTTTCCACGATTAGCAGAACGTCCACCCACCATACTAGAAAATAGACATTGTCCAGAATATGAGATACACAATGCACCATGAACAAAACATTCTATTTCAATATCCGAATTTCTACATATATAATTAATTTCTTCTAAAGAAAGTTCACGAGATAAAATAACTCTAGAAAAACCTAAACGTTCAGCTTGTAAAACACCTTCTAAATTATGAAGAGTCATTTGAGTGCTAGCATGAACTGGAAGTTTTGGAAAGCTCCTTATTAATATTTTGGCAAGACCTAAATCTTGAACTATTATAGCATCAATACCAAATTCATAAGCAAAACTTGCTAAAGATATAGCAGAATTTAATTCATCATTTTTAATTAAAGTATTTAGAGCTAAATGGACTTTAACATTTCTAATATGAGCATATTCAATAGCTTGTTTAAGTTCATCTAAATCAAAATTTGTAGCATTTGCTCTAGCGCTAAAATTAGAAGCTCCTAAATAAACAGCATCAGCGCCATTTTGAACAGCAGCCTTTAAACAATCAAAATTACCAACAGGGCACAAAAGTTCTATATTATTTTTCATATTTTATTAACTCCTTTGTATCATTTACGTTCCATATTATATCACAAATAAATATTTTATTACAATTTAAGACATAAATAATTATATTTTACAATACTAAAATTTACTATTCAGATAATTAATTTATAATTTGTGAACGTTCATAGATTTATTACTATGAACGAAAAGAGGTCTAACTTGCGAGCGAAATTTACTAGTAAATTTCTCACACTTAATAAAAATTATAATAAATTGTAGCATATATTTGGACGTTCATAGATTTATTACTATGAACGAAAAGAGGTCTAACTTGCGAGCGAAATTTACTAGTAAATTTCTCACGCTTAATAAAAATTATAATAAATTGTAGCATATATTTGTGAACATTCATAGTATATTATATGAAAATTTAAAGGAGGTTGATATTATGCCAGAGGAACAAAGAAATTGCGGATGTAATCAAAATAATAATAATGGCTGTGGATGTTGTGGAGTATTAGGAAATTTATTTGGAGGAAATGGTTGTTGTGGAGATTCTGAAATATTATTTTTTATAATAATATTCCTATTATTATTCACAAACTTCGGTTGTTGCGGAAGATAAACATAAAAATGTAAGCAACCTATGCAACTTACAAAAGAATAGAAATATATATAAAAACAAAAATTCAGTGTGAGAACACTGAATTTTGTATATAAAAAACAATTAAACAATTTTAAGGAGCTCCGCATTAAGAAGCTCCATTTTTGGTGTTTTGCTCGAAAAAGTAAGCACAATTCAAATTTGGAGTAATTTTTTGAGTAGAAACATTTTCAAAGCAACATTTACCATTTTTTTGATAGACACAATTAGAAGAACAATTTATATTTGTCAAGACTATCACCTCAGATAAATAGTATATTAAAATTTTTAAGAATTATTCCAAGTTTTACAAAATTTATTAATTGTGCATGTATTGCACTTAGGATTTCTAGCAGTACAAGTATTTCTTCCATGCCATACAAATAGGTGATTAACATCTTTTAAATATTCTTTAGGAAAAATTTTTATTAAATCCTGTTCTATTTTTAAAGGATCCGTATGAGAAGAAAGACCTATTTTATTTGAAATTCTCTTACAATGAGTATCAACAGCAACACCATTTGCAATTCCAAAAACCTCAAGAAGAATAACATTAGCACTTTTTCTACCAACACCAGGTAAAGTCAATAAATCCTCCATATTTTGTGGAACAATTCCATTAAAATCAGAAACAACTTTTTGAGCACAAGCCTTAATATTTTTAGCTTTATTTTTATAGAAACCGCATGGATGTATAAACTCTTCTAGTAAAGGTAAATCAATATTTGAAAAATCCTCAGGAGTATTACATTCTTTAAAAAGAGAAGGAGTAGTTTTATTAACCCTTTCATCAGTACATTGAGCAGAAAGCATAACAGCTACTACCAACTCAAAAGGATTAGTAAAATCCAAACTACATGTAGCATCTGGATATGTAGCTTTCAAAATATCAATCAATTCAATATAATTAGTATTCATAATCAAAATAATCCTTTCTTATAAAAATTTTAAATCAAAAAATAATGCTATATCAAGCGAAATCTAACACCGTGAAATGGTAATTATTGTAAAAATTGTAACGTATTTATGTAAATGTAATATAATATATATCAAGGAGGTAATAAAAGAGTTTATGTCTAAAAAGTGAGAATTTTGGAAAATCTCATAAATCATACCTCAGGAAGGAAGAAAAAAGTTATGTTAAAATTTTTAAAGAAAACTTTAGCAGTTTGTATGATTGGATTTGGATTAGGAGTTTTACTGGTTTTATTACTTCCAATAACTGGTTGGCTATTTATAATAGGGGTACTAGTTGTTATAGTTGGTTTGATATGGTTATCATGTTAGAGAGGAGTGATAAAATGACTATAGTTGTAAAAAAAGTCCCTAAATTTTTAAGAGGATTTGTAAAGCTAATATTTGGTATTAAAGACTAATTTTATATCATATTACATAAGATAATTAAACCCTAATATTAAAAATAAAGATGACTAGTAACAGTCATCTTTATTTTATACTCTTTTAACTTTTCCAGCACGTAAACATTTAGCACAAACCTTAATTTTTTTAGGTTGACCGTTAACCATAGTAGTAACAGTTCTTAAATTTGGTTTCCATGTTCTAGGAGCTCTACGGCTTACATGAGAACGAGCTATACTTATTTGATTACCGATTACTTACTGTTTTATCACAAATTGCACATTTTGCCATTTAAATTGCACCTCCAATAACTGTAAAATAAACTGACTAAATAATAGTCTAACATAAAAAACAAAAAAATACAAGACTTTTGAAAAAAAAGTTTGCATTTTATAGAAAAGTATGCTAGAATAACAAAGTAATATAAATTGAGAATTTCACATAATATTTGAAAGCTCAAATATTAAAGAAGAAAATGGCAAAGCCATAAATCTTGTGACAAATGAATAAGAAAGGGTGTATCAAACATGACAGTATTAAAATATGTATCTTTAGCAATTTATGCATTAGTATGTGTTGCATTAATAGTATTAACATTAATTCAAAATAAAGATGAATCAGGAGCATCAGGAACAATTACTGGTTCATCAACAAATAATTTCTATGACCAAAATAAGGGAAAAACAAAAGAAGGTAAGATGAAAAGATGGACAATAATATTAGCAATAGCATTTGCAGTATTAACAATTGTATCATCAATATTTTACATAGCATAAAAATATGCTTGCAAAAAGTAGAAAAATGTAGTAAAATATAAAAGTAACAATTAACAATCCAAAGAGGATTTAGTAGAAAGGAATAAAAAAAATGAAGAACAAGTACGAACCTGTCAATTATGGAGGAAAAATGGGTCTAAAAACGAAAGCCGAGGCGATCGAATATGCTGAAGGCGAATTAAAAACCCAGATGAAGAAAAAACTGGGGGAGTATCTTCTTAGAGAACCCGACGTAATTGATGGGGGGCGTGAGGGATTAATCTACTTACGATTAAGACTAAGCGATATGTATCTTGAGTAGAAAAGTGCTGGTGCCAAGTTTTAAGGGCACCAGCCTTTTTCAATTTATAGGTATTCAAATATAAAAATTTGGGGTTGTATGGAGGATGAATTTTTAGGTGAATTTAAAATTGTAGAGGAAATGTAGGGGCGCACAGTGTGCGTCCGTGAAATAATAGGATTTTAAAATTATAAAATATTAAATAAATGTAGGGGCAGGCCTTGTGTCTGCCCATCGAAGATAGAAATTATAATATTTTTATTTATTATAAATATATTACATTTAATATTAAAATAAATAATACAAATTTAAAATTTCTGCAATTGGACGGACGCACACTGTGCGCCCCTACAATGGATTGCAATATTTCATAATAATATTTATGTTAAAATTTATTATATTTTTGAATCCCTCCTCACAAACACAAATTTATATATTAGAAGAGCTGTAAATTGCATTTTTAAATTATAGAAATTAAAAAATTTTCAAAAACAGTTGTAAAATTAAGCATAAATTGATATACTTGTACTATAAAATTTTTTAGGAGGAAAAATAATATGGAAAAAGAAGAAGAAAAGAAAGAAGAATTAATAATAAATGAAGTAGAAATTGAAGAAGAAAACAATGATGCAGGAGTTGAAATATCAGAAGACGTTGTAGCAGTAATTGCAGGAGTAGCAGTTTCAGATGTACAAGGAGTAGCAGGAATGGCAAAAGGATTTGCAGGAGGAATAACAGAAGCTCTAAGTGGAAAGAAAAATCTAGCAAAAGGAATAAAAGTAGAAGTAGCAGGAAAAGAAACAAAAATAGATGTAAACATTATAGTAGAATATGGTTCAAGAATACCAGATGTTGCATTTGAGATACAAAGTAGAATAAAAAAATCAGTTAAAGAAATGACAGGACTTGACGTTGTAGCTGTAAATGTGCATGTACAAGGGGTACAAACACCACAAGAAAAAATTTCAAAAGTAGAAGAAAAAACAGAAAGCCAACCAGAAGAATAAAATCAAATAAAGGGGCACGACTGAACAATCGTGCCCAAAAACATTTATAGAGGGTGAAAGGTTGAAAAATAATTGGTAACAATACTTTTCCAACCTAGGTTTGTACCTTAGAGAGGAATGATAGCAAAAATGAAGATAATAGATAAAATAATATTAAACATATATTCTTTAATAATATTAATAGAATCAATAATAGTAATACTATTAATATTTGGGTGGGCTAAAATAGAAGCAATAATATATATAATAAAAGACATGTTAAATAATAATATAGCATACAATATATTATTCGGTATAAGTGTGGTATTTATAATACTATCAATAAAAGCAATGTTATTTAAGAACTCAAGAGATAAAATTGACTTAGTAGAAACAAGAAGAAAAGATAAAATGGGTGAAGGAGTTTTAATAGAAAATGAAGATGGAAAACTTTTAATCTCAAAAGAAACGATAGAAAGACTTGCAAACAGTGTAGTAAACAATTATGACAATATTCAAGACGCAAGAACTAAAGTAATAATATATAACAAAAACGAAATAACAATATTAATAGAATTACAAATATTACAAAATACAATAATAAAAGACTTAAATGCAAACTTACAATTAAGAATAAAAGATATTATAAAAGAAGCAACAGAACTAGAGGTAAAAGAAGTAAATATTAAAATTAAGAACATAATTAATATTCCACAAAAAATAGAAGAAAATGATGAAGATGAATTATAGAAAGGGAAAAAGCAATGAACAGGTCAAAATTAAGAGAAGAAACTTTTAAATTACTATATAGTTTAGAATTTTGTAAAGATGAAACGGAAGACATAATAAATTCTTACATAGAAGAAAACACAATAGTTGAAATACCAGAAATAGACTATATGAAAAACACAATAAATGGAATATTAAAAGAAAAGGAAAAAATATCTAAACTAATATCAGACAATTTAGCAGAAAAGTGGACAATAGAAAGAATCTCAAAAATTGATTTAGTTATTTTAAAATTAGCAATATATGAACTTAAAAATACAGATATTCCATTTAAAGTAGTAATTAACGAGGCAGTAGAATTAGCAAAAACATACGGAGACGACAATTCAAAAATGTTTGTAAATGGGGTACTAGCAAGTATCGTAAATCAGAATATATAAAACAGCGACAAACTATGCCCTTTAAATTATATATCGTGAGAAGGAAATAAAATGAAATATGAAGCAATAACAGTAACAAAATTAAATCAATATATAAAAAATAAAATTGATGAAGATGAGTACTTAAACAATGTTTTAGTAAAAGGAGAAATCTCAAACTTTAAGCACCATTATACAGGACATATGTATTTTACGCTAAAAGATGAAAACTCTCTTATAAAATGTATTATGTTTAAATCTTATACTTCAAATCTAAATTTTGTACCTAAAGATGGAATGAAAGTAAGAATACTAGGAACTGTATCAGTATTTGAAAGAGATGGAGTTTATCAGATTTATTGTAAAGCAATGCAAGAAGATGGACTAGGTGATTTATATACAAAATATAATGAATTAAAAAATAAATTAGAAGCAGAAGGATTATTTAACAAAGCCCATAAAAAAGAGATACCATATATGCCAAGAATAATTGGAGTATTAACTTCTCAGACAGGTGCAGTAATAAGAGACATTATAAATGTTTCAACAAGGAGAAACCCCAATGTATATATAAGGCTTTTACCTGTACCAGTACAAGGTGAAGGAGCAAGTGAAAAAATTGCAAAAGCAATAAAATTAGCAAATGAAAATAAAATTGCAGATGTTTTAATATTGGCGCGTGGAGGAGGTTCATTAGAAGACTTATGGCCTTTTAATGAAGAAATAGTTGCAAGAGCAATATATGACTCAAAAATACCAGTAATCTCATCTGTAGGACATGAAACTGATTTTACAATAGCTGACTTTGTAGCAGATTTAAGAGCTCCAACTCCGTCTGCTGCGGCAGAATTAGCTGTTCCAGAAATAGACGAGATATATGAAAAAATTTGTGAATATCAAAGAAGGTATAAACTAGATTTAAAAAAGAAAATACAGCTAATAAAGCTAAGATACGAAAAATGTATAAAAAGTAAATCATTTTCAGAACCATTACAAAAAATAAACGAAAGATATATAAAAATTGATAAAGTTAACCAGAAATTATATTTAAGTATATCTCAAAAATTAAGTAAAAATAAAAATGAAGCTGTAAGATTAATATCAAAATTAGACACATTAAGTCCATTAAAAACATTAACAAGAGGATATTGTATAGCAACATCAAATAATGGAAAAATAATAAATTCAGTAAAAAATATAGAGGAAAATCAAATAATTAATTTAAAATTCAAAGATGGAAATAAAGAGGCAAAAATCATTTAAAATTTAGTTAATAAAAAAATATTATTTTGAACTAAAAAAAGAGAGGATAGTTAAGAAATGTCAGAAAAATCAAATTTTGAAGATAAAATGAATGAATTAGAACAGATTGCTAAAGAGTTAGAAAACGGAGAATTAAACTTAGATGAAAGTATGAAAAAATTTGAAGAAGGAATGAAAATTTCAAAAGAATGCACAAAAATATTAGACGAAGCAGAGAAAAAAATAACAATATTAATAGAAGATAATGGAAAACTAGAAGAAAATAAATATGAAACACAAGAAGAAAATTAAATTAATAGGAAGGAAGAAAAATGGAAGGGATACAGAATTTTTTTGGCAATAAATATATAGCAATACCTATACTATTATGGCTTGCAATACAAAGCTTTAAAGTTGCATGGGATTTAATAACTACAAAAAAATTTAATTTTAAAAGAATTTTAGGAGCAGGAGGAATGCCAAGCTCACATTCAGCAGTTGTAACATCTTTAGCCACTTTAATAGGAAAAAGTGAAGGATTTAATTCACCAATATTTGCTTTATCACTTATATTTGCATGTATAGTTATGTATGATGCAGCAGGTGTAAGGAGAGCAGCAGGAAAGCAAGCACAACTATTAAATAAAATAATAAATACACCAGGGCTTTCAGGTATACAAGTTCAAGAGAAATTAGTAGAAGTACTAGGGCATACACCAACACAGGTATTTGTAGGAGCATTAATCGGAATAATAGCTGGAATAATCTTCTAAAAAAGCCTGAATAATATTCCAAAAAAATATTGACAAAATCAATTTTTATATGTAAAATTATGTCGAAGGTGATTATAAAATCACATATAAAGAAAGGGGAGACTTTAAATGTCTAATCAATCATATTATTATAGTTCATCAGCAGATGTAGAAGCTGTTGCAGCAGCAGTTGGAGGAGTTTTAGCTGTATATAGTATAATAATATTAGCTATAGCTGTTGTACAATTAATTGGTATGTGGAAAGTATTTACAAAAGCAGGAGAAGCAGGATGGAAATGTCTAATTCCAATTTACAACATAGTAATTTTATTCAAAATTTCAGGAATATCACCATGGTTAGTACTTTGTTACTTATTAGCAATCATTCCTTTTGTAGGATGGATAGTAATGTTAGGATTACAAATCTATTTATCAATTAACCTTTCAAAAGCATTTGGAATGGGAAGTGGTTTCGCTGTTGGATTATTCTTCTTAGCACCAATATTTACATGTATATTAGGTTTTGGAAAAGCAGAATACCAAGGAACACCTGCAACTGCAGAAGCAGAATAATAATTCCTAATATAATAAAGATTAATTTACTGGCGATATGTGAAATAACACAGTGTAAATTAATTAAAATATAAGTCGAACGCCTGGGCAATTCTTTACGAATTGCCCATTTTATAAATTGAAAAATAAAGAAAAAATTTTTTTATATAATAGGGTGCGACCGTGTAGGTTGTATAATTTAACTGGTGGA
>CARPYP010000023.1 GCA_949045875.1 uncultured Clostridia bacterium | reverse complement strand
AGAGACGAAAAAAGTAGAAAAATGAAGATTAGAAAAAGTGAAAAACACAAAAATTAGAACAGGTGAAAACACCTAATATCAACGAATACATAAGATTTATGTTAAAGGAAATGTAAAGAAAAGATTATAAAAAACAGAAATGAAAATAATAGGAAGAAATAGTATTTGTACAGTAAAATGTAAAGTAATTAAGTAAGGTATAAGTAATAGTGTACAAAGTAAAAAAGATTAAATATACTGATAGAAAATATGAGGGGACTAAAAAGATATTGTTAGATTTTATAGAAGAAGATATAGAAAAAAGAGAATGAAAAAATAATTGATATAGGAAATTAATAATTATTATAATTAAAAAAGTAAATATAGTAACTGAGTAAAAAATAAAAGAAAATTAAAAAGAGTAAGAATATTAATTGAGATAAAGATTAATATTATAAAAATGTAACAAGTAAATACAGAAACCAAGTAAAAAAATGAAAATAAATTTAGAAAGAATATAGAGATAAAAAAATAAAATAAGAAAAGAATAAATGAAAATTTAAAAATAAAATAGTTAATAAAAGATTATTAATTGAAATAAATAAAAAATTGAAATAATGAAAATAAGAAATAAAAAAGGAAATATCAAAATAAAAAAGAAATTTGAAATAAATAAAATTAATTTGAAATAAGAACATTTAAGTTTAAAATAAATGTTAAAATGAAAATAGAAAAACATCTGAGTAAAAAAGAGTTATAAAAATGCTCAAGAGTAAAAAGGAAAAGTTAGATTAAAAAAATGAAATAAAACTTAAATTGTATAGAATTAGAAAGCAACGAAAAATAAAAACAAGCAACGAAAAATAAAAACGTAGAAAATTTGATAAAAATTAAAAATATAAAACAGGAAATTGAATTTATAGAAATTGTATGAAAGAAATTATAAAACAGTGAATATAATTACAACCGCATAGTATTATTTAGTTCAAGAAAAGGCAGATGATAAAATGAAGGAAATAAATTAGAAATTTAAGTAAGAAGCTATTTAATAAAACAAAATTATTACAAAGATTAAAGTGTTACGGAATATTTGAAATGATAAGCTATAATTAATTTTTAATGTAAAGTTTATATAAAATGTAATAAATCCACATTTAAATATAATAAATGGGGATAAAATACAACAATAAAAATTAATAAAGGTAATTAAGAATAATAAACAAAAAAGCAAATCTTTTAATTAAATTAAAAATTAAAAAATTAACAATAAAATTAATATAAATTTTTTTGTGAAATATATAAAATAGAAAAACACAGAAACTTTTAAATTCAACTATTACAGGAAATTTTATTTTAAAATACAATATAAAAAATATTAAAAAAATTTCATAAAAATTAGCGCAAAAAAAATACCATCAAAAAGTCAAAAGTGTAATTGTTTAGCCATAATATTTGTATAAAATATTACAAAATATGAAAATTTGTAAAGACAACGGAAACAACAAATGTGGATAACTTTGTGGATAATTAAAACGGAAAGTTAGATACGAATATTTAATAATTTATTGAATTAACATGATATTTTAATACTAAAATTTAATATTCATATGTCAACAGTTATGATTTTACAATTTAATTAAAATTTTGAAGAAAAAGTTATACAGAAAATCCAATTTACACAAAATAATTGTATAAATTGGATTTAATCAAAATAAATAGAGATTTATAAAAGTATAATCAGATAATTATTAAATATTAATTTATTTTTGATGTTTCACTACTATCAATATAATTATTTTCAATTTTAGTATTATTTTCAAATTTGATTGCATTTAACTCTTGTTCGGATTTTAACAAATTATCTTTTGCAACGGTCATTAATAATTTAAGTCTATTTGTTTGATTTGCTTCACTGGCTCCTGGATCATAGTCAACAGGAGAGATATTAGCATTAGGATACTTTTCTCGAATGGTTTTTATAACGCCTTTTCCAACTACATGATTTGGTAAACATGCAAACGGTTGCACACAAACTATATTAGGAATTCCATGTTCGATGTATTCAATCATTTCTGCGGTTAAAAACCAACCTTCGCCAGTTTGATTTCCGATTGATAACACATCTTTTACTTTCTCTTCCAATTCCCATATATTACATGGTTGCATGTAACCTTTTTTTGATTTTGAAAGTGCAATTTTTAAGTCTTTTTCAAATATATCCATTAATTTTATTGCTAATTTAAATATGGTTGCTTTTGTTTTATCTGTTTTTAGAAGTTCATTAAAGGTAACTTTGTGTGTAGCTATAAACTTTATAAATCCCATGAAATCAGGTAGTATTATTTCTGCACCTTCGTTTTCTAAAACATTTGCTACAAAATTATTTCCAAATGGATGGTATTTTATTAATACCTCTCCAACGACTCCAACTTTTGGTTTTTTAATGGATGTATCTAGTGAAATTTTTTCAAAGTCATCTACTATTTCGTAAATGCTTTTTTTAAATTCTTTTGTACCTGATTTGCTTAAAATTGCCTTACATTTTTCCATCCATATATTATAGAGATTTTCTGTTTCTCCTTTATTTATTTCATAAGCTCTATTTTTCATAAGCATTTTTTGCAATAAATCTCCATATACAACAGATTTCAATAACTTTTCAGCCATTTCAGCAGAAATTTTAAAACCAGTATTTTTCTCCATACCAACAACATTAAAGGATATTACTGGAATTTGTGGAAATCCTGCATCTTTTAATGCCTTTCTAATGAATCCAATATAGTTAGTTGCACGACATCCTCCACCTGTTTGGGACATAATTAATGCGGTTTTATTTAAGTCATATTCACCAGATTGTAAAGCCTCTATCATTTGACCTGTAGTTAAAATTGAAGGATAACATGCATCATTATTTACATATTTTAAACCAGTTTCGACTGTATTTTGTGTACACTCTTTTAATAGTTTTACATTATATCCGCAAGAAGAGACGGCAGATTCGATTAATTCAAAATGAATAGGAGCCATTTGAGGTATTAAAATGGTATAATCTTTCCTCATTTCTTTTGTAAATGGAATTTTATTAATTCCATAATCTCCATTTATATGTTCGTTATTTCTCTTTTTAGATAGTCGTTTTTCCATACTTGCAAGAAGTGAACGAATACGGATACGTACTGCTCCTAAATTATTAACTTCATCTATTTTTATTAAAGTATACATTTTTTGGTAACTTGAAAGGATTTCTTCAACTTGATCTGTTGTAACTGCGTCAACACCACATCCAAATGAGTTTAACTGAACGAGTTCTAAATTATCATGTTTTCCAACGAAATCAGCTGCTGCATATAGTCTTGCATGATATGACCATTGGTCTACTACACGTAAAGGTCTTTTAGCCTGTGCAAGATTTGAAATTGAATCTTCTGTTAATACACAAAGACCTAGTCCTGTAATTAATGTATCTATACCATGATTAATTTCAGGATCAACATGATAAGGTCTACCAGATAAAACAATTCCCTTCAAATTGTGTTGCTCCATATATTTAAGAGCTTCTTGACCTTTTTGATGAACATCATTTTTAAATCTTTGGTATTCATTTTCTGCAAGCTCAGACGCTTCACATAATTCTTTTCTGGTAAACTTATATTCTTTAAATTCATCTAATTCTAATATCCTTTTAACCAATTTTTTTGGCTCCAATGGTAAAAAAGGATTAATATATTTAATATCTTTCAATTCCTCAATATTATTTTTTAGTACTTCAGAATAAGAAATTACAATAGGACAATTGTAATGATTATCTGCTTTTTCATATTCTTTTCTAGAATATGGAATACAAGGATAGAATATAGTTTTTATTCCAGAATCAATTAGATTTTTTATATGTCCATGAGAGAGCTTAGCAGGATAGCACACTGATTCAGATGGCATTGATTCCATACCGTTTTCATAAGTTTTACGTGTACTTTTTTCTGAAAGTATTACTCTAAATCCTAAGTGTGTAAGAAAAGTAAACCAAAAGGGATAATCTTCATACATATTTAAAACCCTAGGGATACCAATAGTTCCGCGAGTTGATTTCTCTTCTGACAAGGGTTCATAATTAAATAGTCTATCATTTTTATATTTAATCAAATTAGGTAATTCTTTGTTTAATGAAACTATTCCAGTTCCTTTTTCGCAACGGTTTCCTGAGATATAACTTTTTTTATTATTAAATCTATTTATTGTGAGTAAACAATGATTTTCACAACCATTACAACGTGTATGGGTGATTTTTATATCTAGTGTATCTAAATCTTCTAATTTAGTTATAGTAGAGGTATATTCCATATCTAAATTTAATTCAAATTGCTCTTTTGCAAGTAAAGAAACACCATAAGCACCCATTAGTCCAGAGATATCTGGACGTACTACTTCTTTTCCAACTATTAATTCAAATGCACGAAGTACAGCATCATTATAAAAAGTTCCTCCTTGAACTACAATATGATTTCCTAAAGTTTCAGAATCCCTTACTTTCATGACTTTTTGAATTGCATTTTTTATTACAGAGTATGATAATCCTGCAGAAATATCACCAACAGAATAACCTTCTTTTTGAGCCTGCTTAATTTTAGAATTCATAAAAACTGTACATCTTGAGCCTAAATCCACAGGAGTTCTAGCTTCTAAAGCAGCTTCTACAAAATCATGTATTGTTAAATTTAAACTTTTTGCAAATGTTTCAATGAATGAACCACATCCAGAAGAACATGCTTCATTTAACATTATATTATCAATTATACCATTTTTAATTTTTATGTATTTCATGTCTTGACCACCAATATCAACTATACTAGTTACATTAGGCATAAATTCGGAAGCCGCTCTGTAGTGAGCAATAGTTTCAATTTCATTTAAATCTACATTTAAAGCAGTTTGTATCAATTTTTCTCCATATCCTGTAACACCAGCAAATCGTAAAGTTGCTTCTTTAGGGAGAATAGAGTAAGTTTCCTTTAGCATATTTATAACACTTTTTAGCGGATCACCTTCATTATTTTTATATAATGAATACAATAAGTTTCCATCTCTGTCAATTACAACTAGTTTAGTAGTTGTAGATCCAGCGTCTATACCAAGAAAACAATCTCCTTTGAAAGCTTTTAAATTTCCTTTTTTAACCATTGCCTTTGAATGTCTATTTTTAAATTCATTATATTCCGCATCAATAGAAAACAGAGGCTTTAATGGTTTGCTAGTATCATCATGTGAGATTTTTAATACTTCAATTTTGCTTTTTAATTTCTGAGCAGATATAGCGTCGGTTCTTACGGAATCAAGAGCCGCCCCTTTTGCAACAAGTAAATGTGCATCTTTTGGAATAATTGTTGTATCATCATTTAGTCCTAAAGTTTCTATAAATCTTTTTCTTAATTCAGAGAGATAATTTAAAGGTCCACCTAAGAAAGCTACATGACCACGGATAGGTCTACCACATGCAAGACCACTGATAGTTTGATTAACTACAGCTTGAAATATAGAAGCAGAAATGTCTTCTTTGGCTGCCCCTTCATTAATTAATGGCTGTATATCAGTTTTTGCAAAAACACCACATCTAGAGGCTATAGGATATATTGTTTTATAGTTTTTTGCTAATTCATTTAAACCTTCTGTATCCGTATGTAATAAACTTGCCATCTGGTCTATAAAAGCACCTGTTCCTCCTGCACATGTTCCATTCATACGTTGCTCAACAGATTTATCAAAATATATAATTTTAGCATCTTCTCCGCCAAGTTCTATTACAACATCAGTTTTGGGTATGTATTTTTCAACAGCACGTTTACAAGATACTACTTCTTGAATAAAAGGTAAATCTAAAAATTTACTGGCAGACATAGCACCTGAGCCAGTAAGCGAAATTGTAAAATTGTAGTTAGGATATTTTTCTACAAGCATATGTAAAACATTACAGACAGTGTTTTTTGTATCTGAAAAATGCCTTTCATATGCAGTATATATAGTATTTAGATTTTCATCTAATACAGCTATCTTTACAGTTGTAGACCCAACGTCAAGACCAACATGTAATATAGTATTATTTTCCATAAAATTATAAATCCTCCTTAATTATAAACTAAGAAAAATTTCTATATTTAGAGAAATCAAATATAATAGTTAATTCCTCATTAAAAATAAATATGAAAGATTTCAGAATTTCTATTAAACTTTATTAATAAAAACTCTTTATATATGCTTATAATTATAACACATTCTACAATGAATTATTAATTTTGTCAATGTAAGAAAGTGGAAAAAATGGTTCTAAAAGAAAGACAAGGTAATATACATTAAAGAGAAAAAATCAAAAGATTTGTTAAAGAGGAGGAGAAAGGATGAAATTTAAAAGACTAGTAATAGTATTGGTAATCTTATTAATAATATGTGGTATTATTTTCTTTTGCACAAGAGGTAGACAAGAAGAGATTGTACAAGGAGAAATAATACCTGAAGAGGAGATTAGTGAAGAGCAAGAACGAAAGACAATGATATCTTTATATTTTAAAGATAAGCAAACAGGAGAATTAACTAAAGAAAATAGAATGATTGATGTTAAGGTATTGGCAAATAATCCATATAAATCATTAGTAGAGATGCTAATAGAAGGACCTAAAACTGAAAATTTACAAGGAACAATACCAGAAGGAACAAAAATAAATGATATAAATATTAATGGAGAATGTATACATGTAAATTTATCTAAGGAATTTATTAATAATCATGAAGGTGGATTGGATAATGAAAGTAAGACAATATATTCTATTGTAAATACTTTAACAGAATTAAATGAGGTTAACTTTGTCAGAATTTTTATTGATGGAGAAGAAAACTTAGGATTTAAGGATGGAAATATAAACTTTCAAGAGAATTTTCAAAGAAATGATTAAAAGCAAAGCTTTTAATCATTTAAAAAATTTATAAAGATGAATGTAACGCTTAAAATGTTTAAAATCATTTAAAAACCCCTCGACTTCATTTAAAGAATTAATAGTATTATTCTTTTTTTCTTTAAAATTTATTTTATTTTTTTTAGTTTTATTGGTAGGAGGTGGAGGTGGAGCAGTTGAATTATCAGGAGTAGAACGATAAAATAATCTTTCATCCATATAATCAGTCCTTTCTAATATATCCATCTATGTTACAAAAACGAATTTGTTGAAAAAAATATATAATTAATATATAATATTCTTATAAAATTTATATGTGAGGATAAGATGGAAATAGAATTAAAAGAGAATGAAAGAATAGATGATTTAGAATATAAGGGATTGAAGATAATTCAAAACAAAAATTGGTTCTGCTTTGGAATGGATAGCATAATATTAGCAAATTTTGCAAAGGAAGAGAATAAAGGAAGTAAAATATTAGATTTAGGTACAGGCACTGGTATAATAGCAATATTACTATCTAAAAAAATAGAAAAATCAAGAATAACAGCAATAGAGATACAAAAAGATGTAGCAGAAATGGCACAAAGAAGTATAAAATTGAATGATTTAGAAGAGAGTATAGAAATAATTAATGAAGACATAAAAAAAATCGGACAAGCCAAATATGATATAGTAATTACAAATCCACCATATAAAAAGAAGGACACAGGAATAGTAAATGAAAATAGCATAAAAATGATTTCGAGGCATGAAATAACAGCTAGTCTAGAAGATTTTGTAAGAGTTGCTAGTGAGCAATTAAAAGATTATGGAACCTTTTATATGATAAATAGACCAGAAAGAATAATAGATATATTTGAATATTTAAGAAAATATAAACTAGAACCAAAAGAAATACAATTTATATATCCAAAAAGAAATAAAGCACCAAATGGAGTATTAGTAAAAGCTGTAAAATATGGAGGAAAATTTTTAAAGGTTGGAGAGCCATTAATTATTTATAATGATGATGGAACATATACAGATAAAATTTTAGAAATATATGAAAAAAACTAGTATAGTTTAGAGGGGAGAAAAAATGACAGGAAAATTGTATTTAGTAGCAACTCCAATAGGGAATTTAGAAGATATTACATTAAGGGCAATAAGAACGCTAAAGGAAGCGGATATAATAGTAGCAGAAGATACAAGGCATACATTACAACTATTAAATCATTTAGAAATATCAAAACCGTTAATGAGTTATCAGAGACATAGTAATGAAAAAAAGATAATTGAAATAATTAATAAAATATTGGAAGGAAATAATATAGCACTGGTAACAGATGCAGGTACGCCTGGAATATCCGATCCTGGAGAAGAAATAGTAAAAGAAGCAATAAAAAATAATATAAAAGTAACACCAATACCTGGAGCATGTGCTTTAATTTGTGCTTTAATTTCATCTGGATTAGATACAAAAGAATTTACATTTTTGGGATTTCTACCAATGAACAATAAAAATAGAAAAGAAAAATTAAAAGAAATTAAATTCTCGACCAATACAATTATACTATATGAAGCACCACATAAATTGAAAGAAACACTAAGAGATTTAAAAGAAATATTAGAAAATAGAAAAATTGTACTAGCACATGAAATGACCAAAATTCACGAAAGCTTTGAAATTGGAACAGTAAAAGAATTTATTGAAAAAATATCAGAACCAAAAGGAGAATATGTAATTATAATAGAAAAAAGTGAAAAAATTGAAGATAATAATGAAATAAAAGAATTAAGCATAGAAGAACATTATAAATATTATGAAAAATTAGGCTATGAAAATAAAGATATAATAAAACAAATAGCAAAAGATAGGAATGTACCAAAAAACGAAATATATAAACAATTTATAAATAAAAAATGATGGATTTTCTCCATCATTTTTGGGCTTCTTCAATTTGTAAACCAATAAGTTTCTCAACACATTTATTACAAACGAGTTTATCCTTATGTTCATATAAGTTTTTTGTATTTCCACAAAAAATACAATTAGGTTCATATTTCCTTAAGATTATTGAAGAGCCATCGACAAAAATCTCAATAGGATCTTTTTCGACTATTTTGAATTGATTACGAAGTTCCATGGGTATAACTACTCGACCTAGTTCATCCATTCTTCTAACAATTCCTGTAGATTTTATCATAGAAATTCCTCCTTAAAAGCCTTTATTTCTTTTGATGTTAAAAAATAAAACTACTATATATAATAGCATAATTTGTATAATAAGGTCAATGAAAAATTTATGAAAAATAATGTATTTTTTCCATTTTACAGAATAAAGTTTAACAAGAGTAAAGGAGATAAAATGTTAAATATTATTTGGCCGATATTTATAATAATTTCATATATTTATGCAATATTTATAGGAAAAATAGATAAAGTTAATGTGGAGATTTTTAATTCTGTAAATGAAGCAGTTTCATTAAGTATAAGCTTATTAGGAGCAATGTGTTTGTGGTGTGGAATTATGAAAATAGCACAAAATACAAGTTTAATTACAAGATTTACAAAAATGTTAAATCCAATAATGAATTGGTTATTTCCATCACTAAAAGAAAATAAGAAAGCAAAAGAGCAAATTGCAATGAATATGACAGCAAATATATTAGGAATAGGAAATGCATCAACGCCATTAGGATTAAAGGCAATGGAAACATTACAAAGGGATAATATAGATAAAGAAAAATTATCAGACTCTATGGCAATGCTAATTGTATTAAACACTGCTTCTTTACAAATAATCCCAACAACAATAATTGCAATAAGAGTATCACTAGAATCAGAAAATCCTACATCGATAATTGTGCCTGTATGGATAGCAACAGTATGTGCAGCAATAGCTGGAATATTATCTGTAAAAGTATTTATAGCAAAAGAAAATGCGAAATACAATGATAAAAGGAGGAGGTAAAATTAAATGGAAATAATAAATTACATATCAATAATAGCGGTACCATTAGTAATACTTATGATAATACTCTATGGTGTAATAGAAAAGAAAAAGGTTTTTGATATATTTATTGAAGGAACAAAAGAGGGGATAGAAACAACCATAAAGATCTTACCAACATTAATAGGCTTATTTTTAGCAATAGGGGCATTAAGGAGTTCTGGGATTATAGAAGGTATAGGAAAAATATTATCGCCAATATTAGCAATATTAAAATTTCCAATGGAAATATTACCATTAGCATTATTAAGACCAATATCTGGAAGTGCCTCAATAGCCACAGCGACAGATATAATGAAAACATATGGAGTAGATAGCCAAATAGGAATAATAGCATCTGTAATAATGGGAGCAACAGAAACAACATTATATACAATAGCAGTATATACAGGGGTAGTAAAAATAAAGAAAATAAGATTTGTATTATATGCTGCACTAATCGCAGACATAGTTGGAATTACTACAGCAATAGTGGTTTGTCGAATGTTGTCGATAAAAAGTTGTTGACATATTATGTCAAAAATGTTATTATATATAAAGAAAGAACGAAATTCATTCTTTATATATTTTTATCAAATAAAATAACATTTTTTGTATCAAAAGTTTTTAAAATCTAGTAATAAAATCCAAAAAATCCTGTTAGATAAAAGTATAAAAAAAGCAGTATATAAAATTAGAATTTTATTTATTGTAAAAATTATTATGTTTTTAAGCTTGTAGGGGAAAGAAAAATTTTAATCTTTTTTCTGGCTCCCAAATTTTCAGAAAAGCTTTCCTCTACATAGCCCCCATTTATATTATTTTCTTGCAGGAGATGCATAAACTCCTGTAAGTCTTTTTTATATAATAGATAATGTTTGTATATTTTTCGTATATAGTCAGAAATCTATACAAATAAAAAAAAGTCAAAAATATACTTGAAAAATGAATTAGAAAAAAGTATAATATAAAAGTAAACAATATGTACTAATTACATAATGAAATATATTAAATTATAATATTAAATATTTTATATGTACCCGTAGTTTAGTTGGATAGAATGGCAGGCTACGAAACGCACACCCTTAAACTTATAAATATTGATATTTAGGGATTTCTATGGATTGGTCTAAAAGTTTTCCCCTGAAATTCCCCTTAATATAAATTTGATATGTAAATATAGTTTACATATTTCTATATGCACCCATAGTCTAATTGGATAGAATATCAGGCTACGAACTTGAAGACGGGGGTTCGAATCCCTCTGGGTGCACCATTTGATGAATAGTAGTTCTCAAGCTAGTTTGAGAACTCTTTTCTTTTTTTTAGGCTTTTTCTTTAAAAAGTATCGTTTTATTTGTGTAGACTGACTTTCAGCAGTTTTTGTTTTCCCCTGAAATTGTTCAAAATTTACTCTTTCAAATTCTTTTTTCTTTCGTTCTTCTGATACATGAATATAGTAAAAATCTGTAGTTTCAAATTCGGCATGTCCCATTAATTCTCTTAAAACTTCTTTATCCATACCTTTTTCACTCATTAAAGTTGCAAAAGAATGTCTAAATCCATAAATTGTCATGTGTTCTAGCTTATGTTTTTTAATAAATTCTGTAATCTTTTTTGTTAATCTTTCTGGAACATACGGAGTACCAATAGTATTTAAAAATACATATTCGTTATTATCCCACTCTTGTCCGTATTGTAGATTATTTATTTTCTCTCTTTTTAAATTTAATAACATTTCTTTTAATCTTGGTGTCATAGGTATATTGCGATAACTTTCTGTAGTTTTTAAATCTCCATCAGTCAAAATGTGTCCTGTTATATTCATTTCATCATCATATAATGTAATATCTTTATAGGCATTTTCTACTCTGATTTTATTCTGATTGAAATGAACTGATTTCCATTTTAAGCCACAGCCTTCTTCTGGTCGCATACCTGTTTGAAGTAATGTAGCAAAAAGTAATGCAAAAGGTCTTTTATCTTCTTCACATACATCAAGCCATACTTTCTGCCTATCTTCTGGCAAATAACATACTTTTGCAACCTTTGCTCTTTTCTTCTTTTGAAATTTTAAATCAAAGTTTGGAACTTCTTTTATTAAGCCTTTTTTATCTTTTGCATAAGTTAGCACAGCCCTAATAAGCAAGAATAAATCTTTAGCAAGTCTAGGTGTTTTCTGTCTTTTCTTATTAATATAGTCTTCTACTAAATCTTTACTAATTTCGCTAACATGGTAGTTTTTAAAATCTACCATAACGTGATTTTTTATTGTGTTTATGTATGTTTCTACTGTTTTTAAGCTAATTGTTTTATTAGTAGTAGGATTAACTTGATTTTTTTTCCAATTAAGCCATTCCTTTGCTATGTTTGGAAACAAAGTATAATCATCTGCTAGTAATTCTATTTTCCTTTTTGCTTTTTCTTCATTAAATTCAGTAAACTTATTTAATTCTGATGAACATTCTTCTGTAAATACTTTGACATTAGGAATTGTACTATTTCTTTTAATATCAAAATACACATCAGTAATTAATTCACCTAATCTTTTTCTTGCTTCTTTTTCTGTTCTTGCTGTTCGAGATAATCTAGGGTTTTTGTAGGTTCCTTCAATTATTGAATTAAGGGCTAATGTTACTCTTGCCTCATAACTATTTCCTTTTCTTCTTATTGTAACTGTTCCTTTTGGTGCTCTTTGTCTATTTATTTTTTCCATGATAACTCCTTCCAAATAAGTTTAAAAAATATAAATAGTTTAAGGGCACAAAACTTAATATCAAGATGTATCTTATCACATTTAAAATGAGAAGTCAGCCCTTTTTTCTAACTATTAATAATGATAATTGCCATACTCTCCAAAATTCTCTGCAAACCATTTTGGTAACAATTCTTTATTAATAATAATCTTCCTTTTAAATCTAACTGCTGGAAAACCTTTTACTTTAACTAATTGCAACATTAAATTTCTACCTATACCTAACATTTCTCTTGCTTCATCTACAGTTAATCCTAATTTTGTATTCTCTTCATTTGTTATCAATGTAGATTTCCTCCTTTCTTAAATTAGTAAGGGTAAAATTTACCCCTCTACTATATAAATGTCATCGCCCCATGAAAAAAACGCAAATTTTTTAGAAATTCTTTAAAAAATTTTTCCCTCTACTATATAAGTTCCAAAAAAGACTTGAAAATGTAACGTTTTTTAGGAAATTTTTTAAATTTTATTCTTTCAATAAGTAAATGTCATCAAATTTCTAAAAAGGTATAATTTTTTGAAAATTTATTGAACTTTTTTCTGTAATTAAAAATTTTACTCTACTACTAGGTAAATGCCACCATTTTTCATAAAAGTGGTAAATTTTGAAAAGATTTTTAAAATAATTACCCTTCTACTATATACATGCCGTCAAAACATCAAAAAATTAAAATTTTTTAAAAACTTTTTAAATTTTTTTAGAGATTGAAAAATTTTTAGACATAAAATATAAGATACAATAATATAATATAAATAGAAACTTGATAACACAAAATTCATAGGAAGATTTCCTATGAAAACATTGTCTCTTTTAGTAGAAGGGAGGTTAATAGAATGGCTGTTGCTCTAATAATCATTGGACTAGTTCTGTTAATTATTTTTATCATTTCTTGCATCATAATGTTTTTGTTTTTTCGAAGAATTAAGAAACGAATAGAAAAAATAGAAAAACTGAATGCAGATGAGACAGAAAAGTTTGAACGGAGAGTTAAAGAACAACGTGAAGCTATGGAAGAATTCAGAAAAGAGAATTTTCCACATTATTAATTTCTTACAAGAGTTATTATTTAATTCTTGGACAAAGGGTACTCTAATAGAGAGTACCTTTTGAAATATAAATTTATATTAAATAAAATAATTGTTATTATTTATTATAAATCAGTTCCAAGTCTATTATTTTTTAATTTATTATAATCTGTATTTTGTAGAATTTTGTAAATAATAGATTCAACTTTTATATTATTTGGAATTAATATTTTTTTATATGATTTATTATTTATTAAATTTATTTCTATAATATCATTTTTCAACATATTAATTGAAGCCTTAATTTCTTCACTAGGATTTTTTATATTAGTTAAAATATTCAACAAATTTTCGATTATTAATATCAATTTATTTGAATTGCTTTTTTTTAAAAGAGAAAAATATTCTTCCTCAGATTTTATAAAATCATATCTTATATATCTATTTGCAGAGTCAATATTTTCTTTAATTCTTTTAGCTAATATATATAAAAGATCTTTTCCATTTAATAAATCAAAAACATCTGCAAAAGAATACCCTCTCATATATAAAGAGTATAATATTTCTGTTACATGTTTATCTGTTTCAGTGAATTCCAAATTCATATATCCTCCTTTAAATGTTAGATTTGTAGTAACAATTATAATTAAAAAAAATTATAAAATACCCTTGAATATTTATAATAAATGAAGGGAATATTTTATATATGAAAAGCAAAAAGTTAAATGGTAAAGCAAATATAGTTGGTACAAATATACAAACATATAGATTGCAACAAGGTTTATCCCTTAGACAATTAAGCGATAAATTGTCTTTATATGGTGTTAATTTATATCATTCTGATATTTTTGATATAGAAAATCATACTCGTTTAGTTAAAGATTTTGAACTAAAACCCATATGTAAAATTCTTAATATCACTTATGACCAAATATTCGAAGACACAGATAAAGATTATTTAGTATAAGTTATTTTGTTATTTATACTGCTTGTTAGATTTGTACTAACATTTCGCACAAAAAAATAAAAGATTATTGAAGTGCTTTTCTACAATTTAGACAAATATTTTTTTCATTATATTTTATAAGATTTTCTTTGCTACCACAAAAAATACAATCATTATATATCTTTCTTAATAAAATTCCATCTTTTTTAGGAATAAAATCCACTATATTATGTTCTTTTAAATCGTATTTTTCTCTAAGCTCAGCAGGTACAGTTACTCTGCCTAAATCATCGATTTTTCTAAATCCAGTTTCTTTCATTAATTTAACTCCTTTCGCAATTTATCTATTACCAAATTATACCATATTTATTAAAAAAGTAAATATTAAATGTTTATTTTTAATAAAAAATCAAATATTTAATGTTGTTATAAATCCGAATATTTTAACTTATACTTTATATGGGTGATTATATGTCAGAGGTTGGAAATGGAAAAGAATTTAAAAGTAATACATTGGGTGAAAATATAAAGTATATAAGAAAAAAAGCTAATTATACGCAAGAAGAATTTTCCGAAAAATTAGGAATTACACCACAATTTTTAAGCTCTGTAGAAAGAGGAATGGCTGGAATTAGTATAAATACAGCGATTAAGATTTGTCAAATTACAGAGTGTTCACCAATGCTATTATTTAAAAATATTATAAAGGCAAATTCTATTGATGATAAATATGATTTATTAAATGAAAAAGATAAATCTGTTATTAACAAAATGATAGAATATTTACTCGAAAATAAATAAAAATTAAGCACTAGCAAAAAATGTAATTGTTAGTGCTTATATTAATTTCAAAAAAAGTAGATTAATCAAGTCTTATAAAAATTCTAACTACCTTTCCTTTAGAAAACATCATAAGGATAGCCTGATAAAATATATTTTTCTGTTAAATCCATTTTATATTCTTCTAACAATTCTAAATATTTTTGCTTAAAACAATTTTTACATAGCCATTCAATACCCTCTTTTGAAATTTTTTGTTTTTCATTTTCATAGTATATATACTTTTTATCTGTTGCTTTATTAAGTTTTGTTATGCCATTTAAAACAGTTCCTTTAGCTCTATTAAAGTAATCTGGTAGAGAATATATATACATATCTTCGTTCCAAAAAGTCTTAGATTGTATATTTAATAGTTCTTCATATTGCTTAATACGTAGTGTAAAAAAATCTATATCTGTATCAATTTGTTTTTTATCGTTTTGAAAATAAACATATATTAACCAATAATAACCTTCTATCAATATATAACGTCTATTTCCTTTTATTTTTCTTTGTTTCCATCTACAACCATAATGTTTCTTATTCATTATAATTATTGCTTGTCTTAAATCTACTTCAGTAATTTCTTTCACTTTTGCAGTTTTTATATTTTGTATTTGTAATCTATGTAAAATTTTGCTATATGATAAATATATTTTATCTAATTCTTTTTCTGAATCAGTAACCATTTAATCCTCCTATTCCATTTGTAATTTAACTTGCCAAATATATTATACTAGCGTAGCGAAGTATAATACATAGCAAAATTTATTTCGCGTCCGAACAACCTTCATTTTTTTTATACGGTATGTTCGCCAGCATGGTCCTCTGGACCACAAATTGCTGTTTAGGGAAAAATCCCTAAAACCCTTTTGCCCGCTGGGAGATAAAATTATTTATTTTTTTATAAGAAAATAATTAAAAAAATATATTATTTATTTTTAATTTTTTATCAAAAAAATTTCTATTTTTAGTTTAAAAATTTTTAAGAATATTCTTATAAAACTAAAATTTTATAATTAAAAATTTTAGCAATATTTTTTAATTTGCAAATAAATTATCGAAGAATCCAGTTGGATATTCTCTCTGCTCAAAGGTCATTTTTTTATTATTTTGTTTTGATTTAAAATCTTGATATTTTATATTTTCTTTTTTAATTTCATTTAATCTTGTTACTACCCATCTAAAGATAGTCGCATAATCGCTTTCGTAATTTTTACCTGTAGATTGTTTATATAAACTTAATTGATTAATTAGATTTTTTGTATCTTTTTCGCCATATGTATTTAATAAATCTTGATATTCTTTTCTAGTCAAAAAAACTTTTTTTGCATACTCAATTTTAACGTCATTTTTTGAATTTTCGATTTTTGTTTCTTCATGTGTGTGATATTTTTTATTATTATTTTTATTATTATTTATGTCTAAATTTTGGAGAGCCTGCTCCTCATTCTGTGAACTACCAGAGTTTGAATTTTCAAAGTTATTGTTGTTCAAATTTTCAACTACTGAGTTTTTAGCAGGTTGTATTAATTTTTTTCTATTTTCTTCATAGCAATCTAATATATTTTTCTCATTTAATTTATAATATACTTTACATGGGATTCCAATTTTTTTAGTAGATATTAAATTCATTTTGATTAATAAATTCATAGCACATCTTTGTTTATGTTCAGACAAACCAGTATTTTCTTCTATATTTTGTCTAGTAGAATAAAACCAACATTTATCTTTTAAGGATCCTTGTTCTCCCAATAATTATATTCAGAACATAATTCACTTAAGAATACAGCTGCTTCTAAGCCAACTGCTTTAATTAATATTTTATTTGTCATTATAAAGCTACTACTTGATAATAAATTTGTTAAAATCATTTGTTTTACCACCTTTTCTAAAATTATATTTTGGGTTTGGATTTTTCCCTACACAGAAAAAATCTTTCCCATTTTTTTATAAATATTGATATTAAGTTTTCCCCCGAAAGTGAAAATATTTTCCCCTTATTTCCCCTTAAATGTGGATTTTTAATAAACTATTTTTCATTTTCTTAAACTTATTTAAACTATATTAAATTTTCAAGAAATTCTTGTAATTTAGTAATATCAATACTTATAAAATATAATCTTAGAAAATCAAGTGTTTCAAAAGTTATTATTTTTGAAGTGAGTATTCAACTACGAACTTGCAGATCGGGGGTTCGAATCCCTCCGGGTACACCAATTGGTAAAATACAGTTCTCAAGCTAGTTTGAGAACTCTTTTATTCTTTTGAGGCTTTTTCTTTAAAAAGTATCGTTTCACTTGTGTAGACTTACTTTCAGCATTTTTTGTTTTCCCCTGAAATTCCTCAAAATTTACTCTTTCAAATTCCTTTTTCTTTCGTTCTTCTGATACATGAATATAGTAAAAATCTGTAGTTTCAAATTCAGCATGTCCCATTAATTCTCGTAAAACTTCTTTATCCATGCCTTTTTCACTCATCAAAGTTGCAAAAGAATGTCTAAATCCATAAATTGTCATGTGTTCTAGTTTATGCTTTTTAATAAATTCTGCAATCTTTTTTGTTAATCTTTCTAACAAACAAGAGTATCAAGCAATGATAATACAGATTAATAAAGATAATGAGTATCTACTAAAAAGAAACTATCTGATGAAGCACTTTCAAACTGGAACAGAGGAATGTTTGATTATTATAAGAATAGTAGTGATTTAGTATTAAAAAGAGGAATTAATGTAGGTTTTGATGTACCAAAAAGAGTAAGTAATATTGTAAATCCAAGTTGCATAAGAGCAACAGTTTAAATTTAATAAGCAAAGATTTTAGCACTTCATGAAATGGTTATTTTTTTGACTTTAAAATAAGAATTTTATGAGTTTGAAAAGACTTGTGAAACTTTTTATTCTTAGAAAGGGGTATTTTAAATGACTTTAAGATGTAAATTTAAAAAGTATGTGCATTATTAGTAACACAATCTACCAATTTATGTAAAGAAAACATTAAATGCAATAATTCTTCATACCTAGGGACAAAACTAAAAAACCACCCACATATACATTGCATAGTACCAGCTGGAGGACTTGATAGTTTAGGAAAATGGAGAAATAGTAAAAAGAAATTTTTTATACCAGTAAAAGTACTATCAAAAATATTCAGAGGAAAATTGATATATTCAAGAAAGTATAGTAAAATATGAAAAAACGATAAGAGTTAGGAATTAAAAAGTCCATAGCAAATTATTATAAAACTAGGAGGAAGAGATGAAAATATATATTTCACATTCACGCAAATATGATTATATAAGCAAAATTTATAATCCTATTAAAAATTCTAATTTAATCAAATTAAATACATTCTTTTTACCACATGAAGACATTAATGATATGGTAAATAGGATGGGGAATTTTATTGAGAAAATGAAATAAATATAAGAATAAGAAATAAACAGTTTAAAAGCTCCTTAGAAATTCCACAGTTTGTGCAATTAAACTAAACGAACTAAGTTCTAACTGTCAAGAGCTTCTAGTGTTTTTTTTATTGAACTCAGTTCGTTTAATTTCTTATTCATTTGTAGGGAGGATTAATGATAAAGATATATAAAATTCTAATTGTAATATTTTGTGTTTTTTTATACTTTATAAGTGGTAATAATGTTATATATGCAAAAAATAACAGTATTGATTATGAGAGTGTAAGTAAAGAACTAGAAAAAGAAATTGAAAAAAATCATATTCCAGGTATGTCTATAATAGTTGTAAACCCAAATGAGGTAGTGTTTTCAAAAACTTATGGTAATTGTAAAAGTATTGATACACCTTTTATAATAGGTTCAATGAGTAAATCATTTACAGCTTTATCTATTATGAGATTAGTAGAAGAAGGAAGAATAGATATAAATAAATCAATTTCTACTTACATTGATACATCACTTTATTTCAAAAATAAAGAAGATGGAGATAAGATTACAGTAAAACAATTATTAAATCAAAATAGTGGAATTGGAACTTATCAAAAATTAGTAAGTATAGAAATGGCAAAGAACTATAATAAATATGAATATGCAAATGCTAATTATAATCTATTAGGAAAAATGATTGAAGCAGTAAGTAATGAGAGTTATTCCGATTATGTTACAAAAAATATATTAGAACCACTTGGTATGAATCATACTTCAACAACTTTAGAAGAAAACAGCAAAAATGGATTGATAAAGGGTTATCAAAATTATTTTGGTATTCCAATTGCAGAAAGTCCAAAATATCCTACAGATGATAATTCATGGATACAAGTTCCTGCTGGTTTTATTAGTTCAAGTGCTAGCGATATGGGCAAATATTTACAAATGTATTTAAATCACGGATTAAACATTATTACAGAAGATAGTATTTCTAAAATGTTTTATGACAATATACCTCAAGATGATATAGATAGAGATTATTATGGAATGGGATGGGTATATACAAAGTATTATAGCAAACCAATTTTGACACATTCTGGGCTTGTAGAAAATTATACTTCTAAAATGTTTATAATTCCAGAAGATAATATAGGGATAGTTGTTCTAGTTAATATGAATGATTATTTAGTTACAAATAATTTGCTAGAAGATATTGTAAAACCTCTCTTAGGAGAAGAAAAACCAGAAGTATCAAATAACTTATATATAATAAATCATTTATTAATTGATGCCATATATATAGTTATTACTATTATTGCTATGTATCCAATTATAACTATTAAGATTTGGAAAAATAAAACAAAAAAACTATATGTTATAGATATTGTAAGACATTTACTATTGCCAATAATATTAATTTTAATACCAACAATTATAAGTGTTCCATTTTGGGTTATATGGGATTTTGTAAAAGATTTAGCTTTAATATTAATTATAAATTCTATATTAATGCTTTCAACTGGAATATATAAAATAGGTTATCTATTAAAGAAAAAAGCAATATAGATAATTACAAATTATAATAAGTCATTAAGATTTAAAGAAATCAATGATTATTTTTCATTGATTTGATAAAAGATGGCTCTTATTTAGAAAAGGTAAAACCAATTTCTGCATCAGATTGGATAACATAAGATTCTGTTCCAACTGTTGTGGATTATGGAACTTATGACAAAGCACAACCGTTTCTTACATCAAAAAGATTATTAAAAACATTACAAGATAATAATATTGATTATAAATATTTTGAGATGACACATTCTGGGCACGGACTCCAAAATGATAATAGATTATATCAAAAATATATGGAAACAATAGAAGAATATCTAGAAAAATATATGCCTATTCATAAATAGAATTAGAAATATATTTGCTTAGAAAGGATAAATATAGATAAGGAAATGTTAAAGATTATGGGTATAATTATATTAGTAATCATCATTTTAGTTTTTATACTATTGGTATTGCAAGTAAAAAGCAGAAACAGGAGAACAATTAAAAAATGTTTATGATGAGATTATGATGAGAAGAACAAATACTTCTTATGGAGAAATGCTGTATTCAGCAGATGGATATGTAACAGCTTGGTTTATGTATTATTTACAAAATGATATAGAGGCAGGAGAAGCATTTATAGGAAGTAATACAGAAATATTTAATAATAGTATGTATCAAGACCAAAAATTTGATTTTTCAAAGTAAAATAAGAGAGGGCAGATAGGTTGAATTATTTACTATTTTATACTATAATCATCTCTATAACTTACAAGTTATAAAAAGAGAAAAATATGAATAAAAAAGACCTTAAGAAAAAATGTCAACAAGAAAAAACAACAAGTTATAAATTAATGCTGTCAGGAGGAATTGTATCTACAATAGGTTTAATAGTTGTTCTATTATCATTTGTTATTATTAAAGAATTTATGCCACAAATTGTTGGTTTTGTGATAGGTGGAATAATTTCTTTTATTGGAATGATATTAGATTTAACAGGAGAGATAATCTTGGCTAAAAATTATAAGAAATACAATAAATAAAAATCACATTTTGAGAGTGAGACGATAATATGTCAGAAGAAAAATCTATATTGGTAAAAGAAATCAAAGTCAAACAGATGAAACTGTAAAAATTTTAATTGAAAATGGTGCAAATAAAGAATATAAAAACCAAAATGATTTAGGATTATTAAAATGTTATGAACGAGCAGAAAAACAATTTAAAGGCAGTTCTTTAAAAGAGTTTATGGAAATAATCAATAATATAAATGACAATTTAGGAGTGTGAAAATTATGAGAGATGCAGAAAAAACTATTGGAAAAATTATAGATAAGCAAAGTGTTTGCTACATAAGTTCTATTGACAAAGAGGGATTTCCGAATACAAAAGCAATGTTGAGACCTAGAAAAAGAAATGGAATAAAAGAGCTTTATTTCTCTACTAATACATCTTCATTAAAAGTACAGTCATTTAAAGAGAATCCAAAGGCTTGTGTATATTTTTGTGATAAGAGATTCTTTAGAGGAATAATGATTAAAGGAAAAGTAGAAGTTTTAGAAGATAAAGAATCAAAAGAAATGATATGGCAATTCGGAGACACAATGTACTATAAAAATGGTGTAACAGATCCAGATTATTGTGTATTAAAGTTCACTTCTATTTCAGCAAGATATTACAGTAATTTTAAATCAGAAGATATAGAAATATAACAATAATTTATATATTATAGAATGGAGATAGAAAAGTGTCAGAATTAAGTTCGTTAAAAAATATTGGAAGTAAAGATACTTGGTTTAAATTAAAATTCAAGTACCAGAAATATGTTTAGTACATCTATATCTATTGAAGGGGCAATTAGTGATACAGAATACAATCAGTTATCAGAAGAAACAAAAAAAGGATTTGAAGCATTTACAGACAAATTGAAGGACTAAAAAAATACAAATTTAGGAGTTGAATGTGATTAGAGCATATATTAGAAAAGAGTTAGTTGGGATGTAGAAAGATAGGGTATATTTAACTGATAATACTAAATGTGTTTGGAAAAGTGCTTTATCAAAATAGAAATAACTGATGAGAACACTAACATCAAAAGTAAATGGATATTTTTACATTTTTTCACGAAAAAATTTTTAATTATAATTGTTGACATTTAAGATAATTTCGATTATAATATATAAATGAAATACATAATTTTAAAATTTTGAATTTATTATTATTTAAGTTGATTTTTTAATCATTATGATAATATAAATTTGCTAAATATAGTTTAATATCGAGGTGTAGCGCAGTTGGTAGCGCGCGTGGTTTGGGACCATGAGGTCGCAGGTTCGATCCCTGTCACCTCGACCAGCATTGAAAAATCCTACAAGTAGCTTAAATGCTAACTTATAGGATTTTATTTTTTCTATTTTACTGCAATTTTACTGCAACCTAGTTTATTTGCTTCTAAATATTCAAGATATGCATTGTCGCAAGTATCTTCATAATTTGCTAATACCTCAGCATAAGTATTTAATGTAATTGATATATCTCTATGACCTAGCTTCTTTTGTACTACCTTTGCTGGCATACCACTTTCAATACAAGTAGTCGCATAAGTATGTCTTAACATATGAAAATTCACATTAAAACCTTTATTTATCTTATATTTTTCGCAAAGTCTTTTAAATGCAGAATTTATCATACCATTGGTTATTAGTTTTCCTTCACTTGTACAAAACACTAAATTATTTTCATTGAAGCGGAACATTTTCATACTTTCTTTTAAAATTTTTTCAATAATGATAGTAATCTTTATATCTCTTAATGAGTTTATTGTCTTCGTATTTTCTCCTATAATAGTTTTAGCATTAACATCTTTTGTTAATGTTCTTTGTATATGTATAACCTTATTTTTTAAGTCAATATCATTTATTTTTAATGCAAGTATTTCTCCGCTTCTCATACCACTATATAAAGCAAGTAAAATAATATTTTTATATGTTTTGTTTTCATATTTATTTAAAGCTTCAATAAGTTCGTTTTGTTCTGATATTGTAAAACAACTAATTTTTTTGTCTTTCCTTTTGCTTTTAGGAATTTGTAATTCTTCTTTATTATCGAATGGATTTCTTATAATATATCCTTTTGTTATAGCTTTTCTAAAACTAGCATTCATTAATCCATAATTTTTACGAATTATTGAATTGCTATATTCATTCGCAATTTTATTAAAATATTCTTTTAAATGTTCAGTAGTTATTTTTTGTATTTGCATTGTTGCTATATCATCTTTTTCTATTCTTTTAATTGTATCTAAATTAGCTCTATATGAATTATCGCCTGTTTTATTTGAATTGTGCCTGTCTTCAACTATACTTTTTATAATTTCTATTAAAGTTATTTTACTTTTATCTGTATATGTATTGCTTTGAATATCTGATAATGCTTTTGTTAGCTTTTTTCGTGCTTCTTCTCTAGTCTTTCCATATACTGTGCCACGTTTTCCATTTGGTTTTGTATATTGTGCCATATATCTATTACTTGCCTTATGATATGTTATACTCCCTTCGCCATTTCCTCTTTTTTTACTCATATTTTATTATTCCTTTCGTTATTATTCTAATATAATTGTTTTATTTAATATGATATTACTATCTTTAAAACCTGTTAGGTATGCTTGTTTTAATTGCATATAATATAAGTTTGCTTCAAGTTCCTCATATTTTTCTAATAAATTTGTATTATTATTCAATTTGCCTTTTAATGTTTCAAATATTTCAAAATGATTATTTGATATTTCTTTATATTCCTTAGTATTTGCTATATATGTGTAGCTTTCGTTTAATCTTTCTTCTATAAAATCCTGTAAATTTTCTTTTAAATTTGTGTTATTTTTCATAATTTCCGCTTCCTTTCACTTTTTTATAAATCCTAGCATTACTTACTTTATTTCTACTTATGCATTTTAATTCTTTGTGTTACATTTTTATTGTTCTTTTATTGTTTTTAGGATTTGTCCTTCATAGATATTAGAGTTTGGTTATTATTTAATTGACATACTCCATATAAACTTAACTTTGTTTATTATTCTCATTTTTAACACCTCTTTTCAAAACTATAATATTTATTTTGTTTTATTATAATTTAATTATAAACTATAATAAATATAAAGTCAATATATTTTTGAAATTTTAATAAATAATTATATTTAACATTGCATAGTTATATTTATTATAGTATAATGAATGAAGAAAGTAGGTGTATAAAAATGAGTGATGAACAAATAAATATTATAAGAAACGAAGTAAAATCATATATTGCACAAAGTGGATATACTCTAACTTATATAGTAGAACAAATGAATAAAAGTAGAGATGAACAACACAAAACAACAACACAGAACATATCAAACAAATTATCCAGAGGCACAATAAAATATAGTGAAATTAAGGAAATTGCTGATATAATCGGTTATAAAATAATTTGGACTAAGGAATAATTATAAGCCTTATAAGAAGCGGAATATATCTTTGTTATATTGATATGTACCGCTTCTATTGATGTATATTATTCTTTTTTCTTTGTATATTTATAATTCCTATATATTACCCTCTCCCTATAATAAAAAAGGCATAAGGTATGTGTAACCCACTTAAAAATTGTCATTCCGTAAAAAGACTTTTAGTAATACGTTTATCTAATATTTTGCACATATTTATATCTTAGATATATAATTACATACCTTTGATATAGAAATTTAATATACGGTCGATTTTCGACCATTCTGTAACTACAGAATTGATTTTAAAGTGAACCTATAATCGTTGGTCTTGAAAAAATATTTGCTAGTCTTTTTTTATCTTTAAAAGGTATTACCCAATTAGCACCACTTATTCTTTCTTGTGTATAATATATTTTTGTTGGTTCTCCTAATTTCTTAAATAACCTACTATAAGTTGAATATCTGCTTGTATAACAATTTACCTCTCTTTCAAAATAGTCTATATTTATAATTGTTTCTTGTTCTTCTAGACTTGTACTATAAAATTTATTCATCTTTCATTATCTCCTTCCTCATTTTCTTATTTATTTCTTTTTGAAAAACATTACATTGCTTTTAACTGCTCTTTATTATATATATAATAAATCCTTATATAAGTTAAGTTTAAAGTAACCTTATATTACATAAATATTCTTTTTAAAATACAATTTGAATTTTTATCGTATGTTAAATCACACATATGATATATGTTAAATCACATATATTGAATTGACTTATATCTTCTTAATATATGTTAAATCACACAACGGTAATTTTCTTTGTATTCATTGATACTCTAATATTTCAATAATTTTTTTGAGTTTTGTCTTTTCTTTTCTCATATATGTGAAATAACATATCCTTTATATTCTTACCATCGACTATCAACTTTTTTTAGGTTTTCTTTTATATCTTTTATATGTATCAGGTATATAAAATTTATCAGTGTTATAATATTTCCAGTTATCTATAAAACCATATATACTAACATTCATTGTAGGAACACCACTCACTACTTGTCTAATAAATCCAAAACTAATTAGTTTGTCTATATCCGCCCTAAAAGTCCTTGTATCGCCATATAATGTTTTAACTTCTGTTGTCGGAATGGATATATTATCTTTGTTATTATTTAATGTTTTTGTATTTACTGTAAACTTTGATTTTAAATGTAAATATAAACCGTTGTTGCCTTAAATTTAATTGTTGCCAAGCAAGTGATTTTTGCATATCTCTACATATTTTTGTAAAATCATATTTTTGATTAGCACTTTCAAAGTCATAATTGGTTGGTGGTTTAGGTCTATTGTTTTTTGCCATTCCTTAAAACCTCCTATTGTAAAAAACACAGAAGTGTAGTAAAATAAATATAGATAGCTTATATAAGTTATTCTTTTGAAGCGGATTTGAGAGTTTTGGGAAGGACTGCACATTTCCGCTTATTTGCTTTTTATTTATATTCATTTTACTTTTACTCCTTATTCTTGTTTATTTGTTCTTCTTTTACTTAAATATTCCTTAAATGCTCCTAATTCTACTTGATACTTCTTGCCTTTTTTAATTGCTGGAAAGTTTTCATCATAGGCAAAAGTATGTCTTACTACATTTTCACACCAACCTGTTATATCCATAACATCGTTCATATCCAGCATTATTAATTCTGTAGTAGCAATTTGTTTTTGTTCTTTTGTCATTTGTCTAAACCTCCTTATTTTCTAATTCTTTTTTAGCTTTGTTAATCCAGTATCTTTTGTTGATTTCTTTTACTTTGTCCTTGTTGTTATCTCTCCACTTTTTAGCCTTCTCGTTTCTTAATCTTCTTGCCATTTCTTCGATTTCGTTCATTTTTCTTTCCTCCTTATTAAAATAATTTGTTATAGGTATTGACATTGTTATCTCGTTTGTATATAATATGTGTATATTGATTAAAATAACAATCACGATATATATAATATATGATTTGTGTATTGTTGTCAATATATAATTTACAAAAAATTCATTAAAGGTGGAGGTTATTATTTTGAATATTGCAGAAAAACTAGTAAAATTAAGAAAAGAAAAAGGTTTTACACAAGAAAAATTGTGTGAATTATTAGATATTTCAATTAGTTCTATTAGAAATTATGAAAATATAAAAAAACCTAGAGAACCACAAAACGATATTTTACTTAAATTTGCAGATTTTTATAATGTATCAACAGAATATCTATTAAATGATGAAATAACTAATAAAACTAATGAAAATATTAATATAGGAAATGAACTACAAATAAGTGACGAAGCTATAAAAGCTATAAAAGAAATTTCTACATATCATCTATCTAATATTCTTAATACATTTTTAGAAAATAAATTTATTACTAGAATAATGATGATATTACATAAAATAGAAAGTCTTTATATAATTCAAAAAAACTATATTTGCTTATTCTGTTCCTTATTTGACTTTTATGAATTTTTTATAAATTCCTTTGAAAATAATAATAAAGTTGATATTAAAAATTCAATTGATATATTAACCTTATATAAATGTAAAGTTAAAGAAGCAATAACTTTTATAGATAATTGTTATTATCTAGATAAAGATTTATTTTTTAATATATATGAATTAGAAAATATTTTAAATAAAATATTGCTAAGTTTTAATAACAATGATGAAGATAATATACTTAATAATATTACTAACACCATATATGATAATTTAAGTTTATTTTCAGAATTAAGTACACAAATGTTCAAAAATACATTAATTCATATAAATTATAATAAATTTGAGTTTAATGAATTTATAAATGATTTTATTTCTAACATTGCTCCACCAATATATGGTCATTGTGAGATATATCAACCAGAACTTGAAAACTATTATAAATATTCTTCTTCTAGCAACCAAAAGGAAAATTTGGACTACATTAAAAATAATATTAATAGTTCTTCTAATAATGATTTAATAAATTTTATAAAAAAAGAACTGATAAAAGATGAGTAATTATAAAAATTGGCAAGATATAAAAAAGGAAATAGAAGCTGATTTCGTAGAAGAAGATTTTATGGAAATAGAATTTGAAAAACAGATAATAAAAATACTATTAAATATATAAAAAAATTATTTATAATATTAGTTAATTGAATATATTTAGATAATATCATAAATAGAATAATATTAATTTTATTTGTAATAATAATAAAAATATATTGATTTTTAATAGCATTTAAGTTATAATAATAATATAGTATATAAGGAGTAATCAAATGTTTAATATCGAATTATATGAAGATATAAATGGAAAAAGTGAATTAAATGATTATATCGAAAATTTACAGAAAAGTAAAAATAAAGATGATAGAATAAAATCAAAAAAAATAGATATGTATTTTAGGTTATTAGAGGAATATGGATTGTCGCTTTCTGAGCCATATATTAAACATATCGATGATGAAATATGGGAGTTAAGACCATTAAGAGATAGATTTTTATTTGCGTATTGGACTGGAAATAAATTTATTATATTAAACCACTTTATGAAACAGACGCAAAAAACGCCTAAAAACGAAATAGAAAAAGCAAAAAAATTATTAGAAGATTATAAAAAAAGGAGTGATGAGAAATGAGTAAATTTAAAACTTGGGAAGAAATTAGAAAGGGTTTTAATTTTACACCTGAGGAAGAAGCAGAAATGGAACTTGAAATGGATATTATAAGGGCAACTATTGAAGCAAGAAAAAATGCAAACTTAACACAAAAAGAATTGAGTGAAAAAAGTGGAATTAAACAACCCTCTATTGCAAAGATAGAAAGTTTTGTTCATTCACCACAAGCTACTACTTTAATTAAATTACTATACCCAATGGGATATACCCTAAAAGTCGTTCCACTTAGTGAAAGAGCAAAAAAATAATAACTTTGTATATATTATAAAATTTTTAGTTTTTATATGAAGCGGTTAAAACCTTTTCCGCTTCTTTTTAAGTTCTCAGAAATTGGATAATACTTTTACAATCAATTTCTTTCAGGGCACTCCTAAAGTACAAAATCTAATTAAAAAAACAAACACAAGTAAGAAAAAAATGAATAAATATATTGATACATATACAATTAGGACTTTATTTCTATTTTTATATGGATAATTGAATAAAAGGAAATCTTTTATAATTCCGTTTCTTAATATATCTATATAGATGTTATACTCATATAAAAGTATACTGCAATAAATACTGCAACACAAAGATATTATAAGTATATATCCTATATATTTTAACTATATAATCTAAGTATACTACTGTTTTTATAGTATTTAAAAGTTTATCATATATATTATAAAAATATAGTGAAAACACTGTAAAAAAGCCTTTTCCGAACACCTCGACCATTTTTTGCCCTTTTTCAAGGGAATTTAAGAGAAGTTGGAGAAATCCAAAAGTTATAAATTATGCTATTTTTCAAAGAAATTTGGAAATAGCATAATTTTTTTGATATAATAGGGTGCGACCGTGTAGGTTGTATAATTTAACTGGTGGAAATCCAGTA
>CARPYP010000022.1 GCA_949045875.1 uncultured Clostridia bacterium | reverse complement strand
ACATTCTCTCACTTGTTCTTATTAGTTTTATCTTTTCTAGTAATCTTTTAAAATATTCTTGATCTAACTTTCTACCTTTTAGAAATCTTTCTTCATTTAGGCTAAATCCTTGTATCATGTATTCTTTTATTATTTTATTTGCCCACGTTCTAAATTTAATTGCTTTTTTTGAGTTTACTCTAAATCCAATAGAAATAATCATATCTAAATTATAATATTTAATTTCATATTTTTGTTTTCCTGAATTACCCATACGTTCCATTTTGGAACATGTGCTATTTTCTTCAAGTTCATTTTCATTGTATATATTATTTATATGTTTTGTAATAGCTGGTCTTTGTACATCAAATAAATCTGCTATTGCATTTACATTTAACCATACATTTTCATCTTGTAAAATAACTTCTATTTGTAAATTTCCCTCATCATCGGTATAAAATATAATATTATTTTCATTTCCGATTAATTTATTATCCATATTATACTACCTCATTTCCTATTTGTTATATATTATCAAACATTCGTTCTTCTGTCAATTAAAATTATAATATTTTTCAAAAAATATAAAAGGAATACAATACTGTACTCCTTTATTTAAAATAGGTTTTATGCATTTTATCTCAAAAATTAATTTAAGTGAATGGTTGTCTACTCTAAGCTTTTATCATTCTCCTTATTATTACAGCATCATATATAGCAGTAAAAGGCGACCCTATTGCTGATCTTCAAGAAGATTTAGCTGCAGAACAAAAAGCAAGAGCAACATATGAAAAATTAATTGACTTATGTGCAGATAATGCTGATGTAGTAGATGTTCTAAGATTTTTAAGACAACGTGAGGTTGTTCACTTCCAAAGATTTGGTGAAGCATTAAGAAATGTTCAAGAAAAACTTGCTCAAAAAAAATTTTATATGAATAATAATTGTATAATGACAAACATGAATGATAGTTATGCTAATAATACAGTAAATAATATGACTGCAAATTTACCTAATGATAATATGATGAATAATAATTGTGGCTGCAATAGATAAATAGCTATAGGACACATCTTTTGTGTCCTATATTTATTAAGTATAGTTAATAGTTTCATAGCCATAATTTGATATTTTATTATGTTATAATTATTTATTCATCAAAATTTCACCCTTAATTTCTGGTTTTAGCAATTTTACAAACTCTACTCCATCTTGTTTTGCTCCGACAATGCTTCCATAATGAGTTGGCACTGCAATTTTAGGTCTTATTTCATTTACTAACTCTGCTGCTTCCTTAAAATCCATTGTATAAGTTCCACCAACTGGAATAAAAGCAATATCACATTTTACTTTTTGGTTTTCTTCTGTAATATCTGTATCTCCTGCAATATAATACTTAACACCTTCTATTTCTAAAATATAGCCAACCCAGCCATTTTCTTTTGGATGAAATTGTTTATTTATATTATATGCTGGTATGGTTTCAAAATTAATTTTATCTAACATATATGAATTATTAGGATATACGATTTTTATTTTATCTTGATTAATTCCATCTTTCAATAATTCATCTACTACATCTTTTGTCGCAACAAATACCGTATTTTCCTTTTTTACTTTTTTTATGTCTTCTTTGGAATAATGGTCATAATGGTTGTGTGTTATAAATATAATATCTGCATCATTGTAATTTTTTTCAATATTGAATGGATCTATATAAATTACTTTTTCTTTCTTTATTTTTACGCTACTATGGCATAAAACTTCTATATTTTCTAACATACACTTTCCTCCTACTTTTTTATAAATTATATCACATTATTCCTAATAAATATATAAATAATTTTTAAAAATTTTTCTCTAAAAACAAAAAAAGTATTGTTCTATTTAAATTGTAGTGATATAATATCAAAAGATTTTGGATAGAAATCTAAAAAAAATATTAGGAGGATTAAAAATGGAGGAAAAACAAGCAAAAAACAAAAAAGTCGTTATTGTAATTGTTGCAATAGTTGTAGTATTAGCTGTAGCAATTTTAGTAGGAATAGGTGCAGTAATAAGCGATGTTGCTCAAAAACAAATTCTTAGTCAAGAAATTGAAAACATCAATCAAACATCTACAGTAGACACAGAAATCAAAACAAGTGGAAAATATGCAGAAGTAGAAAAAGTATTAAAGGATTATGTAATTGAATATCAATCAATTGCAAAAGAAATGCAAAATCAATATCAAAATGAGAAATTTACAACAATTTTATCAGCTGATAATTATAAAAATGATGGACCAGATTTTGTAGAATCTAAAAAATTAATAGCTGATACAAGAGCTAAAGGTGAAGAGGTTAAAACTAGACTTGCTGAAATGGTATCAAATGAATATAAGCAAAAAAGAGCTGATGATAATGGACTAACTGGTAAATATAAGGATTTATTTGTAGATAGTATTCAATTTGAACAAGAATTAAAACAAGTAGATTCAACTATTGATAGTGTAAACAATTACTTAGCAAAAATTGAAGATGTATTCAATTACTTAACTGAAAATAAAAATAGCTGGAAAGTTAATGGTGGTAAAGTTGAATTTAACGAAATGTCTCAAGTTACAAAATATAACTCTTTATTAACTTTAGTAAATATAGCAGCACAAAAATTAAAATAATTACATAGATGGTTGTTTAAAATTATAAACAACCATCGTTTTTTAATTCTATATAAAATTCTATAAATTCATCATCATTTTTTGCATATATTTTTCCATTATGTAATTCTATGATTTCTTTAGTTATTGCAAGTCCTAACCCTGCCCCACCTGTGCTTGTGCTTCTTGCTTCATCTAATCTATAAAATTTGTCAAATATTTTATCTAGTTTAAATTCTGGAATTTTATTTCCTTTATTCTTAAATAATATATTTATTTTTTCTTCATCTTTCTTAATATCAATTTCGATATTGGTATTTTCAAAACTATAATTAATAGCATTTTTTAATAAGTTATCAAATGCTCTAGCCAGCTTGTCCCCATCTCCCATAAAATAAAGCTGACTAGGTTTATTTATGATACATTTTAAATTTTTTTCTTGTAGCATTGGATAACATTCATCTAATAACTGTTCCATTAAAAATGATAAGTCAATTTTTTCTTTTGTCATATGCATTTCATGCAAATTATATCTTGTGATGTCAAAAAATTGATTTGTTAATTCTTCTAGCCTAAAAGCTTTATCTAATGCAATATTTATGTATTTATCTTGTAATTCTTTTGATAATGACTTTTCATCTTTTAACAATGTTAAATATCCTATAATTGATGTGAGTGGTGTTTTTAAATCATGTGCCATATATACAATTAAATCATTCTTTTTTTGTTCTGCCTCTTTTGCATTTTTCTCATTTAAAATATATTTATATTTAATATTATTTATTTTTTCAGAAAATTTAATTGTTTCATCTGATAACTCTATTCTATTTTTCTCTTTATCCATAATATCATCTAATGAATTATATACTTCATATATATTATCAAATAAGTTAGAAATAGATTTGAATATTATAATTGCAAGTACTATACAAAGATATACTATTATTATAGACCATTTATTGTTTACAAACCAATAATATACTTTACTATTTAAGTCATAAACACTATTTGCTAATGTATTTTCAAATATTCCATCAATAAATAGTTCAAATACTATTATTGAAATAATATAAACGATAATTATTCTTAATACTATTTGAAAACATATTTTACATTTTTCTTTAAATAATATCTTATTTTTCAATTTTATACCCCACCCCCCATACAGTTTTTATAAACTTTGGATTTTTTGTATCTTCTTTTAATTTTTCTCTAATTCTTCTTATGTGAACCATTACTGTATTATTATTGTCTAAGTATCTTTCTTTCCAAACTTTTTCAAATAATTCTTCAGAACTTACTACACACCCCCTATTATTAGCTAAATATAATAATATATCAAATTCTATTGGTGTAAGTTCTATTTCTTTACCATATAACAAGCATTTATGCGTTTGTTTATCTATTTCTAAACCTTCTATATAAATATTATTATCTTTTTCCTTTTCATTATATTTTGTATATCTTCTAAGTGCTGCTTTAACTCTTGCAACTAATTCAAGAGGATTAAAAGGTTTTGTAATATAATCATCTGCTCCTAAAGTTAAACCATTTATTTTGTCTACATCTTCTATCTTTGCTGTTAAAAATATGATTGGAAAATTCAAGTCTTTTTCCCTAATCATTTTGCAAATCTCAAATCCACTAATTTCTCCTACCATTATGTCTAATATTGCTAAGTCTAATTTTTGTGTATTTATACAATTGATTGCTAAGTTATAATCATAAAATTTATGTACATTATAGTTTTCATTTTTTAAATATAATTCTACTAAATCTGCAATTTCTTTTTCATCATCCAATATTAAAATATCCATAACTTTCCCTTTCTCTACCGATTATAACATATTTTTTATATAATTTTTCAAATGTAAGAAAAATTTAAGATTTTCTTAATTTTTTCTTAAAACTTTTTATTTGTAAGACTTATATAATAATTATGGACAAGTTAAGTAATTGATATTTCATATTGCAAAATAATTATGGAAGGAATGATATTAAAATGAAAAAAAGAAAAATTAAATTTGAAAAAATATTTTTATTATTAGTTTTTATTATTGTAATTTTATATTTTTATATTAACAATATTAGTAAAGATATTAAGAGTCCTCAATTAGCGGATATAAGTAATGATCATAATATTGTTCAACTCCCCCCAAAATATGAAATTATTAAACAGGATAATAATGATAAATATTCTGGGATTGGACAAAAAACTATTGAAAATAAAGATGGCTATTTTACTACTTTTACAACAGAAACTAATAATCAAAAGACTTATAAAGAATATAAGCAAAATGGTGATTATTCATGGAGTAATAATGATTATTGGAGTGGAACAATGTCAGATAATGGTTGTGGAATTACAGCATTATCAATTATTTTAAGCGGATATAAAAAAGACTATACTCCTGAAAATCTTAGGGAGAAATATTATCCTGTTTTAGCCTCTGATAAAATTTCAAAAGAATTATCTAATACTTATGGAATTAAAAATTCCGATTTTTATTTTGATACTGTTCATTTATCAAATGAAGCTATTGAAAAACATCTAAAAACTAATAGACCTATTTTAATTTGTGTATGGAATAAACCAACTGAAAACCGCTTTACTACTACTTCCCATTATATGGTATTACTTGCTAGTGATGGAGATGGTATGGTATATCTTTCAAATCCAAATGGACTCGAAAATGATTATAAAAGTTCTGGTTGGTATAATATAGATGAAATTTCTCCTTATATTGCAAAGGCATTGTATATTGAAAGTTATAAATAATTGTTATTAATTTATTTTTCTGATATAATATGTTAAAATATAACAAAATTATAAGGAGAATTAAATTGACTAAAGAACTTATTAAGAAAAATGCTCTATTTATATTATTAATGGGAATAGAAGGTTTAGCTTTTGGATTGCTAGATTGGGATAGTATACTATCTGATTTGGTATATCTTCAACATAATAACAAGTTGTTAATATCTTTAATAACAGCAAATGTAGGTGTAGCTAAACTTATTGCTACTCTTATATGTATATATTTAAATGATTCTAATAAACCTAATAAAATATTTAAAATTGCTGTTAGTTTATGTGCAATTGGTTCAATACTAATTGGGGTAACATATAAATTAAATTTATTAATTTTATTTTCTGTATTGTATGTGTTAGAGGTAATAGTTTTAGAAATATATTCTGGTTATCATTATGCATATGTTTATAATTCATTGCCAACTGAAATGTCAACAGAAATTCATTCTAAAAGAATATCTGTTTTTAAGTTTACTTTTATGATAGGTATTGCCATAGCCAGTTATCTAACTACAAAATATATAAATAGCACTATGACTATATGTGTTATTATATCTTCTATTACTTTTTTAGTATTGATTATATTTATTAATAATGTTAAAAATTTTCCTAAAAATAACGAAAAAATTGTAGTTCCATTAAAAGAGAAATTGAATTTAAAGAAATATACAAAATATTATAAAAGTTGGATTATTACAAGGTTTTTAGGTAAATTTGCTTTAACATCTTTAGTAGTATTAGTTTCAATGCTTGCAATTGATATGAATGTTGATTTAGCAATACTAAAATCTTGTAAAACTTTTTCTTGGATTTTAAGTGCTATTGGATTTTGGCTATCAGCATATTTAATAAGAAATAGAATGATTGTTAAAGGTGATATTCTATGTAAATCAATGATAGCCATTCTAATAATAGTTTCATTCTTTTTCCCTTATGCTATTTATGGAATTCTTCTATTAAATGGTTTACTAAATCCATTTAATACAATGTCAAACTTTACTATGATACAGATGGATAAAGACAATATAAGTGTAGCGCAAAAAGAATTATTAATAAATCTGTTTGGATATTTCTCAGGAATGTTATCTTCATATATTTTGCTTAATATAAATGTTTATATTGCACTAATTATTATAATAATTACATTAGGTTTAAGTATAATAAATGAAATAAGATTATATAAAATGAAACAATATAACTAATTGTAAATTAATACATTTTGTCGTATAATATAAAATATCTAAATTTAAGAAAGGGATTTATATGGCTAAGGTTTTAGATTTAAAAAATGATAATGAATATAATAAATTAAAAGAAGTGGCACAGATTATTAAAAATGGTGGTCTAGTTCTATTCCCTACAGAAACAGTTTATGGCCTAGGTGCTAATGGATTAGACGAAAATGCTGTAAAAAAGATATATATTGCAAAAGGTAGAAATGAGAATAATCCTATTAATTTATTAGTAAGTAATATGGAAATGATAAATAATATTGCAAAAGACATTTCAGACCTAGAATATAAATTAATGGAGTCCTTCTTCCCTGGTCCTTTTACTATTATTTTAAAGAAAAAATCTATTGTTCCTTCTATTGTTACTGCAAATGGAGATACTGTTGGAGTGCGTATGCCTAGTGGAATAATTGCTAAAGAACTTGTAGAACTTGCTGGTGTTCCTATTGCTGCCCCTAGTGCTAATATTTCAGGTAAACCTTGTGGAACGAATTTTAATGATATATATAATGATTTTAAAGATAAAGTAGATTATATGATAGATGGTGGAGATAGCTCTATTGGAATTGAATCTACCATTGTTAAGGTAATAGATAATATCCCTCACATTTTAAGACCTGGAAGTATTACAGATAAACAAATAAAAAAAATTGCTGGTAAAGTGATTAAAGATTATAAAAATTCACCTTCTAACATTCCAAGCAGTAATTATAACCATTATACTTTAAATAGCAAATCTCTTTTAGTTATTAGTAATAATAATGAAAAAATGGTATCTAAGATAAATGAAATTGCAAATACATATTCCTATCCTGTAATAATTTCTAAACATGAAAATATTAATAAATATAATGTAAAAACAGTTATTGATATGGGAACTTGCTTAGATGAAATAGCAAAAAATATTTTTACTAATTTAAGAAAAGCTGATAGCTTTTCTCCTGATATTGTGATTATCGAAGGTGTTAAAAATGAAGATGTTGGACTTGCAATTATGAATAGGCTTATTAAGGCATGCGATAACTTTATTAAGATATAACAAAAGGCACGATAAATCGTGCCTTTTGTTATTAAGCATTATTTTGTCATTATCTCACAAACTAAATTATTAAATTCAGTAGGATTTTCTATTGTAAGCCCTTCTATTAATCTTGCTCCATTGTATAAAATTTGTGCATATTTCTTTAATTCTTCTTTATTGTCTTTATATAATGTTTTTAATTTTTCTGTAATTGGATGATTTTCATTTATTTCTAATATAGTTAATGCTTTTATTTCTTGAGAATTTGGCATTGTATTTAATGTTTTTACCATATCTATAGATACTGCTCCTTCACTAGATAAGCAAACTGGATGATTTTTTAATCTGTGAGTAAATCTAACCTCTTGCACTTCATTATTAATTGCTTCTTTCATAATATTAAACATATCTTTGTTATCTTCATTTGCTTTTTTTAATTCCTCTTTTTCTTCTTCTGTATCTAATTCTAAATTATCAGCAGAAACATTTTTAAATGCTTTTTCTTCGTAATTCATTATTACTTGTAATGCAAATTCATCTACATTATCTGTTAAATATAATATTTCAAATCCTTTATCTTTTATTGTTTCTACTTGTGGTAGTAAGTCTATTTTGTCTATTGTTTCTCCACAAGCATAATAAATATCTTTTTGATTTTCTTTCATTCTTAAAACATATTCTTTTAGAGTAACTAATTTTTTCTCTGTTGATGAATAGAATAATAATAAATCTTGTAATTTGTCTTTATTCATTCCATAATCACTATATGTTCCATATTTTAATTGTAATCCGAAGTTTTTGAAAAATTCTTCATATTTTGTTCTTTCACTTTTTAACATGTTTTCTAGTTCTGTTTTAATTTTGCTTTCTAAATTTTTAGCTATAACTCTTAATTGCCTGTCATGTTGTAACATTTCTCTTGATATATTTAAAGATAAATCTTCACTATCTACTAATCCTTTTACAAATCCAAAATAGTCTGGTAGTAAATCTGCACATTTATCCATTATTAGTACACCATTTGAATATAATTGTAATCCCTTTTCATATTCACTTGTATAATAATCATACGGTAAATGTGTAGGTATATATAATAAAGCATTGTAATTATATTGTCCCTCTACAGATGTATGAATTACTTTTAATGGTTTTTCATAATCATGAAATTTCTCTGTATAAAAATTATCATATTCTTCTTCTTTAATATCCTTTTTATTGTTTTTCCAAAGAGGTTTCATAGAGTTTATAGTTTCTATTTCCTTTATTGTTTCATAATCTTCTGTTCCCTCTTTTTTCTTACTATGCTCTATTTCCATTTGTATTGGATAACGTATATAATCTGAATATCTTTTTACAAGTTCTTGAATTGTATAACTATCTAAAAATTGACTATATTTTTCTTCTTCTGAATCTTCTTTTATATGTAATGTAATTTTTGTTCCATTTTCTGCTTTTTCGCAAGGTTCTATACTATAACCCTCTACTCCTTTTGAAATCCATTTATATGCTTGTTCGCTATTTACTGATTTACTCTCTACAGTTACTAAATCACTTACCATAAATGCTGAATAAAAACCTACTCCAAATTGACCTATAATGTCAATATCTTCTTTTTTCTCATTTTCCTCTTTAAATGCAAGTGAACCACTTTTGGCTATTGTTCCTAAATTTTTATCTAATTCTTCTTCTGTCATACCACAACCATTATCTTCTATTGTAATAGTTCTATTTTCTTTGTCTAAATCAATTTTAATTCTAAAATCACTCTTTATTACATTTTCATTTTTATCTGTTAGTGAATGATAATATAGCTTGTCTATTGCATCACTACTGTTTGATATTAATTCTCTTAAAAATATTTCTTTGTTTGTATAAATAGAATTAATCATTAAATCTAGTAATCTTTTTGATTCTGCCTTAAATTGCTTTGTTCCCATAAAAAAACTTCCCTTCTTTTTCTTATTTCTATGGGATATTATACTTTATGTTTTTAGCAATGTCAATATGAGAGTGCTAATTTCACGAAATTTTCATATTATTCTTAAAAAGTCTATTATACCTTTTGTTTCTTTCGCCCTTAATGACATTTCTTCTAATTCCTCTTGTTTTAAATATTTTCTCCCAAAATTTTCTTTCATACTTGCCCATGTTTCTATATCAATTCTATATATTGCTCCATCTGAAAATCCAACCAATACAAAAGCCATTGCACCCAATTCTTTATATTGCAACAAAGTTTCCCTTTGGAAATCACTTAATACTTGATATGTTATTCTATCTGCTTCTGTATATTTGGCATCAAAAACAACAGTTTTACCACCTTTTATTGTTCCCTTAAAGTCTGGTTGTGCAACTTTTGTAAATACAGTTTCAAATTTTCCATCTTCAATATGTTTTAATATTTTCATTGGTTCAGGAGTTTTTTCTATTTTTGCTAGTTTTTTGTTCTCATAAATACTACATATATCTTCTACTTGTGCTTCAAAATTTTCTCCTAGACCATGATTTATCCTCCCAATTAATTGCCTATTAGGATTTTTACAAATATTATTACTATTTCCAACCATTTTCTTGTATTCTTCTATTGAAATACCCATTATAATTTTTATTCCTTCCCTAAATAGAATCTTTCTTTTGATGAATGGACACCCAGTAAAATTTGTTTTACAAATTTTTCATGTTTCGTTCACAAAACTATAAAAATAAAAAATTTTATTTTTATAGTTTTTTTCACTACACCAAGGGTGCCCCTACATTCTAATTTTTCAAATAATCAATATATCTGTATTCAAAATCATTATCATCTTTTGGACCTATTTCTTCTTTTATAATTTTCCATTCATTTTTATTTATTTCTGGAAAGAAAGTATCTCCTTCAAATTCTTTTTCAATCTGTGTTATATATAATTTATTGCACTTGGGCATAAGCAATTTGTATATCATTGCTCCACCTATTACAAAATGTTCTTCATTATCTTCAATGTATTTCTCTAATTCATTAACATTATTTATTACTTTTACATTTTCATTATTTACCTTGTAATTTTTATCATTACTTAGTATTATATGAAATCTATTTGGTAAGACTCTACCTAATGATTCAAATGTTTTTCTTCCCATTATTATAGTATGATTTGTTGTTAGTTCCTTAAATCTTTTTAAGTCATCTGGTATTTTCCAGATAAGTTTATTATTTTTGCCTATTACATTATTTTTTGCTTTTGCTACTATTATGCTTAACATTCTTATTACCCCTTTATATGTATTTATCTGTTATAATACATTGTCTGTGTTCTTTTTATTAGTGGACGAGCAATGCTCGCCCCTACAGTAGCGACATAATTTTAAAAAAATCATGTCGCTACTGGTATTTTTCCTAAATTAATTTCTTTATTATAGTCATATCCTTTAATTTCAAAGTCTTCTACTTTAAATTCATAGAAGTTTTTTGTGTTATTATTTATTACTAATTTTGGAGATACATCCATAGGCTCTGCTTTTATTAATTTTTCTACAAGTGGAATATGTCTATCATAGATATGACAATCACCTATATTATGAGTAAGTGTTCCTACCTCTAGTCCAGCACATTGTGCAAACATATGCAAAAGTGCCGCATATTGCATTGTATTCCATCCATTTGCTGCAAGCATATCTTGTGAACGTTGATTTAATATTAAATGTAATTTTCCTTCTTTTACTAGCCATTGTGTTCCATATGCACATGGCTCTAAATTCATGTCTTTTAAGTCTTCAAAATCAAATATATTTGTCATTATCCTACGACTAGATTGATTATTTCTTAGTAATTCTAATACATAATCTACTTGATCAATATTTCTAATCTCTGAACCAATTTTAAAGTTATATTTTTTTTGCATTTGATATCCATATGCTTTTCCAATACTTCCATCTTCATCTGCCCATTGATCCCATATATGTGAATTTAAATCATTAACATTATTAGATTTTTTTTGCCAAATCCAAAGTAATTCATCTATTGCTTTTTTTACTGTATTTGTATTATTTCTTAGAGTTATCATTGGAAATTCTTTTGCTACATCATATTTATTTGTAACACCAACTATTGATATATAGTTAGCTTCACTTCCATCATCTTCCCATATTGTTCTAACATTTGTTCCAACTGAAGAATATCCATGTTCTAATATTTCTTTACAGGTATCTATAAAATTTTTATCTGCTTGAGTCATTTTTTCTCCTCCTATTTTTACATTTTTCTCGATTTATTGCTATTATATATTATCTATAAAATAAATTCAACATATTTTTTATATCCATAAAATTATGTGTATTTTAAAATGCTTACAACAATTTTTCCTTTTTTGTTCGTTCCTAAATTTTCAACTATTTTAAATTTTCCCTTACCTCTAATAACTAAAATATCTCCTAATTTGACCTCCTTAGAGGCTTTTGTTTCTACTTTTGAATTGATATATATTCTCTCATTTTTTATTAGTTCTTCCGTTTGACCTCTTGATATTTTGCATATTTCTGATACAAAATTATCTAATCTATTTGAACTTATTGATATTTTTAATTCTTTAAACTCTATTGATTTTAGCTCAATTTTATCAATATCTATTATTTCTATTTCGGATTTTCTAAATCTAATTAATTCTCCTAATGAATTTTTTATGTATTCTGCATTTTCTTTTAAGACTATTATATAAGCTCTATCCTCATGGACTATTATATCTCCCATTCTTTCTCTTACGAGTCCAAATTTCATAACAGCACTTAAATAATCTCTATGTTCATATTTACCTATAAGTTCTTTTGGCAATTTTATTCTTATTGCTTTAATTATATTATTTATTGCAGTTTCAGCTATTTGTGAATTACCATTATTTATATACATGTTAAATTCTTCTTTAAATTTTTCAGGATATACTATAAGTATTTTGTATTCGGAATCTTCAAATCCACCAAAAAAAAGATAATTCTTTTCTTTTAACCTGTTTAATTCTTTTTGTAATAATTCTCTTTTATATATATTTAAAAACTCTGTATTTACTATTTTGTTATTAGTTTTACAAGATTTTATCTTGTCTGTCAATTTTGCTATCATTAATTTTTCATCTAATTTTATGTGACTCATTCCTTCCTAAAATTATATCGTGTTTATTTTATATCTATAACATCTAAAAATCAACTGTAAAATTTTTATAATTTTTATTAAATATTGCTTGAATTTATGTCTTGTCTCATGATATGATGATATTTATGAAAGTTAAAAAATTATTTATAAGTTTAATTATTATTATTTTATTTAATTTAATATGTATCACATTTACAAATGCCTCTAGTGTTCCACAGGTTGATGTGGAGTCTGTAAAAGCTAGGTTAAGTATTAATGCACCATCTGTTTTATTAATAGAAAAAAGTTCTGGAGATATTCTATATCAAAAAGAAGCTTTTACACCTATGTATCCTGCAAGTACTGTTAAAATAATGACTGCTATTATAGCACTTGAAAATTGTAGGCTTGATGAACCAATTACAGTAAGCGAAAGCGCAATATTAACAGTTCCTTCTGGATATACTGTATCAAAAATACAGGCTGGAGAAATTTTAAGTACAAGAGACTTACTGTATGCTTTACTTGTTCCTTCTGGAAATGATGCTGCAAATGCTTTAGCAGAACATATAGCTGGTAACATTCCTGCTTTTGCAAATATGATGAATGAAAAAGCAAAACAATTGGGTTGCCAAAATACATATTTTACTAACCCTAATGGTGTTCATGATGCAAATATGCGTACAACAGCTTATGATTTAGCATTAATGGCAAAACATGCTATGAATATAGAGGAATTTAGGACTATTGTTTCTACTGAAACTTATACCCTTCCATCTTCAAATGTGTATCCATTAAATGATAGAGTTTTACACAATTCAAATCATTTAATAACTACTGCTTCTCCTCATTTTTATGAATATGCTACTGGTATAAAAACAGGTTATACAAATCCTGCCCAAAATTGCTTAGTTGCAGGTGCTAAAAAGGATAATATAGAATTTATTGCTGTTATTTTAGGCTCAACATTTCCTAACACTGGTAACCAAGCTAAATTTGTTGATGCTAAGAATTTATTTGAATTTGGATTTGCATATCATTATAATTATTACAAAGAAAAGTCTCAAGCCAAACAATCAGGTATCTGGTCTGAAATTATAAATACTGAATTAATGGTTGATGAGAATAATAAGCCTAGATGGGGATATGTACTATATCTAATTGCTAGAACCACATTAATTTTAATAGCTATAATTTATATATTGTATCATTTAATAACTAAAATTAAACGATACATTTATAATCGTACTCATGCAAAATATGATTTTAAATATTAGGAACACAAGTGGCTTTGCCACTTTTTCTTTTGTGTATTTAAGTTTCCGAATTTAAATGGGGAAATCTTAAATACATTAGCGATTATAGCCTAATATAAAAATGAAGGTTTCCTATTTACAGGTTACCCTCATTTTATTTCTCAACAATATAGATTTTTATATAAATTCTTCCCATACTATATTTGCTAAATCTAATCCTTTATTTGTTAATCTTATATTATTTAAGTCTATTTCTATTAATTCTTGATTTACTAGTTTATTTAATTCATTTCGAAATAAATATATAGGGTTTTCATTAAATTTTAATTCAAACTCTGATATATAAATTCCATCTAACTTTCTTAATCCCAATATCATATATTCCTTTTGTTTAGATATTTTATCTTGAATTTCATGTATTTCCTTGTCATGATAATTTTTTATATATTCTTCTATATTTCCTAAATTAGAGTATCTTCTATTATCCAAATATGAATGTGCAGCTACTCCTATACCTATATATTCTTTTTGATTCCAGCAATCAATATTATGTTTTGAATGATAACCATTTTTAGCGAAGTTTGATATTTCATAATGGTTATATCCATTCTTTTCTAATATATTTTTAACTGCCCAGTACATTTCTCTTTCTTCATCTTCTTTTGGTAAAGTGCATTTTTGCTTATTAACCTTATCATACATTTTTGTTCCTTCTTCTAATATTAATGAATATATTGAAATATGTTCTGGATTTAATTCTATTATCCTTTTTACACTTTGTATTAAATCTTCTATATGTTGTTTTGGTAATGCTAACATTAAATCTATATTTATATTTTTAAAGCCAACTTCTCTTGCCATATTATATGTATCTAGGAATTCATTATAAGTATGTATTCTACCTATTTCTTTAAGTAAAGTATCTTGTGTTGCTTGTAATCCTATACTTAATCTATTTATACCAGAGTTCCTATAATCTATTAATTTTTCTTTAGTTACAGTTCCTGGGTTAATTTCAATAGTTATTTCCTCTGCTTTTTCTAAATTTATTTCTTTTAAAAGTTTTACAATATATTTACTATCAATATATGATGGTGTTCCTCCACCTATATATACTGTTTTAATTATATATTCTTCTGCTTTATAGTTACTATATTCTTTTATTACAGTATCTATATATTCCTCAATATAATCATCCTTATTAGGATATGAGATAAAATCACAGTAATAACATTTTTTCTTACAAAATGGTATGTGAATATATAAGTTTACCTCATTCATTATTAATCTCAATCCTTCCCAATATACTTCTCCTTTAATTCTTTCGCCATTTCTAGTAATTTATTTAATCTATGATTTACACCTGATTTACTGATAGGTGTATTTAACATTTCTCCAAGTTCTACTAAATTTGCATCTGGATTCTTTAATCTTAGTTCTGCTATTTCTTTTAAGTTTTCTGGTAAATCTTCAAATTTTCTTTTACTTTTTATTAGATTTATAGCTTGTATTTGTAATACTGAGGCTTCAATAGTTTTATTAAGGTTTGCAGTTTCGCAATTAACTATTCTATTTATGTTATTTCGTTTATCTTTAATAACTCTTATTTCTTCATATCTAATTACTGCTGTATTTGCACCTATTACAGCTAAGAAATCTGAAATAAATTCTCCTTCTTTTATATATAGAGAATATCCATTTTTTCTTATAAGACTTTTAGTTATTATGTCAAAATCACTAATAATATCTTGTACAATTTGCTGATTTTCTTTAGAATTAAAGGTAATTTCCAAATGATATTTACTATTAGGATTATTAATTAATCCTCCACCCATAAATGCTCCTCTTATAACTGCTTTTTTTTCATCAGTTGTTGATACATTTATATCATTCAAATTTAAACATTCTTTATTAAAGTATATTATATAGTTTTTTCCTTGCACTTTTATTTTGTAATCAATTTCTAATTTAGTCAATATTTTGCCAAATCTATTAATGTTATAATCACTATTTGTCGAGAAATTTATCTTACTTTTTATAATTTTGGTATTTCCACTTAGTATGTAACCATATAATTCTGAATATATTAAATTCTTATTTCCAAAAGTATTTAGCTTACTAAGTTCCTCCTTTACTTCTGATGAAAATGACATGTTTTTAATTCCTCCCTAAAGTATCTATTTGAAAAATTTTCGCAATTAAACTACCTGTCCTATTATTACCCTATCGTTATTTGATAAATCTTTTATATTTATTATATTTTTATATCTATTTTCTTTTTCTAATATATCTATAACACTATTTTTTTGATTATATCCTATTTCTAATGCTAAGTAGCTATTTTTTTGTAAATATTTATATGCATTTTTAGAAATCTCTCTATAAAAACTTAATCCATCTGTACCACCATCTAATGCAAGTGTTGGCTCATATTGTACTTCTTTTGATAATGTTTTTATAATTTCTTTTTCAATATATGGTGGATTTGAAACTATTATATCATATTTATCATTAATTTTTTCAAACATATTTGATTCTATAAATTTAATTTCTACATTGTTTAAATTTGCATTTTTAATAGCGACTTTTAGAGCATTATTACTTATATCTGTTGCTGTAATTTCTACATTATCTACATATTTTTTTATAGATATTGCAATAGCACCACTACCTGTACATAAATCTAATACCTTTATTGGTTCTTCTTCATACTTTGTTTTACATATTTTTATTACTTCTTCAACTAATATCTCTGTATCTGGTTGTGGAATTAATACATTATCATTAACATAAAAACTTAATTTCATGAATTCTTGATTATTTGTTATATATTGAAGCGGATATCCGTTTTTTACTTTTTCTATTTTAGAATTATATAATTGTAAGATTTCTTCTTTTAAAATTTCTTTATCATTTATAACTAAGTATTCTTTAGACTTATTTATAGTATGTGCCATTAAAATTCTAGCAATATTATATGAATCATGAATATTATTTTCTTTTAGTATTTTCGCATTTTCTACTATTGCCTGTTTTATTTCCATTTCCTCTCCTTATATAACTATATTATTACCAAAAGTCTCCACTTGTTTTAAAATTGGAAATTCTTTTCTAAATTCTCTAATTTTTCAATATCTAAATCGCTATAACAATTCCTATTTCTTCTCAAGCTATACCTTTCTGGATAACATTCTGGATGTAAAATTAATGTTTTCTTTGTATTTATATATCTTTCTAAATTATTTCACAATTTGATTTTTTCTCATTTAATATTTCAATTTTTATTTCAGTAACATTAGATGTTTCTTTTATAAGATTTATAAATTCATTCATTGCATTTTCAAGCTCTGTAAGACCTTCAAATGTATCAAACATTATTAGTACTTCAGAAGTGTTTTCATCTATCTTAGTAATCTCACTATCCTTATGATTCCAATATCGACAAACAGGAACATCTCCACAATAATAGCATATTTCTGCTGGATCTTTTAATTTCTCTAATTGACCTGAAAGTCCCATTGGTTCAAATTTTACTCCACCTTGTATATTGAGGATATTTTTTTTAATATTTCATTTTCAATTGATATTTTCATAAATTTAACTCTCCTGTAATACCAGTAAAGTTGAATATATAAATAATATAAAATAAAAGCTATTGCATTAGTTTTGCATTAATTTTTAAAAAATAAAGCTGTATTTCGTTGATATATCAACAAAGTATAGCTTTTTATTCTTAGAGCAATTTAGGAGGTTATTTGCGAAAAATATACCTATTTCTAATAGTGTTCCTCCCACATTTTGCTCAAAAAAAATAATTGACTCATCAACTGTTGAAATTAGTATAGCATAAAATCAAAAAACTGGCAACTAATTATTTCTAACTAGTTGCCTACCACAGCAATCTTTCAGTTATAAAACGAACTGATGGCTAACTATTTCTAGTCAGCCACCTAACATAGCAATTACTGGAGCTTTCACTCCAAACATAGCAATCTTTCAATTACTTTCTAATACTATAATACTATATTTTATTACATAAGTCAAGATTTTATACACCAAATTCTTGACTTATTTTGCTTGATATTTTGTTTATATATTTTCCGTCTATTCTTCCTATTGTTCCAGAAAAGTTTAATCTTAATATACTAACTTTTCTCATTCTTGTTATATTTGCCCATCTAGTCATCTCTTTAAAACCAATAATATTATCTAATTGCACAATTTCAGTTACCTTGTCCTTTCTCTTATCACATTCTTCTTGTGATATTTTACCTTCTTCGAAATCTTTTTCTATTTTTTCATACTCTATGGGTTTTTTAGATGATACAGGCAATACAAATATATCTTTGTCAAAATTTTTCAAAATAACTGCTGGATGCATTCCTCCAAATTCATTTCCAATATTAAATCCGAAGTCAATCCATACAACATTACCTCTTTTTAATAAAAGCTTTCTTGTTATTAACATTGTATCATTAAAAGAAATATTTGGATTATTGAAAATACGATAATTCTTTTTCAGAATATAATTAGTATCAATTACTTTTTTTAGTAGTTTATTTGCCTTTTTATAGCTAAAATCATCTATTTTAAAATTGCATAATGCATATTTCACAATATTTTTATAAATATAATTATCATCTTTCTCATTTTCTATTTTTTCGGTTTTATCTTTAATCCAAGTAAAATATAATTTACCTCTTTTTATATCCTTATCTACTTTTAGATTTTTTCTAAATTTTCTTAATGTTTTCAAACAATTTATATAAGCCTGTTTCATATAATAATCACTCCTTGCATTTCACATATTGTATCAAACTTTTGTTCTTGTATCAATAGTTTTTATAAATTCTTTTGACTTATTTCTAAATTGAGTTTATTTTTTTGAATTATACATTGCGTTGACACTAGTTGATATATAACAGAAATAGCTAATCCAATGGAAGTACAAAATGGTGATGGTATAAAGGAACAGCAAACTCTTAATATATTTGCAATCTGTTTACTAATGGTAGCTTTTATAGCAGAATATTCAAGTTGAATATAAGTTAATTTTGTAATATAAATTGGATACATATATAAAGATATCAATTCAATTCCTACTATAAGTAATGTAGCTGTTATATCAACTTTATAACTTGGATATAATATTAGTCCCATAATAAAAGTAGATATAATTAATAGATAGATTAACTTTCTACTATTTTTCATATGCTCTTTGTATGAGAATAATCTTTTAGCAATATCAATTTGTGCTACAGTTTTTATTGCACTAGATATATCCCATTGAGTATCTGTTATTAAAGTCGCAAATGAAGTAGCTAAAATATATTTTTCTCCAAAATTAAATGAATTTTTAAATCCAAATAGATAAATTATAAACATACTTATCTCTGCGAATAAATATACAGAATCGTATTTTACGCAATTGATTAAGTTAATTTTGATTTTTGTTTTTTGTACTAATCTAGTCATCATAACTATAGTAAAAATAGTAGTAATTATGATTGATATACTTGCAATTATTATTTGTTCTTTTGTTATAATACTCATAATTATTAAAGAAGAAAAATTTATTAAATTAAACCAGAAACTATATTTATTTGCTCTTTTATTATCATTTTCATAATATAATTTGCATAAAGATAAATTTAATAATAATTGTAAAAACATTTGAATTAGTCCATACATTGCAAATGTTTTATAAGTTTCTATATCCATATTCATAAAAGCTATGTATTTATCTATATTTAATACAATAACACCTAATATTATGATTCCGAGTATGGCTCCTAATAATACTCCTGAAAATATACTTTCTTTGCTTTTATCTCTAACAGCACTTATATTAGCTCCTGTACCAAAAATACTTTTTATGGCACTTATAACAAATTGCATTGGATATATAAGTGAAAATATATTAATTAAATTTTTATCTACTAAAATTCCTAGTAAAAACCAACTCAAGATAGGCGTAACTGATGTTAATAAAGTATCAAAACTTATTCTTAATAATCTATTCATTTCTTATTCCTTTTCTTTATTTAATTACTTCTTTTTATATAATTTGATTTGTTCTTTTAATTTATTAGATACTGTCTAATGAATTAAAGTATATCATAATTTTTCAATATTTTCATTAATTCTACAAATTATTTTATAAAGAGCTTGGGACTTAATTCCAAAATACAAATTTTGACTAGGGAGGAAAAATTCAGTGCTTGTTAGGAAGTATATGGGGGTACAAAAATTGTATTTAATTTGAATTTTTCCTCTAATTTTTTATTTTTGATTACTAATTACTGCTCCAATTTTATAATTTTCTTTCTTTGATTTTGAGAAAGCTTTGTTATTTTTTACAGCAACTAATCGAATCAATTTTTGTTTTTCTTTGTTTAATTTTATTTCAATTTCTTTCTCATTTTCGTTCGCATTTTTTGAAAATAATTCATAAAATTCTATTTCAAATTCTTTGTTAAGAGTTGTAATGTAATCATCTAATTGTTCTTGATTTATATTAACACTTGTCCTAATTTCTTTTTCTTCTTCATCTACTTCAACTGGTACAAAAACATCTGCTATTCCTAATGCAAAAAATTTTGTTAGTTGTTCAATGTAGCTACTTCTAAAATTTATTTTATCAATATAAAATTCTCCGTTTTTTGTTCTTTAATAATGTTATTGATTCAATAAATTTTGAAATAAATTCTTGCTTTTCTTCTTTCGATTTTTTGTTCCATTCTTTTTTTTAGTTTCATTTAATTTATTATCTTTTATTAGTTTTTCTCTTTCAATATCTCTGTCAGCCATTAGCTGTTGTGGCATAAATGATAAACTATTTGTTACATATATTTTCTTTAGTACCACCAGAGCCTTTGCATTTCATTATTTTATTACATTTAGGACATTTTAGTTTTTGGAAGAATATATAAACTCTATCTCTTGTATAACTTCTTTGATTTTTTTCTTTTTGATATTGTGCCTCGTTCCATATTGCACGACTAATAATTGGCTCTACCACATTCATATAAACTAATGTGTCTTTATTGTTTGATTTTCCTTTTTCATAATCTCCCATATAGACTTTATTGTCTATCATTTTCATAATGGTTGTATCTCTCCAATGTTTTGGTGCTAATACTTTTTCTTTATTTAAAGTATTACTTATTTGTTGATAGCTTTTTCCCTCTAAATACATATTAAATATTCTAATTACTACATCTTTTGTAGTTTCATCAATTATAGTTTTTTTATTGCTATCTTTTTTTATAGCCTAATGGCACAATTCCAGGTAAATGTCCAGACTTAATAGCACCATTTAAACCAAATTTTGTTCTTTCTGATACTATTTCAATTTCTAATTGAGATAAAACCGTTAGCATTCTTACTTCCTTTTTCAATATAAATGCACAAGTAATTGATTTTGGGTTCATTTAAGCAATTAAAGCTTTATCAATTGTAAATTTACAGTTAATAAAGCTTTTTTATTAACTATATAATTTATTTTTTACTGTGAAATATTAATATTTTCATCATGTTTATAAACTAATTATTTTTTCTATAATTTCTTTATCTTCAATTCTATTAATAGCAAAACACTTTTTGCCCAAATCCTTTATAGAAGCACCTAAATGATACATTTCTCTGTTATCTATTACTATAAACCTATCATGAAATTTGTTTGTTTTAGCAACTTTAAGAATAGGATATTCTTTATTGAATTTTTTTATATCTAAATTATCAATATTACTTTTATCTGACGTTAGAATAACAACTTCTACATTGTTCTTCTTTTTAGCTAACATTTTCAAAACACTATCATCAATATAATTATCTATAATTAAGATTTTCTTATCTGCTTTTTTAATGATATCTATTATTATGCTATATGCATCGTATATTTGACCATCAAAAAATATTCTCTGTTTAATGTTTTCTCCTAATTGCAGTTGATTAAAGACTTCATCAAATTTTTTGTTATGTTCTTGTAATTGGTATTCTACATTTGTTAATCTTTCGAATACTTGTCCATTTGAAGCCAAAAACTTTCTCATTTCTATAAAAGAATTAACAATTTTTATGCTTACATTAACAGCAACTTGACTTTTTAATAAGCCTGCAAGCATAGTAATTCCATATTCGGTAAATACATATGGCAGATATTTTCTATGTTGTCCTCTTCCATTTTCGTTTAAGGTGAAAATTTTGCACCTTAAAGATTTATATTCTTCATCAGTTAATTGAAAACAATAGTATTCTGGAAATCTTTCTATATTATTTTTAACATTTCTATTAAGGTCTTTGGTTGCATATTCAAAAAGTCTTGCTACATCACTATCTAACATTACTTGTTTTCCTCTTATTGTATATATTAGACTTTTTATATCTTCATTAGTTAATTCATTTTGAATTGCTAATTTATTTTCTTCCATAGATTCACATCCTTTTCTTACTCTATATATTCTAAAACATTTGTTCTTTATTGTCAAGACTTTTACTGTTTTTAATATTAAAATTTATACTATTAAAAAGATATAAAGCGACTCTATTCTGCTGTGCTGAATCCATCTCCATAATTTTACTTGATACAAAAATTGTATAAGGGTAATTAGCAAAGTTGACAGTAGTAGTTCTATATTCAGTATTAATTTCTTTTAATAAATTATCAAAGTATTTACACATTTCTTTTTTATCATATTCTAAATCAGTATGACTGTAATTGTCACACATACATATTACTAGTCTTAATTTATTTTCTAAATCCATTTCTTTTATCAGTTCTATTACATAATTTATTTTTTCATCATTCATATTTTTTAGTTCCTTTCAATTTTTATTTTTGGGGTATGGGGTGTAAAAACCTTTTTTGAATTTGTGCGGGAGTACAAATTCATTGCTTGCTGGGACAGCAATTTGCATTTGAGGGAGTACAAATTCAGTGCTTGCTAGGACAGGAATTTTTAAATTCCAAAAAATCGCATTTTTTCTTGAGGTATTTTTTATTTCACTTTTTGTAAAATTTTCAAACCACTTTATGCAATTTCTGATGGAACTCTTGGTATTAATGTTAAATAACCTACTACATTTTCGTCCTCAATATATGGACAATTTATAATTCCATTATCATAAAAATTTTGTTTTAGTAGTTTATTATATATTGTTAAAGTAGCATTATCATAATCTCCATTTGCAATTTTCGTATTAGAAAATACAAAGTAATCTTCTTGTAATTTTTCTAATTCTTGTTTGTTAATTGCTTCTTTATAATGAAATCCGACATTATTATTTTTCAGTATTTCATATAAATAATTGATGTAGTCTGTACTACTTTTTGATATAAATTCTTCTGTGAATTTTATATTTGCTATTTCAATATTGTAATTTTTATCTCTTTTAATTTCGATTGTATATATTAGTCTTTTAATTAATTCTTTTTTTGATTTCCTATTTAAACTATAAAAAATAAATGAAAAACCTAACTTGTTTTTGAAAATAACTTCATTATTTTCAATATCACAATCTAGCTTTTTCAATAGTTCTATTGTATATTCTTTAAAGTCATTAGTTTTGCATTAATTTTTAAAAAATAAAGCTGTATTTCGTTGATATATCAACAAAGTATAGCTTTTTATTCTTGGAGCGAATCACATACAAGTTACGAACTCTCTTGTTCTCTTTCTAAAGGTATTAGAAAATATATTATAAAATTATTCAATAGTTTTAAATATAATATTTTTTATTCAAATTTTGATAACTTGCCTATTATTCAATAATCCTCAAAATGTCCAATGGTATATTTACCAAAAAAGTTGCACCTGCTTTTTCTAACATTTCTTTATTGTCTATACCATATAATACTCCTACTGTATCCATATTGTTGGCTTTTCCTGCTATTATATCAGAGCTTCTATCTCCTATCATGATACATTTTTCGTTTTCAATATTATTAAGATTATTTAATGCATATGACAATATGTCTTTTTTTGTTATCCTTTCACTTTTTTCTGTTACACCATATACAAAATTAAAATATTTATAAATTTTTAAACACTTTAAAATTTTTATAGCTGTTTCTTCATACTTTGCTGTAGCTATAATTAATATTTTACCTTTTTCTTTGAGTTTTTCTAATACTTCATTTATTCCACTATATACTTCATTGATTTCAATTGTATTCTCGAATTGATATTGTCTATAAAAACTAATAGCTTTACTAATTTGTTCATCACATAGACCAAATTTCTTAAAGGATTCTTTTAGTGGTGGTCCACAGAATATTTTTCCTAACTCTTCATTATGTTCTTCAATTCCAAATTTATTTAATGCATATGTTGCTGCTTCTCTCGTTCCTTTAATTGTATTTACTAAAGTTCCATCAAAGTCCCAAAATATATAATTATATTGTTTCATCTATTATTGACTCCTTCCAAATTAGATACTGATACTGTATATTATTTTTCATAATAAAATTAACATTATACTTTAAAGTATTCTTTTATAAGCTTTATTAAATTATTTAATTCTTTAAAAGTATTAGATTTTATATAAATTCCAAATTCAACTGCACCTAATTTTATTGTAGTTTTTACTTCAACTAGATTAAACTTTTTATAATCATTTTTATCTATATATTCTCGTGTTATTAATCCCAAAGCTTTTCCTGAACTTGCAAGTTCTAAAATTGTTTTATAACTACTATTTCTTAATTTTAAATTTTTGCCTAATGTTAATTCTTTTATTCTTGCTACAGCTTGTGCATATGTTCTGGGTGTATATATAGTTTGCTCTTCTATATTTTCAAGTGTCAGTTTTTGATGTGCAAATGTAGATTCTTTACTAGCAATAATTACATCATGTAAATATCCTAGTTTAATATATTCAATCCCATTTGCTATATCTTCATTATCCTTTTTTGAAAACACTATGTCTATTTCTTTATTTTTTAACTTTTTCATCATTTCAGGTGTTTCTTCACATATTAAATTTAAATTAACATTTGGATATTTTAAACAATAGTCATTAATAACATCTCCAAAAATACAACTCCCCATATGATTATGTGTTCCAATATTAATAGATTTTTCTTTACCTACTTGTTTATCTACTTTAGTAAGTTCTTCAATTGGATTTTTAAGTTTTTCATATAATTTTTTTCCATCTAATGTTAAAGAAAATCCCTTACTTTTTCTATCAAATAATTTTAAAGATAACTGATTTTCTAAATTTTTAATTTGTTTTGTTATAGCTGGTTGAGAAATATTTAACTTTGTACTTGCTTTAGTTATATTTTCTTCTTTAGCAACAGCAACAAAAATTCTATATAATTCAAAATCTATCACTTTTCATCGCTCCTATTTATATATTTTTTACACGTTTTTTATATCACAAAAGCATGATACATTCAATATATCTCATGCTTTTGTTTTTAAAACCGAGTTCAAATTAGACTTAATAATTTTGCAAATGCTATTTTTATTTGTGCATCTTCACCTTTACTTAAGTCAAAATGAATTGCTTTATTTTTGCATCCTGACAAATGCAATGTCAAATTTGACGATAAAAACAAACTAAATATGCCCTCCTGACAATTACCTTTTTTATAATACTCGCATTTTTCTTTGCAAAACTCTGAATATTTTGCTCCTCTTTCTGAATCTTTAACCTGTATCCAATTTTCATTTCTGAAATAAGCACTCATTGGAATTCCATTACCTTTTCCTATCAGTTGAGTTGTCCATTCTGACTTTATATTGTTTGAGATTTCTTCTAAAAATTCATAGAAATTTTTCATTGGAACAAATAAATTGTCCCATAATTCAAATGCTTGTTCATTATATAATATTTTTCCATTACCAAAATACTCCGAAAACTTATTTAAATCTAATAATTTTACATTTACATGCATTTCATCAACTGCTTTTAAAATAAGTTCTCTTACTTCTTTTTCATTTATTCTAGTTACGACAATATTATATCTTACTTGGAGCTCATTCTCTTTCAATATTTTTGTTGTTTCTATTACTGATGAAGAAAGATATTTATGAAAATATACATTATCTAAATATTCTGATATACTATCAACACTAAAAACTATATCTAATCGTTTTTTGTATTTCCTAAGTACATCAACATATTCTAAAATTTTAAAACCATTAGTATTTATCCTAACTTTACTTTCGTCAAAACTCATAATATATTCTATAAGTTCGCCAAAATAAGGAACACTTGTTGGTTCGCCTCCAGTAATTCTAAAATTACTAATTCCAATCTCATATGCATTAAATATTATTCTCTTGATTTTCTCAAAAGGTATTATCTGTTTTTTCTTTGATATGCTTTCTCCTCCTTCTTTACAATAAAAACATTGATAATTGCAATAGGTTGTTAAAGCTATGGCTAAATAAGTAGTTACCCGATTTTTCATCTAATATTCCTCCTTATGATTGTAAATGTCAGTTTTATGATTAACATAATATTTATTATATCATTATCTTTTCATTAAGTGAAATACATAAAATTCCACTTGCTATAACCAAATAGAATATCATGTCAATTTAATAAATTACTATTATCTAAGTTTTCAATTTTCTTAATTCCTTTACTATCTTGTAAAATTTCATATTGTTTTTTAGCTACTTCATTTAATCTTTCAAGCCTTTTACTTTGTTCTATTCCTTGATTTATCATTTCTGCATTTAAATTTTCCAAATTAATTAAAATTACTAATTGAAGTATATTCGCATAATCTCGCATATTTCCATCTAAATTAGGATTTTCTTCTTTCCATTCTTTTGCTGTTTTACCAAATAAAGCTACATTTAATATGTCTGCTTCATTTGCATATACATATTGTTTTTGTTTTTCTGTTAAATTTGGAATTATATTTTCCTTTATACTATCAGTATGAATTCTATAATTTGTTTTTGCTAATTCTCTTCTTACTGACCAATTTATCTTATTTTGATAACTTTCATTTTGTTTTAATCTTTCAAATTCTGTAATCAAATATAATTTAAATTCTGTATTTAACCAACTAGCAAATTCAAATGCAATATCTGGATGTGCAAATGTTCCAATACTATACTTTCCACTACTTGGAATAATACCAATAGCATTAAAATCTTTTTTCTATCTATTTGGTGTCATTGTAAAACGATTATATCCCACTTCATCAATTTTAATTCTGTATGATTCCACGGAATTAAAATTTTCATTGTGTAATTCTTCCCAAAGATTATAAAAGTCAAAAGAATTTTTATTTGACATCCAGTTTCTTATAACTCCTGATGGATCATCTTCATTTTGGTATTTTGCTAAATCAGTTAAAGAAATATAGTCAATATCTCCAACTCTCATAACTCTGACCAAATTATCTTTTACTTTCATTTCTGTTTTTATAATTTCTTTTTTCATTTATATCACAACCTTATATAGTTTTATAATTTATACTATTAAATAAATATAATGCTACTCTATTTTGTTCTATTGAATTCATTTCTATAACTTTTGATATAGAAAACATTATGTATGGATAGTTTGTAAAATTAACAGTTGTTGTTTTGTATTCTATATTAATTTCTTTTAGCAAGTTGTCAAAATATTTATACATTTCTTTTTTATCATATTCTAAATTAGTATGACTGTAATTATCACACATACATATTGCAAGTCTTAATTTATTTTCTATATCCATATCTTTTATTATATCAATTAAATAAGTTACTTTTTCATTATTCATAATCTTTCCTTCTTTCTTATTTTTATTTTTGGGGATTGGGGACGAAGTCCCCATATTTGAATTTGGCGTATATCCAAATTCAGTGCTTGCTGGGACAAGATTTGCTTATATTTTTTTGTATTAATATTAAACTATCTATCATATTTCCGTTTTCAATATATGGACAATTTATAACTCCATCTGTATAAAAATGCTCTTGTAATAGTTCCACATATTTTTCTAATTCTTCTTTTGAATATTCTCCAATTCTTTCATCTGAAAATACAAAATAGTCCTCTTTTAATTTTTCTAATTCTGTGCTATCAATTGCTTCTTTATAGATAGATCCAATGTTATTATTTTTTAAGATTTCATATAAATATTTTATATATTCTTTGCTACTTTTGGAGATAAACTCTTCTGTAAATTTAACATTTGTTATTTCAATATCATAGTTTTTGTCTCTTTTTATCTCTATGCAATCAATTAATTTTTTTATTAATTCTTGTTTTGTTTTTCTTTTTAGACTATTAAAAATAAATGTAAATGCTATTTTATTATTAGATATAACTTTTCCATTTTCTACATTACAATCTAACTTTTTTAATAGTCCAATTGTGTATTCTTTAAAATCATTATTTGGATCAATTTGCTGTTTTTTCTTATTTAAGTTTTCTATTTCTTTTTTAATTACATCATTTTTATGGTTAATTGTTTCTACATTTAAGGTAGAACTTAAATATAAATCTACTAACTTTTTCTCTTGCATTTTTAGTTTTTCAATGGCTTTTTCTATATTTTTAATGTCTTTTGTTTTAATTGAATTACATACTATAATTTCACTATCCATATCATACATATATCTTGTTAATTCGTTCAAAACTCTAGCTAATCTTTGTTCTATTTTATCTGAACTATGCTGGGTGTATCTTTTCAATTGCCATTTCTTCCATAGCACGCTTTGTTCTTGCTCCAATTTCTTTTCTTTATCTTTGTCCAAATACTAAATTCATTCCAAATATCATCTCACCATTTACAGTTGATACATCATAAGGCTCTAAAATAAGTTCTATTTTAACATCATGTTCTTCACAATAATTGAGTAGCCAAAAGCCATCATAGTTGTTTCTAGTTAATCTATCTACTTTTATAGCAACTATTACTTCGATTTTGTGTAATTTCATATCTTTTAAAAGTCTTTGCATTTCTGGTCGCATTAAATCTTTTCCAGAATGTCCTGCATCATTATATACATCTACAATATCGTAATCGTTCTTTTCACAATATTCTTTTATCATTCGTAACTGTGAATCAATAGAATAGCCATTATCTCTTTGGTCATCTGTTGATACTCTTACATAAATTCCACATCTCATAAAATATTACCTCCTCTACTTAATAGCTCACTTATAGACGTTTTGTCCCCCCTAGTTTTAAAATTTTATGAGAATTTGCTTAATTTCTTTGAGATTATACTTTTGCTTATATTCTTTAATGTAAAAATTCTTATTGGCTATTTCATTTACTTTATATTCGTAAATAGTAAGAGTAGTAGGATATGTAATCGAATATTCAGTTGGGTTAATAAATTGTAGATTAGTAGCCTTTAAATGCTTAATTTTGCCATTTTTAACTGTGTACTCATAGGTTTTAATAATTTCTAGTATTTCATCATTTGGCTTAAATCTTGTATTATTTCAAACTCAAACATAAAAAATGCCCTCCTTTCCAAAAGAGAACATTTTGATATTTTTATTAAGTTTAATTCATCTTTTCTAAAAATGAAA
>CARPYP010000021.1 GCA_949045875.1 uncultured Clostridia bacterium | reverse complement strand
TATATTTTTCTCAAAATTTTCTTTCTATTTTTCCCCAGATTATTTAACTCATATAGCAAATTTCACAAATTTAAAAATTTGTGTTATAATAATGGACATGAATGGAGAGTTATATGTATCGAATAGAAAATATAAAGATAAGGGAAGAATTAGATAAGGAAGAGTTAATAGAATTTATTTGTAAAAAATATAGAATTAGTAAGGAAGATATACTATCATGGAGCATATATAAAAAATCTGTAGATGCAAGAGACAAAAATGATATATTTTACAATTATACAATAGATATAGAAGCAAATAACAAAATAAAGCAGGCTAAGATAATAAAAAAAGAAAAAATAGAACTCATAAATCTTTTTAAAAATTGTATAAAAACAAGACCAGTAATAGTAGGAGCAGGACCTGCTGGAATATTCTGTGCTTTAACATTAGTACAAAATGGAATAAAACCAATAATAATAGAACAGGGAAAAGAAATAGAAGAGAGGCAAAAAGATGTTGAAGAATTTAGGAAAACAGGAAAACTAAATACACAAAGTAATGTACAGTTTGGTGAAGGAGGAGCAGGAACTTTTTCAGATGGAAAATTGACTTCACGGAGTAAATAACCCTTATGCCAAAAAGGTAATACAGGAATTTTACAATTTTGGAGCACCAGAGCAAATTTTATATACAAGTAAACCACATATTGGAACAGATAAACTAATTCAAATAATTAAGAATATGAGGGAAGAAATAATAAGACTTGGTGGAGAATTTTTATTTAATGAAAAAGTAATAGACTTTGAGATAGAAAATGGAAAAATAGCAAAAGTTATAACAGATAAAAGAGAAATAGAAACAAATATAGTAGTACTAGCTATTGGACATAGTGCTAGAGAAACCTTTTACAAATTACACGAAAGAAATATAGAAATGAAAAGAAAAAATTTCTCAGTTGGATTAAGAATTGAGCATCTACAAACTATGATAAACGAATCTCAATATGGAACGAAAACAAAATTAAAACTTCCACCAGCCGAATATAAACTAGCATATCATGGAAAAGATGGACGTTCTTGTTACACTTTTTGTATGTGTCCAGGAGGAGAAGTGATAGCCTCATCTAGTGAAAAAGGTACAATTGTAGTAAATGGAATGAGTACATTTTCGCGTAATGGAATTAATGCAAACAGTGCAATTCTAGTAAACATTACACCAGAAGACGTAGGAAAAGGAGAAAATCCTTTAAAGGGGATAGAATTTCAAAGGAAATTAGAAGAAGCTGCCTTTAAATTAGGAGGAAGTAATTATTATGCACCGATTCAAAGAGTAGAAGACTTTATAAATAATATAAAATCTGATATAATAGGAGAAATAAAACCTACATATAGACCAGGAGTTACATTATCAAATTTAAATGATATATTACCAGATTTTGTATCTAAAACCTTAAAAGAGGGAATAATATATTTCGATAAAAAAATTAAGGGGTTTGCAAATCCTAATGCAATATTAACAGGAGTAGAGACGAGAAGTTCATCTCCAGTAACAATATTAAGAAATAAAAAATTACAATCAAATATAAAAGGGATATATCCTTGTGGAGAAGGTGCAGGGTATGCAGGAGGAATAACATCAGCAGGAGCAGATGGAATAAGATGTGCAGTAGAAATTCTTAGTTAGGGTCTGTAAAAAATAAAGAGAAAGGTTGTTAATAAATATGGAAATGGACAATAAAACGAAAAAGAAATTTAATATAATAGCTATAATATGTATAATAGTATTTTGCATAACAATATCACCAAAGACACTACAAAATGATACATTTTACACAATAAAAATAGGAGAACACATTACTGAAACTGGAACAATAGACATGAAAGATACATTCTCTTGGCATAAAGACTTAAAATATACATATCCTCATTGGTTATATGATACAGGAATATATTTAATATATAATATGGGAGAAAATATAGCTACAAACATGGGAATAAATGCAGAAACAGGAGGAATGACAGCAATATATATCTCAACAATGATTTTAGCATCAATATTAGGAATATTAATATATAAAACAAATGTCAAAATAAACAAAAACTATATAGTATCATTTATTTTAAGTTTAGGAGTTATATATCTATTAAGAAACTTTATAGCAGCAAGAGCCCAACTAGTTTCATATATATTCTTTACACTAGAAATACTATGTATAGAACAATTTTTAAAAACAAAAAAGAAAAGATATGCAATTGGATTATTTATAATAGCAACATTAATAGCAAATTGTCATGCAGCAGTATGGTATTTATTCTTTATACTAGCATTACCATATATAGGAGAAGCATTATTAATAAAATTAATAGAGTCAAATTTATCATTTAGAACAAAGAGAATTGTAACTAATTATAGAATAAAAAAACTAGAAAAAACATTAAAAAAAGTACAAGACGAAAATAAGAAAAATAAAATAAATAATAAAATTGAAACACTAAAAAGCAAAACAGAAGAATTAGGAGAAAAAATAATTAGAGGCAGTGTAGCAGTCAAAAAGATGGAAGAAAAATCATTAAGAATAAAAATAGAAAGAAGAACTAATATAAAATGGTTAATATTAGTATTAGCAATATGTCTATTTTCAGGATTACTAACACCACAAACAAGCTTCGAACCTTATACACATATGATTAAACTACTAAGTGGAAATACAACTGCAAGTATATCAGAGCACCTTCCAATAGTATTAATAGACTCAATAGATGCATTAATAATTCTAACAATACTATTAACATTTTTAATATTTACAGATACAAAAGTAAGCTTTAAAGACTTATTTATGCTAGGAGGATTAACTATATTAACGTTAATATCAAGAAGACAAGTATCAATATTAGCATTGATAGGAGTATATTCTCTAAATAGAATAATAATGGACTTTATAAACAAATATGATAAAGAAGGTATAGAAAATAAAATAATAAAAGAATTAGTAAAACCATATGGAACATTAGTAATAACATTAGTTTTAATACTTTGTGGTATAACATTTTATCGTCCAAAAATTGATGATAAATATGTAAATGAAGCTTTATATCCAGTACAAGCAAGTGAATTTATCTTAAATAATTTAAATGCCGATACTATAAAACTATATAATAACTATAATTTTGGTAGTTATTTGTTATACAAAGATATACCAGTATTTATAGACTCAAGATGTGATTTATATAGTCCAGAATTTAATAAAAAGGACATTTTCTATGATGCATTAAATATTGCAAGTTTAGGAGTATACTATGAAGACAAATTTGAGGAATATGGAATAACACATATAATAACAAATGCAGATAGTAAATTAAAAATGTTATTAGAAAAAGATAATAATTATACAGATATATATCAGGACGATTATTTTTGGATTTTCCAAAGAAATATATTGGTTGAAAAATAATCGCCATTTGGCGTAGCTGGAACAGCATAGCGTGAGAAATTTATGTAATAAATTTCGCTCGCTGAAAAAGTTCATCGAAAGAAAATCCTCAACGTGCACAAGCACGCCTCCGGTATTTCTTTCTTGAACGCCTAGCCAAATAACAATTCTTTTGTAACCTAGGTTTGTGCCATATGAAGGGATGAGATAAAAAATGGACACATATATAGTAGATGAAGAAAAAACAAATATTAGAATAGATAAAGCAATAGGATTAATAGAAGACACATTATCAAGAGTTGCAATTCAAAGGCTATTAGATGAAGGAAATATTTTAGTAAATGGAAAAACAACAAAGGCTTCATATAAGACAAAAATAGGAGATGAAATAACAATACAAAAGGAAACACCTAAAAAGGTTGATATAATTGCACAAGACATTCCTATTGAAATTTTATATGAAGATAAAGAAATAATAGTTGTAAATAAGCCAAAGGGAATAGTTGTACATCCAGCAAATGGAAATCCAGATGGAACATTAGTAAATGCAATAATGAATTTATGTGGAAACAGTCTTTCTGGTATAGGGGGAGAAATAAGGCCAGGAATAATACATAGACTAGACAAAGATACTTCAGGAGTATTAATTGTTGCAAAAAATGATATAGCACATATAAATATTAGTAATCAAATAAAAAATAGACAAACTAAAAAGATATATATAGCATTAGTAAGAGGAGTAATAAAAGAAAATGAAGCAACTATAGATATGCCAATAGGAAGAAGCAAAAAGGATAGAAAAAAGATGGCAGTCACAAAAGATGGAAAAGAGGCTATAACACATTTTAAAGTTTTAAAAAGATATGAGAATTTTACCTTATTAGAAATAAAAATAGATACAGGAAGAACACATCAAATAAGGGTACATTTAGCAGAAATAGGCTACCCAATAGTAGGGGACTATATTTATTCAAATGGAAAAAATCCATTTAATGTAGAAGGACAAATGTTACATGCTAGACAAATTGAATTTGTGCATCCAACAACAGGAAAGGAAATGAAAATTGAAGCACCAATACCAGAGTATTTTCAAAACATAATAGATACTTGCGATGCCAAAACAATATAAATAGTATGTTAATAAAAATCGTAGGAGGTAAGAGTATGAAAGAGGATAAGGAAATACAATTATTTTGTAGCACAGATGAATATGAAATAAATCAAGTTTGTGCGATTTTAACAGAAAATAACATTCAATACATTAGAAGAAATGATGGTAGTGGTTCCTATATGAATTTGTATATGGGACAATCTATTCAAGGAAAAAGAATTTTCGTAAATGAAACTGATTATAATAAATCATTAGAATTAATATATCCATTTGTATCTAATAACATAAATGATGAAAAAACAAATGAAACAAGTGAACAACCAGAAGAAAAGAAAAATAAAAGAATTAATAAATATGTCTTAATAAGACGTGGATTTGGGCTTTTAATGTTAGGATTTCCTATAGTAGTTATAATACTAGTAATAATATCATTAATAAATAAATAGGAGAGAAGATAAGAGTAAATTATAAAGAATAAGAATGAAAGGTGTTAAAGAGTAGAACAAAATGGAAAAAAATGAGATACGTTTACAAAAATATCTAGCAGAATGTGGTATTGCATCAAGGAGAAAAGCGGAAGAATATATACAAGAAGGAAAGGTACAAGTAAATGGAAAAGCTGTTACCGAATTAGGAGTAAAAATAAATCCAGAAAAAGATATCGTATATTTCAACAATAAAAAAGTAGCAAAGCAAAACGAAAATATATACATATTACTAAATAAGCCTATTGGATATGTAACAACAACAAAAGATCAATTTAATAGAGAAACAGTACTAGACTTAATAAAAGGAATAAATAAAAGAATAGTACCAGTTGGAAGATTAGATATGTATACATCTGGAGCATTAATATTAACTAATGATGGAGACTTTACATATAAAGTAACACATCCAAGTCATGAGATAACAAAAACATATGTTGCAACATTAAGAGGAATAATAACAAACGAAGAAATTGAAAAACTAAAAAGTGGGGTAGAAATAGAAGACTATTTAACACGTCCTGCAAAAGTAAAAATATTAAAAACAGACACTGAAAAAAATATATCCCGAATAGAGATAACAATACATGAAGGAAAAAATAGACAAGTAAGAAAAATGTGTGAAGCAATTGGAAGAAATGTAATGGCATTACATAGAAGTAAAATAGGTAACATAGGTGTAAAAGACTTAAAAATAGGAGAATGGAGATATTTAAGTAGCACAGAAATAAAAAGTATAATCATTGTTTAAATAGAATATATAAAAAACTCTGATATCCGTAAGGAAAATCAGAGTTTTTTAATATACTTCAAATCCAACTATAATGTATAGAAGTAATAGGTAGGAGGAATTACAGGACATAATAATTCAGGAGAAATTGGATATGAAGCTAGTGTAGCAGGAGTAAAATCAAATGGGTAAAATCAAGAAGGAAAAACGGAGAACTAGTATATACTTTTTATGTCTCAATATCCTATTCAATAAAAAAAGTGGTAAAATCACGTTTTTCACATAAAATTTCGTGTAAAAATCACGTTTTTAAACAGTAAAGAGAAATACTAAAGAAAAACTATGGAAAAATAACAGAAAAAATCAAATGGAAAGCAAGCAAAACAATAAAAAACAACAAAAACTCTTGAATATTTTGTTTTATAATTGTATAATATAGAAGAAATCTAAAAAAAAGATAAAAAAAATATGCAATTTTCGATATAAAACGGAAGGAATTGAAACAAAAAATGAAAGAAAAGGTACACAAAATAATTGAAATAACAGACTTAAAAGACATGTTAAAAAAGTCAGGAGAAATGTATGGAGACAGACCAGCATATAAACTAAAAACAGACATACCAAATGAATATAAAATAATTACACATAAAGAAGTAAGAGAAGATATAAATTATTTAGGGACAGCATTAATAAAAATGGGACTAAAAGGAAAAAGAATAGCAGTAATAAGTGAAAATAGATATGAATGGGGAATAACATATTTAGCTGTTGCATGTGGTACTGGAATAATAGTACCACTAGATAAATCATTACCAGACAATGAAATAGAAAATTTAATAATTCGTTCTGGAGTAGAGGCAATAGTTTTTTCAGATAAATATACAAATACAGTCAAGAAATTAAAAGAAAAAGGAGTAGGAAAATTAAAACACCTTATTTCAATGGACTTAAAAGAACATACTGATGGTATTTACTCAGAAAAGGAATTACTAAAAAAAGGAAAAAAATTAGTAGAAGAAGGAATGAAAGAATTTATAGACGCAAAGATAAATGCTAAATCCATGGGAATAATGCTATTTACATCAGGAACAACTGCTATGTCAAAAGCTGTTATGTTATCACATAAAAATATATGTGCAAATTTAATGGACATTGCATCTATTCTAGAAATTCATGAAAGAGATACAATGTTATCATTTTTACCATTACATCATGTATTTGAATGCACGACAGGTTTTCTATACCCATTATATAAAGGAACATGTGTGGCATACTGTGAAGGAATCAAACACATTCAAGAAAATTTACAAGAATATCATATTAGTGTAATGGTATCAGTACCAATATTATTTGAAAGCATGTATAAGAGACTTATAAAAGCAATAGAAAAGCAAGGAAAATTAGAAACAGTAAAAAAAGGAATAAAAATCAGTGAAAGATTATTAAAAATACATATAGATGTTAGAAAAAGAATATTTAAAGAAATACATGATAAACTAGGAGGGCAAGTAAGATTATTTATAAGTGGTGCAGCAGCAATGGATCCAGAAATTGAAAAAGGATATAATCAATTAGGAATAAGAATTGCCCAAGGGTATGGACTAACAGAAACATCGCCTGTCATTGCAGCAGGTTCAGACTTTGATTATAGATTAGGATCAATTGGGAAAGTATGTCCAAGTGTTGAAGCAAAAATCTCAAAACCTGATGAAAACGGAATTGGAGAATTAATAGTTAAAGGACCAAATGTAATGCTAGGATATTATGAAAATGAGCAAGCCACAAAAAAAGCATTAAGAGACGGATGGTTTTATACAGGTGACCTAGCCAAAATTGATAAAGATGGATTTATTTTCATTGTTGGAAGAAAGAAAAGTGTAATAGTCTTAAAAAATGGAAAAAATGTATTTCCAGAAGAACTAGAAAATTTAATAAATAGAATAGAAGGAGTAAAAGAGTCATTTGTTTACGGAAAGCCAGAAAACGAAGACGAAAAAAATCCAAAAGTATGTGCAAAAATTGTATATGATGCAGAAATAATGGAAGAAATGTATAAAATTACAGGTGAAGAAAATATAAAAAAATTTTTAAATTCAAAGATAAAAGAAATAAATAAAACAATACCAACATACAAGTATATAAGAGAAATAGATGTAACAACACAAGAACTTGTAAAGACTACAACAGCAAAGATTAAGAGACATGAAGAAATAAAAAGAATACTATTAAAAAAATAAAAAATATGACAAAAAACGACATAAAGTAACAGATATTACAACAATATTACATAAATATTACAAAAAAATAATATTTTTGCTATTGTAGTATTGAAAAAAATGTTGTATAATCAAATTATATTACGGAAGAAAGATAAAGGAGGTATGTTTACAATGTTTTGGAATAAAAAGAAGTCTGGCATAGTAAACGTAAAAATGGTGATAACTGAAGAAAAAATATTATCTAATATTGGGAAAATACAAAAACTAATTGACCCAACAAGTAAAAAAAATATCATACAATTAGATGATGATACATATTTTAAAGATTTAATAGAATCAATTAAAATGTATTTAGTTGAATATCCAAATAAAAAGACTTTTCCAGAATCAGTATATAGTGCTGCTTATGGGCTAGTAGAATATGCTACAAATCAATTTGAAGAAAATACAAAACAAATAGAAGAATTAATACGTCAAAGAGAAACAAATATCATGGCTTCAACTAGCTTAAAAGATATATTAAAAAATGTAGAAGAAGATACGCAAAATTGGAAAGACTATGTTCAAAAATCAGAAGGACAATTTGGAGACGATATAATTGGGGCATTAAAAATCATAGGAACATCAGTAGATAAAGATACAGATGAATACAATGCAGCAGTTAGACTAATAAAAGCCAGAATAAATAACCTAGAAACAAATCTTCATATAGAAATAGACATGGAAAGAATTGAAGATAGGTCAAAAGCACTAAGCTATATAGGTTTAGAAGTAGCAGAAGCACTAAAAGAAATACCAGCGCCAGAAATAACAACAACAGTAACACAAAATGCACAAGAAGTTAAAGAAGAAATGGCAATAAGTCAAAACGTACAAACAATAGGAGTAACTGCACAAACTGAAGAAGAAGCACAATACATAGAAGAAACACAAGTACAAGCTAAAAAATCTTTATGGCAGAAATTTAAGCAAACCAAAGTAGGAAAAGTAATGACATCAGTATTTAGAATAAGAATTGTTATGGTAGACAATGCCTTACCAGAAGGAAGAGGAGAATAAAAATTATCTAAAAGAATCAAATTATTTTAAGGTTGTTAACACAAAAGTGTTAACAACCTTAAAATTTTTAGTAAAAATAGATGAGAGGAGAAGAAAAAATAATATCATTAAAGTAAAGCCTCCCTAAGAACAAACCAAAAAACAGATAAATATTACAAAAACATAATAAAAATGATATAAAAACTTAATAAAATAAAAAAAATGTCGATATATGTAAAAGCGTAAAGAAAATAACAAAAAAATTAACATAAAAACTTAAAAAAAGATGGAAATAACTTGAAAACACTCATAAAATGAGGTATAATGTTATTATATGGAATTATATATAAGTGGGAGGAAAACCAATATGAATAAAAAAATATTTAGAAAAATACTTGCGATTATGCTAATAATAACATTAACATTTGCACATTTTCTTTTTTTAGCAGTATATGCAGCAAATGTAAAATATGAAGTTCAAGAAACAAGTATAAACAAAACAAATGTAAGCTTTGATGCATACTTCATTTCTAAAGAAGGGCAAAAAACTCACACCAAAGTAACAGAAATGAACAACAATGAATTAAAGCTATTTTTAAGTGTGTCTGTAACAAGTGGATATTTAAAAGATGCAAGAATATCAATAAACAATGCAAACTTCAAACTTGTAGAAGGACAAGAACTACCAAAAGGAGTTCAAAACATTGATACAAAAAATAATACAGTAACACTAAATCAAATAAATAAAGGAGAAAAAAGAGAAATAGAATTACAAATCGAAATAATAAAAGATGAAAAATTTGACTTAAACAATTTCTCTAAAGATGCTGAAATAAAATTAGAAGGAATATTTGTAAACAACTCTGCAAAAGAGATAAAATCAGAAAAGACAATAATAGTAAATTTAGCATTATCAGAAGAAGCAGAAAGTAATCTTAATGCAAGAATTTCTAAATATGTAACATTTGAAGAAGATGAAAAGAAAAAGGCACTAATCCAACTAGTAGTATCATCAAAAGTAGTAAATAATTTATTACCAGTAAAATCAACACAGATAGGCATACAAGTACCAGAACTATATGGAAGTAAGCCAGAAAAAGTAAGTGTAACATCATCAAGCACAAAAGCAACAAATGGAGATAATGGAACATACTTAAATGAAAACAACTATAAATATTCTGATGGTATAATTTCGTTAAAAGTATTAAACGAACCAGATGAAAACAATAAAGTCACATGGATAAAAGACACATCAGACGAATACATAATAAATCTAATCTATTCTGTAGAGGAACCATTTGTGGAAGCACCCGAAACTCGTGACACCACTGTGCCAGAGAAAAACGATGTTACAAACCAGAACTCACCTAGCGAAGCAACTTCACAGGACAACAACAATGCCACTGTACCTGAAAACAAAATAGAACTAACAATAGCATCAAGACTATCATTATATAACAATGAAGAAAAACAAGTAGATAAAGAGATAAGTGGAGAACTAACATTACCGGAACCATCAAACAATGTTATATCATATCAAATAAGCAATAAACAAAAAGAAATATCAAAAGGATACATGCAAGTTGCAAATGCAGCAAATACAGAATATAGACAAGAAATAAGAGTAAATATTGGATATCACCCTATAATAAATAATATAGAAATAAATAAAAATAAAGAATATTACACAGATGAAGCAGGACAAAACTATATGGCAACAACATATTATAAAAAAATAGAAATAAATAGAGAAAACCTAGTAAAAATATTAGGTGAAGATGGAACAATAGATATTATGTCAGATGGAGTAAAAATTGAAACTTTAAACAAAGATAAGACATCATATGTATTTGAAAATGAAATTTCAAACATAACAATATTAACAAGTGAACCTAAAACAGAAGGAATATTAACAATAGAAACAGATAAATACATAAAATCATTAGAATATAATGAAGAAACAATAAAGAATATAAATAAACTAACTACATCAATAACAGGAAAAGCTGGACTAATAGAAGAAGCAACAACAGAAATAGCACTAGTACAACCTACATTACAAATATCAAGCACAATAAACAATAGTAACCTATCAACAGTAATAGAAAATGAAAATGTAGAAATGAGAGTATCATTACAAACAAACAATAATACAAATCAATTATTCAAAAATCCAGTAATAGAAATAGAACTACCATCATATATAGAAGAAATAAATATAAAAACAATAAACATATTATATAATGCAGAATTAAATGCAAAAGCAGGAGACATTTTAATAAATGAAAGAGGAAACAAAGTAATAAGAATAATACTAGAAGGAGAACAAACAAAATTCAATGATATACTATCAGTTGAAGGAACAACCTTAATAATAGTAGCAAATATAAAAGTAGATAAAACAGCACCAAGTATTACAGAAAAAGTTAATGTAAAAGTAACAAATAATAATCAAGAAATAGTTGAAACAAGCTCAGATATAACATATATGGCTCCAACAGGAATAATCACACTAAATAGTATATCAGGATATAATAATAAACAAGAAGAACTAACATCAATGAGTGGAGAAGAAGAAATCGGAAAAATAGATATAGCAGCAAAATCAAGAATAGCAACAGAAACAATAACAGTAATAAACAATAATGACTATACATGTGGAAATGTTGCAATATTAGGAAGAACACCATCAGAAGGAAATAAATCCTTATCAACAAATTCAGACTTAGGAAGTACATTTACAGCAGATATGGTAAGTAAAATAAGAGCAGTAGAGGGAGTAGAAAACGAAAAATTAAAAGTATATTATAGTGCAAATGAAAGTGCTACAAAAGATTTAAACAATAGTAACAATGGATGGACAGAAAATGTAGAAAACTTAGAAGCTGTAAAATCATATTTAATACAAGTAGAAGACGAAATAGAAAAAGGAGACAAACTAGTATTTAACTATGATATAGAAATTCCAGAAGGATTATCAAGAGATGAAAGTACATATAGTGAATATCAAGTTTCACATACAAACTTAGATGGAGCATTACAAGGAGTATCAGAAACAACCACAGCACCAGTAGTAGGATTATCAACAGGAAAAGGTCCTGAACTAAAAGTTGAACTATCAGCAAATGTTCCAAATGAAGAAAAAGTAAAAGAAGGACAAATAATAGAATATGAAGTAAACGTAGTAAATGTAGGAAATACAGAAGTAAGGGATATGGTAGTAGAAGTACCAATTCCAGAAGGGACATATTATACTACAATAGAGATGGATAGCTCAGGAAAAATATATGAGACTGACACAACAGTAGAAATTTTTAGATATACAATAAAAAGTTTAAAAGCAGGAGAAAGTGCAAGAAAGAAATTTTTATTAACAGTAGGAAGCAAAACTGAAAATGAAAAAACAGTAGAAGTAGAAGCAGCAGTATTAGCACATGATGAAAATGAAGAGATAAAGTTTAGAGCAAACAAAATAGTACACGAAAAAATAGAAGGATATTTCGATTTAGAACTGAACATAGGTGATGCTACAACTTATGAACCAGGAAAGAAAATTACATACTTTTTATATATAAATAAATTAGGAAAAGAAGATATTAGTAATTTACAGATTAACTGTGAAATACCAAGTGGTCTAAAATATGTATCAAGTAATTTTAATAAAGATGTAATAAGTGAAAAAATAAATGGAGGAACAATTACTTGGTCTATAGATAAATTTACTAGTAGAGAAGATTTAGCAGTAACATTCGAGATAGATGAAATTAAAGAAGATAAAACAATTCCATTAAAAGTATCAGGTAAGTGTGATGGAATGAATGAAGTAAGAGAAAGTAACACAGAAACTATTAATGTAGGAAAACCTAAATTAGAAATATCACATTCAAGCAATAATACATCAGGAAATATGGTAGAAGGCGATGAAATAGTATATACAATTTTAGTAAAAAATGTAGGAAAAAGTACAGTATATAATGCAGAAGTCACAGATTATCTTTCAGATGGTTTATCTTTACAAAAAGTGAAATATACTTTAGGAGATAAAACAAATACATTTGAAATTTCGGGAAAAACATACAGCTTTAAAAAAGACATTCCAGAAAATTCAACTTTAATAATAGAGCTAACAGCAAGAGCAGAAGAATTAGACGAAAACGAAAAAGAAAAAACAGTTTCAAATAAATTTGAAGTACAAGCAAACAATTTAGAAAAGCTTACAAGTTCAACTATACAACATAAAGTTATGAAAAAGGCATATATAATAGATGATAATGATAAAGTAATAGAAACTAATTCAATTTCAGGTCTTGCATGGTTAGATGAAAATTCAAATGGTATAAGAGAATTAGATGAAAAACTATTACCACAAATACCAGTAATACTAATAAATGAGAAAGGACAAACTATAGATTCAAGTATTACAGATCAAAAAGGTGAATATAGCTTCAATAACTTACAAGCTGGAAATTATATAGTAGCATTCTTATATGATATGGGAAACTATGATGTAACATCATATGGTGCAGAAGATGCAACAAAAAATAATGATGCAGTAACAATGAAAGTAAATATAGAAGGTACACAAACACCATGTGCAGCAACAAATGTAATTAATTTAACATCAAATGTATACAATATAGACTTAGGGTTAACTGTTAATCCAAAATTCGATTTAAGTTTAACAAAAACGATATCAAAAATAACAGTAAAGACATCTAAAGAAACAACAACAAATGAATATAAAAATTCTAAGTTACAAAAAGTAGAAATTCCATCAAAATATTTATCAGGATCAACTGTTACAGTAGAATATGCAATTACAGTAACAAATAATGGAGCAATACCTGGATATGCAAGTAGAATTGTAGATTATCTATCAGATACAGACTTAAAATTCAATTCTGAAACAAATGCAGACTGGTACTTAGGAACAGATGGAAACATATACAACTCTAGCTTAGCAAATAAAATATTACAACCAGGCGAAAGTACAACACTAAAATTAGTATTAACAAAACAAGTAACAGAAAACAATACAGGATTAACAAACAATACAGCAGAAATTTATGAAGCATATAATGATGCTGGATTAAAAGATTATAATTCTACTCCAGGAAATAAAGCACAAAATGAAAACGATTTAGGACAAGCAGATTTCATAGTTGGACCAAAAACAGGTGTAGTTTTATATATAGGTTTTGCAATAATATTTGCAAGTGTTATGGCTGTAGGAATATATATATTAAATAAAAAGGTAATAAACAAAATATAGGAAAGGAGGTATAAAAATGAAAAATAAAATAAATAAGATTTTAGTCGGTTCTATATTTATAATGTTAATTTTACTAATATTGACTAGTAGTGTAGATGCAAAAGTAGGGAAATATTTTACTAAAGCAGACATAAAATGGAATAGCACTAAAGATAATGGTGAAGATGAAGATGAAGACGCTGATACAGATAACTCACCAGGTGGTTGGATATCAGTAAAAGATCACGGAGATTATTATTGTAGAAATCATGGATATAAATTAACAACAAAGCTTTTAAGGGAGCCAATTGATAATCCAGCAAAAAAGTCTTTAGACTGGTTAGATGTAGATCAATGGAATACAGACATGGATAATTTTAAAAATGACAAAAATAAAGATATCCAAACTAACAATGTAGTTTTAGATTTAACATTTGAAGATAAAAAAGAAGTAAAAGATACATTGGAAGCAGCATTTTATGCATTTGCAGATGAATTTTGTAAAAATCCATCAAAATATGTACAAAGTTCATTATGGTATTTTTTAAATAAATATCCAGAATACTTACCAGAAGATGAAACAAGTGCTGCAGGAGAATATACAGCATTAGTTCAAGCAGCAGAATACTATGCTACTACATGGCTAGAAAACAATAAAGCAAATGTGCAAACAGATAGAGAAAGAGCAAAAGTAAATATTAGTGGAAAAAATTATATTGTAGGGCCATTTAAAGTAACTTATAATAATGCAAAATTTTATGATGAAGACTGTGAAATAATTTTTAGTGAATTAGTAGGTTATTCATTAAAAGATCAAAATGATAAGGATGTAGCGGAAGCGAAAATAACTAGTAGTGATGGTACAATGGTATATAATGAAATACCAAATGGAAAAGATTTTTATGTAAAATTTCCTTATAGCGATACTATAACAGAGTTAAATATAGATGTTGAAATAAAATATATTGATACTGTTGAAACATATAAAGAAGATGTAAAGGTAAAAGCTTATAAAGCAAAATATAATTGGGAAGAAGTTGGTGTAGAGACTCGAGAAATATATTTATATAGACATCAATCAACTTGTCCTTATTATGGTTCAGGAAATTGGTCACATGACTCAAGTTGTGATTCTTGTGGTAAAGAATCAAAGGTAGACAAAACAGAAAAAAAGGGAGAAGTAAAAGGAACATTAACATTTGAAGAAATGTCTACTAAATATCAGAGTATGCGTAGATTTGAAGGAACAGTAAATTACGAAACTCAAAAAGTAACATTATCAGTACCAATAGTTCCACCAGAAACAATAGATCCGCCACCAGGAGATGATCCACCACCAGATGGAAAACAGGAGATGGATTTAGCAGGATATGTTTGGGAAGACATGCCAGAAGGAAAAGACCAAACAGTAAATGGATTAAAAGATAATAATGATGTGTCATTAGCAGGAATAGAAGTAAGATTATATGACAAAACAACAGGTAAATTAGCAAATGTATATAGAAGTTCAAATCCAGTAGTAACAAATAGTGAAGGAAGATATATATTCAAGGGGTTAGACCCAACGCATAAATACTTTGTAGTATTCGTATATGATGGAATGCTCTACACCAATACATATGGGGCAGGAGTACCAGAATATAATACAGAAGGACCTCCAGGTACAGAAAAATGGAATAATACATCTAAGGGTTCAGAGTTAGTAAGTGGAAGAAATGCTTTAAACGAGAAATTTAGAACGATAAGTTCATATCCAGCATCATATAGGACAACAGCTATATTTGGAGACCCACAAACTTATTTATCACAGGATAGTAATGGTAATTGGTACAATAGGGTATATAGTGTAAACGAAATACAAGACAAAGAAGGAATAATTCAACGTTATAAAAATGCTGTAGCAGATCAAATAAGAGGCTTAAAGGCAAAACAGAAATTAGGAGAAAGTCAAGATTACTTTAATGCTATATATTGGCCGATAATTCGTAGCTCATCAAATCAAACAGAAGCAAAACAAGTATTACAATACATCTGGGACTGTAGAATAAAAGCATATGCAGGAAATCAATCAATAAGAGATGGAATAACAGACCTAAATAGTATACAACTATATCCAATATATGATAAATTTGTATTAACAGACGAACAAGGAAACAGAATAACAGCAAAGGATGCAAAAACAACCTATAATGGTTATAGAATAATATATAATGGACAATTACATATAAACTTAGGACTTATAAAAAGACCAACAACAGACTTAGAATTAACCAAAGATTTATATAGAGCAGTAGTATCAATAAATGGACAAGATGAGACATATAATTTTGGTACTTTTGATAGGAAGGGTGTAAAAATAAATGCCACAGATGCAAATGCACATGTTACTCAAAATGTAGCAACAGCAGATTATAATTATGCAGAATATGCAAGAGAGAATTTAACAGGAACATCAGGAATACTTTCAGGAGAAGCATCATATCCAGAGGGGTATGCGCCAATCCAAATGTACATTACATATAGAATTAATGTTAAGAACAACTCGTCTATGCCAACAAGTGTAAATGAGATAGTATCATATATAGATACAAATTATTATTCATATAGTAATACATATAAAACCACAGGAGGAAAAACATTAACAGGAATAACTGGAAGTTTCTTATATCCAAGTAAAAGTGATAGTAGTGGAGTTACAGAAAGAGAAGAAAAAGCTTTAAAAGACTATTATGGTGAAAACATTGGAATAAAAGTTAATGAACATAGTAAATATGGTACAGCATCAGAAACAGGTGGAGACTTAGGAATAGGAAAAGAACTATTCATATCATTTGATAATGATATAATATTAGAAAATAATCAAATGATAGCAGTATATATAACATACAGACTAGGTGAAAACTCAACTACACATTCTAAATTCAATTGTACTTATAAAAATGAAAACAGACCAGAAGATGGAAACCATGCATATCTAATATTACAAGATGCACTTGAAAAAGGTAATGCAAATAAGAAAATAACAGTATATACAAGAGCAGAAATAAATGCATATTCAACATTCTTTAGAAGAGAGGCAGACCCAGAAAGTACTAGAGATAAATATAAGTATGATTATACATCACCTGTAAATTCAGGGCAAAATTATAGAGCAGCAGGAGTATATGATGCAGTATCAATGCCAGGAAACTTAGACAAAGAACAACTTAGAATATTTAATGAAGAAAATAATAAAAAGACAGAAGATGACTGGGATAGAGCATCAGCATTTGTAATTGTTGATCCAAACGCAACAAGAACTATAGAAGGAAATGTTTGGGAGACAGTAGGCAAGCCAGCAAATGAATGGAGAGACAATGAACTATATCCTGAATTTGAACATTCATATGGTGCAAAAGACATTACAGCAGAACTTGTAGAAATTAAAAAAGTAAAAGAAAATGGAACAGAATATGTAAAAGAATTTGTAAGAGCAAAAACAAAAACAGATGAAAACGGATATTACAAATTTACAGAATATATTCCAGGTCAATATGTAGTAAGATTCATATATGGAGATACTGCAAACTATGATACAAAAGAACAATATAGCCCATATACAGAATTTGAATTAAATGAATATAAAGTTAAAAGTGCATACAATGGACAATTCTATCAATCAGGTAAAGCAAATCCAAACACAAATTTAAATGACATTAACCATAAAAACTATAATCAATATTGGTATGCAAATGAAACAGATACTAGATATTCAGATGCGTATGATGAAGTAAATAGAAGAATGGAAGTAAATGAACTTCTAAAAACTTATAAATATAGTGATATATTAAGCTTACTAAAACATCCTACAGACTATATGGTATATGCATACACATCATTATTAGATGTAGAAGTAGAATATGCGAAAGAAGAAACAAACGGACAAGATCCAGCATATACAATAAGAAATATAGACTTTGCCTTAACACCAAGAACAGAAGCAAAACTAGACATAAAGAAAGAAGTAAAACGCATAAAATTAGTATTACAAAATGGAACAGTACAATTTGATGCAGATACAGAAACAATTAGACGTCAAGGTGTTCCAGCAGTATTACAAGCAGCACAAGGACATGATATTAACATATCAATGAGTAGTGAATTAGTAAATGGAGCAACATTAGAAATAACATACGAAATAACAATAGAAAATGTAAGCCCACTTGATACAATAACATATTATAAAAATCAAGATGAAAAAATAATAGCATTAGGGTTTTATGAAGAAGATCCAACAAAAATTATTTACTATGAGAATGATAAGATGAGGACATATGAAAATAAAGTTGCAACAGAAAATAACACAAAGGTACTATTATTCAGTAGACCAGAACAAACAACATGGACAAGTATGATAATATCAGGAATAACAAATAAGGAACAATTAGATCCAAATAGGAATGAGAGAATAGTAACAACAACAGGAGCAAATGAAGTAGCAGACTATATATCAAAAAATCTAAATTTCACAAAGCAAAGTTATACAGGAGAAGAAATAAACAAAGCTTGGGATTTAGTAACCGTTTCAAAAGACGATTTTGACAAAGAATATTATAGACAAAAACAAGATGATGATGTAGAAGAAAGTTTAAAACCTATAATAGGAGAAGCAAGCCAAAAGTCAGAAGATAGAATAGCAAATCTATTAGAAATGGATGCATCAGAAGTATATGACAGTAATACAATAGTAATATCAAACTCTCAAAACGGATTAATAAAAGACTTAGAGCCAAGAGGAACAGCATCAGAAGAAATAGTATTATCAAAAGTAATATCAGTAAACGATAGTTCTACAGACACAAAATCATATAACAACAATGTAAGAATTATAAAAATAAACAATTCAGTAAGTAGAATACAAAACATGGCTGCTACAAACCTAAAATACACATCAGAAAAAGTAATAGTATCAGACCCAACAGGAATAGGAAACAAATATTTACCAATAATATTAACATTAGTAGTAGTAACAATAATAGGAAGCGGAATAATACTAGTAAAAAAATTCGTAATAAACAAATAAGCAGAATAAAATATGGGAAAGGGGAAAATTCTCTTTTCCATATTTTTTGATTTTTACTATATAAATTTGTGTTTGTATAAGAACCCTCAGTCACTGCGTGACAGCTCCCTTAAATAAGGGAGCCAAGGTGATTGAGCAGATTCTTGCCTCCCTTACCTAAGGGAGGTGGCAGCCAAAGGCTGACGGAGGGTTTTAGAAGACAAAAATATAAATCACCCCCACAACCCCCAATTTATATATTAGATACTGTGAATATGAAATGTTTAACAGTTTCCATAATTTTAGAGCTTGCCAATAATAATAATAGTATGATATAATAGTAAATATTTTAGGGAAATAAAAAAAATAGAGGGGAAAAATTGTAAAATGATAAGCATACTTTTATGTGGAAATGAAAAGTTTTTTGATGGTGCCTTAACCCAACTAATATCCATAAAAAATAGGACTAAAGAAGCAATTAACTGCTATATATTTACTATGGATGCTACAAGATTAAATAAAGATTATATACCAATGACAGATAAACAAATAGATTTTTTAAACGAAGTAGTAAAATCAAAAAACTTAGAAAGCCAAGTGACTAAAATAGATGTTACAGAAATATATGAAAGAGAATTTCTAAACTGTGCAAATGAAAAGGCATACTGTACACCATATACACTTTTAAGATTACTTGCAGATTTAATTCAAAATATTCCAGATAAACTATTATACTTAGACATAGATATAATGGTAGGAAAAGACATAAAAACATTATATGAAATTGACATTGAAAATTATGAATATGCAGCAGTAAGAGAAAAATATGGAAGTAAAATAATAAGACACGACTATATAAACGCAGGAATGTTATTACTAAATATGAAAAAAATAAGAGAAACAAAACTATTAGAAAAAGCAAGACACTTAATAAGAACAAAAAAAATGTTATTTGCTGACCAAGATGCTATATATAAGTCAACAACAAAAAAATTAATATTACCTAGAATATATAATGAACAGTCAAAATTTAACAGAGAAGATACCGTTATATGCCATTTTTGCAAAAGACTATTGCTTTTGCCATATCCTCGTATTGAAAACTATAAGCAATGGAATGTAGAAGAGGTACACAATGTTTTAAAATGTCATTATTATGATAGCGACTTAGAAGAATATATACATCTGATGAAAGAATTTAAAATAAAAGAAAAAGAAGCAATAGAAAGGAATGCGATTAAAAATGAACGATAATAAAAAAGTAATACCAATATTTTTTGCAGTAGACGATTACTATATTCCATTTTTAGCAGTTGGACTTCAATCTCTAGTAGAACATTCATGTGAGGAATATGAGTATTTAATAAAAATTTTAAACACAAATATAAGTGAGAAAAGTAAAAAGAAAATTAAGAAATATGAAAGAGAAAACATAAATATAGAATTTGTAGACTTAAATTATTACATAGAAAAGGTAAAAGATAAACTATATACAAGAGACTATTATACAAAAACTACTTATTTTAGGTTATTTTTACCAGAATTATATCCACAATATGACAAAGTTTTATACTTAGACAGTGATATAATAATATTAGAAGACATAGCAAATTTATACAATATAGACATTGGAAATAACTTAGTAGGAGCAATACCAGATGATATAATTCAAAATGGAAAAGAATTACAAGAATATGCAGAAAAAGTAGTAGGAGTTTCAACATATAAAAAATACTTTAATGCAGGAATACTATTAATGAACTTAGATGAGCTTAGAAAATTCAATTTTCAAGAAAAGTTTTTATATTTACTAGGAACAACAAAATTTTCAGTAGCGCAAGACCAAGACTACTTAAATAGAATTTGCAAAGGTAGAGTAAAATATATAGATAATGCATGGGATGTTATGCCAGCACCAGGAAGAAACAAAAAAGATGAAGAATTAAAATTGCTTCATTTCAATTTAACATATAAACCATGGCGCAGAGATGATGTTCCTTACAAAGAATTTTTCTGGGAATATGCGAAAAAAACAGAATTTTCTAATGAAATACAAAAAATAAAAGAAAACTATACAGATGAAGAAAGATTTTTAGACATGGAAACTGAAAGAAATCTTATAAGCCTTGCAGCAAAAGAAGCAGAATGTGTAGGAGATGATAGACCTGAGAAAAAGGCAGAAATACGAGAAAGCAATATACAAAAATCCAAAGAGAGACTTGAAATACTAGAAAAGATAAAAAAATTAGAATTAGAAGGTAAATTTGATGTAGATGCAGAAGATGATCCACCAACTATTACATTAACACCTGATAAAGTTGATTATCTTAAAGAAAAAACAACTAGTAAAGTAAAGGCGAAAGTAGCAAATGCAGTAGCACAAAATTTTGCAAATGAATTATTAAAGAAAAACAAGCTAATTATAAAAGAAGTAAGGGGAATCGAAAATTTAGAAGGTGTAAAGAATGGTGGAATAATAACATGCAATCATTTTAACCCATTAGATTCCTTTACAGTAGAAATGATATTTAAAAGAACAGAGATAGGAAAACAGAAAAAGCTATATAAGATTATTAGGGAAGGAAACTACACTAATTTCCCAGGATTTTATGGATTTTTATTTAGAAATTGTTACACATTACCATTAAGTTCAAACACAAAGACTATGCAAAATTTATTAAAAGCAATTAAGAAAATATTAGAAAACAAAGACTTTATATTAATATATCCAGAACAAAGTATGTGGTGGAACTATAAAAAACCAAAACCTTTAAAAGATGGAGCTTTTAAATTTGCAGTTAAAAATGATGTTCCGATTATTCCAATATTCATAACAATGGAAGAAAGCAATATAATTGGAGAAGATGGGTTTCCGGTAATGGAATATTATGTAAATATTGAAAAGCCAATATATAAAAATAAAGAATTAACAGACAGAGATAATATAAATCAAATGAGAGACAAAAACTTTGCAGTTTGGAAAGATATTTATGAGGAGTTCTATGAGACTCCACTTAAATACACCACTCTTGTTGGAAAATAATCGCCACTTGAACGCCTAGTTAAATAACAATTATTTCCCAACTTAGAATAATATTCTCGTTCTGAAAAATCGCATGGGTAGAAAGGCAATGTAATGAAAGAAAAGAAAGTAATTTATTATACTGATGAATTAAATGATGAATTTTCAGCTGCAAAAATTACCCCAATAAAGATAGATGGAAATTACAGGTACAGTAAAAATGCATTATGGGATTTATGCTCATTAATAGTACAAAATGTGTTAAGTATGCCTATAAAAGTAGGATATGCTAAATTAAAATTTAAGATAAAATATATAGGAAAACAAAAGCTAAAGAAATACAAAAAAGAGGGATACTTTGTATATGTAAATCATACACAAGCATTTGCAGATACTTTTATACCAAGTATCTCTATTTACCCTAAAAGGAACTTTTTAATAGTAAATCCAGAAAACATATCAATGAAATTTTCCAAAACAATAATTGAAATGTTAGGAGCCATACCTGTTCCAGGGGATAAAGTATCTATGAGAAACTTTTTAGAAATAATAAAAAAACATATAAAAAAAGGGCATTCAATAACAATATATCCAGAAGCTCATATATGGCCATATTATACAAAAATTAGACCCTTCAAATCAGTATCATTTGCATATCCAGTAGATTTAAAAAAGCCAGTATTTTGCATGACTAATACATATCAAGCATATGGAAAAAATAATGACAAAATTAAAATAGTTACATATATAGATGGGCCATTTTTTGTAAATGAAGATTTACCGAAAAAAGAACAAAAACAGGAGTTAAGAGATAGAGTATATAACTGTATGGTAGAACGTAGCAAAAATAGTAATATAGAATATATAAAATATTGTAAAAAGAAATTAAATGAAGACTAGCAGAAGTATTGTATATATAGTTCTATACTATAGAGAGGGATGAAATCAAATATGGACAAAAAATTAAATGGATATATAATGTCTGGAGACATTGAAGTAGTTAAAATCGAAAATAGTGTACCTAAAATAATAAATGAAGATTTATGTCCATTATACTTTAAATATAATATAGATTTTAATGAATGGCTTGCTTCAAGAGCTATAGATTCACATAGAACTAATTCAAGACTTTTAAAGAAAATGTTAAGATTAGAAGAGAAGGATGACGTTAGCACTACATTAGTGGCTAGGGCAGTAACAATTACTGATAATTACTGGTTTAAGGAAGAAGGAGAAACACTCAATTGGGAAGAGGTTAAGTTTAAAGAGAATTTGTTTTTTGAAATTGCATTAAATGGTAGCCTAAATAATATTGATTTTGATGGCAATAAAATAAATTCTCATACTCCAGAACTTACCAATATTGGTAGTTACGAAAAGTGTTGGAAATTAAATGACAATAAATGGTATCTATGGAAAAAAGAAAATAAAGAAGAAATGTTTTCAGAGCTATTTACTTATAATATAGGAAAATTATTGGGATTTAATATGGCAGAATATGAGTATGATAATGGATATATAAAATCACTTGATTTTACTTATGGAAATAAGGTTAATTTTGAAAGTTTTTACTCCATTGTAAAAGACAATGAAGACTATTCAAAAAGCTTTAATTATCTCTATTCTTTAAGCAATAAAGAAATAGCAAGAGACTATCTAAAAATGATTTATTTAGATTCGATTTGCTATAATGTGGATAGACATACTAAGAACTATGGAGTATTAAGAAACAAAGAAAATGGAGAGATCATATCTCTTAGTCCAAATTATGATAATAATATTTCATTAATAGCTCGTGGTACTATAAATGATATAACAAGAGAAAAGGATGGACTTTTAAGGTTTTTCTATGAATTTATAGAAAAAAATGAGCAAGCAGAAAAAATGTTTAAGGCACTTGATATTCCTAAAATAACAAAAGATATGATAATATCTTCAATTGATAATACTAAAATTGAAATAGAAGATAAGACTAGAGATTATATTATAAACTTTATATTAAACGGACAAGAGAGAATAAATGAAAGAATAAATAAGGAGACGAAAATGCAAGAAAAAGCAAGTTATTGTTTAAATTGCCCTACAAAACCATGTAGGACAGGTTGCCCATTAGGGAATGATATACCAAGTTTTATAAAAAAGATAAAAGAAGAAAATTATGAAGAGGCATATAATATTTTATTAGAAACAACGGTATTACAACCTATTTGTGGAAGAATATGCCCACATATGAAACAATGTAGAGGAAAATGTGTAAGAGGTATAAAAGGGGAGCCAGTAGAAATTGGAGAATTAGAAGCATTTGTAGGGGATATGGCAATTCAAAAGAAATGGAATATTAATAAATTAGAAGAAAAAACAAATAAGAAAATTGCAATTGTAGGTGGAGGACCAGCAGGACTTACAGCAGCAGCATTTTTGAGAAGAAAAGGTCATAAAATTACAATATATGAAAAGCATAATGAACTAGGTGGACTATTATCACATGGAATACCTGAATTCAGATTGCCAAGAAATATTTTAAAAGAAACAATACAAAAGATATTAAATCTAGGAATAGAAGTAAAATATAATAGTAGTCTAGGAAAAGACATCACCTTAGACGAATTAAAAAAGGAATATGATGTAGTATTACTTACATTTGGAGCAAACATATCAGCTAAGATGGGAATTGAAGGAGAGGAACTAGAAGGAGTATATGGAGGAAATGAATTATTAGAAAACAATAACCATCCCGACTATAATGGAAAAATAGTTGTTGTAAATGGTGGAGGAAATACAGCAATGGATACATCAAGAACTATAAACAAAATGGGAGCAAAGAAGGTATATGTAGTATATAGAAGAGCAAGAGAACAAATGCCAGCAGAGCAAAAAGAAATAGATGATGCAATAAAAGAGGGAATTGAATTCTTATTTCAAAATAACATAGTAAAGATAATTGGGGATAAATATGTGGAAAAAATCGAATGTATAAAAACACAATTAATACAAGCAGAAGGAGAAACCAGACTAAAACCTGTAAATATAGAAGGAAGCAATTATGAAATACCAGTAGATTATGTAGTAATGGCAGTAGGAGCAAAGCCAGAAGAAGAGATATTAAAAAACTTAAACCTAAAAACAAATAAATGGGGTTACATAGAAACAGATGATAACAATAGAACATCAGATGAAAAGGTATTTTGTGCAGGAGACATAAGTGGGGAAAAATCAACTGTAGCTTGGGCTGCAAGATCTGGAAGAAATGCAGCAGAAAATATAGATAAATATTTAGAAAAAGAGAATTAAAAAAGCACGATGTATCGTGCTTTTTTTAATTCTCTTTTTCTAGGTAAGACTGTTTTGGTATCAATTTCAATAAATATTTTATTCTATTGAATAAAGTTTTTATAAAGCTTTCTTTATAAACCACTAGTGACTTTTGATTTTGTTTTAAAGGATCATCAGCTATATCTTCTAACTCTGACATTTTTGCGATATAATACTTGTTAAAATATGTATATCCATCTGAAACAGCAATTAGATTTCTAAAATTATATAATTTGGTTCTATAGCTAGATATAGCATCTTTTGTATAAATTAAATTTATAGTATTATCAAAATAAGCAGTAAGTATTGTATTTTGTGTATCTAAAAATACCTTTTTAATTTCTGCTTTAAATTCCTCTATTTTATTACAATTTCTTTGTACTTTATTCACATAATCAGAATGAGTTTCATTATAAGAATTTAAATTAGTAATATTTTCTTGCATTTCTATTAATAAATCAATATTATACTGTACTAACTCAAAAGTTTCTTTAGATGTTAAAGATATAAATTGATTCTTAAAATTATCATTACTATTAAGAGTGCTATCAAATAATACATCTTCACCAACTAAATATGAAATTTGATTTACTAATGCACATTCAAGCGGATAAAAATCAGGACTAATAGTGTTAAAAGTAAGGTCAAAATATGTAACTGTTTCTGCCTTTTTATTAACACATTTAGAGGCTAGTAATTGAACTGCGGCTTCATTTAATCCTGTTCCAGGAAGAGAGCTATCAGTAAAATCACAAAAACCTAATCTAATCAATTTTCCATATTTATTTACTCTTTCTTGCAAATAATGAATACACTCATGAACAATCAAATCACTAATTTCATCAAAAGAAGTATCAACACTAAAATATATAGATTTATTTTTATAAAAATATTTAGCTGAACAACCTACAGGTAATTTAGCGATATACATATTAAGCTTTATTATATCAGAAAAAATCTTAGGTGAATTAAGGTTTTTTTCTGGAAATGTATTTTTCAAAATTTGTACAATATTAGAGGCAATTGAGTTAATAGTGTAAGAATCCAAAGCACGTATAACTTCTATACCTTCTTTTTTTATTTCAGATTTTATACTCATAAGTTATCTATATCTCCTTAGTATATAAATATTTTAATACTCTATTAAAATTATACAACATAAATATTACAAATGTATTACAAATACATTAAAGTAATATTACAAAAATGTAGGGGCGCCCTTGGTGCAGTGAGAAAAAATATAAAAATAAAAAATTTTATTTTTATATTTTTGTGAACGAAGCATTAAAAATTTGTATAGCAAATTTTACTGGGCGTCCGTTAATAGAATTATTTTACATTTCAAACATTATTTAACAACAATATTATAAATTTTATTATTAACATATATTTCTTTTACTATATTTTTTCCATCAAGAATATCAGAAATTTTGTCATGAACTAATTGTTTTACAATATTCTCTTCTGAATCCTTAATTATAATTACAGTATCCTTCAATTTACCATTTATTTGAATAGGAATTTCAATTTCATCATCAATTGTCTTAGTTTCATCATAAGTAGGCCAAGAACTTTCAGCAATTGTCCTATCATTTCCTATTAAACTATAAATTTCTTCAGTTACATGAGGAGCTATAGGGTTTAATAATATCAAGAAAGTATTAAACTCTGCTTTATTAATTCTCTTCAACCTATAAAATTCATTTACCATTGTCATAAGAGTAGCAACAGCAGTATTAAACTTCATTTCCTCAAAATCGCTTGAGATTTTTTTAACAGCCTTATTCATCATTTTGTCAAATTCAGGCGAATAACTATCACCATCCACTAAGAAACTCTGTAAATTCCAAACCCTATCTAAGAACTTACTACAACCACGTAAACTCTCCATAGACCAAGGAGTTGATTGGTCAAAAGGTCCAATAAACATCTCATAAGTTCTAAAAGCATCAGCGCCAAACTCATTAACAATATCATCAGGATTTACAACATTACCCTTAGATTTAGACATCTTTTCACCATTACCACCCAAAATCATACCATGAGAAGTACGTTTTGCATAAGGCTCTTTAGTAGGAACCTTACCAATATCATATAAAAACTTATGCCAAAATCTTGAATAAAGTAGATGTAGAGTAGTATGCTCCATACCACCATTATACCAATCTATAGGTAACCAATAATTTAAAGCCTCTTTAGATGCAAACTCTTTATCATTATGAGCATCAATATATCTCAAGAAATACCAAGAAGAACCTGCCCATTGAGGCATTGTATCTGTTTCTCTCTTTGCAGCACCACCACAATGAGGACAAGTAGTATTAATCCAATCATTCAAAGCAGCAAGAGGAGATTCTCCATTTTCACCAGGCTTAAACTCATCAACCTCTGGAAGAACTAAAGGTAAATCCTTTTCATCTAAAGGAAGCCATCCACATTTATCACAATATACCATAGGTATTGGTTCTCCCCAATATCTTTGGCGAGAGAATACCCAATCTCTTAATTTATAATTAACTTTCTTAGTTCCGATATTTTTATCTTCAAGGAATTTAATCATTTTGCTAATAGCCTCATTAACAGATAATCCATTTAAAAAGTCGGAATTAATTAAATAACCATCAGACTTATCAGAATATGCAGAAGTTTCTATTGAAACATTATTCTCTTTATTTGTAATAACTTGTTTAATAGGTAAACCAAACTTAGTAGCAAAAGCGAAATCCCTTTCATCATGTGCAGGAACGGCCATAATAGCACCTGTTCCATAAGTAATTAAAACATAATCAGATATCCAAATAGGAATTTCCTTACCATCAGCAGGATTTATAGCCATAATACCCTTAATTTCTACACCTGTTTTATCCTTTTCAATCTCAGTTCTTTCAAAATCAGATTTTCTAGCCGCCTCTTCCTTATATTTTATAATTTCATCCATATTAGAAATCTTATCAGCCAATTTTGATATAATAGGATGTTCAGGTGCAACAACCATATAAGTAGCACCAAACATAGTATCAGGTCTAGTAGTATAAACCTCTAAATATTCATTAGAATTTGCAATTTGAAATTTAACTTCAGCACCTTCACTTTTTCCAATCCAATTACGTTGTTGAGTTTTGATTTTATCAAGATAATTAATATCATATAAATCATTTAAAAGTCTTTCTGCATAATCAGTAATTTTTAGCATCCATTGGCTCTTTTCCTTTTGAACAACAGGACTTCCGCATCTCTCGCAAACTCCATTAACAACCTCTTCATTTGCAAGACCAACTTTACAACCTGTACAATAATTTATTGGCATTGTAGCCTTATAAGCTAGTCCATTTTTAAATAACTGAACAAAAATCCATTGAGACCATTTATAATAATCTGGTTCAGTAGTATTAACTTCTCTAGACCAATCAAAAGAAAAACCAATAGACTTTAATTGTTCTTTAAAATGTTCAATATTCTGAGCAGTAACTACTCTTGGATGAATATTAGTTTTAATAGCATAATTTTCAGCAGGAAGACCAAATGCATCAAAACCAATAGGGTATAATACATTATATCCTTCAAGTCTTCTTTTTCTAGCTATTATATCAAGAGCAGTATAACTTCTTGGATGACCAACATGTAAACCTTGTCCAGAAGGATAAGGAAACTCAATAAGACCATACCATTTTTTCATAGTATAATCATCTTTTGCATTAAAAGTGCCTTCTTTTTCCCATTTATTTTGCCACTTTTTCTCAACTTCTTTAAAATTATATGATGACATAAAACCTCCCTTTGAGCAAAAATGCTCCAACAAATCTTTAAATAATGCAATTATTATATAACAAAAGATTAGAAAAATAAAGGGTAAACGGAAAAATACTAAAAATAAATTATACAATTATATGTAACATTTACTTTTTTCATAATCATCAATAGCAAACTGTAAAGATTGATTTACCACTTCATTAATAGAAATATCTTCTTCCTTTGATATTTGTTTTATCTTCTCCAATATACTATCTTCAATTCTCAAAGTATATTGTATATATCTTTTATCAATTCTTTTATGATACGCAATTCCCATAAAATATCACCCTTTATATAGTCTATCAGTTTGACAACATAAAAAAAAGACATATTTTATACATGCGTTTTATACAAGCAATTAGAATATGTAGAATTATATTGTTTCTTAAATAAGAACTATTACCAAATAAACTGTAACCCTAATACTGGAAATATAACATTTCTTAATATTTTACAATTGTCAATAAAATTAAAATATTCATTGCAAAATGTATTAATTCGTGGTATTATATTGTAAAATAAAAGAGAATAGAGGGATATACATGGAACAAGTACAAATAGGAAAAATTTATAGACATTTTAAAGGGAATTACTATTTTATAGAAGATATTGCATTAGATTCAGAGACACAAGAAAGAATAGTTATTTATAAACCATTATATGAAAGAAAAGACAGTAAAATTTGGGTAAGAAGAGAGAAAATGTTTTTAGAAGAAATATCACTAGAAAGACCAGATAATATAACAGGGCAAAAATATAGATTTGAATTACAAGAAAATCTATCCTATGACTATGCAAAATAAAATTAGTTAATCACTTGAAATTTTTATATTAAAAATATTGACTAAAAAGTTTTGATATAATATAATACGAACATCCTTTCACTAAAAGGTAGAAAGGAGGGTACATATGAAAAACTTACTAAAGCTGCTAGCATTATATTTGATTTACTTAATAGTAAAACATTTTGATGATTAGCAAAAAGAAAAGACTTAGGAATTGTTTTCAAGGACTTCCTAAGTCTTTTTTGTACATATTAAAACTTACTATTATATATTGCTAATACTATTATATTATATTAACCTAGATGTGTCAAGTATTTAAATATTCAATCATCCCTAATATATGAAAGAAATGTGATAATGTCTTAAGTAAAGAAATGAGAAAATGTCCCAACT
>CARPYP010000020.1 GCA_949045875.1 uncultured Clostridia bacterium | reverse complement strand
GTGAGAATTTTGATAAGTATCTGGATTGTTGTAGTCAAATTTTATCTTTTCATCATTCTCAGCTAGGTTATAGGCAAGAACTCCAGCCATAGCTTGTACTATTTGTTCTTCTGTATTAGGATTAATAAATGTAATATGTAACTCTTTTTTTCCTTTCAAAATTCCCACCAACTTTCTTTTAATACTATGTTTTATTTAAAACTTTTAGTACATTATATGATGAGATTTTGACAGTTCAATTCCGTTTTATTTCCCTTTTTTCTAAATTTTTAAACTGTATTCTCCATTCCTTACTTTTCTAAAACGTTTAATTTTATAAGTTCCTGAAATCTTTTATTAAAATTTCTAATGATTTTGCTATCTCAGTTTGTATTTTTAATATAGATTTGTCTTAATTTGAATTTTGAAATAAATATACTTATTCTTAAATCATCTTAACCCCAAAATAATGTGCTTTTAAAATTTCATCAAGGTTGTGCAATATCACATTCATTTAACCTGGACTTGATTTATAAAGCACATTATAATTAGTTTATAGGATTTAATAATTTTCTTCGTATAGCTCTATAATTACCAAAATTTATTTTTAAATAGTGATGAATTTATAATTTACATTATAGTACTCAAATATTTTATTTAATTCTTTTGGATTAAACATTACTGTTTCTGTATTTACATTTGGATGGAAAGCTACCTTTTCATATTTTAAAATCTCATCATCTAGTACAAAAATAATATCATTTTCTTTTAAATTAATAATATTAAATATAGAAACTGCTCCTGTTTTTATTCCAAGTTTTTCTTGTAGTATATTTTGATTACCAAAACTTAATCTTGTTTCTTCTAATAAACTTTGTAAAGATTTTAAATTTACTGTCTTTTCTATTGGTAAAGTGAATAGATAATATTGACTTTTATTACTATTTCTTATAAATAGATTTTTACATATTATTGCATCCAATTTTATATTATACTTTTCATTATCTTTACAAGTAACTAGTGGTGGATGTTCTATTTTATCATATTGAATGTGTAATTTTTTTAATAATTGATATACTTCATTTTTCATTAACTTAAACTCCTTTTCATTATCTTTAATATACTTACATTTAATCTATTATATTAGGAAACGATTTTTGTAATTCTTCATCTGTTGGAATATAGTCTGTCATAGTTTTATCTAAATAAGAAGCATATCCTACCATATCAAAATACCCTGTTCCAGTTAATCCAAATAAAATTGTCTTTTCTTCTCCTGTCTCCTTACATTTTAAAGCTTCATCTATTGCTACTTTTATTGCATGTGAAGATTCTGGAGCAGGAAATATTGTTTCTTTTTTAGCAAATAAGATTGCTGCCTTAAATACCTCAGTTTGTTTCATTGATACTGCTTCTATATAACCATCATGGTATAACTTTGAAATGATTGGTGACATTCCGTGATATCTTAGTCCTCCTGCATGATTTGATGATGGAATAAAATCACTTCCAAGTGTATACATTTTTGCAAGTGGAGTCATTTTTCCTGTATCACAATAATCATATGCATATTTACCACGAGTTAAAGATGGACATGAAGCAGGTTCTACAGCAATAATTCTTGGATCATGTATTCCTTCAATTTTATCTCTCATAAATGGAGCAATTAAACCGCCAAAATTCGAACCACCGCCTGCACAACCAATTATTATATCAGGATATTCGTCTAATAATTCAAATGCAGTTTCACATTCTAATCCTATTATTGATTGATGTAACACTACTTGATTTAAAACAGATCCTAAAACATATTTTGAATTAGGGGTTGTCATAGCTTTTTCAACTGCTTCTGATATTGCACATCCTAAACTTCCTGTTGTATTTGGATGTTCCTTCAAAATTTCTTTTCCTACTTTTGTCGTGCTACTTGGACTTGGTATAACATTTGCACCAAAAGTTCTTATTATGTCTCTTCTAAACGTTTTTTGTTCATAAGAGCCTTTTACCATATATACAGTTAATGGAATATCAAAATAACTACATGCCTCTGCTAAAGCTGTTCCCCATTGTCCAGCTCCTGTTTCCGTTGTCAGACTTGTAATCCCCTCTTTTTTTGCATAATAAACCTGTGCTATTGCAGAGTTTAATTTGTGACTTCCAGATGTATTGTTGCCTTCAAATTTATAATAGATTTTAGCAGGAGTTTCCAAATATTTTTCAAGATTATAGGCACGAATTAAAGGTGATGGTCTATATATTCTATACATTTCTTGTACTTCTTTTGGTATATCTATATATTTTGTTTCATTATCTAGTTCTTGTTTTGCTAATTCTTTACAAAATACTGATAATAAGTCTTCTAAAGTAGCTTCTTCTTTTGTAATAGGATTCAACATTGGTTCTGGCAGTTGTTTCATGTCTGCCCTTAAATTGTAATATTGTTTTGGCATTTGCTCTTCTGTTAAATATAATCTATATGGATTTTGTTTTTTATTCATAATATCTTCTTCCTTTCTTTCTTATATTTTTAAATTTTTTCTGCCAGTATAGTTTATAGTGGTTTCTAATAAAATTTTCTTGTTTCAACTTCTTCCCTCCTAACAAAAAACAGAAGTATTTTTTATTTAATACTTCTGTTTTTATATATTAATAATAGATTTGGAAATCTTTTAAAATTTACAAAAAAACACAAGTATAAGCAATTATTCATCACCTATACTTGTGCTACTTTATAAAAATCTATAACATGATTAATGAGTATGGGTGATTTTTAATTTTTTCCCATACTAATTGCCAATTATTTAATTTCAAATTAGCTTTATTAATCATTTTCTTTTCTCCAATCTTTAACTTATTATATGAATATTTTAACTTAATGTGCTATGTTTGTCAATACAATTTTTATAATTCTATATTTTGTTATCTCTCTCTTTTATAATACTTTTTTAGCAGGATATATTTCAAATAGTCCTATTTTATCAAATGAAATTGTAAATGGCTCAAAATCTTGCATTATTTTATTTTTCATTTCTATTATCTTATTATAATCTTTATCTGTATGAATGCTAATATGTGGAGTATATATACTAGGATTAAATTTATCATTTCTTGTCATGTTATATATCTGTGTTTGAATTTCTCTTAAATCATTATTAGGTGTAAATGAGAAATACATATTTTTTAATTTTACTTAAACTTTCCTCATTAAATAATGTAATACATGTAATTCTCTTTTTCACTGTCTATCCCCCTTATTCAATTTCGATAGTTTCATCATTTTCTAATATCTCATAATCAACCTCGTACTTTTCAAACATCTCTCTTATATAGTCAAAGTCTGGTGGAAATGCTGGATTGTCCATGTGAATTGGAATTGTTAATACTGCGCTTACTTCTTTTGCATATAAAGATGCTTCAAACGCTGACATTGTTAATCCATGTCCTGTTACTGGAATACAGAGAATGTCTGCTTTATATTCGTTTCTAAAACAAATTGTATCACTTGTTGTATATAATCTATTTTTTCCATCATCAATAATATATCCCACATTTTCATGTATCTCTTTTGAACCTTTTAATAATGGTTGATATCCATGTATTGCATGTAATACTTCTATTTTTATATCATCTAATTTTATTAAATCATTTTCTTTTACAATATTTATATTTAAACTTGTATTTGCTTCACTAACTTCCTTTGTTGAATAAATTTTTATATTCTTATCTAGTTTTTCTAATATTTCTGTATTGCAATGGTCTGTATGTTTATGCGTAATTAAAATGATATCTACATTATTCCAAATATCAAAATAATCTTCTTTATATTTTAAATTACCTGGATCTACTAATATCTTCTTTCCATTTGTTTCTATTAATAAACATGATTGTGGGAATTTCGTAATTTTCATAATTTATCAAACCTTTCTTATATATCTTTAATATTTTGTATTGTTCTATATATATCATACCAACTATAACATCTAGTTATTTTATCTCCTATGCACTCCCTATTGTATCCTGTATTATAGCAAATTATAGGTACTACACTAGATAATTGATTTATATTATTGGGGTTATCTTCAATCATTAAGTCAATTTTATTATCTATAATTTCTTGTAATTTATTTTCCTTTTCTGCTTTTGAAAATATTAATTTATCATATACTATTTTATTTTTAATTAGCCAATCTTTAACTATTTTTCTCATATTATCTCCAATGTCATCATCTCTATTTGTTAGCCACCTAGCAGTTATTATATATATTTCATTTCCATCTTCTTTTAATCTTTTTATTATTTCTGCTGCAAAAGGTCTCGCTTTTTCGTTGGTTGCATAATTTTCTAAATATTCATTCCAAAAATCATCTTCTTGTTCATTTGTAATATTAAATGAATTTGATACTTGATAGCTACTAATACCAATATTAAATTTAATATTATTTTCAACACAATATTTACTAAGATGATCTATTAAAAATTGCTCCATATTAGTTAATACTCCATCTATATCTATTCCTATTCTCATTTCTTTTTCCTTCCATTCTTTCTTTATATGTTTTATATCACAATTTAACATATTTTAATAGTCTTGCTAATACTTTTATATTATATCCATATATCCATTTCTCCTTTTCTGATACAACACACATTATTTTTTACGCTTTTTACTTTTCCTGTGTTATACCCCTTGTACTCCACACACCATAAATCTTAGTTTTTCTTTATTTTTCAAGCTTTATAATAGGGTCAAAGTGTCCAGTTGAGTTGTTGAAAAAATAACCTCAAATTTAATTGATTTTTCATGTTTCTTAATAGCATTCAATGTTTTTAGCAAAATTTGTGAAATTTTATTGATAATACATATAAATTATACTATATTAAGTCAAAAAAATAAAGCCTTAAAATTTTACTTTTAAAGCTTTATTATAATTTCTATTTAATTAATAATCCTAATTTAACAATAGGATTTCTATCTGCTAGAAAAACCTTCCTTATTTCAATACTTTCAGGAATCGGGCGATTACTAATTGCCACTACACGTCCAATTTTTCTACCGTTCTTTAGTGTTACTTCCGTGTGTACTGTACTTTTACTTATTCCATATCTTCTAGCAGCACCTCTTACTGTATCTTTTGAATCTATTATATAATGTGCTAGTTCAACAGCACGTTCCTCTATTGAGTAACCTTTCATATTAAAGCCTCCAATTGCGAATACTTTTGTTTAAGTTTATTCGCTTTAGAGGTATATTAGAACTTATGATTTTTCTTATTTTATTTGCCTTCCTGCTAATTTTTGAAATCTTTAGTTCACTTGGTGTACTGTTTGCTCTCTTTCTATATACTGTTCAGTAATCAGAAACATATATAATTGTTTTCCCTATGTATGATTTTGTATTAATATTATTTATATCTTTTGAATATAAAGTATATTCAGATGGCTAAAACTTATTAAAAAACATTTCGAAAACTTCCTTTGGACAATTGTCCTTTATAAATTTATCATCTTTTCTTAATATTGCCTCTCTAACTTTTGTTGCTGAAAGTCCATTAAATTCATTATCTCTAGAAAAAAACCTAAAATTAATTCTTTGTAGTAATTCTTCTTCAAACCACCCTTTTATCATTATTGGATTCTCTGAACTATAATATGAAAATTCTCTTACCCCCATATTTCCAACTACATTATAGTAAATTAATCTTCCCCATTCTTTATCATCATTATTTTCTTCTGATGACCAGTCTGAAAGTGTAATTATTTTAACACTATTTTGTGGATAATTTTTATTTTTTAAATATCCCTTTATAGCGCTTTCTACCATAGATTTTCTCAAATCAATGGCAAAAGGATTTCTCTCTGTTCCAAATTTATCAGCGCTTCCTATCATTACAAGAACTTTATCATTTTCTTTTAGCGCTTTTTCTATCATCCATAAATGAGCATTATGTATTGGTTGCATTCTACTTAAAAAAACTCCTACTTTTTCCATATTTCATTAATCTTCCCTTTCTTAAAACTTTAACTTTTTTAACTCTTTTTTTGCAAATTTAAAACTTTAATTTCAACTTTGTATTTAACAATCTAAATAGCCATCTATTTTAGTATTATATCACAAAAATCAAGAATGTAAATTTTTATAAAGTTGTTTCTATATTATTTAAACTGTTAACACTAGTTTTGTATAACAGCCTTTCAAATAATATAAAATAATTTTAAGCAGTTTTTATCTTTTCTTCTTGATTATCATAATCCAATACTTTTTCTATAGTAATACTTTTATTATGTTCTATTCTTCCCCATTTATAATTTCTTTTCCATAAGGCAATTATATTTACTGGTATCCAAGTTAATATAAATATTGGAAATGTTAATATTCCCTTTAAGTAATCTTTTATTCTTTTATTGTTAGATTTTATTGCAAAGATTGATAAAGCAATACTTGTTAAATAACAGCATAGAAGTGAAGAAAATGTGTCATGACTGCTTCCATATATTATTGCTAGTATTATATGTAGTGCAAATGCTACACTACTTACAATTTGTAATGTTGGTGCCATTAAAAAGATTAGAGCATCTATGCAATTTAGTTTTCCTTTTATTCCACCTTGAATTAAATTAGGTGCATAATTTATTAAACATTGATTTGTTCCTATTGACCAACGCATTCTTTGCTTGAATGATTCTTTTAGTGTTGTAATTTGCTCATCATATGTTATTGCTTCTCTTACAAATGCTATTTCTTCATTGTTTATCGCACATTTTACAGATAGTTCTATGTCTTCTGTCATGCTTTTAGGATTATAACCTTTTTTGTATAGCCTTTCTTTTGCTATCATAAATCCTGTCCCATTAATAAAACTAGATTGTCCTATATTCATTCTTGCTCTATTGAAGAAATGATTTTGTATCATATAGTATAATGTATAACAATTAGATATCCATGTGTCATGCGGATTTTTACTATCTCTATATCCTTGTGCTAGTTGATATCCACTACATAATGCATCATTCATTTTTTCTATGAATTGTGGATGTACTACATTGTCTGCATCAAAAATTATAAATGCATCATAACAATTGAAGTTATCATTTAAGAATTTAAAACTATATTTTAGTGCTTCTCCCTTTGATTTAATTTTTTCTGTACATTCTATTATTTCTGCATTGTTTTCTATTGCGATTTCTTTTGTTCTGTCATTACAGTTATTAGGGAATACAAAAATATCATATAATTCTTTGGGGTATTTTTGCTTTTTTAAACTATCTAATAAATTTCCTATTACTTTTTCTTCATTTCGTGCAGGAATTATAATTGCAAATCTATTTTTTGCATTTGTCTTCTTTATTTTCTTCTCTTTCAAAAATACAAATATTCCTATAATTACATAATATACTCCATATATTATCATTAGTATATCTATTACTTTTAATACTCCAACAATTATTTTTAACATAATATCACCTTTTTTCCTATTTAATTATACACAACTAAATAAAAAAATAAATGACTATATTGTCACTTTTAAGGATTTTTTATTGAAATTTGTTTAACTCTCCTCTACATTGTTTTTAATGTATTTTATAGAAATGTTATAATTTATATTTTTCTATATAGTATGGTGTAACCTAAGCCCCTATATCATGAATATAATATGTTATTAAAATGAAATTTTATTTTGAAAGGATTTATTATGAATCGTATTGAGACTATTAAATTAGAGAAGAATTTATTTTATAAAGATGCTTTAGTCCTTAAATATTCTATATCTTACCCTAAAATTACTTATTCTGATTACTCTAATTGTATAGAGTGTTTTAATATATATAATGAGAGTATTGCTTTAGAACTTAGGAGGAAAGCTGAAAATGAATTGTTTACAGAGGCTAAAGAGCTTTATGATTATAATTCAAGCCATGGTTACCCTATAATGACTTATGAGGTTATATTGGATTTTAATATTACATATAATTTTGATAATTTGCTTAGTTTATATTATGATGAATATCTATTTTCTGGTGGCGCTCATGGTAATACTATTCGTTCTTCTCAAAATTGGGATTTATTAAATTGCTGTCAAATTCCTTTTTATTCTTTTTGGAATGATAATCCATATTTTTTAATAGATGTATTCAAATCAATTAATGCACAGATTGCAAAAAATCCAGAGTACTATTTTGATAATTATTGTGAATTGGTTTTAGAGACCTTTAATCCTGAAAGTTATTATATTACACCTAATTGCTTGACTGTATTTTTTCAACAGTATGATATTGCACCATATTCTAGTGGGATACAGACGTTTTGTGTGTAATATTATATAGCAAAATCTGGAGCCACGGTTAAAACCATGACTCCAGATTTTATGGCAAATTTCTTAAACCTCTTAGTCTTTCGCGATAAAGAGAAACTCTGTCTTGCTATCATACTCAGGATGTCTAAACCCCAAAAAAGGTTTTGACATCCTAATTAAAACAGCCTTAAAATAGAGTCCACTCCGTCTCCGTTCTCCTACAAGAACAATCGTCCTCTGTGGTTTTTCTTCTTTCTCTGGAAACAGTGGAGATTCAGGTCTATGGTTCCAAGAGAGTAAACAGCTTCCTCCTTCATCAAACCGCATGCTTCCGTCGGCTGACTCTTTAAGCTGCTGTACAAGCCTCTCATCTAAGGTTACCTCCTGCTGATATGTTTCGCCGTCTAATTCCTCCAGCATTTCCCAAAACTCGCCATTTGGTACATAAATAGGTTGTTGTAACATACTATTGTTCCTCCTTATTCTATATTTCTACCTTTTTTTAACTTTAGGCTCTTTGCCCATAGTTATATTAATTATAACAAATTTTTAGGAACTAGTCAATTTTATATAAAGTCTAGTTTGGATATAACCATTATCCAGCAATTTTCTCTGTAATTTCGCGTCTAACTATTGAGTAATATGTATTTCTATGGTATAAATATAGTTATAAATAGAATGATAAAGGTGATAATCATAAAACGATTAAATATATTTATAGACGAAAGTGGAGATTTTGGATTTATGAATGGTAGTTCAGATTTATATGCTGTTTCATTTACTTTACATGAAAGTGCAAACACGATTACAAATGAATTGAGATATCTGAATGAAAAACTAAATAAATTAAGATATGATGGAATGATACATTTGGCTTATTTAGTTGCTAAAAGAGGAGATTATTCACACTTTTCTCTTGAAAAACGAAAAAGCATTTTTTGGTCCATATTCTATTTTTCTGTCAGAGTAAATGTAAAAATAAAAACTATAATAGTTGATAAAAGATATATCAATAAGAAGACACAATTAAATATGAACTTAGCTAGACAAATGTGGCAATTTATAAAAGAAAATGCTGATTACATAAATTCATTTGATAAAATAGTAATATATTATGACAATGGTCAAGAAACACTAGCTACATTATTAGATGCAGTATTTGCTACTAATCCAAATATTGAAAGAAGAATTGAGTTTGACCATAAAGAAAAAAGACTATTTCAAGTTTCAGACATGCTTACAATAATTGATAAACTAGACTATAAGAGAAAAAATAAAATTCCATTTACCAAAGCAGAAAAGTACTTCTTTAATGGTAAAGATTTTAGACAAATAATAGATTTATTAAAAAATAAAAGAATTTAGAATTAGAATCATAAAAAGCCATTCGTATGAATGGCTTTTACTGACGCTTAGCGTTCAGTGCGGGTCAGGTCCTACTCTAGTAAACTATTTCAGACCCAGTAGAATAATATCTACACTTGATATTATTCCTTTATTTATTTAATTATACACTAAATTAAATAAAAAGTATATAGTTTTCAAGAATTTTTTAGGTAAATTATTAGTGGATAATAGTGAAGAATGAATCATTATTAACTATTCATCCTTCACTATTCACTTTTCATTATAAAAAGTTATATATTTTCCTGTCTTATTGCTTCTAAAATATTTTCTTTTTTAATTTTGCTTGCTGAATACATCATTGTTGAAAGTACTAACGCAAATACTCCTACTACTGAGATTATTATACTATTCCAAGGTATTAAAAAGTCACTGAATTCTATTATATTTGCTATTGCTCTTGATATTAAAAATATTACAACAAATGAAACTGGAAGTGCATATATTAATGATTTTAACCCAAAGAATAAACTTTCTAAGAATAGTATTTTATTAAATCCACCGAGGTGTTAGCCCCATACTTCTTAACATCGCAAATTCCTTTTGCCTTAAAGATATACTTGTGCTTATTGTATTAAATACACTTGTAACTCCAATTAATGTTACTAAACTTATGAAACCATATAAAAGTATTTTTATTGCAAGTACTAAGTTTTTTTCTTCTTGATTGTCTAACGCAATATTTGATATATAAATTTCATGATTTCCTGAATTATATTTTGTTTCTATTTTTTCTCCTTCCTCTGCAAATTTCTTAATTTCTGAGGTTTTTATCAATATTTTCATTGTTGGAGAATAATCAGTGTTATCTTTTAAATTTCTTTTTTTCCATTCATATATTTTACTATATGTCTCATTATTTACAATTAAAGTAGTTGTTTCTCTAAATTTATAGTGGTCTGTTGCAAAGATTGTTTCTTTTGTTGCTATTATATTATCTATTTTTAGAGTTTTTTCTTCTGCTATTACTTTTGTGTCTTTATTATCCACATCATCTGTATATTCTGGTATTTTTAAATTTAAGCTAAGATTTTTAGTATTTTCTAGTAGTGTTACTATATTTGTTACAGAATCTTTTTCAATTCTTGCTTGGTTAAGTAATATTGATTGACCATAAGTTCCATTTATTTTTTCTATATATTCTCTATATTCTTCATCTGAAAGCTTTACAATATTTATATTGAAGCTTTCCTCATATAGTTTTTTATGATATTCATAATATTCTTTATTATATCTATCTTCTTCAAGGGTTTCATATGGGAACCAAAGTTCATCAATGATTGAGTATTTTTCTATATTTTCTATACTTAATATATCGTCTGTAACTCTTTGTTTTAATTCTTCATTTTCATCATAAAAATATACTGCACTATCATAATTATATGGATATACCAATCCTTCACTTGTTCCTACAAGGAATTGCAAGTATGAGCTAAATGATATAAATAATACTATACTTATAAATAATGATATTATCGTTATTCTGTATTTTCTTTTATTTCTTTTTATATTTTTTAGCGCAATTTCTCCTTCTACTCCAAATATTTTGGTTATTAGTTTACTTGTTCTTATTTTCTTTTTGTTTATCTTTATTTCATCATTTTGTCGTATTGCTTCTACTGGTGTAACTCTACTTGCTCTTTTTGCAGGTATCCAAGCAGATATTAGTATTACTATACACATAAATATTAAGGGAATAATTACATATACAGGATTTATTGTTAATTGAAAAGTCACTCCCATCATGTCTTGAATAAGGTTATTTAATATTTGAAGTACTACATATATTCCTAAAAATGCCCCTGCTACACCTATTACTATTCCTATGCTTCCTACTATTAATGCTTCAAAAATTACTGTATTTCTTATCTGCCTTTTAGTTGCCCCTATGCTTGATAATAGACCAAATTGTTTTTTTCTTTCCATTGTAGATATTGCAAATGAATTGTATATTACAATAATACATCCAACAGACAATAATGCAAGTGTAATTGACATCATACCAGCTACTGTTGCTGTAAAGTTTCCACTTTGACTTGTTCCATAAAAATATAATAATTGATTATTATATTCTATATCATTTTTTGAAAGTTTTAATATTTCCCCTAATTTCTCTGAATTTTCAAAGGTCTTGCTAGGATTTTTATATATTACATAACTATTTACTTTTTCTTCATCTTTAATTTCTTCTTTTAATGTAAATACTGAATATCCACAAGAATAGCGTTCTTCCAGATTACTTCTTACTACAATTCCCACTATAGTGAATTCTCTTGTCTCACAAATTTCTAGTTTTTCGTTTTCTGTATAACGTAGTGTAGTTATAATTTCTCCATCGTCATAATAAAATTTTTCATTGTCTTTATTTATTAGTTCTACAATATCTAATATATATCCTTCTTCATCAACTCTATATCCAAGTTCTAGCTTAATTTTATCTCCTACATTTAGTTTTACTCCTCCATTAGTCTCTATATGGCTAGATATTAATAATTCATTTGAATTATTAGGCATTCTACCATCCATCAGTTCTAATCTTTCTAGATAATTTTTACTAACATTTTTTAGTCTTAAATATGGTTTGCTATCATTTTTTATTCCATCTAATTGTGCATATCCAACATTTTGTTCATAAAAAATTTCCTTTATAGTTACATTCTCTTTTAATGCATTCAAGTCTTTTCCTTTTAATTGATTAAAAATTGCATTATAATCTCCATGATTGTCTATAGCATCATTAAGCATAGCTTGATGAAAACTTGAAAAAAGTAATCCTATACCTAGCATTAATGCTGTTGACAATATTATCCCAATAATTGTAACTAATGTTCTTCTTTTATTCATTAGAAGGTGTTTCATAGTTAAACTTTTTAATATTCCCATTTATTTCACCTTCTTATCACTAACGATTTTACCGTCATCAATAGTAATTATTCTATCTGCATTTAATGCTAGACTATTATCATGTGTTATCATTATAATTGTTTGCTCATATTTTTTGTTTGATAGTTTTAATAGTTCAATAATTTCTCTTGATGCTTTACTGTCTAAGTTTCCTGTTGGTTCGTCTGCAAGTAGCACTGCTGGTCTATTCATTAATGCTCTACCAATTGATACCCTTTGTTGCTGTCCTCCTGATAGTTCGTTTGGTAAATGTTTTACTCTCCCTCTTAGTCCTAGAGTACTAATCAATTCTTCTAAATATCTATTATCTGGTTGTTTTCCATCTAATAATAATGGAAGTGTTATGTTTTCTTCAACATTCAAAATTGGTATTAGATTATAAAATTGATAAATAAGTCCTACTTGCCTTCTTCTAAATACTGCTAGATTTGTCTCATTTAATTTGAATACATCTTTGTTATCTACTAAAACCTTCCCTGAGGTTGGCCTATCTACTCCTCCAAGTATATGCAATAGTGTTGATTTTCCGCTTCCACTTGCTCCTACTATGGCAACAAATTCTCCCTTATCAACACTAAAACTTATTCCATCTAGTGCTTTTACAAGTGTCTCATTTTTTCCATAAGTTTTACATAAGTTTTCAACTCTTAAAATTTCCATTTCTTATCCTCCCTTAACTTTTATGCTTTAATTATATAAATATTAGATGACTTTACAGTGACAAAAAATATTACAATTTTGTCACTTTTATGTATTAAGCATTTTACCTTATTCAAATCTAGGGCGGAAAAGAATTGTTATTTCGCTAGGCGTTCAAGAAAGAAATACCGGAGGCGTGCTCTTGCACGTTGAGGATTTTCTTTCGAAGAACAACAACGCGAAATGGCGATTATTTTTCGCCCTTTAAAATTTGAACATTTTGATTGTAAAACAGGTACCTACTCCCTCTGTACTTTGTACCTCTATGGTTCCATTTTGTTTTTCTATTATTGTTTTTGACATATTTAATCCTATTCCTATACTTTCTTTATTAGATTTCCCTTTATAAAATCTTTCAAATATATGGTTTATGTCTTCTTCTCTTATTCCACTTCCATTGTCTTCTATTTTTATTTCATTATATATCGGATTTCCTTGTACTGTTATTTTTATTGTTCCATCTTTTTCTGTGTGTTCATAAGCATTTTTTATTATGTTTATTAAAGCTTCTACTGTCCAATTTTCATCACAAATTATTTCCAGGTCTTCTTCTATGTCTTTTACTAAAGTTATGCTTTTTGCTTCTATTTGTATAATTAATGGTTCTAAAGTTTTATTAATTAGAACTTTTGCATTTACATTTTCCTTCTTTAGTTTTATTGTTCCACTATCTATCTGAGAAATTTTAAGTAAACTAGTTATTAACCATTGTATTTTTTCTAGTTGCTGTTTGCTTTTTTGCTGGCATTCTTTTCTTTTGCTTTCTTCTAAATTTTTGTTTTCAAGTAGTTCATTCATTACCATTATACTTGTAAGTGGTGTTTTTAGTTGATGTGATATATCTGATAATGCCACTTCTAAATACTCTTTTTCTTTTTGTGAATATTCACTCATGTTTCTAAGTTTTATTGTTATTTTATAAATATAATTTTTAAGTGCACTTATTGAATCTTCATCATATTCTCTAATATCTAATGAATAATCATTATTTAATATATTACTTATGTAATTACTTATATCGTTTAACCTTTTATCTTCTTTTTTATAAAAGTATAAATTGATTAAAATATATATTATAATGACCGATACTACAAAAATAATATTTCCTAAAACCATTTTGTTTTTTAATTTATTTATACTTGTAATCTCATCTAAGTTTTCAATATCATCAATTCCATATTTTCCTAGAGTTTCTATTCCTTGTTCAATATTTGCATCATCTGAAATTATTTCTTTTATTGCTTCTATTTCTATATTAGGATATTTTTCTATTATAATTCCTATTATTTTTGCATTATTTCTAATAATTTCTTGTTTATACATATTATGTGTATGTATTGCATATATACTAACTAAAATAGTAAAAAAAATTAATAATATTATTTGTATAACTAATGGTCTTAATTTATTTACATCTTTAAACATCTAAATTTCCACCTTATACCCCATACCTCTTATTGTTTTTATTATCTTTGGATTATTAGCATCATCTTCTATTTTTTCTCTAATTCTTTTTATATAAACAGTTAATGTATTATCATTAACAAAATCTTCATTTACATCCCATATATCTGCTAGTATTTGTTCTCTGGAAAATACTACATTTGGTTCTAATGCTAAGGTTATTAAAATTTTATATTCCAAAGCTGTGAGCATAACATCTTTCCCGTCTTTTAATACCTTTGCCTGTCCTAAATCTATTGTAATTCCTTCTATCTCAATAATATTTTTGTTGTTTTGTTTTTTATTCCTCCTTAAAACTGAGTTAATTCTAGATAATAGTTCTCTTGCTCTAAAAGGCTTAGTTATATACTCTTCTGCTCCCATGTCTATTCCTCTAACTATTGATACTTCTAAGTCGTTTGCAGTTAAAAATATAATTGGAATATCTTTTAATCCTTTTATTTTTTTGAATAAATCAAATCCATTTATGTCTGGTAAATTTACATCTAATAATATTAAGGAAATGTCTTCTCCTTTTTTTATGTATTCAAATGCTCCATTCCCATCTTCTTTTTCTATTATTTCAAAACAGTTCTTCTTCTAAATAATATTTTATTCCCATTCTGATAGTTGAATCATCTTCGATTAATAAAATTTTGTTCATGTTGTCTCCCTCATTGGGCACAGTGGTGTCTTTCCTACGATGTATTCCCGCAAACGGTGCCCCTACATTTATTTTTTCATATTTTTCAATAATATTTTAGTTTCATCAGATATTCTATATGATTCTATCATTTTTTGCAATGCTTTGTTATATGTAAATTTGTCTAATTTATTTTCTCCTTTTAAATATTTCATTGCTTTGGAATTAAATTTTATTCCTATTTCAGCTATTATCCATGCTTTTGCCATTTGCACATAATATGCATTGTTTTCTATTTCATCTATTACTTTTATTACTTTATCAATATATTCTTCTGTTATATAATAGTCTAACATCATGATTATACTAAATCTGGCTTCAAATTCTTTGTCTGATTTAGTGTATGGTAATATAAATCTCCATACTTTTTCTAAGTCCTCGGACTTTATTTTTAAAGTAGGACAAAATGTATCTGTTATTGCCCAACTATCCATATTTGGTATGAATTCTTTTACTAATATTAGCTTTTCTTTTAAATCTACTTTGGAATATGCTATAACTAGACCTTTTAGTATGGTCTCTTCAAAACAATTAATATCTGCTTTTTCTATAAACTCTTTCCACTCTTCGTCTTTTAAGATTTCTTTTGCAAGTGTTCTAAGTTTTGGTATACGTATTCCTAAAACTTGTTTTTTAGTATCTGGACATAACTTTTTATTGAATTTTGCATACTCTGGCTCAGATAGTTCCTTCAATTTCTTTCTTATAATTTCTATTTTCAATTTTTCCTCCATCATTTAATTTTATTTCTTTTGAACCTACTATTATTTTATATAATCCTGTGCCTACAAATATCTCTACATTTGAACTTGCTATTATTTGGTATAATCTTATACTTACTAATACCTCTATAATAGATAATATTAATGTTGCAAATATAATTAAAATTATAGGACTATCAACTAAAATTAATGTAATAACTGTACTTAATATAGCATATATTGTTTTTCTAAATGCTTCCATTGTTGTTATTAATGTTTTTTGATATTCTGGTTCAATATTTTTTAGAGCTAAATCTTGCATATATGTTTTAAATGGGTCTCTTATAAGCAAAATAATTATATATCCCAATCCTATAATTACAAATTTTAACATTAGTGAACTTGTAATAAATGAACCTATTATCATAATCATGAAAGATATTACTAGAAGTAGTGGTAGTATAATTTCTACTTTTTCTTTAAATTTGCTATATATCTTGTTAAAACCGACATTTGAGAATACTCTTGCTATACGAGATATACATGTAATTGTCCCTAAAATTAAAACTGCACTTTCTGCATTAAAATCTTTAAATAGTTCTTCTTGTATAAATAGTTTTCCATTGTTTTGTCCACATTTTATAGCACCCATAAATAAACCATATGAGATAATTAATATTACTATTACTTTACTGAACTTAATTTTCCTTTTTGTAGTTTTTACTTCTATCTTATCATAACTCGAAAAATCTCTTATATTAAATGATAAAATAAAACATATTAAACAAAACAATATTGTTAATAACATAGGTAAATAATTATTGAAATTAAACATAATACTTGCTATAAAGGAAATAATCATTGTTGCCATAGCATAGATTGTATTAGCTTTTGTCTGTACTTTTATATAGTCATTATTTCGATTTTGCAATTCTAGATTATTTTTTAGTATTGCATTTGCTATATCTCGGAATGTAAATGCAATTTCATAGAATATCTTACCTATAACAATTACAACATAGTTTCCTCCAAATGTTATTAATATACTAGATAGTAACAGTAAAAATGCACCTAGTCTAACTGAATTTGTGTTTCCTATTTTCTTAATTATTTTTAATAATGGCATTTGCAAACATATAACTACTATTAATGATATACTTGTTAATGAAACTATTTGTGCTGGATTAAAACCTTTAACAATTTTTAAAAATAATGTATCTATTGCAAACCAAAATAATAAATCACCTGATAATCCAGAAAACCAAGGAAATGTTTTATTAAATTTTTTCATTCTTTTGTTATCCATTCTTTCACCTATTTTTGCTATTTTTTTATATAGTAGGAAAGTTATGCCAGTGGCATAACTTTCTGTACTAGATAATTATGCGGATTATTAGAATTGCTTTGCGGTTTCCTCCGCTTAGCAATTCTTAAAATTCGTTTTTTTACATAATAACACATTTTATTCTTTATTTAAAGATATTTTATGTTACATTTTTGTTGCATTTATATTACAATACAATAAAAGGTGGCTTTGCCACCTTTTATCGTATTCTCTTATTTTTAAAATCCTAATTCTTCTAATATTTTTTGAACTGTGTCTTTATATTCGGTTTTTACATCTAAATATATAATGTTATTGTTTACTTTTGATACTGCTTTATATTTATCATCAGTTGTTAATGTATATTTTGAATTGTTTTCTAAATCATTATTTGTTTCAACAGAGTTTTCTGTTTTTGCTGCTTCAAATTTGGATTTATTATTGTTATAAAAACTTGTTGCATATGCATCATCTGAAATTTGATAAAATTCAATTTGATAAGAATAACTTTCATTAGTGGCTATGTATACTTTTTCTATTTTACTATAATTTGCAAATTGACTTTTTGCATCCATAACCATATATCCTTTTTCTTGCATAACATTTTTAAAACTTTCAGCATCTGTAATTTCTTGTTGCTTATTTCCTTCTTCTTCCTTATTTGGTTTGTTTAAAGATATTCCAACTATTATTGCTACTATAATGGCTACTATAACTACTGCTATTATTGCTATCATCACTGGTTTTTTCATATAATTTTCCCCTTTCGTTTTTCATTATTTACTTTATATCATTAATTTTAAAATAAATCAATGTTTTTTGTTTATTTTTGTGTTATTGTTTTATCCTTTTTTAAATCAAATCGATACATTCCAATTAAAGCTGAAACTTCTTTTCTGTTTCATTTGCATTGACAGTACATTTGATATTATAACTAATATTCCAAAAATTTGAGCAACAATAAACATTACTTATCTCTCCTAGCATTCTTTTATATTATACATTTATCATATATATTAAAACACATTTCTTACATTATATTCAAGTTTTTTCTACAATAAATTATTATTAAAAACTTAGTGGCTAAAAAGTGGTTAAAATGTTAAAATAGTGTGTTACATTAAAAAAACTGTAATACACTATTTTATTGCATTTGTGTCTTGTTGTATTGACGATTTGGTGGAGATGGTGAGAGTTGAACTCACGTCCAAAAGCATTTCCACATAAACTTCTTCGAGTACAGTTTGTTATCTAGTTTCCCTTTGATAAAGTTAACAAACAAACTTTATTCATCAGTATTCTCTAAATACCTACTATTTACGAGAAAATAAATAGCTTCGTTTCCCACTGGTTTGACACCTTATTTATAAACGTGGGCATTTATAATAAGATGTTACTGCTCTTAGGCAGCAAATGCTAATTCTTTATTATTATCAGCGTTTATTTTATTTTTCTACATTTTTTAGGTGGCCAAGTAGAATTCCACCACTCGCTATTTATGTTTCTATGCAATTGTCGAAACCAAATACATCCCCATATGCCAATATTTATATTATACACTATTTATATATTTTATGCAATTGTAAATTTTTCTTATTTTTTATTCTTCACCTTTTTATCCTCTCATACAATAACTCTACAAATTTTATTTATCTAAAACATATTTTTCATCATGTTTTTTTAATCCAAATTTTTCATATAACTTTATGCATAAGGATTCGTAGCATCAAGTTCGTTTTTTTTGCATTCAATATTATATTTGCTTCGCTAAAATTAATATTAATATCATTCCAATATAGATAAATGCACATAATGATAATCCAACTATCCCTGTTATCATCCCAGCTTTTCCTATTTTACTTCCTGTTCTTAGAGCAGATTTAACTCCAAATACAATTGCAAGAATTCCTGTTGGCAAAGCAATATACCAAAATAATATAGTGATTATAGATATGATACCTAATACAAGAGATGCTATATTCATAACAGATTTATTTTTATAATTTTCTTCCATAATTAAATTCTCCTTATATTTTTATTTTATTTTTAATTCACTAATTAACTCTAAAGTATTTATATTATTTACTTTAACTGCAGTCTCAGATACAGTATATAGATTTTCATCTATATATAATCCTCTTAATAATTTAGAATTATTATAATATTTATACATTGAATTACTATTTTTTGAAGTTTGATGATTTATAATTCCTTTTAATTTAAATCCATCTTCAATATTTATATTATATACAAAATAACCTTCTGCAATATGTGATTTATTATAATTCATATATGAATTAACTGTTGATGAGTAAGAATCACTTGATGAATTTATTTCAAAGTCTTCACTATAATTGTTAACTGGAATTGCTATTATTTCTTTTTCTTTAGAAAATAGTAAAGCTTTAGGATTAGTTAAAATGGCAGACGTTGTTCTTCTATCTCCTATTATTGTTTCTGAAATTTGAACAGGATTATTTACATCTGTTACATCGAATAATGCCATTTTCATACCTACTATTTTAGAAGTAGTTGATATTACTCTTCCACTTGAGTTTTTATTAACAACTTCCTCTGTTTGCATTCCGATACCAATTAAATGGCTTTCATCATATGGATGTAAATATGTACTATATCCTGGAATATGTAATTCTCCTAATACTTTGGGGGATATTTCATTACTTAAATCTATAACAAATAATGGATCCATAGTTTTGTATGTTACTAGATACACTTTATCATTCATAAACCTCGAAGAATACATTGTTTCCCCTTTAGCAACATATTCAGATATTCCTATTTGCTTTAAATTTTCATCAAATATAGCAACCCTAGCTCCTTCACTATCATATAAAGCAATTCTTAAATGTCCATTATTTTCGTCTAGCGAATATTGATTTATAGTTTTTCCTTGTATATTATTTCTTGTATCATATATTACTTTACCTTCTGGTGTAATGTTAAATTTATAGATTTCTGTATTATATCCTCTTGAGTTATTATCATCATTATATGTAAATACACCTATAACACCTTTTAATCCAAATAATTCTCTTATAGGTGGTGTATCTACATTATAATTATATTTCTGATTTAATAAATAAATATTATTTTGTGATACATAGGCATTTGAAATATCAATTAAATATGAACTTACATCTATGTCTTCTCTTGCATTTTCTAAATCAACTACAGAGATAATAGTTTGCTTTGTTGTTTGTATATCCTTTAAATATTTTATATCTTCAAGTGCAATCTGTTTTTCATTATTATCTTCTTTATAGCTTCTTATAACTATATCATCTTCTTTTCTTAAATTTCCAGAAGAAATAACATATAGTACATTATTTATACATCTTGATGTATAGTAAGGCTCATATAATTCATAACTTTTTATTAATGTTGGATTCGTTTTTGTAGTTATATCATATATTCTTACAATAGTATTATTTTTATAATTGTTTCTATAATATGAATTTGAATTGATATTACTATTTGCAGATATAACTACTAATTCATTTTTATAAAGAATTAAGTCTTCTGGAATGCTACCATCACTCAATTTTATTGTAGATGCAATTTTAATTTCTTGCGAATTCATTACATCTGTTATTATTACATTACTATCAGAGATTGAATATATATAATCTCCATCTGTTTTAGTAATGTCAGCTTCATCTACATTTTCTACTTGAATATTAGTAGTTGAATAATCTTTTGATATATATGATTCATTTGATGAAGATGACGCATTTTCAATAGAACTAATAAGTCCATCAGTAGTTGGTATATTATCTAAAAACTCTGAATAATTATCCATAATAATTTTATGATTATAAAAATTACTTGTAAAAAGGCTAAATGGCATAGTAATAATATTTATAAAAGTATCTCTTGCAGTTATTGTGTCATAATTATATATTCTTGATAATTGCTTATCTGATTTTATTGATTTTATTTCCTCATCATTATTAGAAAATAGTAAAAAAGATATAACACATAATAATATTATCACAATTAGTAAAATAAATATTTTTATTTTTTTTCTCATTTTATCACCTTTTATCCCTTCTATTGTTTAGATGATTTTTCTTATGTTTTTAGTTGGTATTTTATACCATTTATATATTTTATTCAATTTTAAGTTTTTCTCTTTACCTATACCATAAGCTTTTTCTCTAAAGTTTGACCGATTATCTTTTAATATTGGACAAGCCATGCTGACCCCTTAAATCACCCTAATGTTTTTGAAAATATCTATAAATGCATTGAACTTTCCTCTTATGTAAAATTCAGCCTACTAATATTATAAATTCTTATGCTCTAACTTTATATAGTTATTAACAATAGAATTTAACTTCATTTGTATTATATACTATCTTCCACTTTGCAATAATCTGAAAATAATATAGTGAAATAGCTTCTAGCAATATATTTAAATCTCTTTCTGGAATTCTACTTTTATTGTTGGCTACAACACAACCACCAGTTTTTGTTAACCATATTTTAGTAGAATTTTTAGTAGGTCTTCCTTTTGAAATATGTACATGTATTGGTTCGTGATTTTCATTAGCCCAAAAATAAACTTTATATCCCATTAATTCAACAATATTAGGCAAGTTTAAATCCTCCTTGTCTAGCATATTTAAAGAAAAATGCAGCACCTCTTTCAACTATTTCTTTAAATTCCATTTTTTCCTTTTCTGTAAAATGACCATCTTCTAGTACAATTTCATAACTTGGAAGTTCAAATACTATTGTATCAAATCCATAATCCATTGGTCTTTCAAAAGTTATTCTAATACATTCTTCACCATTTTCATTTTTTCTAATGTCTGAAAATACAACTTCTGTTCCATCTGGATATTTACAAAGTGTATATACCATAAAAACACTCCTTTTCTGATATATTAACATTTATATTATACACCATTTATATATTTTATTCAATTTTAAGTTTTTCTCTTTACCTATACCATAAGTTATTCCTCTAAAGTTTGACCGATTATCTTTTAATATTGGACAAGCCATGTTCGCCCCTAATCTCTAACTTCTAAATTCTAACCTTTATTTAAATAAATCCATTATTTCTTCCTCTGTTAATTTGCTAATGAATGTTGCTTGTGTGTCTAATACATCATCAATTAAAGCAGCTTTTCTTTGTTGTAAATTATCTATCTTTTCTTCTATTGAGTTTTTGGTTATTAATTTATATACTTGTACATTGTTTTTTTGCCCAATCCTATATGCCCTATCTGTTGCTTGATTTTCTGCTGATAAGTTCCACCATGGATCATAATGAATTACTATATCTGCTCCTGTTAAGTTAAGTCCTGTTCCTCCTGCTTTTAATGATATTAAAAATACTTTTATATCATTGTTTTTATTGAATTCGTCTACCATATCTACTCTTTGATCTGTTTTTGTTTGACCTGTTAATTTGAAATAGTTAATATCTTCTTTTTCTAATTCTCTCTCTATTATTTTGAACATTTCTGTGTAACTAGAGAATAATAATATTTTATGCCCACCTGATATTGCCTCTTTTATCAATTCTATACATTGGTTTAGCTTACTACTTTCACCTTCATAGTTTTCTAAAAATAAACTTGGATGACAGCAAATCTGCCTTAATCTTGTAAGTAGTGCTAAAATTTGTATTTGTGATTTTTTTATTCCATTTAATCCTACTACTTTTGCCACTTCTTTTTTAGTTTGTGCTAAGTGTGTTAAATATACTTTTTGTTGTTCTTCACTCATTTCATTTTTTATTACAGTTATTGTTTTTTCTGGAAGCTCTGTTAATACTTGTTTTTTTGTTCTCCTCAAGATAAATGGTTCTATCATAGTTTTTAGTCTTTCTAATTGCTTTTCTTCATGGTCTTTTACTATCTTTGTTTCATAATCTCTTTTGAATTTATTATAACTGAACAAATATCCTGGCATGATATAATCAAAGATTGACCAAAGCTCTGCTAATGAATTTTCGATTGGTGTTCCTGTTAATGCAAATTTTGTTTCTGCTGATATTTCTTTTAAACTTCTTGCATTTTGAGTATTGCTATTTTTTATATATTGTGCTTCATCTGCTATCTGATACCTAAATTTAATGTTATTTTCTAGGTAGGTGTCTAAGTCCCTTTTTAATAAATCATATGATGTTACTACTAAGTCATAATCATTACAAGCTTTAATTTTATTTTTTCTTTCTGTCGAATTTCCATTTATAACTAAAGTCTTTATGCCTTCTCCAAATTTATCAATTTCATTTTTCCAATTTAAACTTAAAGAACTTGGACACACTACTATTGAAGGCTTGTGCAATTTTGAGTTGTTTTTGTCTTCTTGCAATATAGTTATTATTTGTAGAGTCTTTCCTAATCCCATATCATCTGCTAAAATTCCTCCAAATTTATATTTGTCTAATATTTTTAGCCATTTATAACCTGTTTCTTGATATGTTCTTAATATTTTTTTCTGTTCTTCTGGTATTTCTATATTTTCTGGTTTTATATTTTCTTTTACCAGCTTTTCGAAGGTCTCATCTTCTGATATTTGTGCATCGGGAAGTTTATGTAATAATTTATTTAAGTATAAACTTCTATTTACTGGTAATCTAATCTTTCCATCACTAATTGATTTTAAGTCTATATCCATTCCTTCTGTTAAATTATTTAAAAATTCTATGTCTTCATTATGTTCTAAACTTAAGAAATTCCCATTTTTTAGTCTATAATATTTTTTCTTCATTTTGTATTTATTTAAAATTTCTTTCAGTTCTTGTTTATCGAAGTCCATACTTGATAAATCTATATTTAATAAATCATTTTGTATTCTGACTCCTACAGAAATTATTTTAGGTTGTCTTATTTCATTTTTCTTAAATGCTTCTGTAACAAGTACTTCAAACTTTTCCATATATTCATTTAATGAACCTACTAAAAAATCATAAATTCTGTCATCATCATGCATTATAAATAATTTGTCTTCATTTGATACATAAAATCCATCTTGCCTAATCCTTTTTAATACCTCTTCTTCTTTGTAAAAATCTCTAGGTATGTTTGGAATATTTTTATTATCCAATGGATTAAATTCTGTAGCACCATAACAAAATTTTGGACTTAGTACTATATTATCTCCAGAGTCTATGTCTAATAAAATTTTTACACCTAACTTTTTAGGAATATATAATTCTATTTCGTCTTTAGGCAAATCATCTACATCTACTATATCTTTAACTTTTGGTAATACTTTGTTGATAAATTGTAATAGATATGTTTTGTCAAATTTATATTCTTCTACATCTGATTTGTTATAGAGTTCTATTATTTTTATTAGGTTCGAGTTTTTATATCTGTCTAATTTATATATTGAATTGTCTTTTAATATGTAAACATATTTTATACCTTTTACTATTAATAGTTTTTCAAAATTAGCAGATAATTTATATTCATCTTCTTCTATTTTCTCTATTTTAAATTTAAAATCTGGTTTCTTATTTGTTAGTTTAAAAGTTATTTTTTCTTTATTATATTCTATTGCATATTCTTCTTCATCATTAAATATCTTGAAAAAGTCATCAGCAGCACTTCCAGATAACTCTAGTCTACTTTTAGCAATTTGCCCTTTTGAATAATAATATCTGCTTTGCTTTAATACATTGTTTGCATATTGTATTGTTTCTGAATATTTTAATATAAAGTCTAAAAAAACTTTTGCTTTTTGAGAAAATGCTTCTTCACAATGTACAAAGCTTAATTTGCTACCATAGTACAAACTTTTTCTATTTATATATGCATCATAAAATTTAGTTAAATCTTTTATTTTATATAACTGCTTTTCTCCAATCTTAAAGTCTAATACTAATCCTAATGGATACCCATCATATTTTAACTCTGGAATTATTTTTACACTTTGATTTGGAATATAAACTGTTTCATTGTTATCTTCAATAGATGTTTCTTCTTCACTCCCCTCAAAATTATTTATAAAATTATTAAATTGTTCTTGTTCTTCCTCTTTCTTCAATCTTTTTATTGCTTCTATTGTTTGCTTTTCATATCTATCATCTTGGCAAAACTCTAAAATACAAGCAAGAGTATGTGCACATATATGTGAAGAATAATAATTACATTGGCAATGATATGTATCTATATCCTTATTTGAAATATCTATAGTAAAATTAACATTTACACTTCTATATGTTCGTCTCTCTATAACCCTTGCATAAACATATATATATTCATAATTCCAACCCAACTGAAATTTTTCTATTACTATATTGTCATTCTTTAAAATGTCATTTGCTTTTTTATTAGTATCTTTTCCTGCTTTTTTTAATAATTTCTGTATATTTTCCTCTTTTATTAACATTATATTTCCCCTTCTTTTACTATATCTCCGCTTTTTCTATTTTTGTCTTTAAGTTATCATCTAATAATCTTTCTGCTATTTCATTAAAGTTATTATCTAAATCTGTTAAATATATTTTATATTCTTTGTTACTTTCATCATTTTGTATATTCATATCTTTTATATATTTTTTTATAAATTCTGCTACTTTGGTGCCTGTGTTAATTATTTCTGTGTTATTTTTTAATTCTTCTCTTATTAATTCCTCAAATAAAGGGTAATGTGTACATCCTAATACTAATTTATCTATATTTTTAAAGCATTTCATGTATTCTTTTATTGTATATTCTGCTACTTTGTTACTTATCCAACCTTGTTCTGCCATTGTTGCTAATAGTGGCGCTTCTTCATTTATTATTTGGGCATTTTTCACCTCTTCTTTTATTTTTTTCTCCCATTGTCCGCTTCTAATTGTTCCTGATGTCGCAATTACTCCTATTCTCTCTCGCTCATTTTTTACACTTTCTTTTATGTATCTTACTGTTGGCTCTATTATTCCTATTATTGGAATATTAAATTCTTCTTTTAAAGTTTCTAAGCTTTGACTAGTAGCAGTTCCACATGCTATTATAATTAATTTAACATTTTTAGATATTAAAAACTTAATACATTGCCTTGAAATCTCTATTATAGTATCTTTTGATTTTGAACCATATGGAAACCTTTTCGTGTCTCCTAAATATATTATCTCTTCATTCGGAAGTAAATTTTTTACTTCTTTTAAGACTGTTATTCCTCCAATCCCAGAATCAAACATCCCAATTGCCCTATTATCCATTTAGCTATCATCCTTTCTAAGATAGTCTTAATTTTTAATTTTATCTACTAATTCTAACCATGCCTTATCTCTATGTGTTAAACCTAATTCTTCTTCTGTTAAATCATTTATAACTCTGTCTAAACCGTCTGGTTTTAATATTGGTCCGTATGTTAATTTTCCCATAGTACCTGGAATTCTTACAATTTTCCCTCTTGTTTCTCCTCTACAAGCTATTACCTCTCCATTTCTTAAAATAGCTGTTAATACACATGCAAATGTTGCTCCTCTTTTTTCATCTGGTACATCTTTTAGTTCTGTTAATAATTTATTTATACATTCTATTTGTGGTGCATGGTCTCCTGCATATCTTGCAGTATGTACACCTGGTTTTCCATCTAAAGCATCAACAAAAAGCCCTGCATCATCTGTAACTATTATTTCATTTATATTGTTCTTATTACAAAATTCTTTTATTGCTTTTGCTTTTATTAAAGAATTTTCTTCTATTGTTTCTCCATTTTCTATAATGTTTTCATTAAATCCTATGTCTTTTAATGAAATAAATTCTATATCTATTTTTTTATATTCCATAAATCCTTTGACTTGGTCGATTTTTCCTTGATTTGTTGTTCCGAATATTACTTTCATTTTTTCTTTCCTTTCTTATTGATTAAGTAAATATTTTATCACAAATTACGATTTTAGGCAATATTTTTTTGTCTCATTTCGTATAATTTTCAAAGACACTAAAAGGCACTTGCAATGTGCCCTTCCCACTAATTTTCCTTTTTCATATATACATTAGTACTTGGATATGATAATTTGACATTTTTATCTTCTAAAAGTTTAATTATACTCAAATTTGCCTTTGTTTTGAATTTTAGGAATTCTGTAAATTCTATTATATTTACAAAAAAGTATATTGATATTTTTATTGCATCTTCTGTTATCTCTCCTACATTTACTTGTAAGGAGTTTGATATTACTTCTGTATTACTGTATAATACTAATTTTGTCGATTCTATTAATTCTGATATTTGACTAACTGTAGTATCTAATGGTAAACGTAGACTTAAATCTATTCTTCTTTTATCTATTTTTGATACATTTACAACTGATTCACTTACAATTTTAGAGTTTTGTATTGTTACTATGGCATTTTCTGCTGTTCTTATTTTCGTACTTCTAAATTTTATTTCTTCAACAGTTCCAGCATTGCTACCAACTTGAATATAGTCCCCTATTTCAAATGGTTTATCTGTTACAATTGCCAATCCACTTAATAGATTTTCTGCTAGTTCTTGTGCAGCAAGTGCTATTACAACACTACTTAGTCCTAGTCCTGTAATTAGTCCACTTAAATCATAACCTAAATCTGCTATAATCATAAATCCAGCAATTATATATAATATCACTTTTATAACTTTACTTATTACACTTATTGCTACTTTATTTTCTGAAAATTTTTCACTTTCTCCTACTTTTCTCATTATTTTTGATTCTGGTGAAATTAATTCTGCTACTACTCTTGCAGTATTTATTATTATGAAAATTCTTATTATTTTTGAGCATAGAATAAACCAATTTTCAGGTAGATTTAATACTAATAGTGCTATATAAATTCCTATACATAGAAAAATGCCCTTTAATGCTTTATATATATCACTATTTTTTATCTTTTCTTTATCGTTTCCTTTGATTTTTAATAGTTTCATAACTAATTTAGAAAACAATGAACTCACCATATAAAATACTATGATGATTACTATAGAAATTAGAACATCTATTAAATTTCTCTCTTTAATATTTTCAAAAAATCCATTTATTTGCTCCATTTTTTATTTCCTCCTATTGCCTCATTTACTTATAGAATATTTTTTTCAATAAATTTTGCTACTCCATCTTCATCGTTTGTAAGTGTTATGTAATCTGCTGTATTTTTTAATTCTTCTTTGGCATTTTCCATAGCTACTCCTATTCCACATTCTCTAAACATAGCTAAATCATTTACTCCATCTCCAAACCCAATGGTTTCTTCTTTTTTTATTCCTAGATTTTTAATTAAATGTCGTATCCCTATTCCTTTATCTATATTTTTATTGTTTATATCTAAAAAGAAACTTTTGGTTCCCTTGCCATAATTTGGAGTCCATATTTTCTCTTCATTTGATATTATTTCTTTTATATTATTGTATTTGCTATCTTTTTCAATATTAATAACTATCTGAAATATTTTTTTATTTTCTATATCATCTATTTTATCAATTTTTATGTACTTATCTAACTCCATCCTTAAAATTATTTCATTCATATTTATATACTCTTGATACTTTGCTTCTATTATTAGTTCTAGTTTTTCTTTTTCACATAGATTCCATATTTTTTGTAATATACCTTTTTCAATCTTACTTGCAAATATGTCTATATCATCTATATAGTTATACACAAAGGCTCCATTGTTTGCTATTAGATATTTTGAAGCATTTACGTTTTTAGATACTTTACATACAGATGAACTGCTCCTTCCTGAGCATAAAACTACATATATACCTTTGTCTTTTATTTTATTTAAAACATTTTTAGTATATTCTGTTACCTGTTTTTCAGTATTATACAAGGTTCCATCAATATCTATAAAAATCATTTTTATTTTATCTAATTTTGGGTTCATACAATCACCACCTAATTTTATTACATTTTAATTTTACATTATTATTACAAAAAATGCAATGAAATATTTATATATACGTTACAATTCCTATTTTCAATTGATGACCAGTAAAATTTGCTTTACAAATTTTTTCATGTTTCGTTCGCAAAATATAAAAATAAAATTTTTTATTTTTGCTCACTGCACCAAGAGCCCCCCTACAATTGGTTTGTGTATAAATCAAAGTATTTGCCCTTTTGGGATAATAGTTCTTCATGTGTGCCTTGTTCTACTATATTTCCATTTTCTAAATATAATATTTGGTCTGCATTTTGTATTGTTGAAAGTCTATGTGCAATTATAAAAGTAGTCTTGCCTTTCATTAGTTCTAACATACTTTGTTGTATTTTATTTTCAGTTATTAAGTCTATATTGCTTGTGGCTTCGTCTAGTATTAGTATACTTGGGTTTCTTAGCATTACTCTTGCTATTGTTATTAGCTGAATTTCTCCTTCTGATAACATTTCACTATTTATTATTGTATTATATTTTTGAGGTAGTTTTTCTATAAATGTGTCTGCTCGTGCTAATTTTGATACTCTTTTTATTTCATTTTCTGATATATCTTCTAGTCCATATGCTATATTTTCTTTTACTGTTTCTGTAAATAGTTTTGTATCTTGTAATACTATGCCTATATTTTCCCTTAGTTCTTTTATAGGTATGTCTTTTATATTAATTCCATCAATATATATGTTTCCTTTGTCTATTTCATAAAATCTCATTAATAAATTAACTATTGTAGTTTTCCCTGCTCCTGTTTTTCCTACTATTGCAATCTTTTCTCCTGTTTCTACTTTTAAATTAAATTTTTTAATAAATGGCTCATTTGTGTATGAAAATGCTACATTTTTAAATTCTATATTTCCTTGTATTTTTATTGCATCATTTTTTATATCTTTAAATTTTTCGTCTTCACTATTAAAAAATTTATCTATTCTTTTAGATGATGCAAAGGCTGTTTGAAGTTCTGATAAAATTGCTGTGATTTCATTAAATGGTCTCGTAAATATAGTGGTATACATTAAAAAAGTGGTTATATCTCCAATTGTTATTTCACCTTTTGACATTAAAATTACTCCAATAATTCCAGTTACTACATAACCTATATTGGAAACTAATCTTGTCGCAGGGTTGGTTAGTGCTGAGTAAAACTCTGCTTTTACTCCTATTTTATATAACTCTGTGTTTAGGTTATCAAATTTTTTCTCTGCTATTTCTTCATAATTAAAGTCTCTTACAGTATTTTGATAAGTAATAAATTCTTCTGCATTATTATTTAATTTTGCTACAATATTTGCTCTATTATTAAAAAATACATTTGTGTTTTTAGTTACCCATTTTGAAATAAAATACATTATTGGTGCAACAATTATTAAAATAATAGACATTTTAATATTCATTTTAAGCATTATTATAATTGAAAATATTACAATTACAATTCCACTAATAATCTTTGGTAATCCTTGAATAATTCCATTTGAAATATTTTCTAAGTCTATACTAAACTGATTTAGAATGTTTCCATCTTCAATTTTGTCAATTTCTTTTATTTTTATATTATTGATTTTATTAAATAGATTTTCTCTTATCTCTTTTTGAATTTTTGCAATTATTTTTGATAAAAATTTTACCTGTAAGATATTAAATATATATATTGCTATATATAAAATTGTTAGAATAACTAAATTAGTAATAAATTCCTTATAAGATAATTCTAAGAATTTATTAATTATTTTTCCTACATATATTGGAGCTATTACTGTTATTATAGATACAAGTATTGTAAAAATAGATGTACATATTAATAATATTTTATTTTTTAATATATAATCTTTCATGTATTCTTCTCCTTTGCAATATAAGTTTATACAATATTTTCCTATACTTATATTATCTACAATAACATTTTTATTTATTCTAATATATTTTTTGTTAATTTATATGTAATGGAGAAAGCGAGGAAAGTACACTTTCCCTCGCTTTTTACCTTCTATCTATAGAATATGTGTTTCCTATGCTTAACACCTTCTACAGATTCCCTTTTCAATAGCGCTACTTTTTCACACCCCTCAGGGTTGAAAAAGTAGAGAGCTCCGCCTTGTTGTATGCCAGTTGCTTTTATCGCTCCTGCTGTTAGATCCCATTGAAATGACATTCTTGCCGCCTTTTTAACTTCTGGCGTAATCATGTCATCTGTTATTCCTCTAATAGAAGCAAACTGACCTGAGGCTGTCACTACCTCATATATGCCTCCGCCCCATTCTTGGGCACGGTTAATCACCGTATTTCCCACCATGATCTGACCTGCAAGGCCTTCTCCACGGGCTTCGGCATAAATCACCTTTTCCATAGTCCTTAACTCAGACTCTGTATAGGCGTAGTTTGCCGTTTTTACAGCATTTTGCCACAGAAATTCTTCTGTGACAGGGTAAAAATTAAGTTTTACCCCCTTAAAAGTAGCACTTGCTTTTGCAAGTGGTGCTACTTCAGCTACTGCCTCTGCTTCTGCTTTAGCTGCTGCCTCTGCTTCTGCTTTAGCTGCTACCTCTGCTTCTGCTTTAGCTGCTGCCTCTGCTTCTGCTTTAGCTGCTGCCTCTGCTTCTGCTTTAGCTGCTGCCTCTGC
>CARPYP010000019.1 GCA_949045875.1 uncultured Clostridia bacterium | reverse complement strand
TGCTGCCTCTGCTTCTGCTTTAGCTGCTGCCTCTGCTTCTGCTTTAGTTGCTGCCTCTGCTTCCGCTTTAGCTACTGTCTGCATTACTATAGTAGTATCAACAGTTGGAGCTACTGTGACTGTAGATCCTAAGGCAGCTAGGCATCCTACAGTCGCGATGCCATTTATGATGGTAGATTCACTATCTTTAATTAAACCTACCATTTGCCGCCTTTCCCAAGTTGCATTTCGCAACCTGGCAGTCCTAATTTTTAATGCTAATGTCATATCTCTCTCTCCTCCTAAAAAAAATTTTTTTAATAAGTTACTTAAGTGCACTCGACACCACTTACTCTAATTTTAGCATATTTTACATAATATTGCAAGTTTATAACTCTTACTACAAGCTAGTTGTATTAATATGAATAAGCAATGTCGCCCCTACATTTTTAATTTAACAATATAAAAGAGTTGCATAATTTGCAACCCATTTACCTGTTATTTATCAAATTTTACTTTAATACTTCCTATTCCACCATCTATTTTTATATAGTTTTCTCCATTTCCATATATTGTATCATCTGAAATTCCTTCTCCGTCTATTGTTATAGAACCAATCCCTTTGCTTGCTTTTATTTTATAGTCTTCTTTTGTAGCATTAATTTTTACATCTAGTTCTCCTATCCCTGCTTCTATATCAGTACTACCTGTTAATTTTGCTTTTAGTTCTACTTTTCCAACTCCCATGTCTAAATCTAGGTCATTTATTATTCCAGATAAAATGGTAACTTTTCCTGCTCCTCCATCTATATCCGCTTTATCTTTTACATTTAATTCCCTTATGTGTGTTTCTCCTGCTCCTATTTCTAATGTTAGTTTTCTTGTATCAATTCTATCAATATCTATTTTTCCTGCTCCTGTACATATCTTAACTTTATCAAATTCTAAATTTTTAGGCATATATATTATTAATTCTCCACTATTGTTTTTATTAAACCAATGATGATTTATTTCTTCTATATGTATTGTTCTATTATCTTGTCTACATTTAATATAGTTGCTATCTCCTTCTACTTTAAATTCTTCTGCCGTCTTTATTTTTAAATTACTAAATTTTATATCTATATCTAATGTATCTATTTCTCTATTTAATGTATCTATATCATTATCTTCATAATTTGTTATCACACTATATTCTCTTTTTGTATCACTTTCCCAATTCTGTAGTCCAAAAATAAAGCTAACTCCAAATATTGCCCATAAAATTCCTGATATTATATTTATTATAAGAAATATTGCAAATGCTATTGCTAGATATTTTATTATTTTTTGTGCTGTTGTCATTTTATTTCAACACCTCCAAATATACATGTTGCATTAATATATATAATGTGTGATTGTTCATCTTTACTATAACTTGCTTTGTCTGAAACTCCTCCAAAAATCGGTGTTGCTTTAATTTTTACTTTTACATTTTCTGGTACATATATTTCTATTCCTCCAAATATACTAGTTGCATTAATTACTTGATCTCCTTCTATTATTGCTTTTCTGATATCACATTTTACTCCACCAAATACTGCTGTTAAGTCTGCCCCTGTTAATTTTTCATCATCAAATTTTACATTTTGCTCTGAAAATGTCGCACAATATTCATTTGTTTCATTTCTATTTTTATTTAGTTCTTTTATTTCTTTGCTTATTTTTCCTCCTATTGCATCTCTAAAAATAAATGATATTCCTATTATTATTAATATACCTGGAAATAATAATTTCCAAACTAAATCGAATCTTAAGATTCCCTGACATACTAATAATAATGCAACTCCTATTATTAGTCCTATAATATTTCCTGTTCTTCTATTATTTTTAAATAGACCTATAAAGCATGGTATTATTATAAATAATGTCCACCATCCATTAAAAAATATTCTGATATTTGTAATTCCTAATACATTTCCAGCTATTATTAACCCTAGTACAATAAATACTATTCCCCATAGAATACTCTCTACTTTTTTCATTCACTCTCTCCTCTTTCCTATTTTTTATACTATTATAACAAACTTTTTAATTATTGTAAATTTATTTTTATGTTAAATATACCCATTTAAGAAAAAAGATAAAAAAAATGTTTTTTATGAATTGTCTACAGCATCTAATATTTCTTTACATTCTCTCCAGTTTACTACTTTTATACATTCATATTCTTCTTCTAGCCTTTGTATTATTTCTTTTGTATTATCATTAGAGTTCAAGTCTGCTACAACAATATCTGTTATTTGCTCTTCTTTGCCATATAGTATTTTAAATATTATAGACCTCAAAATCCCTTCTATTTCTTTTTCTTGATTTTTAACTCCAATAATCATATATATACCACTTGATCTTAAATTTGTATGTATTGTAATATATAGAATAGTCTTTATAATTTCAAATAATCCATAAAAAGCTAATGTCCAAACAATAGCTTTAATTATAAAATTCATAAGAATTCCTCCTCTGTATATATATAATATGAGTTTTTTATTCTTTTGGTTCATATGTTTTATTTACTTCTATCTATAATTGCTTTTTTCATATGATTTATTTTATATCCAGAATTGTTCAAGTACACCTCTATAACATCTATTCTTGTAAAATTATCTAATTTATTATTTATTAACAAATAGTATTCTGCTGCTTTATAGATATGTTTTTGCTTAGGTTCATTAACTGAGTCTGCTGGATTTCCATATGATAATATTTTTCGTGTTTTAACTTCTATAAATACAATTTCTTCTTTATCTTGTGCAATAATATCTATTTCTCCTAATTTACACCTAAAGTTTCTTTCTATTATTTCATAGCCTTTTTCTTCTAAATATTTTGCTACAATATCTTCCCCTATATTCCCTGTGTCTTTTCTTTTATCCATCATTTTATTTCCTTTTAATTTTTTCTCATGTATGGCAATGTGCTCATACAATAAGTTAATATTTATGTAAATATAGTTTTACAAACTTCATAATTATTACCTGGTTTACTTTCAATTAGCCCCTCTAATTCCATCATAAGTAGTTTTGAGTTTAATTCTCCAATATTGATTTTTGTTTCTTTACTAATTTGATTTATATGTATTTCCCCTTTTTGTATTACTTTATATATCTTTTTATATTCTGGTTTCACATCTACTTGTTTTTCTATTTCGTCAATACTAATTTGCTTTATTTGCTTTATATTAAAATATTCCAAAATATCATTTGCATTTGTTACCAATTTACCATCTCTTTTTAATAATCTGTTTGTTCCCTCACCTTTTTTATTTTCTAAACTATTTGGTATACAAAATATGGCTTTTCCTTGCCTTCTTGCATAATTAACAGTTATTCCTGTTCCGCTTTTCTGTGCCGCTTCTATAACTAATACCCCCATACTTAATCCACTTATTATTCTATTTCTTTTTCTAAAATTATCTGGACGTTTTTCAACATTTGGTTCATATTCTGTAATAATTGCACCATTATTTTTTAATATTCTTTCAAATAATTCCTTATTTTCTTGTGGATAAATGTTATCAAAACCAGTTCCTAATACTGCAATAGTTTTTCCTTTTGCTTCTAATGCTCCTATATGTGCAGAGGTATCTATTCCGAAGCGCTAGTCCACTTACTATTGTTATTCCCTCTTTTGCTAAATTATAGGAAAATTTTGTCCCTTGTTTTCTACCATATTCAGTACATTTTCTAGCACCTACTATTGCTAATGATTTTCTACTTAATAGTGATACATCACCTAAAACATATAATTTTTTAGGTGGCTCTTGTATATCTCTTAATGTATCTGGATAATTTTCATTATTTATATCTATTATCTGCATAATATTATTCCTTCCTTTCTCAGTTTGAAAAAAATTAGTTCTTCTTTCTTAATTTTTCCAGTACTTTCTATCTAAATTTCTGTACTGTATAGCTTCTGCTAAATGCTTTACATCTATATTTTTACTTTCCTCTAAATCTGCAATTGTTCTAGCTACTTTTAAAATTCTCCCATATGCTCTAGCACTTAAACCTAATTTCTCAAAAGAATTTTTTAATATCTCCTTTCCCTTAGAGTCTAATTTACAATATTCCTCAATTAATTTTGGAGTTAATTCTGCATTTGAATATATACCATGTTTTGAATATCTTTCTTGCTGTATCTTTCTAGCCTTATTTACTCTTTTCTTAATTTGTTCTGAGGTTTCTCCTTTTTCACTAGAATCTAATTTTTGATATTTTACTGCTTCAACCTCTATATGTATATCTATTCTATCTAATAATGGTCCGCTAATTTTTCCCATATATCTATTTATTGAATTTTCACTACATGTACATTCCTTTTCTTTGGAACCATAATACCCACATGGACATGGATTCATTGAAGCAATTAGCATAAAATTACATGGATATGTTAAACTTGCATTTACTCTATTAATATTTATTATTTTGTCTTCTAATGGAACTCTTAAAAGTTCTAATACATTATTGGGAAATTCAGGTAATTCATCTAAAAATAATACTCCATGATGTGCCAAACTTATTTCTCCTGGTCTTGGAATTCTTCCTCCTCCTATTAATGATGCACCAGATATTGTATGATGTGGAGCTCTAAATGGTCTATTTGTAATTAATGGTTTATCTTCTGGTAGTATTCCTTCTATACTGTGTATTTTGGTTATCTCTAAGGATTCTTCAAATGTAAGACTTGGTAATATTGATGGCAAGCACCTAGACATCATTGTTTTTCCAGAACCTGGACTCCCAATAAGTAGACAATTATGTCCACCGGCAGCAGCAACTTCTAAAGCTCTTTTTATGCTTTCTTGTCCTTTTACATCAGAAAAATCGAATATATAATTTATATTTTTTATAAAATAATCTTCATAATTCATTTGTACTTTTTCTGGCTTTTTATTTCCATTAAGTATATTTATAACTTGCTCTAAACTTTCTACTCCTATTACCTCTATATTCTTTACTATACTTGCTTCTTTTGCATTTTCTTTTGGGATTACTACTTTTTTTATACCTAATTTACTTGCTTCTAAACACATTGGAAAAATTCCTTTTACTTTGTTTATTTTTCCATCTAAAGATAATTCACCTATAAATATAGTATCATCTATATTTTTTACTTCTAATTCTTCATTTGCTATAAGTGTTGCAATAGCTATTGGTAAATCATATAAGGCCCCCTCTTTTCTTGTATTTGCTGGTGCTAAATTAATTATCATTTTTCTACTTTTTAGGTCTACACCACTGTTTTTTATAGCTGTTCTTACTCTTTCCTTTGACTCTTTTACACTTGCATCTGGTAAACCTACAATATCACATGATGGTAATCCTCCTGATACATCTACTTGTACCTCTACTAAATATCCATCTAGTCCCTGTAAAGACATGCTTTTAACGATAGACAACATATTAAATTCCTCTTTCCAATTTTGGGATTTCTTTAATTTTAGAATTATACTTTTTTGATTATAATTTACTAGAAACTATTTTTAATTATTTTGCTAATACACAGTTGTAATTGACTTTTAAAATTTTTGATTTATAATTATTATTTTCTACAAAAAAATGCTTTTTCCTTCTTTTAATTTATAAAAATACATTTTAAGGGCACATCAATATGCCCTTATATCAAATTATTTCGGTTTTAATACAATTTCATCATATAGACTTATACTTTTCATAGACGTTATTTCGCTTGTGCTATATCCTAAAGACATTAGCTCTTCTGTCGTATAATTTTTAATTATTGAATAATTTTCATTTTGTTTTTCTATTTTTACTAGTATTTTATCTGAATATCCAACTCGATTTCTTATTACATAATTTTTATCATCCTCAGTTATTATTGCTGAATTTGGTACTTTTAAGCCTGAAGCATTCCACCAAATAACATCCATAGATATTTTTCTATAGCTAATTAAGTATTCTACATCTTGCTCTATTTTAAATATTATTACTGCTTCGCCATCATTAAAGTCTGAAATTCTTACAATTTCAGCAGATATTTCATCATGATTTGATAATCTTAATTTTATAATATCCCCTTCTTTTGCACTCATTGCATTATCTGATGATAACATAGTTGCAATATAACAATAAAAATTATTTACAACTTTTCCCTGCTCTGAACTTGAAGAAACTAGTTGTCCTGTTTTACTTTTTATTGAATTCAATGTTTCTTTAGTTATAGCCTCTATATTACTTGCAGTTAATGTTTCTTCATATCCATCTATTTTATAAGATACTATTCCGCTTTCTGGAGCAACTATATACTGTTGACCAGAATTCAATTGTTGTTCATATTCACTCCTTTGGGTTATTAATTTATTAATATATGAACCAGCAGGACTAAGTTCGCCTGCAATTTTCGCCTTTCTTATCATATACGAGCTAATTTCTGATTTATATTCAGCAATTTCATCTATTTTATTAGTGGTTTGAAGTAAGGCTATTTTTTCTTCTATCTGCTTTTCTAGTAATTGAATATCTGTAGAATATATACTTGTGTTTTGTCCTTCAATGGCTTTTTGTATTTCTTTATCTAATTCAGATATCTTTTCTTCTAGTTTTTGTTCATTTGGACTGCAATATCTAAATATAGAGTCTCCTTTTGCAACTTTTGACCCCTCTGATTTTATAGTAACAATTCCATTTTGATGTTCATCACTAAATACCAATTTTTCATCTCTAATTACATAACCAATATTTGTTTCTTCTTCATAAATTTTGCCGTTTTCTATAACAAATACATCTGATGGCTCTATTAATAAGTTAATAATACTATAGAAAATACATATAGCTATTATTGTAATAATTATTAATGTTAAAAATTGTCCTATTCTTCTTGTATTAAGTTTATTCTTACTACTTGAATCTTTCTTCAATTTATTTCCTCCAAAATAATTTGTATGTTTTTTTCCTTATCTTCAAGTCCATCAATCCATATTGTTTGCTTGTCTTTCTTAAACCATGTTAATTGTCTTTTTGCATATCTTCTGGTTTCCATTTTTATTTTTTCAACCATTTCTTCTTTAGTAATTTTGCCTTGTATATATTCTATTGTTTCTTTATATCCTAAACCTTGAATAGCAGTTGGTAATTCATCATATTTTGATATAAGTTTTTTAACTTCTTCAACCAGTCCTTGTTCTAGCATTGTGTCTACTCTTTGGTTTATCCTATTATATAAAATTTCTCTATCCATATTTATTGCAAATACTTTATAATCATATTTTATTTCTTTGCTCCTTGATTCTATTTCTTGCTGTGTTTTTGTTTTTCCTGTTTCATGATATATTTCCAATACTCTTAATATTCTTTTTTTATCATTACATGATATCTTTTCCATAGCAGTTGAATCAATTTCTATTGCTTTATTATATAAAGCTTCTAATCCCTCTTCCTGAGCTATTTTTTCTAATTTATCTCTATACTCTTTATCTAGTTTTATTTCATTGTATTCTATACCATATATTAAAGAATTAACATATAATCCAGTACCACCAACAATTATTGGAACTTTTCCTTTTTCTAAAATTTGCTCTATACAAATTTCTGCTTGCTTTTTATAGTCTGCAACACTATATCTCATATTTGGCTCTACAAAGTCTAACATATAATGCTTTATTCCATCCATTTCTTCTTTTGTAGGCTTTGCACTCCCTATATCCATATATTTATAGATTTGCATAGAATCTGCTGAAACTATTTCTCCATTAATCTTTTTAGCTAATTCTATTGATAATGCTGTCTTTCCAGAAGCAGTAGGACCACATATTACAATAACTGTTGGTTTTTGTGTTTTATTCATATATTTTCCTTCTTACATATTTATATAATTCGAAAAAGAATAGTTATTTTGCTAGGTAAACGAAATTTAACACCGCAAAATGGCTATTATTTTTTGAATTTACTTTCTACGGGCGAATTTCTTCTCAATATCCGTAACAGTCATCTTAATCGCAGTAGGTCTTCCATGAGGACAAGTAAATGGATTTGGTAAACTTAATAATTGTTGTAATAAGTTATCTACCTCATCATGTGTTAAAGCCATATGAGCTTTGACTGCTGCTTTACAAGCAATAGTTGCCAAAAATCTTTCTTCAATCTCTTGTTTTGCTGTTCTTGCAACTGTATTTATTTCATCTAATGTTTCTAGAAATAAATCTTTTGTATTTAAATCTAAACACATTGTTGGCACACCAGTTAATTTAATAGTATTTTCCCCAAATTCTTCTAATTGGAAGCCTGCTTTTTCAAATTTAGCCATATTATCTCGTGCAATATCCATCTCTTTATGAGATAAAGTAATTATATCTGGTAACAATAATAATTGTGAGTCTTTTTGTCCTTGTGAATAATAATTTTTTCTAACTTTTTCATACATAATTCTTTCATGTGCAGCATGTTGATCTATTATATATAATTCTTTTTCTATTTCAATTATTATATATGTTTGAAAAGCAATTCCTATTAGTTTATAATTCGGTTTTATACTAGCTTTTTCTGTATATTTTTCTTCTTCTTCATATAAAGACATATTTACATTTTCATCTATTATATCCTTAGCATTTGTTACACTTGTTTTTTCATCTTCTTGTTCTTCTTTATTGATTTTTCCAAATATCTTACTATACATATCTTCAAAGTTTACTTTAGTATCTTCCTCTTTTGTTACTACATTTTCTCCTTGCAAATTATTTGTAATTGTTTCTGCTATCATAGCACCATATGTATAATCTTCTGGTATATATTCTTCTTTTGACGATTTTATTTCTGGTACTTTTTTTATAACATCACTTTTATTATTAGAATATTCTAAACTATCTATATTATTTAAAGTTTCCATGGGTGGTTCTGCTAATATTTGATTTTTTCTTGTTTTCTCTATATTTTTTGGCTTAGAGATTTCTATATCTTCATCTAAACTATTGTTTAAGAATAAGTTATCATTATTAAATATCTCTTCAGTTTGGATATTTTCATCATTTTCTTTTATTAATGTAGCAACTTGTGGTGATGAACTTTTTTCTGTTATTATTGGCTCACTATTTGCTATTTTTCTAAAAGTATTTGTAAATGCTTTACTTGTAAAATCTACATATGTATTATCTTGTGTTATATTTGTGTCTGATTTTTCTTCTTCTACATTTTCTATTAATTCGGATTTTAGTAATGTATCTTTTACTGCATTATATACTGCTTTAAATATTCTACTTTCATCTTGGAATCGAACTTCAAGCTTTGCTGGATGGACATTAACATCAACTGTACTTGGAGCAATTTCAATATTTAATACAAGGAATCCATATTTTCCTATTGGTAATAAGCCCTTAAATGCTTTTTCAGTAGCACTTGATAGAGTTTTATCTTTTATGTATCTTTTGTTTACAAAGAAAAGTTGATTTCCTCTATTTGAACGTGCTATTTCTGGTTTACCAACCACACCATTAATAATTACTCCCTCATATATGTAATTAACTGGTAATACTGCTTTTGCAATATCTTTTCCATATATACTAAAAATTACATTATTAACATTTCCGTCTCCATTTGTTTGGATTATTGTTTTTCCTGTATTAATTAATTTAAAGGCTATATGTGTATTTATAAGTGCTAACCTAGAGATAGCATCTTCTATATATCCAGATTCTGTATAGTCCTTTTTTAAAAATTTATATCTTACTGGTGTATTAAAAAATAGATTTTTTACTGTTATTGATGTTCCTTTTGAACATCCAATTTCTTCTTGTTCTAGCACTTTCCCTGCTTCTACTACAATTTTGTGTCCTACTTCATCAAGTGCTGTTTTTGAACATAATTCTACATTAGAAATAGCTGCAATACTAGCTAATGCTTCGCCTCTAAATCCCATTGATTTAACAATATTTAAGTCGTCTGCACTTCTTATTTTACTTGTAGCATGTCTTTCAAATGCTATTTCTAAATCGTCTTTTTCCATTCCTTTACCATTATCAGTAATTCTTATATATGATATTCCTCCATTTTTTATTTCAATTGTAATATTTGTGGCTCCTGCATCAATGGAATTTTCTACCATTTCTTTTATAACAGATGCTGGTCTTTCTATAACCTCACCTGCTGCTATTTTATTTATAGTTAATTCATCTAACAAAACAATATTTCCCATTATAGTTTTCCTCCCAAACTTTTGTATAATACTGTTAGATTATATCATTAAATGAATTATTTTGTATATATTTTTCGAAATTTTTTTGATGAAAAAATCATTTTGCAATATGCCCTATATCATTCATCATTACAAATACAGATAATAGTATTATACAAACAAACCCTGTCATTTGAATAGCTACCTCTGTTTCCTCTTTTAAAGGTTTTCTTCTTATTCCCTCAATTATATAAATTACAATTTTTCCACCATCTAAAGGAGGGATTGGTAATAAATTGGTTACTCCTAATGATAATGATATTGCTGCTATTAAATATATATAATTTACTAATTCTGTCGTTTGTACTATTATTGATGATATTCCTACTGGTCCTACTAATTCATTTACTGTTACATTGCCAGAAAATAACATTTTTATGCTATCAATTATTGAGTAAGCAAATGTTCCTGTAACTTGTAATGTTTCTTTTAAAGGATATTTATAATATATCATTACTATTAAAAACACTATAATAATTGCAAATATAATATTTACTAATCCGCCTGCTGCTACGATTAGTATCTTTTGCCAGATTTTTGCTTTACTAAAAGAACCACTTTCTTCTGATGGTTGTTCTTCCCCTTCTAGTCTTACAAATCCACCAAGTGGTATTATTCTTAATGCATATGTTGTTTCTCCAATTTTTTTAGATATTATTGTTTTTCCAAAACCTAGTGCAAATTCATTTACTCTGACTTTACATAGTTTTGCTACAATAAAGTGTCCACCTTCATGAATAAATACTAATATTCCTAATAAAAATATTATTTTAATCGCATTTACAATAAATGTAAGCAATTAAGTCACCTCTCTAATCTCTAATAAATGAGCACTGTGGTGTTATGTCTCTCTTTGAACCCAGTAAAACGGTGCTCCTTACAATATAATAAAATATATTTATAGAATAATCATATACAATAGGTATGCAAGTGGAGCTATAAATATTACACTATCAATTCTATCTAACATACCTCCATGACCTGGTATTAAGTTTCCAAAGTCTTTTATTCCTGTATATCTTTTTATACTTGATGCTGCAAAATCTCCAATTTGACTCATTATACTAAGTAAAACTGTAAAACCACCAAATATGACATAAGATATCGAATCATTATATATTTTATTACATATGTATGTATATATAATGGCTATTATTAATGCACCAATTGTTCCACTTATACAACCTTCAATAGTTTTATTGGGACTTATTTTACTAAATTTATGTTTTCCTAATCCAAATACTTTTCCTATAATATACGCAAAACTATCTGTTCCCCATGCAGCAATTACTAAATACCACAAATATATCTTATTGGGTAATTTTTCAATCATAAGCGGGATACACATTATAAATAATATTATATAACATATACCAAAAATAGTAACTGATATATCTGTAATATTATATTTCATTTTGGTAAATAAACTTTGCATAAATAATAGAACTACTATGGTTGGCAAAAATAAACCAACCCACGTTATATCAAATCTTGGTATTACATGTATAAATGCTATTAGAATTGCACACAAATATCCTATCCATTCAATAGGTTTTGATTTATTTTTCATAGCATTAAAATACTCATATATACTAATTATTGCCACTATTGAAAAAAATATGTCTATAACATATTTATTTCCTAAAACTAATACTATTACTACTATTGGTAGACCTAATATCGTTGTAAGTAATCTTGTTATATTCATTTATTAATTTCCTCCAAATCTTCTGTTCCTTCTTTGATATTCCAAAATAGCTTTGTCTAATTGCTCTTCTTTAAAATCTGGCCAATTCATATCTATAAAATATAATTCTGAATAAGCTGATTGCCACATTAAAAATCCACTAAGTCTTAATTCATTGCTTGTTCTTATTATTAAGTCTGGGTCAGGTATTCCTATTGTATATAAATGGTCTGATATTACATTTTCATTAATATTATTTATGTCTATTTTTCCTTCTTTTACTTCTACTGCTATATTTTTCATCGCTCTAACTAGTTCTGCTCTTCCTCCATAATTTATAGCTATACTAAATACTACTCCTGTATTATTTTTTGTTCTTTCCATACATTTTTTCATACTTTTTTGTAAATCTTCATTAAAAGCTGTAATATCGCCTAATATGTTTACTTTTATATTTTCAGTATCTGCTCTCTTAGCATAATCATCAAGATATGTTTTAAATAATATCATTAATCCATTTACTTCTTCTTCTGCTCTTTTCCAATTTTCTGTTGAGAAAGCATAGACAGTAATATATTTTAACCCAATCTTATTTGCATATCTTACTATGTTTTCTAATGTCTTAGCTCCTGCTTTATGTCCAAAACCAGCCTTCTTTCCTTGAGCAGTTGCCCATCTTCTATTACCATCCATTATAATTCCTATATGTTTAGGCATTTTTTCTTTATCAAACTCCATAAAATCTCCTTACTTAAATTTCTATATAGAAATTAATTAATGATTCCTATCTTTGATATATATTGCGAGTTCTTTTAAAAATTCTGCTTTATTACCATAGCTTTCTAAAGTTTTTAATGCTTCATTAGTTGTTTCTTCTAAATACTGTTTGGCTTTTTCTACTCCAAATTTAGTAACATATGTTACTTTATTCTTTGCTTTATCATTTCCTACAGGCTTCCCCATAATTTTTGAATCACCAATTTCAGATAATATATCATCTTTAATTTGAAACTCTAATCCTATTTTTTCAGCATATAAAGTTAAATTATTTATGTCTTTCTCACTTGCTCCTGCAAGTATTGCTCCTGCCCTAACACAATATTTGAAAAATGAAGCTGTCTTTTTATTATGAATATAATCTAATTCTTCTTTTGTTATTTGTTTTCCTTCACATTCTGTATCAAGATATTCTCCAATTATCATTTCATCTATTGCATGAGAAAATTCATTTAATATACTAATTTTTCTTTTTATAGCATCTATATCTTGTGAATTATTTATCTCATTTGCAATAATCATATATGAATGGTTCATTAAAGAATCACCAGCTAATATAGCAGTTGCTTCATTATATTTTTTGTGTATTGTTTGCTTTCCTCTCCTATAATCATCATTATCTATCCCTGGTAAATCATCGTGTATTAGAGAGAATGTATGCGTCATTTCCATTGAAACTGCAAATGGTAAACATTTTTCATAATCATCTTTGAATACTTTATATGTTTCTATTATTAATGTCGGTCTTAGTCTTTTTGATGATGACATTAAACTATATTCTATTGCTTCATTTAATGTTTTTTCTGGCAATTTCTCTTTTATTAAGTATTTATTTAATTCTTGATTTACTAATTCTTGATTATCCCTTAACTTTTCTTTAAAATCCATAAGTCTTTTACCTATCCATATTATTTATTCTTACATTGACATTATCTTTTTTATATTGTCTTTTATGTCCATAACGCGAGTAAAATTTGTTTCACAAATTTTTCACGCTCCTACACTGACATTATTTCTTTTTCCTTTTTAGAAGATATTTCATCTATAAATGCTACTTTTTTGTCTGTTAATTTTTGTATCTTATCTTCTGCTTGTTTTTCTTCGTCTTCTGTCATGTTTCCGTCTTTTTGTTCTTTTTTAGCCAAGTCCATTGCGTCTCTTCTTATTGCTCTTACTGCTATTTTAGCTTCTTCTGATAATTTTTTTATGTCTTTTACTATTTCTTTTCTTCTTTCTTCTGTTAGTTCTGGAAATGTTAGTCTTATTAATTTTCCATCATTATTAGGATTGATTCCTATGTCTGCTGTTAATATTGCCTTTTCTATGGCTTTTAATATACTTGCGTCCCATGGTTGTATAACTATCATTCTTGCTTCTGGTACTGATACTCCTGCTACTTGATTTATTGGTGTTGGTACTCCATAATAGTCTACTTTTACTTTATTTAATATTGCAGGGTTTGCTCTTCCTGCTCTTATTTCTGCAAAGTTTTCTTCTAAAACATTTATTGTTTTTTCCATTTTTTCTTCAATTTGATTATAATCCATAATTTTATCATCCTCTCAATTTATTTTTATATGGTATGGTACATTACCATTTTTATTTATTGCAAATTTCTTTTGGCGGACACCCAAAGGGCGCCCCTACACATCTTTGTTTTGCAAATTTCTCATATATATTACCTATTTTACGATTGTACCTATATGTTCCCCTTTTACGATTTTTACTATGTTTTCTGGTTTTGCAATTTCAAATACCATTAATGGTATTTGGTTGTCTCTACATAATGATGTTGCTGTTGAGTCCATTACTTTTAAGTCTTTGTCTAATATATCTATATATGATATTTCATCATATTTAATTGCTGTTTTATCTATTTTGGGGTCTGCTGAGTATACTCCATCTATGGTTTTTGCAAGTAATATTATGTCTGCATTAATTTCTGCTGCTCTTAATGCTGCTCCTGTATCTGTTGAAAAATATGGGTGCCCTGTTCCACATGCAAATATTACTACTCTTCCTTTTTGTAAATGTTTATCTGCTTTTCTTTTTATATATGGTTCTGCTATTTCTCTCATTTCTATTGCTGTTTGTACTCTCGTTTTTACTCCTCTTGCTTCTAAACAGTCTTGTAATGCTAAAGAGTTCATAGTTGTAGCTAACATTCCCATATAGTCTGATGTGGTTCTTTCCATGTCATGACCATATCTTCCTCTCCAGAAATTTCCTCCTCCAACAACTATGGCTACTTCTACTCCTAAGTCCACTACTTTTTTTATTTGGTCACAAATACTACCAATAACATCTGCATATACTCCTGTTTTATTGTCTCCTGCTAATGCCTCTCCACTTAGTTTTAAAAGTATACGCTTATACACAGCTTCACTCATATTTTTCATCCTTTCTTATAATTATATATTATGAATTTTTTACTATTCTATCATATATTAATGAAAATTTGTTGATTTTTTATAAATTTTTTATAATTTTTATTATTATTAAAATTTTGACTTTTTATGTTAATTGATGTATAATATTATTATTAAAGCCGATGATATAATTATCATAGGTATGCCCTCACTCATTCAGGACGAACCATATTGATAAGCCTGCCTCCACGGGGGCTTTTTTTATATGATTTTTAGTAGCTAATTTGGAAAAGAAACGAGTATTGCTAGGCAATTTAAATTCAGTAAATTTTACTTCGTAAAATTTCCATGCGTTACTCGCGAAAGAAAAAAATGAAAAAGATTTTTCCTTTTTATTCTTTCTCTCGCTACGACAACAACGCAAGACCAAGTTTATTTTTCAAATTTATACTTCTGTTATGTCGACAACATCAATTTCTTCCTCCGATTTTGTGTCTTCAATCGCCTCATACAACGCATTAGCTGTATCAAGAGATGTAAAGCAAGGGATTTTACATTCTACTGCTAAACGTCTTATTTTGAAACCATCTCTACTTGATTCTTTTCCTTTTGTTGGAGTATTAATTATAAAATTAATCTTTCCTGATTCCACTAAGTTTGGTATGCTTTCTGCACCTTCCCATATTTTTTCTAACATATATGTTTCTATTCCATTTTGCTTTAAGAAATTTGCTGTTCCTTTTGTTGCATATATCCTAAATCCTCTATTAAAGAGTTTCTTCGCTAGTGGAAGTACCTCTTCTTTATCTTTATCTCTTACGGTTATTAATATATTTCCTTCCTTAGGAATACTTACTCCACTTGCAATAAATGCTTTTACTATTGCATCTGTAAAGTTTTTGGCTACTCCTAAAACTTCTCCTGTTGATTTCATTTCAGGTCCTAAACTTGTGTCTGCATTTTTTATTTTTTCAAAAGAGAATACAGGCATTTTTATTGCAACATATTCACTACGTTTATAGACTCCTGTTCCATATTCCATGTCTTTTAATTTTTCTCCGAATATTACTCTTGTTGCTATATCTATTACTGGTAAGTTTGTAACTTTGCTTATGTATGGAACTGTTCTACTTGAACGTGGGTTTACTTCTATTATATATACCTCATTATTTTGTAATATGAATTGAATGTTCATCATTCCTATTACGTTTAATTCTTTAGCTAATAGTTTAGTATATTTAACTATTTTTTCTTCTGATTCTTTATTTACATTTTGTGTTGGATATACTGATATACTATCACCTGAATGTACTCCTGTTCTTTCTAATAATTCCATAATTCCTGGAATTAAAACATCTTCTCCATCACAAATTGCATCTACCTCAATTTCTTTTCCCATGATATATTTATCTACTAATATTGGATGTTCTTGTGCTATTTTGTTTATTTCTTGTATTAATTTTTCTATATCGAAATTGTCATATGCAATTGCCATTCCTTGTCCACCTAGTACATATGAAGGTCTAACAAGTACTGGATATCCTAATTTATTAGCGATTTCCTTTGCTTCTGTAGCTGTATATACTGTTCCACCTTGTGGTCTAGTGATATTACAATTATTTAAAACTTGGTCAAATAATTCTCTGTCTTCTGCTCTATCCATATTTTCTTCTGATGTCCCTAGAATTTTAACTCCCATATCTTTTAATGCTCTAGTTAATTTAATTGCAGTTTGCCCACCAAATTGTACTATTGCTCCATATGGCTTTTCTATGTTTATAATGTTTTCTACATCTTCTGGTGTTAATGGTTCAAAGTAAAGTTTATCCGCTATATCAAAGTCTGTACTTACTGTTTCTGGATTATTATTTATTATTATTGTTTCAAATCCTTTTTTCTTTAATGCCCATACTGCATGTACACTACAATAATCAAATTCAATTCCTTGTCCTATTCTAATTGGTCCTGAACCTAATACTACTACTTTTTTCTTATCTGTTTTCCTATCTGCTTCATTATCATCATCATAACTTGAATAATAATATGGCGTTTTTGCTTCAAATTCGGCTGCACATGTATCAACCATTTTGAAATTTGCTATTATATTATTTTCTTGCCTTATTTTATTTATTTCTTCTATATTAATTTTTGTTAAATTTGATATTACTTTATCTGTATAACCATATTTCTTTGCTTTTCTAAGTAAATTAACGTCTAGCTTAGAACTTTGTAGTTCTTTTTCTACATTTACTAAATTATTAATTTTGCTTATGAAAAATTTATCAATTTTAGTTATTTCATGTATTTGGTCTATTGTCATTCCACGTCTTATGTTTTCTGCAATAACCCATATTCTTTCATTATTTACTTTTTTTAATTCCTCTCTTATTTCTTCTTTAGAATAAGAATTTAATTTTGGTAAAATTAGACTATCTATGTTTTCTTCTAATGAACGTATTGCTTTCATAAGTCCTGCTTCTAAAGTAGGTGCTATCGCCATAACTTCTCCTGTTGCTTTCATTTGAGTTCCTAAGTCACGGTCAGCTGTTAAAAATTTACTAAATGGCCATTTAGGAATTTTTACTACTACATAGTCTAATACAGGTTCAAAACATGCATAAGTTTTTCCTGTTACTGCATTTTTTATTTCATCTAAGGTATAACCTATTGCAATTTTTGCAGCTACTTTTGCTATTGGATATCCAGTTGCTTTTGAGGCTAATGCTGAAGAACGACTAACTCTAGGATTTACCTCTATAACTGCATATTCAAAACTATTTGGGTTTAATGCAAATTGAACATTACACCCTCCTTCAATTTTTAATGCTGATATGATTTTTATTGCTGAACTCCTTAACATTTGATATTCTTTGTCTGCTAAAGTTTGTGATGGTGCAACTACAATACTGTCTCCTGTATGAACTCCTACTGGGTCTATGTTTTCCATATTACATACTGTAATGCAATTTCCTTTACTGTCTCTTATTACCTCATATTCAATTTCCTTCCAACCTGCTATACATTTTTCAACTAATACTTGATGTACTCTTGAAAGTCTTAAACCACTTTCACATATTTCGTTAAATTGAGCTTCTGTATATGCGATTCCTCCTCCAGTTCCACCTAAAGTATATGCTGGTCTTATTATTACTGGAAGCCCTATCTCTCTTGCAAAATTTAGTCCTGATTGTAAGTCTGTTACTACCTTACTTGCAATACATGGTTCATTTATAGATTCCATCATATCTTTAAATGCTTGTCTATCTTCTGCATTTTTTATTCCTTCTGGTGATGTTCCTAAAAGTTTTACTTTCTTTTCGTCTAAATATCCTGATTCTGCAAGTTCCATTGCTATATTTAGTCCTGTTTGCCCTCCAAGGTTTGGTAATATACTATCTGGTTTTTCTTTTTCAATTATTTTCATAACAGTTTTTACTGTAAGTGGTTCTATGTATATTTTATCTGCCATATTCTTGTCTGTCATTATTGTTGCTGGGTTTGAATTCACTAATACTACTTCTAATCCCTCTTTTTTTAATTCAACACATGCTTGGGTACCTGCATAATCAAATTCTGCTGCTTGTCCTATTATTATTGGTCCTGATCCTATGACTAATACTTTTTTTATTCCTTTATTTTTTGGCATTTTTTTATTTTCCTTTCTATGATATTTCTTAAACATAAGGGCACAGTGGTGTTATTCCCTCAAACGGTGCCCTTACAATTTTCTAATCTCTATCTTATATTTTCGCTAGAAATTCATCAAACAGATATGCACAGTCTTGTGGTCCTGGACATGCTTCTGGATGAAATTGTACTGTGAATATATTTTTACCTTTATAGTTTAATCCTTCTATTGTTCCATCGTTTACATTTATATATGATACCTCTGCAATGTCTTTATTTATTGAATCTTCTTTTACATAATATCCATGATTTTGTGAGGTTATACATATTCTTCCAGTTTTTAGCTCTTTTACTGGATGATTTGGTCCACGATGTCCGTATTTTAGTTTCGCAGTAGTTGCACCTGTTGCTAATGCCATTAGTTGATGTCCTAAACAAATTCCCATTATTGGTATATCTGATTTATATAATTTTTTAATATTATCTATTGCTATTTTACAGTCTTCTGGATCTCCTGGTCCATTTGATAATACTATTCCATCAAATTTTCCTTCTAAAATTGTTTCTGCAGATATATCTTGTGGGAATGCAGTAACTGTACAGTTTCTATTTACTAATGACCTTATTATATTTTCTTTACACCCAAAGTCTATTAATGCTATTTTATTTTTTCCTTCTCCGAATTCTCTAATATGTCTATTTGATACTTCGCCTACTACATTTGGAAAAGTGTATTCTTTTATTTCCTTTATTATTTCTTGTAAATTAGATATATCCGAAACTAGTTTTCCTCTCATTGTACCATTGTCTCTTAAAAGTTTTGTTAATTTTCTGGTATTTACATTCTTAAGTCCTGGTATATCATTATCTTTTAGATAGTCATTTAAGTTTGTTTCTGCTCTAAAATTGCTTTCTAGTTCTGCTAATTCATGTATGAAAATTGCTTTTATCCACATTTTCCTTGATTCAACATCATTTGTTATTATTCCATAATTTCCTATTAATGGATATGTTAATGTAACTCCTTGTCCTGCATATGATGGGTCTGTGAATATTTCTAAATATCCTGTCATTGATGTGTTAAATACTACTTCACATACAGTATCTCTTTCTGAACCTATTCTGTTTCCTTCAAATATCTCTCCATTTTCTAAGACTAAATATCCTTTTTTCATTATATACCTCTCTTATTTACATAAACTTTTCTAAAAAAGAAGAGCTAACAAGCTCTCCTTAGTATTATTGATTTAATTGTTTTTTTACTTCTTCTGCAAAATTTTCTTCTTTCTTTTCAATTCCTTCACCTTTTTCAAATCTTGCAAATTCTAATACACTTGCTTTTTTAGTAGCAAGTAAATCTTTGATTTTTATATCTGGATTTTTTACAAATGCTTGATCTACTAGGCAAATTTCCTCATAAAATTTTCCTAGTCTTCCTTGAACTATTTTTTCTGCTATTGCTTCTGGTTTTCCTTCATTCATAGCTTGAACCTTTAATATTTCCATTTCTTTATTTAGTCTTTCTTCTGGAACTGCTTTTTCATCAATGAACTCTGCTTTAGCAGCAGCTATTTGCATACATACATCTTTTGCAAGTTCTTCATCTGCATTTTCCATAGAAACTAATACACCAATTTTTCCGTCTCCATGAATATATTTTGCAACAATACCATTTGATGTAAATCTTTCAAATCTTCTTATTGATAAATTTTCCCCAATTTTTGCAATTTTTTCTGTTAAAACTTCTTTTACTGTTTTTGATGAATCTGAAATTGATACTTGATTTAATAATTCTTCAACATCTTTTGGATTATTTTCAACTATTTGTTTTGCAACATCTTCTGCAAATCCTCTAAATTCTGCATTTTGAGCTACGAAATCTGTTTCTGCATTAACTTCAACTACTGCTCCTGTTTTTCCATCTTCTGAAATGAATGCTGTAACAACACCTTCTGCTGCAATTCTATCAGCTTTTTTAGCTGCTTTTGTAATTCCTCTTTCACGAAGAAGTTCCATAGCTTTTTCCATGTCTCCATCAGTTTCTGTTAAAACTTTTTTACATTCCATCATTCCTGCATCTGTCTTTTTTCTTAATTCCATTACTTGTGCTGCTGTAATAGCCATTATAATCATCCTTTCTTTTTTAACATAAGGGCACGGCCTACCGTGTCCCTACATTTCTATTTTTACCATTTTTCTTAAACAAAGTCGCAAAATCTATATTATTATTCTTTGTCTGTATTTTCTTCACTATCTGCAACTACTTCTTCAATGCTTTTTGTTTCTTCTGCATTACTTTCTTCTTCTTTGTTTTCACTTGCAAATAGATTTTCTGTTCCTAAAACTTCTCCTTGTTTAGCTTCGATTACTGCATTAGCCATAACTGTTGCTATTAATTTTACTGAACGTATAGCATCATCATTTCCTGGTATTGGGTAATTTACATCTTCTGGTGAACAGTTTGTATCAACAATACCTACTACTGGTATGTTTAATTTTTTAGCTTCTAATATTGCTGTTTTTTCTTTGTTTGGATCTACTATAAAGATAAGTCCTGGTAATTCATTCATTTCTTTGATTCCACCTAGGTTTTTTTCTAGTTTTTCCATTTCCTTCTTTAATCCAATAACTTCTTTTTTTGGTAAAACATCAAATGTTCCATCTTCTTGCATTTTTTCTAATTCTTTTAATCTTTGTACTCTTGCTTTAATTGTTTCAAAGTTTGTAAGCATTCCACCTAACCATCTTTGATCAATATAGTACATATCACACATTAATGCTGCTTCTTTCATACATTCTTGTGCTTGTTTTTTTGTTCCTACAAATAGAACTGTTTTTCCATCTTCTACTTGTTCTTTGATGAATTCATATGCTTCATCAATCTTTTTTGATGTTTTTTGTAAATCAATAATGTGGATACCATTTCTAGCTTGATATATAAATTCAGCCATTTTAGGGTTCCATCTTCTTGTTTGATGTCCGAAATGAACACCTGCTTCTAGTAATTGTTTCATTGCAACTACTGCCATTTTTTATTCCTCCTTTTAGTTTAGCTTCCATAAGGTTTCAAACACTTGTACAAACTTTTAACAAAAGCACCTATACAAGCTAATCTTATGTGCAAATTTTTTAACCTTGAGTATTATAACACGAAACATGACATCAATGCAATAGTTTTGAAAAAAATTTTTAACATCATGTTACTGGATAATGGTTTCTGAATATGAATTTAATGTAACCATTGTAGGGGCGCACAGTGTGCGTCCGCCGAATTGTAGAAATTTTAAATTCATATTATTTATTTTAATATTAAATGTAATAGATATATAATAAAAATATTATAATTTCTATTTTCAATTAGCAGACACAAGGCCTGCCCCTAAAATTAATTGAAACATATTAATTATTAATGCTTAATTTTCTATTATTTTACGGACGCACACTGTGCGCCCCTACATCTTCTCTACAATTTTAAATATTATCTAAAAATTTATCATCTCAACAGACACAAATTTATGTGATTAAAACCATTATCCTGTAACGATTATTTTTTAGTATTATGTCAATTTGCATTTTGGGTTAATATGTGTTAAAATATAATTGTGTCACTGACGTTCGAGTAACGTCTAAACTTTTTCAAAAAGTATTTAAAGGAGACTTTACTATGAAAACAAATTTGAAAAAAGAAAAGTTAAAAAAAATGAAAGGAGAAGCTGTAAACATTGAACTTAGTTCAGGAACCTCTATTTTGGCAACAGTAAGTGAAATGGATGATACAGATGTAGTCTTATCACCTCTTGCATCATATGGGACTTTAAGTGTTCATCTTCACGATTTTCCTACAATGCTTGAATATCCTGAAGTAATTGTTAAAATTTCAGATATTGCATTCGTTGGAGAAATTAAATCAGTTGCAGACAATGAGTCTGCTTTCAAGTAAATAGGCTACAACTCAAAGGCACGGTGTTTACCGTGCCCTTCGCATTTTCTAATCTCTAAGTTCTGTTTTCTAACTTCTAATCTCTATCTCTCAAATATACTCTTTTTCTTTACTGGTGGCTGTTCATTCATAGTTTTAGCAAGTTGTTCAAGTAAAGTTCTTTGTTCTTTTGTTAATTTTTTCGGTGTTTGCACTAGTACAGTAAATATCAAGTCTCCATAATACCCACGATTTATGCTTTTAAAGCCTTTTCCTTTTATTGCAAATTTTGTACCTGTTTGTGTACCTTCTGGTATTTTAAATGTTTGTTTACTTCCATCTACCATTGGTATTTGTAATTCTGCTCCTAATGTTGCTTGTGTTATTGTTATTGGTATATTACAAAATACGTTTTCATCTTGTCTTGTAAATATATTACTACGTTTTAACGAAATTACTATGTCTAAATCTCCTTTTGGTCCGCCTTTAGTTCCTGGTGCTCCCTCTCCTCTTAAGACTATTGTTTGACCATCATCTATTCCTGCTGGTATGTTTACTGTTATTTTTGTTGGTTTTCTTACTCTTCCTTTTCCACGGCATTCTGTACATTGTTCTTTAATTATTTTTCCTGTTCCACCACATATATCACAAGTTCTTGTTGTTTGTGTTTGCCCAAAAATTGTATTTTTAATTGATTTTATAGTTCCTGTTCCTTTACATGCTGAACATGTATCTATTTTACTTCCTGGCTTCGCTCCTGTTCCTTTACATGTAGAACATTCCTCTTCTCTATTTATTGTTATTTGTTTTTTGGTTCCATTATATGCTTCTTCAAAAGTAATTTCTAAATTGTATCTTAAATCTGCTCCTTTAGTAGGTCCATTCCTTCTTGATGAACTTCTACCTCCAAAGCCTCCTCCAAATATAGAAGATACTATATCATCTAAATCTATGTCAAAACCATCAAATCCATTTGTAGAGTAAGAGTAATATCCGTTTCCACCTCCAAAACCTCCTTGTGGTCCGTTAAATCCAAATTGGTCATACATTTGCCTTTTTTGTGGGTCTGATAAAGTTTCATATGCTTCATTTACTTCTTTGAATTTTGCTTCTGCTTCTGCTTTATTATTAGGATTTGCATCTGGATGGTATTTTTTTGCTAGTTGTCTATATGCTTTTTTTAATTCTTCTGGGGTTGCTGTTTTAGATACTCCTAAGACTTCATAATAATCTCTTTTTTGTTCTGCCATGTTTATTCTCCATTCCTTTCTTAAGGTATACGTTTATGTAATATGTTAATTATATATTATTTAATTATATTATAATTAACGATATTGGGCAGACGTTTGGACGAGGGAATTTGTTTTATAAATCCCCATGCAAGCCTGCCCTTACATATAATATAAAATTAATCATTCTTGTTGTTGTCTTCTTCTACTTTATAATCTGCATCATATACATTTCCGTTTTCATCTTGAGTTGGGTTTCCTTCTCCTTGTGCTGCTCCTGGATTAGCACCAGCATTTGCTTGTGAGTATAATTGTTCAGATAGTTTGTAAAATACTTGTGTTAAACCTTCAGTTGCTTGTTTTATTTTTTCTGTGTCATTTCCTTCAAGTGCTTTTTTTACATTATCTATTTCTGTTTGTACTTTTGTTTTTTCTTCTCCACTTACTTTATCTCCAAGTTCAGTCATTGTTTTCTCACTATTATATATTAAACTCTCTGCATTGTTTCTAACTTCTATTTCTTCTTTTTTCTTTTTATCTTCACTAGCATGAGCTTCTGCATCTTTTACAGCTTTTTCAATATCTTCATCTGAAAGATTTGTACTTGCAGTGATTGCTACATTTTGTTCATTTCCTGTTGCCATGTCTTTTGCTGATACATGAACTATACCATTTGCATCAATATCAAATGTTACTTCAATTTGTGGCACACCACGTGGTGCTGCTGGTATTCCTGTTAATTGGAATCTTCCTAAAGTTTTATTATATGCTGCCATTTCTCTTTCACCTTGTAAAACATGAACTTCAACACTTGTTTGACCATCTGCTGCTGTTGAGAATATTTGTGATTTCTTTGTTGGTATTGTTGTATTTCTTTCAATTAATTTTGTAAATACTCCTCCATATGTTTCAATTCCTAATGATAATGGTGTTACATCTAGTAATACTAAGTCTTGAACATCTCCTGATAGTACTCCTCCTTGTATTCCTGCACCTACTGCAACACATTCGTCTGGGTTAATTCCTTTATCTGCATCTTTTCCTGTAATTTTCTTAACTGCTTCTTGAACAGCTGGTACTCTTGTAGAACCACCAACTAATAATACTTTGTTTAATTCATTAGCTGATATTCCTGCATCTTTTAATGCTTGATTTACTGGTCCTTCTGTAGCTTCTACTAAGTCTTTTATTAATTCCTCAAATTTTGCTCTTGTTAAATTTATATCTAAATGTTTTGGTCCTGATGCATCTGCTGTTATGAATGGTAAATTAATGTTTGTTTGACCTACCCCTGATAAATCTTTTTTAGCTTTTTCAGCAGCTTCTTTTAATCTTTGCATTGCCATTTTATCTTGGCTTAAATCTATTCCTTGGTCTTTTTTGAATTCTGCTACTAAATAATCTATAATTCTTTGGTCAAAGTCATCTCCTCCTAAATGTGTGTTACCATTTGTCGCTAAAACCTCAAATACTCCATCTCCTATGTCTAGTATTGAAACATCAAATGTTCCTCCTCCTAAGTCGTAAATCATTATTTTTTGGTCTTTTTCTTTATCCATACCATATGCAAGTGCTGCTGCTGTTGGCTCATTTATAATTCTTAGAACTTCAAGTCCTGCTATTTTTCCTGCATCTTTTGTTGCCTGTCTTTGGCTATCACTAAAATAAGCTGGAACTGTTATAACTGCTTGTGTAACTTTATCTCCTAAATAGTTTTCTGCATCTGCTTTTAATTTTTGTAAAATCATTGCTGATATTTCTTGTGGTGAAAATTTGTCTCCTTCTATTGTAACTTTTTCATCTGTTCCCATTTTTCTTTTTATTGATATAACTGTATTATCTGGATTTGTAACTGCTTGACGTTTTGCAATTTGTCCTACTAATCTTTCTCCATTTTTTGAAAATGCTACTATTGATGGGGTGGTTCTATCTCCTTCTGCATTTGGTATTACTACTGGTTCCCCTCCTTCCATAACTGCTACACATGAATTTGTTGTACCTAAGTCGATTCCTATAATTTTTCCCATTTTAAATTCCTCCTAAAAATTTATTTTGATAAACAATTTAGTCATTAATTAATAAAATTTGAAAATATTAAAATTGAAATTTATTAAATTAGAAATTCTTAATTTATCGTATGAAAATATTTCATTTGCTCTGTAAATGAAATAGAGCCATAAAATAAATTTTAGAAGTTCTTTGAAAATAAATTGATTTTTGGTATTAGAAAATTTTATTAATTATTGAACTATTCTTTTGTTAAAATTTATAATAAAAACTAATAACATTATTGATTGACTACAACCATCGCATGTCTAATAACTTTTTCTCCCATTTTGTAGCCTTTTCTAAATTCTTCTACAATTTCTTGACTTTCCTTTGTATCATCTTGAACACTACTTACTGCTTCATGTAAAATTGGATTAAATATTTCTCCATCTGTCTTAATTTCCTCTAATCCAAAAGATTTTAATACATCTTTAAATTGTTTTGCAACTAATTCCATTCCTTGTTTGTAGCCTTCATCTCCTGTACTAGTATTTATTGCTTTTTCTAAATTATCCATTACAGGTAAAAAAGCCATCATAATATCTGCAACTAATGAATTATATAATTGTTCTCTCTCTTTTGATGCTCTTTTTTTATAATTATCAAATTCTGCCATTAAACGTTTTAGTCTATCTGTTGTGTTATCTAAATCTTCTTGTAATTTTTGAACATCAACATCTGAATTCATAATTTCTACATTTTCTTCTACAATCTTTTCATCTAATTCTTCATCATTCATTTTAAATATCTTCCTTTCCATTTGTATTTTCATTGTTGTTTAAAATTTTATTTATATATTTCATTACTGAAATTACCTTTGAGTAGTTCATTCGCTTAGGTCCTATTATCCCTATTGTTCCCATGTCTTTATTACCTATTGAGTGTTTAAATGTTATTACACTAAAGTCTCTTAATTCTTCATTTTTATTTTCATCCCCAATATATATTTGAATATCATCTGCTACTCCACTTTTTAATATATCTAACATTATGTCATTTTCATCTAATACATTTACAAAATTTCTAGCAGTGTCTAAACTTTTGAATTCTGGTAAATCGAAATTTTTATTTCTTCCTTCTAAATAAATTCTCTCATCTTGTTTAATCATTTTTCTAATCTCTTCAATTATGGTTTTTATTATGTTAATACTATAATGTAGTTCATTAAAAATGTATTCTTCTAATGGCTTATTTATCATTTCTATTGGTTTGCCTTTTAATTTGTTATTAAATAAATGCGTTAAAGTGTCTACTTGTTCTTGTGTAATGTCTTCATCAAATTTTATAATTGTTTCTTTTATTAAGCCAAGTTCTGTAACTATTATTGCCATTAACATTCTTGAACCTAACATTACAAATTTCATTTCTTCAATATTTTGTTTTGAAGATTCTGGTCCTACACTTACTGTTGTATAATGTGTTATTTCTGAAATTGTGCTTGTTGTAATTTTGGTTAGTTCTTCAAGTTGATTTACTTTTGTTTCAAGTTTTTCTCCTATATATTTAATTTCTTCTAAACTTATGTCATCATATTTTAATAGTTCATCTACATATAGCCTATATCCTTTTGCAGATGGAACTCTTCCTGAGGATGTATGTGTTTTTTCAATATATCCTATTTTTTCAAGTTCTGCCATATCATTTCTAACAGTTGCACTACTAATATTAGGTTCATATTTCTGTACTATAGTATTTGAACTAACTGGTTCAGCAGTTTCTATATATTCATCTACTATTGCTCGCAATATTTTCTTTTTGCGCTCTTCCATATTCTCCCCCTTTAATCCATATTCTTAGCACTCCTTTTGATTGACTGCTAATATAATATAATAAAAATTAGCACTTGTCAATACTTTGTGCTAATTTTTTTTATATAATATGGATAGTGATACTTTCATATTATATAAAGGCTATAATTCGCTAGCCTTCACAGATTTTCTCCTTACAGTCGAAAACCTTGGTAGAGCGAGAACAAATAAGAAAAATCAAAGACTTTTTAATTATTGCATTTTTTACAAATTCCGCTAAGATTAATATATGAATTATCTGTATTCGCTTCAATTTCTTGTCCTAATTTTTTCATTTCTCCATATAGTCTTCTTAATTGTATATCATACAAATATATATCTTCTATCATTCCACATTTTGAACATTCAAATGTAATTTTAGGTAATCCACTAGCATCATATCTTTCAGGTCCACCTGTTCTTGATTTTATCTTTATAATTAGCCCTTGCTCACATAAATGCTCTAAAATAGACTGTACTCTTCTTAATGATACATCTGGCATATCGTTTTTTATTTCCATATATATTTTTTCAGCAGTTGGGCAATCTTTTCTAGTTTTTAGCATTTTTAAAATAGTACTAGTTGGTTTGCTCATGTCTTAATTCCCTTTCTTATATTTTCTAAAATCTCACAATTCCTTGTGTTTCTATGTCTTTTTAATTTTATTATATTATCTTTTAAAATTTTGTCAATATATTTTAAAAAACTTGTTTCTTTTTTTGTTTTTATGTGATAAAATGTCTAAAAAGTAAAAAATATATGAGGTGGTTTTTATGGAGTTTAAAAAATGTGCTCGTTGTGGGTGTTTTTTTGTATCAGATGTTGAGGTATGTCCAAAATGTCTTCCAAAGGATAGATGTGATATCTCTAAGTTGACAAATTATATTAATGATAATAATATTACAGCTTCTTCAATATCTAATTTATCAGTACACACAGGAATAACTTTGAAAAATATCAATAGATATTTAAATTCAAATGTTATTCCAAAAGTAAATTTATAAATTTTATTATTTTTTAGAGGGATTTTCCCTCTATATTTTTTTATTTGTTTTCTAAAGAAATTTTCCTTTATATACCTTATAAAAGACTATGTCTAATTTTTTTTAATGAAAATTTAATGTAGCACTTAAAATTTATTAGAATAAGATATATGTATATATGATTGTTTTTTGCAAATAATATATTTATTATATTTTGGAAGGAGTTTAGTTCTTAAATGAAATCATTTTGCATAAAAATTAATAACAATTCTATATTAAATTACTTATTCGATAGATTTTCATTATTGGAATTAGACCATCTGTATCTTTCTTCCAATTCTTTTAAGATATATGATAATATAATAGTTCATTATTCTGGTACTAATACAGAATTATTTTACGATTGTGTGTGTAGTATTTTGACAGATACTATATTAAAATTCTATGAACCATTTATATTAAAAAAAGAATTAAATAGCAATTTTTTCTATTTTTCTTCTTCTGAAAAGGATAGAATTTTAGAATTATGCAATTTTGATAACTCTATAGAATCTGAGTTTTTTAAAGATAAATATCTTTCTATATATAAATCTTTTGTTAAATATTTAAGAGAACATAATTCTATTGTTTTAAATGGATTTCTTAATTTTAGGCTTAGAGAGTATCGTGAAACTTTGGATTTTATATTAAATACATGTATTAATAGATATTTAATTGAACGAGAGTATTTTGAATTTATAAACATATTAAAATTATATATAGGTTCAAATATTTCAAAGGTTTCTAATATACATCTTATATATTTTAATAATACCTCTATTCTTTTAGATGATAATAAAAAATTAATTGATAGTAAATCTGAAGAATATTTTAATGCTAAGTTTTTATCAGATATAACATTTTCAGATAATGATTATATTTTAAATTATTTATTAAATACTCTTCCTGCACATTTAACTATTCATTTGCCTACTAATTATATTGAAGATGATTTTATTAATACTTTAAAGCTTATATTTGAAGATAGAATTACTATCTGTAATAATTGTGATATTTGTTCAATATATAAACATATACATTCTCAATAAGTTGAACAAATTTTACATAAACTCTTCCATTTTTTCCTATTTTGTTATATAATGTAATAGCAGTTATAGTAAATAATTGATTTGGAGGATTTTTATATGATACCTTTTATAATATTTTTAGTTATATTTTTGGGAATTTTAATATTTCTTATATATAACTCTATTAAAGTAGTTAGTCAATCAGAGGTATATGTTATTGAGAGATTAGGTAAATTTCATAAAATAGCAGATGCAGGACTTACTTTTATTATTCCATTTGTAGATCGTATTAGATTTGTCGTTAGCTTAAAACAACAAACTTTAGACGTTCAACCTCAGGAAGTTATTACAAAAGATAATGTTACAATTAAAATTAATACAGTAGTATTTTATAAAGTTGTAGATCCAGCTAAAGCAGTTTATGAGATTCGTTCTTTAAAAAAGAGTATTGAATATCTGTCAATAACTACAACACGTGATATTGTTGGTAAACTTGATTTGGATGCTACTTTTAGTTCAAGAGATTTAATTAATGAACAATTAAAAATGGTTCTAAATGATGCTACTTCTCAATGGGGCTGTAAAGTTGAAAGAGTTGAAATTCAAGATATTACTCCTCCTGAAGATATCCGTACAGCAATGGAAAAACAGATGAATGCTGAGAGAACAAAAAGAGCCGAAATTCTAAAAGCTGAAGGTGAACGTCAAGCTAAAATACTTCAAGCTGAAGGTTCTAAGACTGCTACAATTTTAGCTGCTGAAGCTGAAAAGGAAGCAAAAATTAGAAGAGCTATGGGAGATGCAGAAGCCATAAAAAGAGTTGCTGAGGCAAAAGCTTTAGAGGTTCAAATGATATATTCTGCTATGAAAGATGCTGATCCAGATGAAAGACTTGTTCAATTAAAATCATTAGAAGCTCTTAAAGAAATTGCTGATGGTGATGCAAATAAAATATTTATCCCATTTGAAGCTGCTACTTCTAATTTAGCTGAACTAGGTCTAAAAGGAGAATTATTACATCCAACTAGTCATAAAACTGAATAAATACATATGGAGGCACATTTTATGTGTCTCTTATTATATGTTACCATTTTAAATTCACCTAAAAATTCATCATCCCCACAAACACAAGTTTATATATTAGAATGAAAATGTAAGAATAACAAAAAATACCTTCCCTTTTTTTATATTTTAGAATATAATATAGACGATATACTCGATATATAATTATATATGAGTTCTTACTAACACAGAAAGAAGATGTGTAATATGAAAAAAATTATTTTTAAGGGCTGTGGAACAGCCATTGCTACACCCTTTAATGAAAATGGTGTGAATTATGAAGAATTTGAAAAATTACTAGAATTTCAAGTTGAAAATGGAGCTGATGCAATTATAGTTTGTGGTACTACTGGTGAGGCTTCAACAATGACTGATTCTGAAAGAAAGGAAACTATTAAATTTGCAATTGATACTATTGATGGACGTATCCCAGTAATTGCTGGTACTGGTTCTAATTGTACCGCAAGTGCTATTGAACTTTCAAAATTTGCAAATAATGTTGGAGCTGATGGAATACTTCTTGTTACTCCTTATTATAATAAGGCTACTCAAAATGGTCTAATAGAACATTATAAGGCTATTGCTTCTTCTGTTCCTAATATGCCTATCATTATGTATAGCGTACCAAGTAGAACTGGTGTAAATATTTTACCTAAAACATGTTTAGAATTATCTAAAATCCCAAATATTGTTGCCATTAAAGAAGCTTCTGGAAATTTATCTCAAGTTGCTGAAATTGCTGCACTTTGTGGAGACAATTTGAGTATTTATAGTGGTAATGATGATCAAGTACTACCTGTTTTATCTTTAGGTGGACTTGGTGTAATTTCTGTATTTTCTAATATAGCACCTAAGAAATTTTCAGATATGATTAAAAATTTTTGGGATGGAAAAATAAAAGAGGCTACTAGTATTCAATTAGAAAGTCTTGAACTTATAAATGCTTTATTCTGTGAAGTAAATCCAATCCCTGTAAAAGCTGCATTAAATTTGATGGGATATGATTTTGGAATTCCTAGATTACCACTTACTCCTATCTCTCCTACTAATCTAGAAATGCTAAAAATTGCTATGAAACCTTATTTGATTTAATACACCTTTTATAGTATAATTATTATGTAAGCATTTTGTTGCCAAGTATTTTATGCATTTTATATATGCTATTATAAAGGATTTGATTATATGTTCAAAATATTAGAAAAAATAAATAATGATAAAGTTTTTGATGAAATTATATATAATATAAAAATAAATAATACTGTATTGCAAATGAAAAATTTTAGACAACATTATAATACTTCTTGTTATGAACATTGTTTATATGTTTCCTATTATACATATTTAATTTGTAAAAAATTTCGTTTGGATTATATATCAGCTGCACGTGCTGCTATGTTACACGATTTATTTTTATATGATTGGAGAAAAAAACAAAATCGTAAAGGTTTTCATGCATTTACTCATCCTAAATGTGCTTTAGATAATGCTCTTAAATTATTTGAACTTAATGATATTGAAAAAGATGTAATTTTAAAACATATGTGGCCTTTAGCATTTGCTTTGCCTAAATATAAAGAATCTTATATAATAACTTTAACAGATAAGTTCTCTGCTATTGTAGAAACTTTAGAAGGCCTAGAGAATACTAATGCATATAGAAAAATGTTTAGGTATGCATATATGATTTTAGGTTTTTGCACATTTAGTTATTTTTTATAATTAAAAATTATTAGAAAGGATAAAAATTAATATGATAAATGTTTTTGTAAATGGATGTAATGGTCGTATGGGACGTACCATAATATCACAAATTCAAAATTTTGATAACTTAAATTTAGTTGGTGGTTTTGATATAACTCGAGATGAAACTGCTACCTTCCCTATTTTTAATGATTTTAAAGATATAAATGTAAAAATAGATATAATAGTTGACTTCTCATACATAACTATGACTTTAGATATGTTAAATTACGCTTCACAAAATCACATTCCAATTGTTATAGCAACTACTGGCTTTACAGAAGAACAAGAAAATAAAATAAAAGAATATAGTAAAAATTTACCTATATTTAAGTCTTCAAATATGTCTTTTGATATTAATCTTATGTCAAAAATTGTAGCAGAAGTTGCTAAAAAATTGTATAATGCAGATATTGAAATTATAGAAACTCACCATAATCAAAAAAAAGATTCTCCTAGTGGTACTGCTCTTCTTCTTGCAGATGCAATAAATGAAGTTTTTGATAATAAAAAGGAATATGTATTTGATAGACATTCTAAATCTGAGAAACGTTCTCCTAATGAAATAGGTTTTTCATCAATTCGTGGTGGCAATATTGTTGGAGAACATACTGTTCAATTTTTTAGTCCTTATGAAACTTTTGAAATAAAGCATACTTCATATTCTAGAAATCTTTTTGCTGATGGAGCATTAAAAGCTGCTGAGTTTCTAGTAAATAAACCTAATGGATTTTATAATATGAATGATTTAATATAAAATAAGAGCACCTTTGAACTATACTCCCAAAAGTAGAGTTCAATATATAATAGGAAAGTATCACTTTAGTAAGGTAGACATAGCCATTACTGGTCTAT